>CAYMUY010000079.1:0-1512 GCA_964393825.1 uncultured Thiobacillus sp. | reverse complement strand
CTAGCAGCCTGTCGGACTTTTCTCGCGATAGGCGATAATCCCAGCGCTGGACTTTGACGGATAGCGCGATGGCTTTTCACCCGATAGATCGAGACACGGACTACCTGCTGCCGCCGTCGGTACAGGAGTGGCTGCCGGAAGCGCACTTGGCGCGTTACGTGGTGGATGTGGTGGAAGGCCTGGATCTCTCGGCGCTGGAGCGGGCGTATGCCGGCAGAGGAACCGATGCCTACCATCCCGCGATGCTGCTCTCCCTGCTGATCTACGGCTACGCCACGGGCACGTTCTCCAGCCGCAAGCTCGAACGGGCGACCTACGATTCGCTGGCGTTCCGGTATATCGCCTGCAACCGCCATCCGGATCACGACACCCTGGCGGTCTTCCGGAAGCGTTTCGGCCAGGAATTCCAGTCCGCCTTTGTCCAGGTACTTGAGATCGCACGCGAGAACCAAGTCTCGCGCTTTGGCACCGTGAGTCTGGACGGCACCAAGATTCACGCGAACGCCAGCCGGCACAGTGCGCTCTCCTACGGGCACGCCGAGAAGATCGAGGCGCAGCTGCAAGCCGAAGTCAAGGCGCTGCTGGCGCTGGCCGAGGCGGCCGACCAGGCGGAAGTACCGGAAGGGGTGAATCTGCCTGAGGAGATCAAGCGCCGCGAAGACCGCCTGGCGGCGATCGCGGCGGCCAAGGCCAAGATCGAGGCCCGCGCCCAGCAACGCTTTGCGCGCGAGCAAGCCGAATACGAGGCCAAGATGGCGACACGCGCGGCCAAGACGAAGGCCACGGGCAAGAAGGCGAGCGGCAAGCCGCCGCAGCCGCCCGAATCAGGCGCGCGGGCCGACGACCAGATCAACCTGACCGACGAAGCGTCGCGGATCATGAAGGTGGCCGGCGGCGGCTTCGAGCAGTGCTACAACGCCCAGGCGGTGGTCGATACCGAGTCGATGCTGATCCTGGCGCCGCACGTCACCCAAGCGAGCAACGACAAGGAGCAGGTCGAGCCGATGGTGGAGAAGGTGCGGGCGAATCCCGAAGGGCTGGATCGGCCCACGACGTGGCTGGCCGACACGGGCTATTACAGCGAGAAGAATGTGTCAGTCTGCGTTGCCGCGGGTATCGAGCCACTGATTGCGGTCAAGCGCGACGAACACCATCCGGGCTGGCGCGAGCGTTTCACCGAACCGGCGCCCCTGGCCGACGAGGCGACCGCGGTCGAGACCATGAAGCACAAGCTCAAGACTCGCGCCGGGCGCGCCGCTTATGGGCTACGCAAGCAGACGGTCGAGCCGGTGTTCGGCATCATCAAGTCAGTGATGGGGTTCCGCCAGTTTCTGTTGCGCGGCCTGGAGAACGTCCAGAACGAATGGACACTGGTTTGCCTCGCGTGGAATTTGAAGCGCATGGCCGTATTGCGTCCGCAGTAAGAAAACAGGACGGGAGCATTGCGCTTTCATGAAAAAACGACCTGACTCCAGCCAAAATCGCCTCGATTCATCTCGGATCGTGAAATTA
>CAYMUY010000078.1:0-1563 GCA_964393825.1 uncultured Thiobacillus sp. | reverse complement strand
GCGTCGGGAAGCTTGTCGAGGCGAGGCATGAAAAAGACCGGGAAAAGTGCCCGGTGCCGACAGTTCCGGCACCGGGCGGGGATTACCGCATCAGAAGGCCATCGAGTACTGGGCGCCGAAGATCCACACGCGGGCGTCGTAGACACCCTTCACGTAACCCTTGTCGGTCGTCGGGTTGGCTGGTGTGCTCAAATTGTTGTTGATACGGGACTCGGGCACGAAGAGGTAGGCCACGCCGAGATCGAGCTTGGCGTCCTTGTCGAGCTTGATCTGCGCCCCGGTCGAGAACCAGGTGCGGTTGTTGTCGGGCAGGGACACCAGCCGATGCTGGGCACTGGCCACCGGCGTCTGGTCGTAGGCGATGCCGAACTTCAGCTTGACGTTGTCGGTGTAGCGGTAGTTGGCGCCGAGGGCATAGCGCCAGGTGTCGCGAAACTGCGTATCGAGCTTCTCGACAGCACCGCTGGAGGGGACGATGTTCACCGCCGGAATGCTGCTCCAGCCCGTCCAGGAGATGTCGCCGAGCATCTCCCATTTGTCGTTGAGGTTCTGGGCCACCGAGAGGATGAAGGAGTCAGGCAACTCTACGTCCGCGGTGGCGCTGCGGGTGCCGATGGCGGGCGCAGCGGGGCCGGATGGCTGCAGGCGCCCCTCCAGCTCATGCTTGATCTTCGAGCGATAGGACACGCCGACCTTGGTGGCCGGGCTCAGCGTGAACAGCGCGCCCACGTTCCAGCCCCAGCTGTTGTCGGACGCACTCAGGGTCGCCGTGGTCAGGCCAAGTGCAGGGGCAAGCGCCGAGGACGAAACCAGCCTGGCGTATTCGACCTCCATGCGCTGGTAGTTGATGCCGGCCCCCAGCGAGACCTTTTCATTCACCCGCCAGGCGATGCTCGGGTTGATGTTGTAGGTCTTGATGTCGAATTTGAGCGCGTGGGCACCGCCCACCCACGGGTTGTTGTACTCGGTCATCTGGCCAAAGGGCGCACCAAAACCAATGCCCAGGTAGAGATCCTTGGTCAAGGCCCACGACATGTAAGCGTTGGGCAGGAATGCCCAGCTTCCCGCATCGCCGCCATTACCGGCGTTGGCCAGGGTGCCGACGCTCGAGCCGTCGTTCTTGAACTTGAAGGTGGGCCGCACGATGGAGAGGCCTGCCGACACCTCCCGATCCTTCAGCTGGGTCATCCCTGCCGGGTTGAAGAAGATCGTGCTGGCGTTCTCGGCCACCGCGGCCGAGCCGGCGTAGGCGTTGCCGATGCCGCTGGCGTTCTGCTCGAGCAGCTGGAAGCCGGCCGCGGAGGCCTGGCCGGTGGCGAGGCCGAGGGCCAGCAAGGGCATCAGGCGGGCGATGGTTTTCATCTTCATGGGTGTCTCCTCGTGTTTGGCGCGGTTGTAGTATTGGGTGCCACGGGGTGCGCCGAACCCCGGGCGAATCCGGAGCCTGGAGGCCAAAACCCCTCCAGGCATTGAATCTCAGTGGCCCGGCGCCCCTGCTGCGCGGGAATGGTTGAGCGGCCCGCCCGTGAAGGGCGCAAAGCCGGTTCCGAATATAACCCCGGC
>CAYMUY010000077.1:0-1643 GCA_964393825.1 uncultured Thiobacillus sp. | reverse complement strand
GAGGTCGAAGCTGCGCGACTGCGCCAGCGCGCCGAACGGGAGCATGGCGAGGGCGGCGCATACCAGGCCGCGGCGGAACGGGTGGGTCTTCATCGCGGCGACTCCGGTTTCGTGGCGTCCTTGGCGGCGCCCTGGTAAGAGGCCGCCCTCGACTTGAGGCCGCGCCGGCCGGCGGCGGCTTCCGCCTCGCCGCGGCCCACGGCCCAGCTTTCGAGAAGCTTGATCGAGTCCCCGGCGGGAGCCGCCGCCTTGGCGCCGCCCTCGTCCATGCCGCGGATGCCCAGGGTCGGCGTGACCGATTGTGGCGGGGCGGCGGGGGCTGGCTGATTGCCGCCGATGGCGCCGGCGACCCCGCGCAGCACGTCGAGGAAGCCGCCTTCCGCATGCGCGGCGGGCGACAGGGTGCAGACAAGCAGGAGGGCAAGAAGGCGCTTCATGGGTCAGGTCTGTCGATTTCAGGAACGACGGGAACAATCGGCGGTACGGGGGCCGCGAACGTTGATCTTAGCCGAATTGCGCCGGTCGGTCGCGGGCGCCCGGTCCCGCTAACGCTTCGTCGGCTTGGCCGCGGGTCGGGCTGGTGGTGGCTTCCTGATCTTGGCCGTGACGCGCTTGCCCTTCGTGGCCGGCTTGGCCGCCTTGCCCTTCTTCCACTTGGTGGCTTTCGGCGGGTTGGCCGGAGTTTGGGGCAGACGCGCGGCGAGCGATTCGTGACCGGCAGCCTCCTTGCCCGGCACCAGCAGGGCGAAGCCGGGAACCACCTTGGTCCGCGCATTGATGCCGTTGAGCTGTTTCAGTTTCGCGGTACTGAGGCCGAAGCGGGCGGCGACGCTGTCCAGCTTCTCGCCCTTCTTCAGTGTGTGAGTGAGCCAGGCCGACAGCGGCTTGTCCTGCGCTTCGTGGCTTTGCAGGTTGTCGAGGAAGGTCTGCACTTTCTCGGCGGGCAACACCAGCGGGCTGTTGGCTACCGTCGGCATCACCGGTCGGCTGTATGCGGGATTGAGGGCGATGAACTCCTCCACGGGAATCTCGGCCAGGCGCGCCGCGAGCGCGATGTCCATTTTTTCGCTGCGTTCGACCGTGCCGAAATACGGCCGGTTCGGAATCGGTTCGAGGCTGATGCCGAACAGCTGCGGCTGCGCGATGATGTTCTTGATGGCCTGCAGCTTGGGCACGTAGTAGCGCGTTTCGCCGGGCATCTTGAGGCTCTGGTAATCCGTCGCCAGGCCTTTCGCATGGTTCTTCGCGATGGCCCGTCCGACCGCGCCCTCGCCCCAGTTGTAGGACGCCAGGGCCAGGTGCCAGTCGCCGTGCATCTCGTAGATGTACTGCAGGTAGTCGAGCGCGGCGCTGGTCGAGGCGACGATGTCGCGGCGCTGGTCGAACCACCAGTTCTGCTGCAGCTTGTAGTTCTTCCCGGTGGAGGGGATGAACTGCCACATGCCGAGGGCGCGGGCCGACGAGTAGGCCAGCGGATTGAAGGAACTCTCGACGATCGGCAGCAGGGCAAGCTCGGTCGGCATGCCTCGCTTTTCCAGTTCGCCGACGATGTGGTGCAGGTAGCGCCGGCTGCGCTCGAAGATGCGCTTGAGCAGGTCCGGCCGGTTCAGGTACCAGGCCTGCCGCTCGGCGACCAGCGGGCT
>CAYMUY010000076.1:0-2085 GCA_964393825.1 uncultured Thiobacillus sp. | reverse complement strand
TTTCGTTGGCGACCCGTCGGGTCTCGGCAACGTCAAAGCCCAGCTTGGTCTGCATGTTGGCCAGGGATTTCAGCACACTGCCGATTTCGTCGTGGCGATCCACGACGATGTGGTTGTCGTAGTGGCCGTCGGCGATCCTGCCGAAGTACGCCATGGTGCGTCGCAGCGGCCGCACGATGTCGCGGATCGTCAGCCAGCCCATCAACGCGGCGGCGGCCACCGCGACCAGGAAGACCAGGAGGATATCGCGCCTCAACGCCGCCGTGCGCGCCTCCGCCTCCTGGCGCTGTTCCAGGGCGTATTGGTCGAGCGCGGCCAGCAGCTTGATGGTGTGTTCATTCAGCGCCTTGTAGAGCGGGTTGATGCTGTCGATCAGCAGTTCGCCGGTTTCCTCATACATTCCGGCCTGCAGGGTGGATTTGGCTGGCAGGATGCCTTCCAGGCCGAAGCGGGCGCGCGCGGACTCGAATGCCTCGAGGGCCGTCTTCACCCGCCTGGTTGCGGGAATCGCCGGATCGAATTCGATCGTCGACAGTTTTTTCCAGATCTGGTTGATCGCTTCGCTGTTCCTGGTGATCGCGTCAAGGTGGACCTGGATGCTGTGATCATGCAGCTTGGCCAGCGGATAGCCGGGATTGTGCTGCATGCCCAGCAAGACCTGGCCGCGACTGTCGGCCAGCAGGTAGCGGATGTCATCGGCGAGCTTGGCCGGTTCCAGGGCACGTGAATGCAGTTCGTCGATGATGCCGTTGGATTTGTTCATGCCGGCGACGCCAAGACCGCCGATGATCGCCAGGAAGGCCGCCATCAGTGCAGCGGCACCGATCAGGCGGGCGCGCAGGCTGAGGTTGTGGAGTCTTTCGCTGAAGCCGCGCAGACCGGTATGGACCAGACGGCCTTGCTGGAGTTGAACGTCCTTGGCGCGACCCTCGCGGATAGCCTTGTAGAGCGCCTCGGCGGCGGCCACCTCATGACGCTCGGGCTTGGAGCGGACCGATAGATAGCCGGTCACCTTGCCGTCCTTGCTGATCGGGCTGACATGGGCGCGCACCCAGTAGTGGTCGCCGTTCTTGCGCCGGTTCTTCACCATGGCGGACCAGGGTTGGCCGGCGGCCAGGGTATCCCAGAGATCCTTGTAGGCCATCGCCGGCATGTCCGGGTGGCGCAGGATGTTGTGCGGAGCGCCCATCAGCTCCGATTCGCTGAAGCCGCTCGCTTCGACGAAGTCCGGGTTGCAGAAGGTGATGATGCCGCGAGTGTCGGTGGCGGAAACGATCTGGGTGCCATCCCTCAGGATGTACTCGTTGCCGGTCACGGGGAGATTCTGGCGCATGCTGCGTACTCCTGTTGGCCCGAAGCAGGTTATTGGCGGTAGTGCCGCTTCATGGCAACGATGTGCTGCACGGTGCGGTTGGAAAGGTCGAAGAAGTCACTGACCAGCATGGCGCTGGCGCCTTCCTTGTCGCCCTGTTGGGCGCGGCGCAGGATGTCGGCGGCGCAGAGGTGGAACTTGGCGTGGGCGTGGCGCAAGGGTTCGTATTCCGCGGTGGTCTTGTATGCCTTGCCGGGGCCGTAGATCCATTTGCCCAGTGCACACTGGTCATCCCTGCAGATGTCGTCCGCATTCAGGTTGCGTTCGTCGCCGCCGCTGATGGCGCCTCGCAATTTCTGCTTCCAGGCCTGATGCGCGTCGATGATGGCATCGAAGTCGACCTCGCCGATGCTGGCCGGCCTGGCCAGCGAGGGTTGCCTGCTGGCCGGCAAGGCCGGGGTTGCCCGAAATGCCGGCTTCACCCGGGCGACCGCTGTGATGGCGGCGCGGCCGCCGGCGCGATGGAAAGCCGCGACTGCCTGGCTCAGGGTCGCGGCCTGTTCCTGCAGGGTTTCCGCGGCGGCGGCAGCCTGTTCCACCAGCGCGGCATTCTGCTGGGTGCTTTCGTCCATGTGGCCGATGGCGTTGCTGACTTGTTCGATGCTCTGGCTCTGCTCGCTCGACGCAGCGCTGATTTCACCCATGATATCGGTAACGTGCTTCACCGCGTCGACGATCTCGTTCATGGTCTGGCCGGCCTGTCCCACCAGCTT
>CAYMUY010000075.1:0-2340 GCA_964393825.1 uncultured Thiobacillus sp. | reverse complement strand
TGGAAGGCCTCGCCGTGGCGCTGGCCAACGTCGACGAGATCATCGCCCTGATCAAGGCGTCCTCAACGCCGCCGGAAGCCAAGGCGGCACTGTTGTCGCGGCCCTGGCGCTCGACCGTGGTGGAAGACATGCTGGCCCGGGTGGCTGGCGAGCACATCGGCACCGAGGCCTTCCGCCCGCTCAACCTGGCGGCGGAATTCGGCCTCCACGGAAATGGCTATTTCCTCACCGAGGTGCAGGCCCAGGCCATCCTCGATCTGCGCCTGCAGCGCCTGACTGGCCTGGAACAGGACAAGATCGTCGGCGAGTACGCCGACGTGATGACGAAGATCGCCGACCTGCTCGACATCCTTGACAAGCCGGACCGTGTCACCGAGATCATCGTGAACGAACTGGGCGAGGTGAAGGCCGCGTTTGGCGATGCGCGCCGTTCCGAGATCATCGCGCACGGCGCCGACATTTCGCTGGAAGACCTGATCACCCCGCAGGACATGGTGGTCACCCTGTCCAATACCGGTTACATCAAGTCGCAGCCGCTCGATGAATACCGCACCCAGAAGCGCGGCGGCCGCGGCAAGCAGGCGGCCGGCACCAAGGAAGAGGATTTCATCGAGAAACTGTTCATCGCCAACACCCACGACACCATCCTCTGCTTCACCAACCTGGGCCGGATGTTCTGGCTCAAGGTCTACGAGGTGCCGCAGGGCGGGCGCATCGCGCGCGGCAAGCCCATCGTCAACCTGCTCAAGATGGAGCAGGACGAGAAGGTCAACGCCATCCTGCCGGTCAAGGAGTTCGACGAGAACCACTTCGTGTTCATGGCCACCTCGCTGGGCACGGTCAAGAAAACGCCGTTGTCCGACTTCTCGCGCCCGCGCTCGGCCGGCATCATCGCCGTCAATCTCGATGAGGGCGATTTCCTGGTCGGTGTGGCCATCACCAATGGCCAGAACGATGTCATGTTGTTCTCCGACGAGGGCAAGGCCAACCGCTTCGACGAGAACGAAGTGCGCGCGATGGGCCGTACCGCCCGTGGCGTGCGCGGCATCCGCCTGGCCGACGAGGCCCGCGTGATCGCCCTGCTGGTGGCCGAGAACGACGAGCAGAGCGTGATGACCGCCACCGAGAACGGTTTCGGCAAACGCACCCCGGTGGGCGAGTACACCCGCCACGGTCGCGGCGGCCAGGGGCTCATCGCCATCTCCACCTCCGCGCGCAATGGCAAGGTGGTCGCCGCCACCCTGGTGGACGAGAGCGATGAAGTCATGCTGATCACCACCGGCGGCGTCCTGATCCGCACCCGCGTCAGCGAAATCCGCTCGCTCGGCCGCTCCACCCAGGGGGTCACCCTGATCAACCTGGATGCCGGCGAGAAACTTTCCGGATTGCAACGGATTCTCGACGCGGATACCGATTCCGTAGAAGACGCGGATGCGGCCGCTGAAGGCGAGCAATCGACCGAATAACCCGTGGCATGACCTCCCCGCCAGTGTATGGTCGCCGGTGGGGGGCTGATCCTCTGCCGCGACATCGCGGGCGACCAGGACGATCCCGGTTGGCGGGTGTGATGGCAGGCTGCCAGATTCGCCGGACTGTGCAATACAATGCGCCGCATTACGGATGATCCCGGGGTGCGGTGCATGATCGGTGGCGCCATGATTCATACCGGGAAGGGGCTGCTCCCTCTCCACGCCTTGACGCTTCACTGACTTGAGCCTCTTTTCAGTTCGCCACGTCATTCATGGCCCCGGCGCGCCTCGGAGCAGTGACAAGACATTCCATCCCAGCCGCATTTTTTCGCAGGAGTAACCAGCATGTCCGAAGAAAAAGCTACCCCCAAGCGCACCACCAAGAAAACCGTTGCCGCCGCGGAGCCCGCTCCGGCCAAGAAAGCCGTCACGGCTGCCAAGGTCAAGACGGCCAGCCCCAAGGCTGCCGCTGCCCCCAAGAAGAAGACGACCGCCGCCACGCCTGCCAAGTCGACCGAGTCTGGCAAGTCGAAGAAGGCCGCCAGCGCTCCCGCCGAGGCCAAGGCTCCGGTGGCGCGCAAGGCCGCCACCCCCAGGAAAAAGGCGGCCACCGCGACCGCGCTCGTCGACAAGCCGGCTGCGCCTTCCCAGGAGGAGCGCCAGCGCTGGATCGCGACCGCCGCCTATCACCGTGCCGAAAAGCGCGGCTTTGTTCCTGGTTACGAGGCGCAGGACTGGTTCGAGGCCGAGGCGGAGATCGACGCGCTGGTGGGCAAGGCCTGACTGCGCCCGCCCGTGCTTGGGGGCGGCCAGTGTTAGCCCGGATATTTCACGAGTAGGGGTCGGCGGAACCGCCGGAAGGCGCTCTAAT
>CAYMUY010000074.1:0-2454 GCA_964393825.1 uncultured Thiobacillus sp. | reverse complement strand
GTAAGCGTCCAGCCGCCCCATCTGTACTGACTGCGTGAGCCTGAGCAATCTGAGTGCCTTTTTCAGGAGGCACTGGAGATGGCGAAGCGGCACGGGGCGGAATTTTGGCGAGGGCACCTCGCGGCATGGCATCAAAGCGACCTGACGCAACGAGCGTACTGTGCGCAGCACGGATTGGGCGAGCGGGCGTTTTATCGCTGGCATCGCAGGGAGAAGGAAGCCATCGCGGCGGGGAAGGCCATGCTGACCCTGGTCCCGGTCAACGTCGGTACGTCCCCGACGGGCAACGTCATCTGGCTCCACAGCCCGGGCGGCTGGCGCATCGAGCTGCCGGCGGGGGACGTCCCCGCACTGGCCGATTTGTTGAGGCGGCTGCCATGATGCCGACAGCGACTCAGGTCTGGCTGGTGGTCGAGCCGATCGACATGCGCACCGGCATCGACGGGCTCTCGCAGCGGATTCAGAACACTTTGGGGCGTTCGCCCTGCGACGGCAGCGCCTACGCCTTCCGCAACCGCCGCCAGAACCGGATCAAGCTCCTCATCTGGGATGGCACCGGCGTCTGGCTGTGCCAGCGGCGCCTGCATCGCGGCCACTTCGTTTGGCCCAACGCCGACAGCCCGGTGTGCACCCTGACGGCCACGCAGTGGCAATGGCTGATCACCGGGGTGGATTGGCAACGCCTGGACGTGCCGGCGCCGGCCCACTGGCAGGTCTAGCACACTGCCCATTCGGGTAAGACGAACCTACCCGAAAGAAACCGCACGAACCCAGTACCCATGCGGGTTTCGGCGGAATTGCCGGGGTAAAATCCAGGCATGAATTCGAGCCCTGAACTGGTTCTCAAAGAAGCCCCTGGTGGCCTCCCGGAGTGGGACGGAAACTCAGTTCAGGATCTGCTCGATCAGCTGCAACAGCAATCTGCCGAAACCCTCAGATTGAATGCCGTGCTGGTCGCGCGCGATGCCACCCTCAAGCACGCCGAAGCCAAGATTCAGGCGCTGACCCTGGAACTCGCCCACCTGCGCCGCATCCGTTTCGGTGCCAAGAGCGAAGCGCTCTCCGCGGAACAGCGCGACCTGTTCCAGGAAACGGTGGAAGCCGACCTCGCCGCCTGCGAGCAGGAAGTCGAACAGGCCGCTCCCGAAGCCACGGCCCCCACGCCCAAGCGCCCGCGTGCCGGCCGCCAAGCCCTGCCGGAACACCTGCCGCGCATCGAACACCGGCACGAGCCCGAATCCTGTACCTGTGGCCAATGCGGCCAGAATCTGGTGAAGATCGGCGAAGACCTCAGCGAACAACTCGACGTCGAGCCCGCCCGCTTCTTCGTGCATCGCCACATCCGCCCGCAATACGCCTGCCGCGCCTGCGAGACCATCACCGCCGCCCCGGTTCCGGCCGCGATCATCGACGGTGGCCTGGCGGCGCCGGGACTGCTGGCCTGGGTGACGATCGGCAAATACGCCGACCACCTGCCCCTGTACCGAATCGAGCAGATCGCCGCGCGCCAGGATGTTCCCCTGTCGCGCTCCACCCTGGCGGAATGGGTCGGCCGGGTGGGCGTGGCGCTGACGCCGCTGGCGGAACGAATGGCGGGAATGCTCAAGCAATCCCCGGTGCTGCATGCCGACGAGACCCCGGTGGCACAGCTCGACCCCGGCGCCGGGAAGACCAAACGGGCGTATCTCTGGGCCTATCACAGCAATCGCCTGGGGGCGGGGCCACCGATCGTGGTGTTCGACTACCAGGCGAGCCGTGCGGGTAGCCATGCCGGCGCCTTCCTGGAAGGATGGCGCGGCCATTTGATGGTGGACGACTATGCCGGCTACAAGGCGCTGTTCAAGTCGGGCATCACGGAACTGGCGTGCCTGGCGCACGCGCGGCGCAAGTTCTTCGACCTGTACAAGGCGAACCAGAGCCCGATTGCCCAGGAAGCCTTGGTGCGCATCGGCCAGCTCTATGCCATCGAGCAGGCGGGGCGGGATATGGACATCCTCCAGCGGCAGGCGCTACGGCAACGCGAAGCCCGGCCGGTACTGGATGCGTTGTTCGCCTGGCTGTTGGCCACCCGCAAGACCGTGGCCGACGGCAGCGGCACGGCAAAGGCGATCGACTACAGCCTGAAACGCTGGGCGGCGTTCATCCGCTATGCGGACTCGGGGCACCTGCCCATCGACAACAACCCGGTCGAGAACGCGATCCGGCCCATCGCCATCGGCAAGAAGAACTGGCTGTTCGCAGGCTCCGAGCGCGCGGGCAAGCGCGCGGCGGCCATTCAAAGCCTGATCGCCACCGCCCGCCTCAACGGCCTCGACCCCGCCGCATGGCTGCGCGAGACGCTGGAGAAACTGCCGGCCTGGCCGAATAGCCGGATCGACGAACTGTTGCCGCTGCGGCGCGAACACAAACCCTGACTTGATGGCGGTTGGCTAGAGGGGAGGGCTGGACGCTTAC
>CAYMUY010000073.1:0-2849 GCA_964393825.1 uncultured Thiobacillus sp. | reverse complement strand
ACCAGCACGCGGCCGAAGTCGGCGCCGTGGTTGCGGTAGTGGAACAGGCTGATGTTCCAGGCGTGGCTCATGCTGTTGAGGAACTTCATCAGGGCGCCGGGCCGCTCCGGGAATTCGAAGCGGTAGAGCACTTCGTTTTCCGCCTGGGGCGCGCGGCCGCCGACCAGGTGGCGGATGTGCAGCTTGGCCATCTCGTTGTCGGAGAGGTCCAGCACGGGAAGATCGTGCTTCTCCAGGCTGGCGAGCAGGCGGTCGACCTCGGCGCGGTCGTGCACCTGGACACCGACGAAGATGTGGGCGATCTCGCGGTCGGCGTAGCGGTAGTTGAATTCGGTGATGGCGCGGGCGCCAAGCAGGGAACAGAAGGCCTTGAAACTGCCCGGCTTTTCCGGAATGGTCACGGCCAGGACGGCTTCGCGCTTCTCGCCCAGCTCGGCGCGCTCGGCGACGAAGCGCAGGCGGTCGAAGTTCATGTTGGCGCCGCTGGCGATGGCGACCAGCTTCTTGTTCTTCGCCTTCTCCCGCGCAGCCCAGACCTTGGCGCCGGCCACGCCCAGGGCGCCGGCGGGTTCGAGGATGGAGCGGGTGTCCTCGAATACATCCTTGATGGCGGCGCAGATGGCATCGTTGCTCACCCGGATGATCTCGTCCACGTACAACTGGCAGAGGCGGAAGGTTTCCTCGCCCACCTGCTTGACCGCGACGCCGTCGGCGAACAGGCCGACCTGGGGCAGGATGATGCGTTCCTTCTTGCACAGGCTGCGCGCCATCGCGTCGGCGTCTTCCGGCTCGACGCCGATGATCCGGATCTCCGGCTTCAGGCGCTTGATGTAGGCGGCGATGCCGGCGATGAGGCCGCCGCCGCCCACCGGCACGAAGACCGCGTCGATCGGCCGCCGCGCCTGGCGCAGCAGTTCCATGCCGATGGTGCCCTGGCCGGCGATCACTTCCGGGTCGTCGTAGGGGTGCACGAACACCTTCTTCTCACTCTTGGCGATGGCCTTGCCGTGATGGTAGGCGTCGTCGTAGGAATCGCCGTGCAGCACCACCCGGGCGCCTCGCTTGGCCACCGCGTCCACCTTGATCGCGGGCGTGGTGGCCGGCATCACGATGGTCGCCTCGCAGCCGAGCACCTGCGCCGACAGCGCCACGCCCTGGGCATGGTTACCGGCGGAGGCGGCGACGACGCCGCGCTTGAGCTGCGCCTTGCCGAGGCCGGCCATCTTGTTGTAGGCGCCGCGCAACTTGAAGGAAAACACCGGCTGCATGTCCTCGCGCTTCAGCATCACGGTGTTGCCGATGCGACGGGATAGGTTCGCCGCTTCTTCAAGGGGCGATTCGATGGCCACGTCATAGACGCGGGCGAGCAGGATGCGCTCCAGATAATCTGTCATCACGGTTTGAACAGGTGAAGGAAGGCCGCTATTCTCGCGGCTTGCCCCCAAACGACAAAGCTCAAAAGGACAAAGCGCATCATGATGACCCAGGACGAAATGAAACAAGCCACAGCCCGCGCCGCGATCGAATACGTGCCCGCCGGCATCATCGGCGTCGGCACCGGCTCCACCGCCAATTTCTTCATCGACGAACTCGCCCACATCAAGGGCCGCATCGACGCCGCCGTCGCCTCCTCCGTCGCCACCGCCGACCGCCTGAAGAAACACGGCATCCGCGTGATCGACCTCAACGAAGCCGGCGAAATGGAAGTGTATGTGGATGGCGCCGACGAGATCACCCGCCACATGGCCATGATCAAGGGCGGCGGCGGCGCCCTGACGCGGGAGAAGATCGTCGCCGCCTGCGCCAAGAAGTTCGTCTGCATCGCCGACCAGAGCAAGCTGGTGGACGTGATGGGCAAGTTTCCGCTGCCGGTGGAGGTGATCCCGATGGCGCGTTCCTACGTCGCCCGCCAACTGGTGAAGCTGGGCGGCAATCCGGTCCTGCGCAGCGGTTTCACCACGGATAACGGCAACGTCATCCTCGACGTGCACGGCATGAGCATCCTCGACCCGGTGGCGATGGAAGCCCAGATCAACCAGATCGTCGGCGTCGTCACCGTCGGCCTGTTCGCCGCGCGCGGCGCCGATGTATTCCTGATGGGCACGCCGGACGGGGTGCAGACCCTGACCCGGTAAGGAGATCGAACATGGGCGAGGCACTGAAACATGCATCGCTGACTGAAACGGACTATCTCGCCAGCGAGGAATACGAGCCACGGAAACGCGAGTACGTGGCAGGGGAAACCTATGCGATGGCGGGGGCAAGTGCACGCCACAACACCATCTCCGGAAACGTGTTCGTGGCCTTGCGTACCGCCACGCGCGGCACCCCCTGCGAAGCTTTCATCGCCGACATGAAGGTCAAGGTGGCGGCGCACCGGGCCTTTTATTACCCGGATGTGATACTCGCTTGCCCGCAACCGGACGACCACCCCCTCTATCGCACCGGGCCCTGCGTCATCGTCGAAGTCCTCTCCCCCTCCACCGCCAGCATCGACGAGCGGGAGAAGTGGCTGCATTACCGCGACATGCCCAGTCTGCGCTATTACCTGCTGATCGACTCGGAACAGCGCCGCGCCCGCGTCCGCATCCGCGACGGGGAAGGCTGGCTGGAACAGACGCTGGATGAGGACGACATCGTGCCGTTGACCTGCGGGCCGGTCAGCGCCTCGCTGTGCCTGGACGACATCTACGAGCGCAGCGGCTTGTAGCCGAGCGGTCCGTTTGACCCAAAGCCGGCAAACACCCTCGTCGTAGGAGCGTCAGACGCCGCGTTGTTTGGCTCGCGTTATTTCTTGGCTCAGTTCGCGTTAATTGAGGATGGGAGTGCGTTCGATGGCCAATGCAAGC
>CAYMUY010000072.1:0-2872 GCA_964393825.1 uncultured Thiobacillus sp. | reverse complement strand
CGCCAGCCTCACCCAGGCGGTCGCAGCATTCCGCCTGCGCGACGGCAGCGAGCAGACCGCCCTGCCCACCCATGCGGTCCGCGCCGCGCCGCGGCAGCGTATGCCCGGCCCGGTGAAGGCGATGACCCTGCCCGCCCAGTCGGCAGCAACGGACGCGGGTGACGAATGGGAAGAATTCTGAGCGGGCGACAGCGGCGTCAAGGTGCCCGCAACCGCTCCAGCAAGGCCACTGAAGCGTAGCCATCGACCGGCAGGCCGACTGCCTTCTGCCAGTTGCGGATCGCCAGGCGCGTCCTGGCGCCGGGAAGGCCATCGGCCTCGCCGACATCGAAGCCCCGAGCGGCCAATAAAGTCTGCATTTCCACGACATCGTCACGGCTCAAGGTGCGATTGTCGGCCCCGCGCCCGCCCTGGAGCGGTGGCAGGCCGAGCAGGCGATCGGACAGGTGGCCCACCGCCAGGGCGTAGTTGATCGAGCGATTCCAGCCCATCATCACCTCGAAATTGCGGTAGACCAGGAATGCCGGGCCGGCATACCCCTGTGGCAGGACGATGGCACCCGCCATGTCGGACTTGGGCAGGGGTGAACCATCGGCCTGGGTCACGCCCAGGGCGGTCCAGCTGCTGACCGGCTTCTTCAGATTCAGGCGAGCGGACTCCCAGTCGAAATCTGCGGGCAGCCGCACCTCCCGCCCCCACAACTGGCCAGGCTGCCAGCCAAGTTCGCGCAGGAAATGGGCGGCGGAATGGAGCGCGTCCGGCAAGGAGGTCCACAAATCCTTGCGACCGTCGCCATCACCATCGACGGCATAACGCAGGTAGGTGGAGGGCATGAACTGGACCTGGCCCATCGCACCCGCCCAGGACCCCTTCATGTCGGCGGCGGCGACATGGCCGGCGTCGATGATGCGCAGCGATTGCAGGAGTTCCGAACGAAAGAAGTCGCTGCGGCGGGGGTCGAATGCCAGCGTGGCGAGCGCCATCGGCACCGGGTAGTTGCCGAGGTAGCCTCCGTAGTTGGTTTCCAGCCCCCAGAAGGCAACCAGGACATTCGCAGGTACGCCATAACGCGCCTGCACCGCATCCAGCAGGGCCCGATGTTCGATCAGCATCGCCTGTCCCTGCTCGATCCGGAGCGGGCTGACGCGCTTGTCCAGGTAGTTCAGGAAGGTGCTGACGAACTCTGGCTGCCGCTGATCCAGTTCCAGCACTTTCTCCAGCGGCCTGGCCTCGGCGAGCGCCGCGTCCAGTGTGGCCTGGGAAATACCGAAGGACCTGGCCTCCAGCTTGAACTGCTCGATCCACTGGGAGAAATCGGGCGGGACCGGGGTGGCCGGTACGGTGGGAAGGTCCTCGCCATATGCCGCCAGGGCGGAAACACAGCAAAGTGCGCAGAAAAGTTGTCTTAGCCTGGATCTTGTCGTCATGACGGCAAGGTACATGGTTCGAGGCACATGGTTCAAGCCTGGAGGGGCGGCAAGGCGAAAGCTTGCCCCATGGTCCCGGGTCGGGACTGCTAAAGTATTCGCTTGCCCTGCCGTAATGAGCGCAATCATCGCGGCGATGTCCACTAGCACAAAGGGAAGCATCATGCGGGTCAACATGCCTGTCACCGGCATCGAACGATTCATGCGGGATGGCGAAACCATCGTTTCCACCTCCGACCTCGAAGGCATCATCACCCACGTCAACGACTCCTTTTCCAGTATCAGCGGTTTCAGCCGCGAGGAATTGCTGGGTGCTCCGCACAACATCCTGCGTCACCCGGACATGCCGGCGGCGGTGTTCAAGGACCTGTGGGACACCCTCGCCGCCGGGCGCCCGTGGGTGGGTATGATCAAGAACCGGGCGAAGAACGGCGATCATTACTGGGTCGAGGCGCATGTCACGCCGGTACGCCAGGCGGGCCGGATCACCGGCTATCTCTCGGTGCGGCGGCAGCCCACGCGCGAGGCGGTGGCGGCGGCGGAGCGACACTACAAGGCGATCAGCGAGGGCCGTGCCAGCTCGCGCCCGGGTGGCTTCGGCGGCGGTCTCAAGCGACTGTCGATCAAGGCGCGCCTGGCCGGCATCATGGGCATGGTGATCGCGATGATCCTGGCCGGTTCCGCCATCGGCCTGGGTGGCCAGGCGATCACCAACAGCGACATGGATCGGCTGTATCACAACAGCCTGGAGCCGATCCGGCTCGCCGGCCAGATCGTGCGCCTGATGAGCGAGAACCAGACCCAGGTGGCGTTGGCCGTACAGCAAGGCACCGGCACGCCCATCGCCACACAACAGGCGTATCCCGCAAGCCAATATATCGACGCCATCGCCGCCAACCGCGACCAGATCACCGCCCTGCTCGCCGAATTCCGCAAGATCGAGATTCCCGCCCGGGCCCACCCGGCTGCGGCCGCCTTTGCCGATGCCCGCGAGCGTTACGTGACCGAAGGGCTGCAACCTGCCATGCAGGCGTTGAATGGGGCCAACCCTGCCCTGGCCCACCAGGTCCTGACGGGCAAGGTGAACCCGCTCTACACGGAAGCCCGGGACAAGATGGAAACACTGCGCGAGTCCCTCCAGGCGGCGGCCAAGGACGACTACGCGAACGCCGAAAAACGCTATCACACCCTGCTTGCCATGGGTTTGATCGGCATGTCCCTGGGCATCCTGCTGGCCCTCTGGTTTGCCTGGCTGTTGTTCCGCGACATCGTGAAACCGCTGGAGCGCACCATCGGTTACTTCCACGCCATAGCCGAAGGCAACTATCAAAATCACATCCACGTCGACCGCCACGACGAGGTCGGCCAGGTGCTGGAAGGGCTTGAGGCGATGCAGACCAAGCTGGGCTTTGACGTTGCCGAGACCCGACGGGTCGCCAACGAAA
>CAYMUY010000071.1:0-2954 GCA_964393825.1 uncultured Thiobacillus sp. | reverse complement strand
ATGCCGGGTGGTGTGGCAGGGGTGCAGCTACAATGGCTGCCCCCTATGCCGATCGCTAGGCGTCGCACGCATCAGCTTGACCGGATGGGGCGCAATCGCTAGTGTTCAACCCTTTCTAAAGCTCAAGACACTCTCCCCATGGCGGACATGGAATTGACTGGCGCGGAGATCGTCGTCCGCTGTTTGCGGGATGAAGGCATCAAGCATGTCTTCGGCTACCCGGGCGGCGCCGTTCTCAACATCTACGACGAAATCTACAAGCAGGAGGATTTCGAACATATCCTGGTGCGCCATGAGCAGGCGGCCGTGCATGCGGCGGATGCCTATGCCCGTTCAACGGGTCAGGTCGGCGTCGCGATCGTGACCTCGGGGCCGGGAGCCACCAACGCGGTGACCGGCATCGCCACCGCCTACATGGACTCCATTCCCATGGTGGTGATCTCCGGCCAGGTGCCCACCGCTGCCATCGGCCAGGACGCCTTCCAGGAGGTCGATACCGTTGGCATCACCCGCCCCTGCGTCAAGCACAATTTCCTGGTGAAGGATGTTCGCGAACTGGCGAGCACCATCAAGAAGGCGTTCTACATCGCGGCCACCGGCCGGCCCGGGCCGGTGCTGGTGGATGTGCCCAAGGACATCACCCAGCATTCCTGCATCTACGAGTATCCCAGGAGCGTGTCCATGCGCTCCTACAATCCCACTAGCAAGGGGCATGCTGGCCAGATCAAGAAGGCCGTGCAGATGTTGCTGGAGGCCAAGCGGCCGATGATCTACACTGGCGGCGGCGTGGTGCTCGGTAATGCCGCGCCCCAGGTCACTGAAATGGTGCGGCTGCTCGGCTACCCTGCGACCAGTACCCTGATGGGCCTGGGCGGTTATCCGGCGCCTGATCCGCTGTTCCTCGGCATGCTCGGCATGCACGGCACCATCGAGGCCAACATGGCCATGCAGCATTGCGATGTGCTGCTGGCGGTCGGCGCCCGCTTCGATGACCGCGTGATCGGCAATCCCAAGCACTTTGCCAAGGAAGCGCGCCGGATCATTCATATCGATGTCGATCCCTCCTCGATCTCCAAGCGTGTGCGGGTGGATGTGCCCATCGTCGGCGAAGTCGCGCAGGTCATCGAGGAGATGGTGAAGCTGCTCAAGGCGGGCGAGGTCAAACCCGATGAATCGGCGCTCAAGGCCTGGTGGACCCAGATCGAACTGTGGCGCGCCCAGGACTGCATGAAGTACGACCGCGAGTCGGGCAAGATCAAGCCGCAGTACGTCATCGAGAAACTCTATGAAGTGACCGGCGGGCAGGCCTATGTCACGTCCGATGTCGGTCAGCACCAGATGTGGGCGGCCCAGTACTACAAGTTCGACCAGCCGCGTCGCTGGATCAACTCCGGTGGCCTCGGCACCATGGGCTTCGGCCTGCCGGCGGCAATGGGCGTGCAGATGGCTTATCCCGATGCCATGGTGGCCTGCGTTACCGGCGAGGGCAGTATCCAGATGAACATCCAGGAGCTCTCCACCTGCAAGGAATGGAAGCTGCCGATCAAGGTGATCCTGCTCAACAATGGCTACCTCGGCATGGTGCGGCAGTGGCAGGAGTTCTTCTACGAGGAACGCTATGCCGAGTCCTACATGACTTCCCTGCCCGATTTCGTGAAGCTGGCCGAGGCCTATGGCCACATCGGCATCACGGTCGAGAAACCCGAGGACGTGGAGCCCGCGTTGCGCGACGCCTTCGGCAAATACAAGGACCGACTGGTGTTCATCAATTTCCTGACCGACCCGCGCGAAAACGTGTTCCCGATGATTCCCGCCGGCAAGGGGCTCTCCGAAATGATCCTGGTGTAAGAAACGATGCGGCACATCATTTCCCTCCTCATGGAAAACGAATCCGGCGCGCTCTCGCGCGTGGCCGGCCTGTTCTCCGCGCGCGGCTACAACATCGAGTCGCTCACCGTGGCGCCCACCGAGGACGCCACTCTGTCGCGCATGACCATCGTCACCCGTGGTTCCGACGACGTCATCGAGCAGATCACCAAGCAGTTGAACAAGCTGATCGACGTGGTCAAGGTGCAGGACCTCACCGACGGCAGCCATATCGAGCGTGAACTGATGCTGGTGAAGGTGCGTGCCAGTGGCGACCTGCGCGAGGAAATGAAGCGCATGGCCGATATCTTCCGCGCCCACATCATCGATGTATCGGACAAGACCTATACCATCGAGCTCACCGGCCCCGGCTCCAAGCTGGATGCATTCCTGCAAGCCGTCGACCCGGCGGCCATCCTGGAAACCGTGCGCACAGGTGCCTCCGGCATCGGGCGCGGCGACCGCATCATGAAAATTTGATCAAACTGAAAGGACTCCCATGAAGGTTTACTACGAAAAAGACGCCGACCTCTCCCTGATCAAGAAGAAGAAGGTCGCCATCATCGGCTACGGCTCGCAAGGCCATGCCCACGCCAACAACCTGAAGGATTCCGGCGTCAAGGTCACCGTCGGCCTGCGCAAGGACGGCGCTTCCTGGAACAAGGCCAAGAATGCCGGCCTGACCGTCAAGGAAGTGGCGGACGCCGTCAAGGGCGCCGATGTGGTGATGATCCTGGTGCCGGACGAGCAGCAGCCCGACGTCTACTACAACGATGTCGCCCCGAACATCAAGCAGGGTGCCGCCCTGGCCTTCGCGCACGGCTTCAACATCCATTACAACCAGATCGTGCCGCGCGCCGACTTGGATGTGATCATGGTTGCGCCCAAGGGGCCCGGCCATACCGTGCGCTCCACCTACCTTCAGGGCGGCGGCGTGCCTTCCCTGATCGCCGTTTACCAGGACAAGTCCGGCAAGGCCAAGGACATTGCCCTGGCCTATGCCGCGGCCAACGGTGGCGCCCGCGCCGGCGTGATCGAGACCAACTTCCGTGAAGAGACCGAGACCGACCTGTTCGGCGAGCAGGCCG
>CAYMUY010000070.1:0-2994 GCA_964393825.1 uncultured Thiobacillus sp. | reverse complement strand
CCGGCGCCAACGTGGTGACCACGGAGAACTCCGACTGGGCCACCAACTGCCCGGAATACAAGGTGACCGCCGTGCAGCTTTCCCGTGTCGAACAGCCCTCGCAGTGGCAGAAGCAGTTTGCCCGGTTCAGCGAGGAGCAGCTGGCCCTGCTGAACGCGGAGCCGGGATCCCGCCATGCGTCCGTGTGACCTGCCCGACCCGGCCTTGACCCTGCCGCCCGCGCTGGTCGAGACCGTCGTGCACGAGGCGCGCGGCACGCGCCTCGACACGGTGCCGGAGGAAGTGCCGGTGGCGCTGGCCTACAACGGCATCTCGCATGCCGTGATGCTGGCCAGCCCGGCCGATCTGGAGGATTTCGGCCTCGGTTTCAGCCTGAGCGAAGGCATCCTGGCCGCGGCCTCGGAACTGTATGACCTGGAACTGGAAACCGGCGCGGCCGGCATCACGATCCAGATGCGCATCGCCGCGGACCGCTTCGCCACCCTCAAGTCGCGCCGGCGGGCGCTGGCCGGCCGCAGCGGTTGTGGACTGTGCGGTGTCGAGAGCCTGGCGCAGGTGGCGCGGCCGCTGCCGCCCCTGGCCGGGAGGGTGACGATCACGGTGGCGGCCCTGCACCAGGCGCTGGCCCACCTGAAAGCGCGGCAACCTCTGCATGCCAGCACCGGCGGCGTCCACGCCGCCGCCTGGGCCGACCGGGATGGGCAGGTACTCGCGGTGCGCGAGGATGTCGGTCGCCACAACGCCCTCGACAAGCTGATCGGCGCCCTGGCGCGCGCCGCCGTCGACCCGGGCAGCGGTTTTGCCCTGGTCACCAGCCGCGCCAGTTTCGAGATGGTGCAGAAGACGGTCGCGGCGGGCATTCCCATCCTGGCGGCGGTTTCGGCGCCGACCGGCTTCGCCATCCGCCTGGCGCGCGAGGCGGGTCTCTGCCTGGCCGGCTTCGTGCGCGAGCGGCGTCATGTCGTCTACTCACACCCACAACGCATCATTGAAGGAGGACTCCCGGTCCCATGAATACGAGACATCTGGTGCAAATGGCCAATCAGATCGGCGCCTACTTCGCGGCCGATCCGGATCACGCCCTCGCTCGTGCCGGCATCGCCGAACATCTGGCGCGGTTCTGGGAGAAGCGCATGCGGCAAAGCCTCTATGCCGGCCTGGAGCAGCCGGAGACCGAGGACCTCGCGCCGCTGGTGCGGGATGCCTTGCTGGAACACCGCGCGCGCATCCTGGGCAAGGCGGCATGAGCCGCGCCCTGATCGCCCTCGGCGGCAATCTCGACGACCCCGTCCGGCGTCTGCCGCGCGTCATGGCGGAACTGGACGAGCTGCCGCGCACCCAGTTGCTGCGCGCCTCCTCGCTGTATCGCACCGCGCCGGTGGGTTACGCTGACCAGCCCGACTTCATCAACGCCGTGGCGCTGGTCGAAACCGCGCTGCCGCCGCCGGCATTGATGGCGGAACTGCTGGCCATGGAAGCCCGTCATGGCCGCCTGCGCGGCCTGCATAACGGCCCGCGCACGCTCGATCTGGACCTGCTGCTGTATGACGACCAGGTGCTCGACGACAGTTTCGTGACCCTGCCGCACCCGCGCATGCACCAGCGCGCCTTCGTCCTGACCCCCTTGCTGGAGATCATGCCGGAGGCCGTGATTCCCCGGCATGGCGCCATCCTGCCGCTGCACGCCGCCTGCGCGGACAGGGACGCGGTGATCCGCCTGACAGGCAGCGGCTTCGACTGGGGCATCCACACCTTGCGCAAACTGGGCAGGGGCATGTTCGTGACCACGGCCAGGCCGCCCGCCCGCCGCCACTGATCGCGAACCGGGCATCCCCCCACGCAGGGCGATGGCCAGAGCGCACGATATCCGCTGCGCGCGTCCGCCGTGCCACGCTTATTTGCCTCGCCACTGGTCAAGTTATGTTTGAATAGGCCGCCTCAGTGCCGCCCCGCCGCGGCCCCGCCCGTTCCCTCCGCCAGCCGCCGCGCGCGCCCTGGCCTTTTATGCATGGACCGCCTTGGATACCCCCAAACCTCTTTTCTCCTATCGTCCCTTCTGGGCCAAGCGCTTCGGCGTGGCGCCGTTCCTGCCGATGTCGCGCCGGGAAATGGAAGCGCTCGGCTGGGATAGCTGCGATGTCATCCTGGTGACCGGCGACGCCTACATCGACCACCCCAGTTTCGGCATGGCCCTGGTCGGCCGCCTGCTGGAGGCGCAGGGCTTCCGCGTCGGCATCATCAGCCAGCCGGACTGGCGCTCGGCCGAGGCCTTCCGCGCCCTCGGGCGGCCGAACCTGTATTACGGGGTGACGGCGGGGAACATGGATTCGATGGTGAACCGCTACACCTCGGACCGGAAAATCCGCTCCGACGACGCCTATACCGCCCATGCCGAGCCCAACAAACGCCCGGACCGCGCCGTGGTGGCCTACGCGCAGCGCTGCCGCGAGGCCTATGCCGGGGTGAACGTGGTGATCGGCGGTATCGAGGCGAGCCTGCGCCGGATCGCGCACTACGACTACTGGTCGGACAAGGTGCGCCGCTCCGTGCTGGCCGACTCCAAGGCCGACATGCTGCTGTTCGGCAACGCCGAGCGGGCGCTGGTGGCGCTGACCCACCGCCTGGCGGCGGGCGAGGCGATCGCCGACATCCGCGACCTGCGCGGCACCGCCTTCATGGCGCCGTTCGGCTGGAAGCCCGGCGCGGAATGGGCGGAAGTGGATTCCACGCAACTGGAGATCCTCGGCCGGGTCGATGCGCATCCTGATCCTTATGCCTACGCCAGCGTCAGCCAGCCGAGTGCTGAGGGCGCAACGCCGGCCACCCAGCCCATCCGTCTGGTCAGCAAGGAGGAACGCCTGGCGCAGCGCCAGGCCGCCCGCGCCCATACGGTGCTGCGCATCCCCGCCTATGAGTTGGTGGAGAAGAACCCGGTGCTGTACGCGCATGCCTCGCGCATGCTGCATCTCGAATCCAACCCCGGCAATGCCCGCG
>CAYMUY010000069.1:0-3170 GCA_964393825.1 uncultured Thiobacillus sp. | reverse complement strand
GGCCGGTTGCCAGCTTCGTGAAGCATTTCCGCAAAGAGTTCGAGTACCACATCGAGCACAAGCGTTGCATGGTAGGTGCCTGAGATGCCCCTGATCGAAATCGACGGTAAGGAAATCGACATCGCCGCTGGTGCGACGGTGATGGATGCGGCGCATCAGGCCGGCATCTACATTCCGCATTTCTGCTACCACAAGAAGCTGTCCATCGCCGCCAGTTGCCGCATGTGCCTGGTGGAGGTCGAGAAGGCGCCGAAGCCGTTGCCCGCCTGCGCGACACCGGTCACCGAGGGCATGAAGGTGATGACGCGCTCGCCCAAGGCGATCACCGCGCAGAAAGGCGTGATGGAGTTCCTGCTGATCAATCACCCGCTCGACTGCCCGATCTGCGACCAGGGCGGCGAGTGCCAGTTGCAGGACATCGCTGTCGGCTACGGCGGCTCCGCGTCGAAATACCAGGAACCCAAGCGGGTGGTGAAGGAAAAGGACCTGGGGCCCTTGATCGCCACCGATATGACCCGCTGCATTCACTGCAGCCGTTGTGTGCGCTTCGGCCAGGAGATCGCCGGCCTGATGGAACTGGGCATGCCCGGCCGCGGCGAGCACACCGAGGTGATGCCTTTCCTGGAAACCCAGGTCAGCCACGAGCTCTCCGGTAACGTCATCGAGCTCTGCCCGGTCGGTGCCCTGACCTCCAAGCCGTTCCGCTATTCCGCGCGCTCCTGGGAGCTCTCCCGGCGCAAGTCGGTCAGCCCGCATGACGGTCTCGGCGCCAACCTCCAGGTGCACGTGAAGGACAACCGCGTTCTGCGCGTGGTGCCGCAAGACAACGAGGCGATCAACGAGTGCTGGATCGCCGACCGCGACCGTTACAGCTACGACGCCCTGAATTCGGACGCGCGCCTGACCACGCCGATGCTCAAGGTCGATGGCCAGTGGCGCGAGGCCGCCTGGCAGGAAGCGCTGGAACATGTCGCCAGCCGCCTCGGCGACATCCGCGCGACCAAGGGGCCCGCCGCCATCGCCGGCCTCGCCTCGCCGCACCAGACGGTGGAAGAGCTGTACCTGTTCACCAAATTGCTGCGCGGCCTGGGGAGCGAGAACATCGACCACCGCCTGGCTCAGGCCGATGCCACGGTGGGGAGCGGTGCCCGCTGGCTGGGCATGCCGGTCGCGGCGTTGAACAGCCTTGATCGCGTGCTGTTGATCGGTTCCAGCCTGCGCAAGGAACAGCCCCTGATCGCGCAGCGCCTGCGTCAGGCGGTCAAACATGGCGCCCAGCTCAATGTGCTGCACGCGGTCGGTGACGACCTGCTGTGCAAGGTGAATGCGCGCCTGATCGCCAAACCCGGCGCCTGGGTCAACGCCCTGGCGCAGATCGCCCAGGCGATGCGGGAAGCTGGCGCCGATCTCGGTGCCGCCGCTGAACCGTTCGCCGTCGTGACGGTGAGCGGCCAAGCCCGCGCGGTCGCCGCCAGCCTCATGAGCGGCGACAGGAAAATGGTGCTGCTCGGCGCCCTGGCGCAGAACCATGCCGCCGCGCCGCAACTGCATGTCCTGGCGCAAGCCATCGCCCAGGCTTGTGGCGCCACGCTCGGTTTCCTGTCACCCGCCGCCAACAGCGTTGGCGCCCAACTGGTCGGCGCGCAGCCGGGTCCCGATGGTTTCGGCGCCCGCGCCATGCTGTCCGCGCCCGGCTGCGCCGCCTACGTCCTGCTTGGCGCCGAACCGGAGCTGGATGCCCACGACACGGCGGCCGCCACGGCGGCGCTGCGCGGCGCCGAATTCGTGGTCGCCCTGTCCGCGTTCAAGACCGCCGCCGCCGACTACGCGGACGTGCTGCTGCCGGTCGCGCCGTTCACGGAAACCGCCGGGGCCTTCGTCAACACGGAAGGGCGCCTGCAAACTTTCCACGGCGTCGTAAAACCTCGCGGCGAAGCGCGTCCGGCCTGGAAGGTGCTGCGGGTCCTGGGCAATCTGCTCAGCCTGGGCGGCTTCGACTACGACAGCGTCGACGCGGTGCGCGGCGATGCCTTGGCCGCCGATTTCGGCGAGCGCCTGGACAATGCCGCAACCGACGTGCCGCTGGACAACCTGGCACCCGCCGCCGGTCTCGAGCGCCTGGGCGAGACGCCGCTGTATCAGCTCGATCCCATCGTCCGCCGTTCCCATGCCCTGCAGGCGACGCCGGATGCCGCCGCGCCGGTGGCGTGGCTCGGCAGTGAAACCCTGACCGGGCTGGGAATCGCCGAAGGCGCCCTGGTGCGGCTGCGCCAGGGCGCCGCCGAAGCCGTGTTGCCGGCACGCCGCGACGATCGTCTTGCGGTCGATGTCGTGCGCGTGGTCGCACACCCCCTGACAGCCACCCTGGGTGCCCGACTCGGCCCTGTGAGCGTGGAGAAAGCCTGATATGGAAGCAATGCTCGCCCCCCTGGCTGAACTGCTCGGCCCCGCCTGGCTGCCGGTCTGGACCCTGGTCAAGATCATCGCCATCGTCGCGCCGCTGATGATCGCGGTGGCCTACCTGACTTATGCCGAACGCAAGGTCATTGGCTACATGCAGGTGCGCATCGGCCCCAACCGCGTCGGTCCCATCGGCCTGCTGCAACCCATCGCCGACGGCCTGAAACTGTTGATGAAGGAAATCATCATCCCCAGCGGCGCCAACAAGGGCCTGTTCCTGCTCGGGCCGGTGCTGGTGATCGCGCCGGCGCTGGCGGCCTGGGCAGTATTCCCGTTCACCGAGAACCTGGTGCTGACCAACCTCAATGCCGGCCTGCTCTATATCATGGCCATCACCTCGATGGGGGTGTACGGGGTCGTCATCGCTGGCTGGGCTTCCAACTCCAAGTATGCGTTCCTCGGCGCCCTGCGCTCATCGGCACAGATCGTGTCGTACGAGATCGCCATGGGCTTCGCCCTGGTCGGCGTGCTGATGGCGGCACAGAGCCTCAACCTGATCGACATCGTCAAGGCCCAGTCCGGGGGCATCCTGCAGTGGTACTGGTTGCCGCTTTTCCCGCTGTTCATCGTCTACCTGATCGCCGGCGTCGCGGAAACCAACCGGGCGCCGTTCGACGTGGCGGAGGGCGAGTCGGAGATCGTCGCCGGCTTCCACGTGGAATATTCCGGCATGGCCTTCGCCGTGTTCTTCCTGGCCGAATACGCCAACA
>CAYMUY010000068.1:0-3847 GCA_964393825.1 uncultured Thiobacillus sp. | reverse complement strand
TGCACGACGGCATGCGCCGCATGTTCCAGGAGCAGGAGGACGTGTTCTATTACCTGACGGTGATGAACGAGAACTACAGCCATCCGGCCCTGCCCAAGGGCGCCGAGGCAGGCATCCTCAAGGGCCTCTATCGCCTCGGCGAGGGCAGCAAGGGCAAGGGGAAAGCGAAGAAGCCGCGCGTCCAGCTCATGGGCTGCGGCACCATCCTGCGCGAGGTCATGGCCGCCGCCGAGTTGCTGGAAGCCGACTGGGGTGTCGCCGCCGATGTCTGGAGCGCCACCAGCTTCAACGAACTGCGGCGCGAGGCGCAGGAGATCCATCGCTGGAACCTGCTGCACCCCGACCAGAAGCAGAAGACCAGCTACGTCGAGCAGTGCCTGGACGCCACCGAAGGCCCGGTCATCGCCTCCACCGACTACATGCGCACCTTCCCCGACCAGATCCGGCCCTATGTGCATCGCCGTTTCGTGACCCTGGGCACCGACGGCTTCGGCCGCTCCGACTCGCGCGAGGCGCTGCGCGCCTTCTTCGAGGTGGATCGCCACCACGTGGTGCTGGCCGCGCTCAAGGCTCTGGCCGATGACGGCGTGATCCCGGTCGCGAAAGCCGCCGAGGCCATCGCCAAATATGGCATCGACGCCGACCGGGCCAACCCGGTCAACGTGTAAGGAGACGGGTAAATGTCTATCAAGGAAATCCTCGTCCCCGATATCGGCAGTTTCAAGGACGTCGAAATCATCGAAATCATGGTCAACGTCGGCGATACCCTCGCCGCCGATGACCCGATCATGACCGTGGAATCCGACAAGGCGGCGATGGATATCCCCGCCCCCTGCGCCGGCAAGGTGACCGAGCTCAGGATCAAGGTCGGCGACAAGGTCTCGGCCGGCTCGGCGATGCTGATGCTGGATACCTCCGGCGAGGCCGCCGCCGCCAGTGCCGCGCCGGTGGTGAAGTCCTTCGTGCCGCCCTCCCCGGAAGGGGCGGGGGTGAGCATGCCGCCGCCGTCCCACCCGGCGCCGGAGGTGCCCGCCCACATCCCGCCCAGGCACCGACCCGACCCGGTGGGCGCCCACGTGGAATTCGCCAGCGGCAAGCCGGCCCACGCCAGCCCCTCGGTGCGCCGCTTCGCCCGCGAGCTGGGCGCCGACCTCTCCCGCATCAAGGGCAGCGGCCCGCGCGGCCGCATCCTCAAGGAAGACGTGCAGGCCTGGATCAAGGCGGAACTGGCCAAGCCCACCGGCGAGGCCATCGGTCTCGGTTTCCCGCCGGCGCCGGTGGTCGACTTCGCCAAATTCGGCGAGATCGACACGCAGCCGCTGTCGCGTATCAAGAAACTCTCCGGCGCCAACCTGCACCGCAACTGGGTCACGGCGCCGCATGTCACCCAGTTCGACGAGGCCGACATCACCGATCTGGAGGATTTCCGCCGCTCGATGCTGGACGAGGCGGCCAAGCGCGGCGTCAAGCTGACCCTGCTCGCCTTCTTGATAAAGGCGGTGGTCAACGCCCTGCGCGCCTACCCGAACTTCAACGCCTCGCTGGCGGCGGATGGCGAGAGCCTGGTGCTGAAGAAGTATTTCCATGTCGGCTTCGCCTGCGACACCCCGGATGGCCTGGTGGTGCCGGTGATCCGCGACGTCAACAAGAAGGACGTGATGGACATCGCCCGCGAACTGGCGGAACTCTCGGAACTGGCGCGCGAGCGCAAGCTCAAGGTCGACGCCATGACCGGCGGCTGTTTCACCATCTCCAGCCTCGGCGGCATCGGCGGCACGGCGTTCACGCCCATCATCAACTGCCCGGAAGTCGCCATCCTCGGCCTCTCCCGCGCCGACTGGAAACCGGTATGGAACAAGGTCGCCAAGACCTTCGAGCCGCGCCTGATGCTGCCGCTGTCGCTGTCCTATGACCACCGCGTCATCGACGGCGCCGACGGCGCCCGCTTCACCAGCCATCTGCGACTGATGCTGTCGGACGTGCGGCGGCTGCTGTTGTAATGTAGCGTCGGCGTTCCGCCGGCAAGTCGCCGGCGGGACGCCGGCGCTACAAACAATCGAGATCGAACCATGAGCCAAACTATCGAAATCAAGGTGCCGGACATCGGCGGCTTCAAGGACATTCAGGTCATCGACCTCCTGGTCGCGCCTGGCGATACCCTCGCCAAGGACACCCCCCTGATCACCGTCGAATCCGACAAGGCGGCGATGGATATCCCCTGTCCGCAAGCCGGCGTTGTGGAGAAACTGCTGCTGAAAGTGGGCGACAAGGTGTCGGAAGGCTCGCCGATCCTGATGCTGGCTCCGGCGGCGGGCACGGTGGCCTCCGCCCCGGTCGCCGCGCCCGATCCGGCGCCGGCAGCCACTGACGGCAATTCCGGCGACCTGCACGCCCAGGTCGTCGTCCTCGGCGCCGGCCCCGGCGGCTACACCGCCGCCTTCCGCGCCGCCGACCTCGGCCTCCAGGTTGTCCTGGTCGAACGCTATCCCGACCTCGGCGGCGTCTGCCTGAACGTCGGCTGCATCCCCTCCAAGGCCCTCTTGCACACCGCCCGGCTGATCACCGAAGCCGAGGAGATGGCGGAGCACGGCGTCAGTTTCGCCAAGCCCCAGGTGGATCTCGCCAAGCTGCGCGAATGGAAGGCCCGCGACGTGGTCGCAAAGCTCACCGGCGGCCTCGCGGCGCTGGCCAGGCAGCGCAAGGTCACGGTGGTGCACGGCAACGCCCAATTCACCGGCCCCAACAGCCTGCAGGTGGTCGGCGCCGACGGCGCGAGCCAGAGCATCAGCTTCGACCACGCCATCATCGCCGCCGGCTCCCAGGCCATCAAACTGCCGTTTCAGCCGGACGACCCGCGGGTGATGGACTCCACCGGCGCGCTGGCCCTGGCGGACGTGCCCGGCCGCCTGCTGGTGATCGGCGGCGGCATCATCGGTCTGGAGATGGGCACCGTCTACGACGCCCTCGGCAGCCGCGTCACCGTGGTCGAGCGCGGCCCCGCCCTGATTCCCGGTTGCGACGCCGATCTGGTGCGGCCGCTGGCCAAGCGCATGGAAAAACGTTTCGAGAAGATGCTGCTCAACACCGGTGTCACCGGCATGGACGCGAAGCCGGACGGCATCCACGTCAGCCTTCAGATGGGCGACAAGACGGACGTCCAGGTGTTCGACCGCGTCCTGGTCGCCATCGGCCGCCGCCCCAATGGCAAGGTCATCGGGCTCGATACGGCCGGCGTCCAGGTCAACGAGCAGGGCTTCATCCCGGTCGACACCCAGATGCGCACCAACGTCCCGCACATCTTCGCCATCGGCGACATCGTCGGCCAGCCCATGCTGGCGCACAAGGCGGTGCACGAAGGCAAGATCGCCGCCGAAGTCATCGCCGGCCACAAGGTCGAATTCCAGGCGCTGGTGATTCCTTCGGTGGCCTACACCGACCCGGAAGTGGCCTGGGCCGGCATGACCGAGACCGAGGCCAGGGCCAAGGGCATCGCCATCGAGAAGGGCGCCTTCCCCTGGGCCGCCAGCGGCCGCGCCCTGTCCATCGCCCGCACCGAGGGCATGACCAAGCTGATCATGGAAAAGGAAACCGGCCGCGTCATCGGCGCCGGCATCGTCGGCATCAACGCCGGCGAACTGCTCGCCGAAGCGGTGCTGGCCATCGAGATGGGCGCCACGGCGGAGGACATCGGCCTCACCATCCACGCCCACCCGACGCTGTCGGAAACGATCTGCTTCGCCGCCGAAATGGCCGAAGGCACCATCACCGACCTGCTGCCGCCGAAGAAGAAATAGGCTCAGTTCGCGTTAATTAGTGACTGGCTCACGTAGTGAGCCCCAAGCTCGTC
>CAYMUY010000067.1:0-4852 GCA_964393825.1 uncultured Thiobacillus sp. | reverse complement strand
ACTATTGGACGCTGTTTACCCCGGAAATCCGGAAAGTTTTGCACGCTGTTTCACAATCAACATGGCCTATTTCCTGTACGGAAAACTGGATATCTCTTTCTCTCGCAGGTCGCCCGCATGAGCAGCTTTACCCACTCGATTTCACCAAGAGCCGACAAACAATGGGGGTAAGGGGGCGGTTCGTCCTCAGTGACCGTAATCGCCGCGACTTCACCATCAATTGGTCAGTTGTTCCCGCGGCGGCACTCTCTATTGCCCGGATCTCCACCTTGCGGGTGATCGTGAAATATCCGGCTTAGCGAAAAACCCTGGCTTTCCCGAGAGGGCAGGGCGCGCCGGCAAAAAAAACGGCGCCCAAAATCATCCGGGCGCCGTGTCAGTCCCGGTGACCGTGGCGGTCACCGGCTGCGTGGGTTTACTTGAGCTTCTTGATGCCCATCACGCCGAGCACGTATTTCTCATAGAGCGGCTCGGTGGTGCCCTTCTTCATCTTGCGCAGGAAGTATTTCTCGAAGGCGACCTTGGCCAGGTGCACCCACTTGCCTTCCTTGAACCAGTTGACGTTGCGCGGCGGGATCTGCGGCAGGGCCACGAAGGCGGCGCCGGTGTCGCCGAAGTCGGCCAGGCAGATGGCGTTCCAGGTGGCTTTCTCGTCCGGCTCCTGGCCGTCGAGCACGGCGCGGATGTTGTGGGCGGTGGCGGTGACCATGGATTCGATCATGTAACCGGTCTTCGGCGTGCCGGTCGGCACCGGGGTGGCCTCCACCGGCGGGATGGCGACACAGACGCCGATGCTGTAGATGTTGTGGTACTTGGGGTTGCGCTGGAACGGGTCGATGACGATGAAGCCGCGCGGGTTGGTCAGGCCCTCGATGCCGAACACCGCGTCGATGCCCTTGAAGGCGGGCAGCATCATCGAATACTTGAACGGCAGTTCATGTTCCTTCTTCACCGTGCCATCGTCGTTGTGCTCGGTGACATACATCTTGCCGGCCTCGACCTTGGTGACCTTGGCGTTGCAGATCCATTTCACATGGCGGTCGCGCATGGCCGATTCCATCAGGCCTTTCGAGTCGCCGACGCCGCCGAGGCCGAGGTGGCCGATGTAGGGCTCGGCGGTGACGAAGGTCATCGGCACCTTGTCGCGGATCTTGCGGCGCTTGAGGTCGGTATCCATGATGAAGGCGAACTCGTAGGCCGGGCCGTAGCAGGACGCGCCCTGCACCGCACCGACGACGATGGGGCCGGGGTCCTTGACGAAGTCCTCCCAGGCCTTGCCGGATTCCACCGCGTGCTCGACGTGGCAGATCGACTGGGTGTGGCCTTTCGGGCCGAGGCCTTCCACTTCGTCGAACGCCAGCTTGGGGCCGGTGGCGATGATCAGGAAGTCGTATTCCAGCTCGCGGCCGTCGTTGAGTTCCAGCACATTGCGCTCGGGATGCACCCGCTTGGCGCCCACCGCGACGAAATCGATGTTCTTCCTCTCCAGCAGCGGGGCGATGTCCAGCGAGATGTCATCGCGCGTGCGCCAGTTGACGGCGACCCAGGGGTTGGAGGGAGTGAAATGGAAGTACGGGGCGTTGGAGACGACGGTGATCTTGTCTTCCGCGCGGGCCTTTTCGCGCATTTCATAGGCCATGGGCATGCCGCCGATACCGGCGCCAAGAATGACGATACGTGCCATTGGGGTGGGTTCCTTTGATGAGCGGGGGTTACCAGACGAAAACGCGGGCCATCGCTTCCAGCCCTTCTTCGACGATCTGCTGCAGGTCTTCCGGGCAATCCTCCCGCTCCATCGCGAAGGTGGTGTAGGCGGACAGGCTCTTCAGGGCGCAGGCGATCTTCGCCACCTCGTTGGCCACCTCGGGGCTCATCGCCACGTCGGGCTGCAGGTTCCAGTTCTTCTTGTCTACGGTCATCTCTCCATCCTCATTGCGGTTTGGGAACCACACCCTATGCAAGCGCCATGCCATGGCCTGGTTGACCGGCATACGCGGGCTCGGCGCGAATGGCATGACCGCAAGCAAGAAATGTCATGACAATAACGACATGTCACCCGTACGATCTGTCATGACACAGCCCGGAGCCGTCATGCCCCACGTCGACCTGCACAGCCTCATCGAAACCAACGATCGCCCTTTCGTGGTGATCGACCGCGACTACCGCATCGTCGCCGCCAACTCGGCCTATTGCCGCCAGTACGGCATGGAACGCGAGGAGGTGCTGCGACGCCGCTGCCATGAGGTGTCGCACCATTCCCCACGGCCCTGCCACGAGCATGGCGAGCTCTGCCCGCACCTCGCGCTGTTCGCCAGCGGCGAGGCGAGCGAAGTGCTGCACACCCACTACAACGGCGACGGCCATGTCGCCCGCGCCCGCATCAAGGGCCACGCGATACACGGCAGCGACGGCCAGCGTTATCTCGGCGAGGTGGTCTATCCGCTGGAAGCGGAACTGCCGCTGGGCTGCGAGGAGATGCGCATGGTCGGCCACTCGCCGGCTTTCCTGGCCTGCATCGACAACCTGGCGCGCACGGCGGAATCGGATGCGTCCGTGCTCCTGTATGGCGAAAGTGGCGTCGGCAAGGAACTGGCGGCGCGCTTCCTGCACGAACGCTCGGCGCGGGCCGGCAAGCCGTTCGTCGCGATCAATTGCGCGGCGGTGCCGGAAGCCATGTTCGAGAACGAATTGTTCGGCCACGAGCGCGGCGCCTTCACCGGCAGCGCCGCGCAGAAGAAAGGGCTGTACGAACTGGCCGACGGCGGCACCCTGTTCCTTGACGAGGTGGCGGAGATTCCGCTGACTCAGCAGGCCAAGCTGCTGCGCGTGCTGGAAACCGGCGAGTTCCGCCGCGTGGGCGGCACCCTCACCCTGCGCGCCGACGTGCGCGTGGTGGCCGCCACCAACCGCAACCTGCTCGACTGGGTCGACCAGGGCCGCTTCCGCGAGGACCTCTACTACCGCATCGCCGGTATCGATGTGGCCCTGCCCGCCCTGCGCGAGCGGCGCGAGGACATCCCGGCGCTGGCCGAGGTGCTGCTCGCCCGGCTCGGCGGCAATGGCCGCGGACATTGCCATCTCGACAAGAGCGCCATCCAGAAACTGAAGGGCTACGGCTTCCCGGGCAATGTGCGTGAGTTGCGCAACGTCTTGCAACGGGCGCTGCTGCGCTGCCGCGACGGCATGATCAGCGCCGCGGATATCGCCTTCCAGCAAGACGTGTTCGATACCGAGGTGCCGCCGTCACCCCCCCGCGCGAAACGCTCCGACCCCAGCCTGAAAGGCGCGGAGCAGGACTACATCCGCGACCTGCTCGCCCGCCACGACGGCCACCGCCGCACCGTGGCCGACCTGCTCGGAATCAGCGAGCGCACCCTCTACCGGAAACTGCAGCGCTATGGTTTGAAGTAACGCCGGCCACGGGCGGGCTTGTCCCTTCCCGGGCCGACCACGGGCGCAGCCCCACACTGTTACCAGTTCCTCGAAAGGCCTCTGATCGGTCATTCCGGCGAATGCCGGCATCCAGGGAAATCAACCACCCGCCACATCAGCTTTCGCCGCTGTGACGGGCTGTTCGAGGTGACCTGACGTCACCGATCCAGCGGACTCACCACCCCGCGCCCACCCTTGTTCAGCACATGCGTGTAGATCATCGTCGTGGAAACGTCGGAATGGCCCAGCAGTTCCTGCACGGTGCGGATGTCGTAACCACCTTCCAGCAGGTGGGTGGCGAAGGAATGGCGCAGGGTGTGCGGACTGACCTGCTTCGCGATCCCGGCCCGGGCGGCCGCCAGTTTCACCACCCGCTGCACCCGCTTGTCATCCACATGATGCCGGCGCACCGCGCCGGAACGCGGATCGGTGGAAAACCCGGACGCGGGAAACACATATTGCCAGGCCCACTCCTTCGGCGCGTTGGGATACTTCGCCGCAAGCGCATCCGGCAGCCACACATCACCCCGGCCCAATCCCAGGTCGGCATCATGCTGTGCCTTCACCACCGCCAGGTGCGCTTGAAGCCGATCGGAGAGACTGGTAGGCAGCATCGTGACCCGATCCTTGCTCCCCTTCCCCTCCCGAATCACGATCTCGCAGCGCGTGAACGCCACATCCTTCACGCGCAAGCGAAGGGCTTCCAACAGGCGCATCCCTGTCCCGTACAGCAAACGCACAATCAAATCCAACAGCGGGTCGTCGACCTGGTCCAGCAAGCCCCGCACCTCCTGCTGTGTCAGCACCGTCGGCAATCGAGTCGAACGCTTGGCCCGTGTCACCTCCGTCAGCCAGGGAAAATCGATACCAAGAACCTCCTTGTACAAGAACAGAAGGGCCGAAAGCGCCTGTGTCTGCGTGGAAGCCGAAACCTGCCTGTCCACCGCCAGGGAAGTCAGAAAAGCCTCGAGTTCAATCTTTCCCATTTCAGCGGGATGGCGTTTATCGTGGTAATAGATGTATCGTTTCGCCCACTGCACATACGCCTGCTCGGTTCGCAAGCTATAGTGTTTGAGACGTAGCCGTTCCCGTAACTGGTCAAAGAGCTTGGGTGGACGGTCCGCAGTATCGGTTGTCAGCGTTTCAGCGCTCATGATCCAAGAACAGCAAAGAGAGGAAAGGCCGAATGTACTCAAGCAGCCATGCGCGTCCAATATGCCGAAAGCGATACCAGATGTCTGCCAATCTGGATATGCCGAGATTACAAGACGTCTGTCCAATAAGCTGGGATTACGAGGATACAGGTCACATGTCCAGAATCATGGTCATGGGATGTGATTCTGGACGGAAGTCGGCGAAGTAACAGTTGGGCGTCTAATAGAAATGATCGGAGTATGTCTGTGCAATTATTTATTTATCA
>CAYMUY010000066.1:0-6426 GCA_964393825.1 uncultured Thiobacillus sp. | reverse complement strand
AACGCCGAGGCGGCGGTGGCATCGTCCATCTTGGCCAGCAGGACCAGACGGCTGGGGTCATCGGGGTACACCCGCTTGAGGGTACCCGCGATCTGCTGCGGCGAATACTTCCAGCTCAGCAGGGTCAACACCAGCCCCCAGGTCACGCCGCCGTGGTCAAGCTTGGCCAGTCCGCGCGCGGCAACGCGGCGCTGCGTACTCAGCACTTGCGCGGGCGCCGAGGCATAACCCAGCTCCGGGCAGGCGTTGCGCGCCAGTTCCCGGCTGATGGTCCCAGGAGAGCGCGCGAGTGTGCGGGCCATGGCCCGCACACTCGCCCCCTGCTGCTTCAGGCTCGCTATCGTCATGCGCTCTTCAGGCTGAAGTTGTTGGTACGAGGTTCGTCTTTGCATCTGCACACCTTACGACATCCAAGGTGTTGCACTTCAGATTTGAGGCCGCCTTATGTTTTTTCCATAGGTTATTTACATGAATAAGAATCAACTGAAATGAAATGGCTGTTCTCGCCCGCACTTAAACCCTTCGTGCTGCTCGCCGGCGTTTCCAGCTTGGTACTCAACATGGCCATGCTGGTGCCCTCCATATATATGCTGCAGTTGTTTGACCGGGTCTTCTCCAGCCGCAGCCTGGAGACGTTGACCATGCTGACCTTGCTGGCAGCGGCCAGCCTGGTGCTCATGTACCTGATGGACACAGCACGCGCGGCCTCCTTGTACTGGGCCGGCAAGATCCTGGATGGCAGGCTTGGGCCACTCGCCATCCACAAGCTGATCGAAGATGCCTCACGTCCGCATCTCAAAAGCAACATTCACATGTCGCGTGATGTCAGCCTGCTACGCGCATTCCTCACCGGCAATGGCATATTTGCCCTATTCGATGCCCCTTGGCTACCAATTTACCTTATCGTGATCTACCTGTTGCACCCCATTCTGGGCCTATGCGCAACCATAGGCGCCGTGGTTTATTTCCTACTCGCCCTCCTGAATGAGCGGCTGACCCGTGTGCCTACGGAAAAAATGCTCCTGACCTCCCGCACCGCCTCCCGCTATATCGATGCAGCGACCAGAAATGCTGAAGTCGTAGTGGGCATGGGCATGGAAAAGGGCGTCGTCTCACGCTGGGAAGAGTTAAACCAGCAGGTCCAGGCTGACTCGGCCAAGCTGGCGGTCACTAGTTCCCGGATGGGCGCCGTGGTGCGTGCCCTGCGATCAGGCATGCAAGTGGTCATGCTGGCGGTCGGCGCCTGGCTGGTGGTGGCAGAGCATGTGTCACCCGGTGTCATGGTCGCCGGCACGATTCTCCTCTCCAAAGCTTTCCAGCCGGTGGAACTCCTGATCACCGGTTGGAAAAGCCTGATCGAGGCACGTGGCGCCTGGAACAGACTGTCGGAACAGCGTGAAGGCGCACAAACCGAGGAGAGCACGCTCACCTTGCCGAAACCTCAGGGCCGGCTCGATGTGGAACGCGTCGTTTTTGGGAGCAGTCCAGGCAAGCCCGCGTTCATCAAGGGCGTTGCCTTCAACCTGCAACCGGGTGAGATGCTGGGCCTGATCGGCCCCAGTGCGTCGGGCAAAACCACACTGGCCCGCCTGGTGCTGGGAATCTGGAAACCGCAGGCGGGGAATGTACGACTGGACGGTGCGGATACCGCGCTATGGCCGCGCAACCAGTTCGGCCCCCATGTCGGGTATCTGCCTCAGGACGTGGAACTGTTTTCCGGGACGGTGGCCGAGAATATCGCCCGTATGGGTACAGTCGATTCCGAAGCCGTTCTACGAGCTGCCCAACAGGCCAGTGCACACGAGATGATCTTGCGTCTGCCGGAAGGCTACGAAACCCAGATCGGAGAGGGTGGCGCCAGCCTTTCCGGCGGCCAGCGTCAACGTATCGGTCTGGCCCGGGCCTTGTTCGGTGAGCCCATGTTCATTGTGCTGGATGAACCCAACGCCAACCTGGACCGGGAAGGCGAAGCCGCGCTGGGCTCTGCGCTTTCTGCCCTGAAGCAAAGGGGGGCGACCATCATCCTGATCGGCCACCGCCCCGCCATGATGGCCCAGACCGACAAGATCGCGGTGCTCAAGGATGGACAACTCGAGGCATTTGGCCCAACCCAGGAAATCCTCGCCAAGTATGCCCCCGTACGACCAGCCGAAGCGCTGACCCGTGCCGTTGCCGCCTGAGCCAGCACATGAGCAGACCTTCAAACCGCGCTTCAACCGCTCTCACCGCATCCCTGGAGCAACCGCTCACGCCAGGCGCTGACCTTGTCGCATGGAAACGGCAGGGCTGGCGCATCAGCCTGACTTTGCTGCTGTTTCTGTCTGCCTGGCTGCTCTGGTCCGCACTCGCCCCCATAAGCGGGGCCATTGTCGCGCAGGGCGTGGTCAAAACCGAGCTCAACCGCAAAACCATACAGCACCAGGAGGGTGGCATCGTCCGGGTGATTCTGGTCCGGGAAGGCGAGCAGGTAAAGGCAGGCCAAGCGCTGGTGGAAATAGGCGATGTACGCACCGATGCCACCAACAGTATTCTTCTGGACAAACTCGCGTCGGAGAAAATCCGGCGCGCACGACTGCAAGCGGAAATGATCATAGCGGCGAATTTCACCGCGCCAGAAGTCCCGGGCGAAGCCCAAAAGGCAGCCGAGTACCTTGCTCGGGAACGCGCAATTTTCACTGCCCAGCGCAGGACGCTGAACCAGCAGGTTGACGTACTACAAGCGCAGATTCAAGAGACCGAGTGGCAGATCAAGGCGTTGCAGGCACAGATTGCTTCCACCGAGGAATCATTGAAGTCGGCGCGTGAGGAGCTGGAAATCAACCAGAAACTGATCAAGGAAGGATTCATCCAGCGTACGCATATCCTGGCCCTGGAGCGGGCCGTGACCGATTACGCCAGCAACCGGAACGAATACCGCAGTAATTTGGCCCAGGCCCGACAACGTATCGATGACTACCGCCTGCGCATCGTCCAGACTCGAAATCAATATCAGCAGCAGGCCGCTGCAGATCTCAAGGAAGCGGTTGCCAAGATCGATGAGGCAGAGGAACAGTTACGCTCCTCTAAGGATCAGGTGGAACGACAGGTGGTGCGCTCCCCTGTGGACGGCGTGGTGATGTCGCTGAAGGTAAGCGCACCCGGCATGGCGATCGGGCCGCGTGAGCCGATTCTGGAGATCGTGCCACTCAAGGAGCGACTGCTGATAGAGGCGAAGATCAACCCGGATGACATCGACCATGTGCATATCGGTGATGATGCTGAAGTTAGGCTGACCGCATATGAATACCGCAAGACGCCGCTGCTCCTCGGGAAGGTGAGGACGGTATCCGCCGACCGGATCACCGATCAACGTACCGGGCAAAGTTGGTACAGCGTGTTGGTCGAAGTAAATACCGGCAAGTTGACCGATATTCCAGGCGTTAGCATGCAGACCGGCATGACGGCGGAAGTGTTTGTCACGACCCCCGCTCGTTCTCTGTTCGAATACATGATCAAGCCGTTGGCCAATTTTGCTTCTCGGGGTATGCGCGAGCCCTGACATCATCCCTCATGAAGCTACTGCTGGTTCACCAGAACTTTCCCGGCCAATACAGACATCTCGCTGAATGGTTTGGGGCTGATCCCAAAGTTCAGGTTGTCGCCTTGGGTGAGCAGGTAAATATCGCAAATCGGCCAGCCATTCCCGGTGTGCAACAAGTAGCCTACAGTCTGGCCAGGGAAGCAACCAAGGGGGTTCATCCCTACCTGCGCAACATCGAGGCAGCCGTATTACGCGGACAGGCTGTGGCGCGCACAGCCATAACATTGCGTGATAAGGGCTTTGTACCCGATGTCATCTGTGTTCACCCTGCCTGGGGCGAGGCCTTATACCTGCGCGATGTCTTTTCTGGCAGTCGCATCCTGGCCTTCTTCGAGTTCTATTACCAGGGGCATGGCGCAGATATCGGCTTCGACCCTGAGTTCCCCGCGTTGCTCGATGACCGATTGCGTATCCGTACCTGGAACATGGTTCAGCAATCGAGCTTTTTTTCAGTGGATTGGGGTGTGTCGCCAACGCGCTGGCAGGCCTCCGTCTATCCCGCCGAATTCCAGAAACGTCTCAGCGTCATTCACGATGGCATCGATACTCAAGCCATCTACCCGCGCGCGGATGCCGAATTTCATCTGCGCGACGGTCGGTTGCTGACCCGATCTGACGAAGTCATCACTTTCGTCAGCAGAAGCCTGGAACCCTATCGGGGATTCCACGTCTTCATGCGTGCTTTGCCCGAGTTGATGCGACGGCGACCTAAAGCCCAGGTCGTCGTCGTTGGTGCCGACACGCCCAGCTATGGTCGCAGTCCGAAAGATGCACCCAACTGGCGCGAGAAGTTGCTACATGAAGTGGGAGAAAAGCTTGATGTCGGCCGTCTGCACTTCGTCGGCAAGATTCCTCACGCCAAATTCGTTGGCTTGATGCAAGTTTCTCGTGCCCACATCTACCTCAGCTATCCGTTCGTGTTGTCCTGGTCCATGCTGGAAGCCATGTCAGCCGGTGCCCCTGTCATTGCCTCAAGCACGCAACCCGTCACCGAAATTCTTCAGCATGAACAAAATGGCCTGATCTTCGAATTCTTCGATCAGGAAGCTTTGGCGGAGGCAGCATGTCGTGTCCTGGATGATCAGGAACTAGGCCAATCCATCAGTCAGGCTGGCCGCCAATCAATAGTCGGGGGCTATGACCTGAATCGCATTTGCCTGCCAGCACACATCAAGCAGATAGAAGCTATGGCGCAAGGGCAACAGCCTGCTGTTATCTGAAAGACCTGTGGGTATGAGAGTTCATTCGAACACCTCCGCATCCTTGAGCAAGCTGCCCGCCTGGTCCTTGGCCGACAGCGCCGGCTGGATCGCGGGAATCCCGGCCAGCGGCCATTCGATGCCGATCGCCGGGTCGTTCCACAGCACGCAGCGTTCATGCTCGGGCGCGTAGTACGCGGTGGTCTTGTAGAGGAAGTCGGCCGACTCCGACAGCACCAGGAAGCCGTGGCCGAAGCCGGGCGGCACCCAGAGCATGTGCTGGTTCTCGGCGGTGAGTTGGTGGCCGGTCCACTTCCCGAAATTGGGCGAGTTCTTGCGCAGGTCGACGGCGACGTCGTAGACCGCGCCGCTGACCACCCGCACCAGCTTGCCCTGCGGCTGCTGCATCTGGTAGTGGAGGCCGCGCAGCACACCCCGGGCGGAGCGGGAGTGGTTGTCCTGGACGAAGTCGAGCTCGAGGCCGAGATCGGCAAAGGTCTTGCGGTTCCAGCTTTCCATGAAGAAGCCGCGGGCATCACCAAAAACGTTCGGTTCGATCAGGAGGACTTCGGGGAGGCGGGTTTCGATGAGCTTCATTCGGTTCCTGGGTCCGTGGTGGTGGTGTGCGGTCAGAACACCCGTTCGTTGAGCATGTGCAGCAGGTATTGCCCGTAGGCGTTCTTCTTCAGCGGCGCGGCCAGCCGTTCCACCTGCGCCGCGTCGATGTAGCCCTGGCGGTAGGCAATCTCTTCCGGACAGGCGATCTTGAGGCCCTGCCGCTTTTCGATGGTCTCGATGAACAGGCTGGCTTCCAGCAGCGATTCGTGGGTGCCGGTGTCGAGCCAGGCGTGGCCACGACCGAGGATGGCGACGTCGAGTTCGCCCCAGGCGAGGTATTGCTTGTTGACGTCGGTGATCTCCAGTTCGCCGCGCGGCGAGGGCTTCATGGTTTGGGCGATGTCGACGACGCGGTGGTCGTAGAAATACAGGCCGGTGACGGCGTAGTTGGATTTCGGTGCCGCGGGCTTTTCTTCGAGGCTGATGGCGCGGCCGTCGGCGTCGAATTCGACGACGCCGTAGCGTTCCGGGTCATGCACCCGGTAGGCAAACACGGTGGCGCCGCTGGCCTGGGCGCTGGCGGCCTTGAGGTCGTGCGCCATCTCGTGGCCGTAGAAGATGTTGTCGCCCAGCACCAGGGCGCTGGGGGCGTCGCCGACGAAATCGGCGCCGATGAGGAAGGCTTGCGCAAGGCCATCCGGGCTGGGCTGCACGGCATATTCGAGGTGGAGGCCCCACTGGCTGCCGTCGCCCAGCAGTTGCTCGAAGCGCGGGGTGTCCTGCGGCGTCGAGATGATCAAAATGTCGCGGATGCCGGCCAGCATCAGCGTGGTCAGCGGGTGGTAGATCATCGGTTTGTCGTAGATCGGCAGCAGTTGCTTGGACACCGCCAGCGTGGCCGGGTACAGCCGGGTGCCGGAGCCGCCGGCGAGGATGATGCCTTTGCGCATGGTGTTTACCTCGCCTGGTAGTTGGTGTCGAGCCACTTGCGGTAGTCGCCGCTGGCGACGTTCTCGACCCAGCCCATATGGTCCAGATACCACTTCACCGTCTTGCGGATGCCGGTCTCGAACGTCTCGGCCGGTTTCC
>CAYMUY010000065.1:0-7535 GCA_964393825.1 uncultured Thiobacillus sp. | reverse complement strand
CCCTATCCCTTCCCCTGGACCTCGCACCTGTTCCAGGATTCGCCCTCGGTGGCGATGGGCCTGTTCGAGGGTCACATGAGCAAGATGGCGGACGGCTTCAAGGCCGTGCGCATGGCCGAGCTGGAGTTGAACGGCGGTTACGACCCGGACGTGCATGACGCCGAGTTCACCTACTTCAACTGGGAGAAGTTCTCCGAGGAGGAATGGCATCTCTGCCCGCCGGTGGTCGCGGTCGGCGGCGATGGCGCCATGTACGACATCGGCTTCCAGAACCTGTCGCGCGCCCTGATGACCGGCATGCCGGTAAAGATCCTGGTGGTCGACACCCAGGTCTATTCCAACACCGGCGGCCAGGCCTGCACTTCCGGCTTCATCGGCCAGGTGGCGGACATGTCGCCCTACGGCAAGAAGGACCACGGCAAGAAGGAGATCCGCAAGGAAATCAGCCTCATCGGCATGGCGCACCGTTCCGCCTACATCGCCCAGAGCGCCATCTCCAGCCCGACCCACCTGATCGAGAGCTACATCGACGGCCTCAACAGCCGCCGTCCGGCCCTGTTCAACATCTATGCCGTCTGCCCGCCGGAACACGGCGTCGGCGACGACATGTCGGTGGAACGCTCGAAGCTGGCGGTGGAGTCGCGCGCCTACCCGCTGTTCCGCTACGACCCCGACGCCGGCGTCACCTTCAGCGAATGCGTCAGCCTCGAAGGCAACCCGGACATGGACGCCGAGTGGCCCACCTACACCCTGAGCTACCTGGAAGAGGATGGCGGCGAGAAGAAGATGGAACTGCCGATGACCTTCGCCGACTTCGCGCTGGGCGAGGGCCGTTTCGCCAAGCAGTTCCGCAAGGCGCCGCCGGACACCTGGAATGATGACATGGTGCCGTTGGCCGACTTCCTGAAACTCGACATCGACGGCCGTGATGGCAAGTTCCCCTACATCTGGGCGGTGGACAAGAAGCAGCGCCTGATGCGGGTGCTGGTGTCGGCGGAACTGGTGAACTCCTGCGAGGAGCGGCAGCAATACTGGCAGCAGTTAAAGGATGTCGCGGGGCTGAACACGCCGGCCGTGGACGAGGCCGCCATCGCCGAACGGGCGCGCGCCGAACTGCTCGGCCAGATCAGCGCCAGCCTGGCCAGCTTCGGCACCGGTGTGGCACAGGCGTCCTCGCCTGCCCCCGCCGCGGTGAAGGCAGGCGAGTCGCCCGCGCCACAAGGCGACTCGGTCTGGATCGACACGCCCGAGTGCACCGCCTGTGACGAGTGCACCAAGCTGGCGCCCAAGGCCTTCGTCTACAACGACGACAAGAAGGCCGTGGTGATCGATCCCAAGGGCACCACCTTCGCCAATATCGTCAAGGCGGCGGAGAAGTGCACGGCCGGCATCATTCACCCGGGCTCGCCCTGGAACATGAACGAACCGGGCATCGACAAGCTGATCGCCCGCGCCGCGAAGTTCAACTGATGAGAGCCAATGCGGGGCGCGCGTCGCGCGCCCCGCGGCTGCCCAGCCCATGAGCTTCTTCAATTTCTCGGGACGCAAAACATTCTCGCGTGGGGTGCATCCCGACGCGAACAAGAGCACTGCCGGCAGTCCGATTCGTCGGATGCCATTTGCGTCGCGCATGATCCTCCCCCTCGCGCAGCACATTGGTAAGCCGGCAGTGCCCCTTGTTCGGGCCGGCGAGGAGGTCATCCGCGGCCAACCCATCGCCCGGGCCGACGGTTTTCTGTCGGTCCCCATCCACGCACCCGCCGATGGCGTCATCGAAGCCATCGAACTGCGGGCCTCGGCGCGCGGCCCCTGGGTCGAATCCATCGTCCTGCGCGTCTATGAAGCCTCCACCCAGGAAGTCCGCTGGGCCGCGCCGCGCGACGTGCACGAGATGACGCCCAGGGACATTCTCCAGGCCATCCAGGACAGCGGCATGGTCGGACTCGGCGGCGCCGCCTTTCCCAGCCACGCCAAGCTGGCGGTGCCGGAAGGCACCAAGATCCACACTCTGGTGGTGAACGGCTGCGAGTGCGAACCCTACCTCACCTGCGACCACCGCCTGATGCTGGAGTACCCGGTGGACCTCCTGAACGGCATCCGCCTGGCGATGAAGGCGGTGGGCGCCGATCGCGCCGTCATCGGCGTCGAGGACAACAAGATGGACGCGGTGGCGGCCATCGCCGAGGCCATCCGCAACGATCCGCGCGGCGAGTGCGACATCGAGGTGCAGGCAGTCGAGACCAAGTATCCGCAGGGCGCGGAAAAGATGCTGGTGAAGTCGCTGCTCGGCATCGAAGTCCCGGCCGGCGGCCTGCCCATGCATGTCGGCGTGGTCGTCAACAATGTCGGCACCCTGGCCTTGCTGGGCAGCCTGTTGCCGGAGGGCAAGGGGCTGACCGAGCGGGTGGTCACCGTCACCGGCCCCGGCATCCGGAAGCCCGGCGACTACTGGGTGCCGATCGGCACGCCGATGCGCACGGTGCTGCAATGGGCCGGCGCCCAGGATGCCAGCGAGCAGGAGATCATCCTCGGTGGCCCGATGATGGGGCAGGCCGTGGCCTCGCTCGACGTGCCGGTGACCAAGGGCGTCTCCGGCATCCTGGTATTCGACAAGCTGCACGTCGAGAGCGACCGCAAGATCTGGCCCTGCATCAAGTGCGGCGAGTGTGTCAAAGCCTGCCCGATGGGCCTCAATCCCTCCATGCTGGGCATGCTGGCCGGCCGCCGCGAATACGACGAAATGGGCGCCCATTACCACCTCGGCGACTGTTTCGAATGCGGTTGCTGCACCTATGTCTGTCCTTCCCACATCCCCCTGGTCCAGCAATTCCGCGTGGCCAAGGGGATTCTGCGGGGAAAGGCGACGTAGTTCCCCGCCCTTGCTCCTTGCCCCCTGACCCTTCCCTGCCATGAAACTGACCCTGACCCGCGAATTCATCACCGATGCCCTTTGCCAGCCGATCCTGGATCCGAAGCTGCGCGCGCTCTACGATCTTTGCTTCATGCACCGCCATCACATGCGCGATGACATCGTGGCCGACAAGCTGCGCCTGATCATGCGCCTGTACAGCGAGTCGCCGGCCTGGCCGGGGGGCGCGTTTTCTGCCGAAGCGACCGCGCACACGCTCTCGCGCTCATCGGTCGATCACTGGTTCGGCGCCCTGTCCACGGCCGAGGCGCTGGACTCCAGCCTGCTCCTGGAACTGCACAAGCGGCTGATGGACGTGTTCAGCGACCTGTCCGAGGAAGAGGCGCGTTCACTCGCCTCGAAATACCTGCACTTCCACTTTCCCGAACTGTTCCACGTCTACGACAGCCGCATCGCCAGCGCCCTCTCCCTGCTCATGGGGGCAGAGGGCGGCTATCTGGCGCTGGCCGCGTACGACCCCGCCTATGGCCGTTTCCACGCCGGTTGCCGCAAGCTGACCGAACGTATCGCGCCGCTGGTCGGGCGCAACCTGAGCCCGCGTGAACTGGATACCGTGTTGCGCGGCTGGCTGGACAACGCCGGCTACGACAGGCCGGGCGCGGGTTACGATGACGCTTCGTCGGAACGCGATGCGCGTCCCGCCCCCATCGTCTCGCCGCTGCTCATATGACCGCACGCATCGAACTGCGCTCCTCGCCGCATGTGGTGAAGGGCACCAGCGTCGAACGCATCATGTTCCACGTGGTGCTGGCACTGCTGCCCATCGCCGCCTTCTCGGCCTGGCAATACGGCCTCTCGGCGCTGGCGCTGATCGTCACCGTGACGCTCGCCTGCCTCGCCAGCGAACGCCTGTTCAACCACCTGGGCGGCCAGCAAAGCAGCTTGTCGGACTGGAGCGCCACCATCACCGGCCTGCTCCTGGCGCTGACCCTGCCGCCTGCGTTTCCGCTCTGGATGGGTGCGGTGGCGGGGTTCGCCGCCATCGCCCTGGGCAAGGCGCTGTTCGGCGGCATCGGCTACAACGTGATGAACCCGGCCCTGGTCGGCCGCGCCTTCGTCCAGGCCGCCTTCCCGGTCGCCATCACCACCTGGGTGCCGGCCTTCGCGCCGAATCGCTTCGTCGAGTTCGTGCCGACCACCTTGACCATGCCGCTGATGACGCCACCGGACATCAGCGCCTGGGCGAAAGCGGCGCTGGATGGCTTCACCGGCGCCACGCCGCTGGCGCGCTGGAAATTCGACAACGTCCTGGCCACGCCCACGGATTTCCTCAGCGGCGCGGTGACCGCCTCGGCGGGGGAAACCTCCGCCCTCCTGATCCTGCTCTGTGGCCTCTATCTCGCCGCGCGCCGTTTCCTTGACTGGCGCATTCCGGTGGCGATCCTGGGCAGCGCCGCGCTCACCGCGCTGCTGTTCCAGACGATCGACCCGGCGCGCTATCCCGACCCGCTGTTCGTGCTGCTCTCCGGCGGCATGATGCTCGGCGCCGTGTTCATGGCCACCGACATGGCGACCTCGCCGGTGACCCCGAAAGGGGTCTGGATCTATGGCGCCCTGATCGGCGTCACCACGGTGATGATCCGCTACTTCGGCGGCCTCACCGAGGGCGTGATGTACGCCATCCTGATCGGCAACGCCCTGGCGCCGCTGATCGACCAGGTGACGCAACCCAGGATATTCGGCGAGGTGAAGCGCGCCAAGGTGCGGGAGAAACAGGCATGAACGCCATAGCCCCCGGCCAGCCCACCACCCCCAGCGCGGCGATGATCCGCACCCTCGGCCTCGTCGCCACGGTCTGCGGCATCCTCATCGTCTCCACCTACCAGGGCACATTGGAAGCCGTGACCGCGAACAAGAAACTCGCGCTGGAGCGGGCGGTGTTCAAGGTCATCCCCGGCGCCACCAGCGTCAGGGAATTCGTCGTCGGAACCGGCGGTGTGCAGCCGGCCGGGGCCAGTGTGCCGGACGGCGCGGTCAAACTCTATGCCGCCTATGATTCCGCCGGCGGCCTCAAGGGCCTGGCCGCCGAGGGCGCCGCCAAGGGTTATGCCGACACCGTGCGGGTGCTTTACGCCTACGATCCGCGAAAGCAGGCCATCACCGGCCTCGGCGTGGTGTCGATGCGCGAGACCCCGGGCATCGGCGACAAGATCCACACCGACGCGGCCTTCCTGAAGAACTTCGAGGCACTCGACGCGCGGCTCACCGAGGACATGAAGTCGCTGGCCAATGCCATCAAGGTGGTGAAGCACGGGACCAAGCAGAATCCCTGGGAAATCGACGCCATCTCCGGCGCCACGGTGACCTCGAAGGCGGTGGGACGCGGCATCAACGACAGCGCCCGGAAACTGTTGCCGCTGCTGCTGCCGCATCTCGACGCCGTGCAAGGAGGGAAGTGATCATGCCCATCCCCAATCAGAAACAACGCTCCAACCTGGAGGAACTGCTCGAAGGTATCTGGAAGCAGAATCCCGTGTTCGTCATGGTGCTGGGCATGTGCCCGACCCTGGCGGTGTCGGTTTCGGCGATGAACGCCTTGAGCATGGGGCTGGCCACCACTTTCGTGCTGCTCGGTTCCTCGCTGCTGATCTCGTTGCTGCGCAATGTCATTCCCAGGGAGGTGCGCATCGCCACCTACATCCTGATCATCGCCACATTCGTCACCGTGGTGGATTATCTGATCCAGGCCATCAGCCTGGCTGTGTATGACGCGCTGGGCGCCTTCATCCAGCTCATCGTGGTCAACTGCATCATCCTTGGCCGTGCCGAGGCGCATGCCTCGAAGAACCCGCCGCTGAAGACCGTACTCAATGCTCTGGGGATGGGCGTGGGTTTCACCATTGGCCTGCTCGCCCTGGGCGGGGTGCGGGAAATCCTCGGTGCCGGCAAGTTGTTCGGCATCCCGCTGTTCGGCCCGGATTTCCAGCCCTGGGTGGTGATGGTGTTGCCGCCCGGCGGCTTCTTCGTGCTGGGGGCCTGGTTGTTGCTGTTCAACTGGCTGAACAGTCGCAAGGCGACGCCGGCCAAACCCGTCGAGGGCCACGCCCATGTCTGAGTCCCTGTCGCAAATCTTCATCGGTACCCTGCTGGCCAACAACCTGGTGCTGGCCATGTTCCTCGGGTTGTGCCCCTTCCTGGGTGTCTCGGCGCGCCTCAACACCGCGCTGCCGATGGGCGCGGCGACCACTTTCGTCATGTTGGTGGCCAGCCTCTGCGCCTTCGGTCTCAACTGGCTGGTGACCTCCTTCCACCTGGAGTTCCTGCGCCTGATCGCCTACATCGTGATCATCGCCTCGGCGGTGCAACTGGTGGAAATGGTGTTGAAGAAGTACAGCCCGGCGCTGTTCCGGGCGCTGGGCATCTACCTGCCACTGATCACCACCAACTGTGCCGTATTGGGCGTGGCCCTGTTCCAGACCGCGCGCGAATACGACTTTCTCCAGTCCGTGACCTTCGCGGTGGCCGGCGGCGCCGGCTTCACCCTGGCGTTGCTGTTGATGGCCGGCCTGCGCGAACGGCTCAATCTCGCCAGCGTGCCCAACGTGGTTCAGGGGACCGCCCTGTCGCTGATGCTCGCCGGCCTGCTCTCGCTCGCCTTCATGGGCTTCGCCGGCCTGGGGGCGGGGGAATGATGACCTACCTCATCACCATCGCCCTGATCATGGGCATCGTCCTGATCGGTATCGGCGTCGACCGCCTGTATCGCGGCTTCGCCCGGAAAAACCCGCAACTCGGGCCGTTCCGCGACAGCGGCAAGTGTGGTTCCTGCTCGGGCGGCAGCGGTTGCGACAGCGGGAGCTGCGCTTCGTAGCGCCGGATCAGGTCAGCAGGGCGGCCACCGCGACGATCAGCGCGAGCACCGCGATCGTCGCGATCATGGTTTCGCGCTGACGAGTGCCGCCGCCATGCCGCTCCAACTGCTCGACGCGTTCGCGCAATGCCGCCAGGGTGCCCTCCAGGCGCGTGATCTGGGCCTGTGCCAGGGTGCTAGTGCTTTCGCATTGGCCGAGTGTGTCCTGCAACCTGGCCAGGCGCTGCATCTGCTCGGCTTCGCCACTGGCGATCGCGGAGAGCGCCTGTTCGATCTGTGACGCGAGCCCTTTCACCGTCTCGGCGTTGCCGGTGACGGCCTCCTGCAACTCGGCGATCTGCTGCGCGACCAGATCGCCGGCGGCGGCATCCTGGCTGCGGCGCGCGGTAAATACGGGCAGGGCCGCCGCGACGATGTTGCTGACATAGGGCAGGGCGGCTTTCAGGACGGGGAGCCAGGCGGCCATGGGCGGGTCCGGTCGGGAAAGGGCTGTGGGTGATGGGTTTGCGGGCTCATAGCCGCTGTTTTTCCTCTTTCTTGGCTTTCTTGTCGGCTTTTTTTTCCTTCAGGGTCTTGGCGGGTTCCTTCTTTGCCATTTTCTTGCCTTCCTGGCCTTTCATGATGGGCTCCTGATGTTCCGGTAGGGTGGGTGGACACGATTCGTTCGGCTCGCTCGGCAAGCCTGCTCGGCTTGCTTCGCTTTCATGATAGGCGCGGACCTGTCGCCAGGTCCGGATTTTCTGGTGCGCCCAGCATGGGCGCACTCTTGTGGGTGCAAGTCCCACCGTAAGTTGA
>CAYMUY010000064.1:0-9018 GCA_964393825.1 uncultured Thiobacillus sp. | reverse complement strand
GCCCCCCGCGCCGGGACGCGGCAGGGGGCCGGCGCGGCGCTGCTTGGGGCCGGCGGCGCGGGCACGGAGGGCGTGAGCGTTGCGGGTGTTCATCTCAGTTCACCTCGCGCTCAGCCCCGGGCGCCGCCGGAGAGGGTCACCATCGCCCCCTTGCCGGAGTTGCCGCTGCTGCCGGTCACCTTGCTCGGCGGTGGCGCTTCGGGGCGCTCCATTTCCTTGTTGGACCAGGCGCCGGCCATCATGGCGCGGGTCTCGCCACGCAGGGTGAGGTTGCGGCCTTGCGCCCAGCGGCCCTCGGTGCCGGTGACGCGGCCACCGCGTGCCCAGTCGTCGCCGGTGATGCGGGTGCCGTCCTCGCGCCCCTCGCCGGTGATGCGCATGGCCTGCGGCGCGGCTGGCTGCGGTGCCACCGGCATCTGCCCCGCCTCGTCCCGATAACGGAACTCGGGGGTGCCGGAGACCAGGCCGGAGGCCATGTTCACCGGGCCGGTGATGCGCCCGCCGCCGCCGTAGGCGTTGCCGGTGATGCGGCCACCGGCTTCCCGCGCCGGCGAGACGATGCTGAAGTCCACCGGACGCGCAGCCGGTTCCGGCCATTGCGCGGCGACCGGCAGGGGACGGTCGGCGGGCGCCTGGTAGCGAGGCGGGGTGAGCGCGGCGCGAGCGGGCGTCGCCCTGGACTCGCCGCAGCCGCAGCCACAGCCGCAACCCGGCTGTTCGCCGGCCGCCGGCTCGCGACCCGCATAAGGCGTGCCGCTGATGGCCAGGCCGCTGCCCGGCTCATCGCCGGTCACCTGCCGCGCATGTCCGAGCAGGGTGCCGGAGACGCGCTGCCCCCGCGCGGTCTGGCTGACGCCGACCTTGGCGGCGGCGGGCGCGGGTGTGCCCTCGCAATACCCCTGGTACTGCTCGCGACCGTAGTACTCGGTCCCGGTGACGGGCTGGCACACCCCGTGCTCGTCACCGCTCAGCTTTGGGCCATGGTTCACCAGGGTGCCGGTGAGCGCGCGGCCGGCCAGGGTGCGCATGGCGCTCACCTTGTCCGGGGCGCCGCCGCAGAGGCTGGGCTGGCCATACTGGGAACCGGTGAGCCGCTGGCAGGCGCCGGGCTCGTTGCCGGTGACACGTTCGCTGCGATCCACCAGATTGCCGGTGATCCGCTCGCCGCCCCGGCTCAGGTCCTGGCCTACCTTGGCCGGCGCCGGCTCGGGCCGGCTCTGGCAGATGGACTGGAACTGCTCGTTGGACAGATATTCGGTGCCGGAGATGGCGCGGCAGGACCCCGCCTCGTCGCCGGTCACCCGGTTCGAGCGTCCGACTTCCGTGCCGGACACCGGACGCCCCGCGTAGGTATGGGTCAGGGCCACCTTGCTGGGGCCGTTGATGGTCAGCCGCGAGACGCCTTCATCGGCGTATTGCGAGCCGGTGATGCCGCGTTTGGCGCCCGCTTCCAGGCCGGTGGCGCGACTGGCGGCAGGGGAAACCCGGGCCTCGTCGGCGCCGGTGATGGTGAGGCCCTTGCGCGCGGTGGTGCCGGCGACCACCTTCTCCGGACGCGGTTGCAGACCCTTGGTCTGGCAGAACTGGTCGAAACGTTCGCTGCCCAGGTACTCGGTACCGGTCACGGGCTTGCAACTGCCCGGTTCGTCACCGGTCACCTTGGGCGAACGGCCGATTTCGGTGCCGCTGACCCACTGGCCGCGGCTGGTGGCGCTGGCGCCGACCTTGGCCGGCGACGGCGCCGGCCGCTCGCCGCAGAATGTCTCGAACTGCTCGCTGCCGATGTACTCGGTACCGGTGATGGCGCGACAGGTGCCCGGCTCGTTGCCGGTCACGCGGGTGGTGCGTTCCACCTGGGTGCCCGACACGGCGAGGCCGGTCAGGGTCGTGCCGATTTCCACCTTGGCCGGCGCCGGCGGCCGCACCCGGCCGCTGGGCCGGGAAACCGCGGACTCGCCGCGTCCCTTGCGGGACAACTCGGCGCGCCGTTGCCGTGCCGCCTCGCGGCCGTTGGCATCAGCGGACTTGCCGCCATTGCCGCTGGTGCCGCCATTACCGCGAGCATTGCCACTGCTCTTGCCGGGCAGTGCGCCCTTGCCCTGGGTGGACAAGGCGTGGCGGCGGTCGCGACAGAGTTGGCGCACGCTGTTCGTGTCCGCGCCCAATGCTTCGGGATTCCGTTCGACGATCTCGCACAGGCTGTCCAGTTCGGCCTCGGTGTTGCGTGCCTCGACCGCCATCGGGGCGGGCTCGGAACGCGGCGTCGCTTGAACCGCGACCGCCGGGGCCGGGGCGGGCCGGGTTGGGCTCGCGTCGGACCTGGCCTGCGCCGCCCGCCGGGCGGCCGCCGATTTCGCGGCGGCCTGCCGTCTTGCCTCGCTGGCCGCGCGGGCCTTGTCCGCGCTTGTTTCAAACTGTTCAGGCATGGTGATCCCTCATGCGTGTGTCTCGACGCGCCGGGCGTTCAGACCCGGCGACCCTGGCGCTCAATTCCCGCGGTAGACCACGAAGGCCGCGCCCTGGCTCTGCGAGTAGTTGTCGTACCCGATCAGACGCACATGGTGGCCGGGGTGCTCGCGGTGGCAGGCTTCCAGCTCGGTGAGGATGCGATCCACGCCCTGCTCGCCGAACATGGGCAGCTTCCACATGTACCAGTAGTGGGCGAAGGAACGCGCCGGCTCGACGTGCTCCACCGCCGGGTTCCAGCCCTGGGACACGATGTACTGAATCTGCTGCCGCGTTTCGTCGGGGGTGAGTTGGGGCAAGTAGGAGAAGGTCTCGAACTTGATCGCCTGCTTGTAGTCCTGAACATCAGCCATGATTTAGCTCCTTTAATCTTTACCGTTGCTTGGTTCGCCGGGATCAGCGGTTCTGCACGTCCAGCTTGTCCACGGTGTCGAACTCGAACTTGATTTCCTTCCATGTCTCCATGGCGATCTTCAGTTCGGGGCTGTGGCGAGCGGCGTTGTTGAGGATGTCCTTGCCTTCCTTTTCCAGCTCGCGGCCACGGTTGCGGGCTTCGACGCAGGCTTCCAGGGCGACCCGGTTGGCGGCCGCACCCGCCGCGTTGCCCCAGGGGTGGCCCAGCGTGCCGCCACCGAACTGCAGCACCGAGTCGTCACCGAAGATGTTGACCAGGGCGGGCATGTGCCAGACGTGGATGCCGCCGGAAGCGACCGCGAAAACGCCGGGCATGGAACCCCAGTCCTGATCGAAGAAGATGCCGCGGGAGCGGTCCTCGGGGATGTAGGACTCGCGCAGCAGGTCGATCCAGCCCAGGGTGGAGGCGCGGTCGCCTTCCAGCTTGCCGACCACGGTGCCGGTGTGCAGGTGGTCGCCGCCGGACAGACGCAGCGCCTTGGTCAGGACCCGGAAGTGGATGCCGTGGTGCGGGTTGCGGTCGAGCACGGCGTGCATGGCACGGTGGATGTGCAGCAGCATGCCGTTCTTGCGGCACCAGCGCGCCAGGCCGGTGTTGGCGGTGAAGCCGCCGGTGAGGAAGTCGTGCATGATGATCGGGCTGCCGATTTCCTTGGCGAACTCGGCGCGCTCATACATCTCCTCGGGCGACGGCGCGGTGACGTTGAGGTAATGGCCCTTGCGCTCGCCGGTCTGCGCTTCCGCGTTCTGGATGGCGTCCTGCACGAACAGGAAGCGGTCACGCCAGCGCATGAACGGCTGCGAGTTGACGTTCTCGTCGTCCTTGGTGAAGTCGAGGCCGCCGCGCAGGCACTCGTACACGGCGCGGCCGTAGTTCTTGGCGGACAGGCCCAGCTTCGGCTTGATCGTGCAGCCCAGCATCGGGCGGCCATACTTGTTCATGTGGTCGCGCTCGACCTGGATGCCGTGCGGCGGTCCGTTGCAGGTCTTGACGTAGTGCAGCGGGAAGCGCACGTCTTCCAGACGCAGGGCGCGCACCGCCTTGAAGCCGAACACGTTGCCCACCAGGGAGGTGAACACGTTGACCACGGAACCCTCTTCGAACAGGTCGATCGGGTAGGCGATGAAGGCGTAGAAGCAGGTGTCGTCGCCGGGCACGTCCTCGATGGCGTAGGCGCGGCCCTTGTAGTAATCCATGTCGGTCAGCAGGTCGGTCCACACCGTGGTCCAGGTCCCTGTCGACGACTCGGCGGCCACCGCGGCGGCGGCCTCCTCACGATCGACGCCGGGCTGCGGCGTGATCTTGAAGCAGGCGAGGATGTCCGAATCCAGCGGGACATAATCCGGCGCCCAGTAGGTCTGCCGGTACTCCTTGACGCCGGCCTCGTATTTCTTTGCTGCCATAGTGTTCTCCTTGCAGAAGTCACTGTTAGGAATCCTGCCGCCACCAACGCGGTAGCGGACGGCTGTGACTATATGCAGGGAAGAAAATCAACTAAAGTTAATCCTAAATATGGTTTTGATTAACTGGAGTTAATGGATGAGGCTACGCAATGTCACCCTGCACCAGCTCCGCCTGTTCCAGAGCCTGGGCAAACACCTGAGCTACACCCGCGTCGCGGAGGAACTGCATCTCACCCAGCCGGCGGTGTCGATCCAGATCAAGCGCCTGGAAGAGAGCGTGGGGCTGCCGCTGGTGGAGCAGATGGGCAAGCGGATCTACCTGACCGAGGCGGGACGCGAACTGTTCGAGGCCTGCCGCGATGTGCTCGACCGGCTGCGGGTGCTGAACGAGGACATGACCGGCATGGAGGCAGGAGTGAAGGGCCCGCTCAACCTGGCCGCCATCACCACCGCCAAGTACTTCATGCCCCATTTGCTCGGTGTGTTCCTGCGCGAATACCCGGAAGTGGCGCCGCGCCTGACCATCACCAACCAGTCCCGCGTGGTGGAACGGCTGATGGAGAACATGGACGACCTGGTGATCATGGGCACCCTGCCGGAAAGCCTCGACCTGGAAGCCGAATACTTTCTCGACAACCCCCTGGTGGTGGTGGCCGCGCCCGACCATCCCCTGGTCGGCGAGAAGGACATTCCCCTGGCGCGCATCGCGGCGGAACGCTTTCTCTCGCGGGAACCGGGATCGGGCACCCGCGCCGCGCGCAACCGCCTGTTCGCCGAGCATGGCCTGAGCATCCGGCCCTACATGGAGCTGGGCAGCAGCGAGGCGATCAAGCAGGCGGTCATGGCCGGGCTGGGCATTTCCGTGCTGTCCGTGCACAACCTGCGCCTGGAACTGGAATCCGGCCTCATCGCCGTGCTCGATGTGCAGCATTTCCCTCTGGTGCGGCAGTGGTATGCCGTGCATCTGAAGGGCAAGAAACTCACCAACACCACACGCAAGTTTCTCGATTTCCTGCTCCTGGACGGCGCCCGCATCTGGCGGGAGACGCAGCCGCATCTCGCCGCCCCGGCGGCGCCGCCGAAAAAGCGGCGCGGCAGAACCAAACCACCTGTTGCGGGTGATTGACGCCCGCTCCGGCCTTGGGCATCGTGATAACCCTTCAGAAAGAGCCGATATGGACACCTACAGCAAGCCCATCGCCGAACGCATCGACTGGCTGATCGACCTGGCGCGCCGCCATTCGGCGGAGTATTCCAGCCCCGAGGCCTATCTCGCCCGGCAGCGCCACCTGGCCGCGCACCCCACCGACATCATGGCGCTCAAGTGCATGGACGGGCGCATCAACATCCCGGTCGCCACCCACACCCCGGCGGGCATCATCCAGCCCTTCCGCAACCTGGGCGGCATGTTCAACCTGGGCTGGCCGCACCTGAACGAGGTGCTCGCCCACCATGTCGGCGGCACCGTGCGGGCCGGGCGCCAGACCCTGGTGCTGATCACCTACCACTTTTCCAAGGGCGATCCCAGCCGCGGCTGCGCCGGTTTCAACTACGACACCGAGGCGGCCGTCGCCCACACCTATGCCATCAAGGACCAGGTGGAACATGTCTTCGGGCAGGGCCATGGTTCTGTCTATCCCATCGTCTGCGGCTTCGAAACCGACGAGGACGCCCTGATCCTGCACGGCAACGACGGCGGGCAATTGAATCTGGCGGAGATCGCGCCGGACCAGGCCGAGACCCTGCGCCCCTGGCTCGCCTCGCTGTTCCCGGACATGTCCGGGCAGATGCGCGAGGATCTGCTGCCGCTACTGAAAGGCAACCTGGAGCGCATCGCCCATGTCCGCCAGCTCAAGCGCACCCTGGACATCGAACACCGGGAATGGATGATCTGCGTCGGGCGCGGCTTCGACTTCCTGCACATGCCCAACCTGGCCCTGATCATCGGCCCCTACAGCCCCAACCTGGCCGACCCCATCCGCAAGGCCGCCAGCATCATTCTCAACAACATGCATCAGGGCCGCATCCCCGACGACGGTTTCCTGCTGCTCGCCTCCTCCCCATACGAATCGGTGGGCATGGATCGGGCGCGGGCCGAACTGAAGGCCCACTTCATGTCCGAGTTCACCGCCGAGGTCATCAAGAGCGAATTCCCCGCCCTGGCGCGCAAGATGCACGTGCGCACCGCCGTACTCAACTGGGGGTCACGCTCACTGGAACTGGTGGAAGCGCGCTGAACCGGCGCCGGGTTGGGCTCGCGGAGCGGCACACGTTTGTCGCATTCGTGACCGAAGCCGCCACGAAGTCGCATTCCGACGGCGCATGAAAACCAGACCAGCCTTTGATATACAACAAGTTACACACCCATCCCGGCTGGTACGGCGATTGCTGATGAGGGGTATCGCCCCCGCTTCCGTCACCGCCAGACCATGTCCGCAAAACAGGAAATGCAGCGGCTCAAAGGCCGCATCGCCGAGGTCTACGCCCACCGCGAGCACCTGAAGCAGGCGCTCGAACGCGGCGCCCTTGCGCCACGCGCCGGCTTCCCGCAACTGGAAGCGACCGACCGGGAGCTCTCCGACCTGGACGCGCGCTTCAAGGCCCTTTGGGACGCCGCCCGCGTCGCGCCGCACCCGGCCGGCCGCTGGGCCGCAGAGACGTCCTTCGAACCCCGCCATCTCGACTGCATCGCCGCGATCATGCTGAAAATCCTGGACGCCAAATGCAGGATGGGCGAGGCCGAGCAAGCCGCGCTGGCCGCCGTCTATGACGTGGTCAAACAGCGCCCCGGCCAGATTCTCGGCGACGAGGTCCACGCGCTGATCGCCGAGGCCCGCGCCGGCGCCGCGCTGGCTGAAGGTATCCACGCCTGGCGCCTGCGCGCGGAAGCACTCATCCCCAAGCAGGTGATGAAGGACTTCAAGACCCTGTTGCGCGCCGCCCTCCCCATGCACTGAGGCCGCTTTAGACTGCGAGAGGACAGCCATGACCTATATCGATATCCCGCCTGGCGACATCCAGGCCCTGCGCGCGGAAGGCAATCTGCTCATCTTCGACACCCGCGACCCCGACAGCTACGCGCGCGGCCATCTCGACGACGCACAGCCGCTCTCGGACACCGCGATCAAGCAGCTCATCAAGCGCCGCCAGCACGATCAGCCGCTGCTGATCTACTGCTATCGCGGCAACAGCAGCCGCGATTTCTGCGGCTTCATCGCCGGCTTCGGCTTCACCCGCGTCCATAACCTGGCGGGAGGCTGGCAGGCCTGGGAGAAATGCATCATGGCGGCGCCGGCCGCGCGCCAAACCGCGCCGCCGAGCCCGGCCCTGGCGGACTGGCTGGAACGCTGGGGCTACCCCGCCGACAACATCCACGCCCGCGCCGAAAACGGCATGTCGCCGCTGATGCTGGCGGCACTGAAAGGCCAACGCCCGCTGGTGGAGGAACTGCTCAGCCTCGGCGCCGACCCCAACCACGTCAACGACGACGACCACCACGCCCTCTGGTTCGCCTGCGTCCACGGCGACCCGGACCTGGTGTCGCTGTTGATCGCGCGCGGCGCCAATGTCGACAACCAGAACGTCAACGGCGCCACCTGCGCCATCTACAGTGCCTCCACAGGCAAGCTGGACGTGCTCCGGCGCCTTGTGGAAGCCGGCGCCGATCTCGACAAGGAAACCAGTGGTGGCTACACCGCGCTGGAAAGCGCCACCACCCTGCCGGTGCTGAAGTTCCTCCGCGCCCGGGTGGCAGAACGGCCAGCGTTGTCAGCTGCTTGAACCGCCGTGTTGAACCACCTGCCAGCCAATCCATACGGAAAAACGGTATTGCGCCGCGCTATTTCCGATTCAAATACAGCAGCGCGCATAACCCGACTCCAACCGCATACAGCTGCCAGGTTTCGGAGACGGCATAGGGGTACAGCATCATGGCGATGCCGATCCACTTCGGCTTCGCCAGTGCTGCCTTCCTGCCGTAGCGGTAGGCAGCATAGCCGGCAATGCCGAAGAAGATCAGGCCGAACAGGTAGGCGGGGCTCGGCAGTACGAGGCCCAGGGTGCCAAGTGTGTTGATTTCGTCCATGTGCAAGCTCGAATCAAGTGGTGAATCCAGATTCTGACCGGAAACCCCTGAATGGACCGCGCGTGGTTTGGCCCACGGATACAATCAATCGTACCCGCCCCTTCTGCCCAAGGACGAGATCGACATGACGCCCCTCACCCTGGTCATCGGCAACAAGAACTACTCATCCTGGTCCTTGCGGCCCTGGCTTCTGCTGCGTCAGTTCGAGGTTCCATTCAACGAGGTTCGCATCCCGCTGTACCGGACCGATACGCTGGACGAACTGAGGGCCTGGTCACCCTCCGGCCTCGTCCCGCTGCTGCAACACGGTGACATCAAGGTGTGGGATTCCCTGGCCATCTGCGAATACCTCCATGAGTGTTTTCCGGAGCACCGGCTCTGGCCGGAAGACGTCGCCGCGCGAGCACTGGCGAGATCGGTGAGCGCGGAGATGCATGCCGGCTTTGGTGCCCTGCGCCAGGCCATGTCCATGAACATACGCGGCCGCTACCCGGACAAGGGGCGCACGCCAGCGTGTCTCAAGGACATCGAACGCATCCTGACGATCTGGACGGATTGCCGCGCGCGGCGCTTCGGCGCCGATGGTGATTTTTTATTGGCTCAGTTCGCGTTAATTAGTGACTGGCTCACGTAGTGAGCCCCAAGCTCGT
>CAYMUY010000063.1:0-10355 GCA_964393825.1 uncultured Thiobacillus sp. | reverse complement strand
GTGGGCGGCGGCGCGGTAGCGGGCGCGCAGGCCGGCCGGGCGCGGGCTGCGGCTGTGCAGGCCGAGGCGGAACTCCGCCAGGGTGCGCTTGAGGCCGAGTGACTGGCTCACCGCCAGTACCAGCAGGAAGGACAGGCGTCGGGAAAACGCCAGCGCTTCGAACAGATTCACCCGAGCGATGAACAGGAAGGTGAGCAGGGCCATCAGCAGCACCCGCGTGTTGACCGAGAGCAGCCAGTCCAGCGGCGGCGGCCGCTCCAGCCACCAGGACTGCGCCAGGTAGGCCAGGGACACCGTGCCGCTGAAGGCGACGGTAGCCAGCAGGGCGCGGCGCAGCAGGCGCGGGGCCGCGCGGCCGCAAGCCAGCAGGACGACGAAAAGGCCACAAGCCAGCCAGACGGGATCGCTCAACCAGGAGGCGAGGACCAGGGCGAGCAGGTAGGCCGCGAGTTTGCCGCGTTCAGTCATGACGATAGCGCCGGCGCAGGCGCGCGATCAGGCGGCCGCCGAGCACGGTGAGCGCGCCCTCGCCGAGGCCGAGCAGGGCATGGGGAATCAGCAGCGCGGGCAGGGTGACGGCCCAGCCGAAGGGAAAATACAAGGGCGCGCCGGCCGCGTCGTGGGCGAGCAGCGGCTGCGCGCCGAGGGCCAGTGCGAGCAGGAGCGCGGGCAGGGCGAGGCCGATCCAGCCGGCCAGGAACAGGGCCAGGCCGTCATGCAGCCGCCGTGTCGCCAGGTATAGGCCGCGCGCCGCCAGCGCCCCGGCGAAACCCATCGCCAGCGCGTTCAGCGGCAGGGTGGTGACACCGCCATCGCCGAACAGCAGCGCCTGGATGGCGAACACCATGGAGGCGGCCATGAACGCGTTCCAGACGCCGAAGGTGGCGGCCAGCAGGCCCACGCCGGTAACGTGGGCGCTGGTGCCGCCGGGCAGCGGCAGGGCGATGAAGGACAGCGCGAACGACGCCGCCGTCAGCGAAGCCAGCCAGGGCAGGGTGGCTTCGTCGAGATCGCGCGTCAGCCGCCGGGCGCCATAGGCCCAGAGGCCGGCGGCGATGCCGTAGAGCGGCAGGTAGAGTTGCGGGGCGATGAATCCGTCGGGGATGTGCATGTCCAGGCGGGGCTCAGAACAGCGCCGAGAAGGTGGCGATGAGCCGGTATTTTTCCGTGCCCTCGGCGCCTTGCTGCGGGCTGCCGGCCGGTTCGTTGAGCCAGGTCCGGATGGGTTTCTTCAGCGCCAGGCCCAGGCTCATGTTGTCCTGGTAGAGGCGAACGCCGATCACGCCATAGAGGATGTCACCGCCGGAGGCGTCGTCGGCGATGCCGTCGGCCACGTCCTTGCCCAGGCGCAGGAAGTTCAGCTCGGCATTGCCGTCGAGGCGGAATCGCGAATCCGGCGCGGTCAGCAGGCGATAGGCGAGGGCGGCGTTGAGCCGGGTTTCCGTGCCGAATTCCATGGTCTGGGTCGGGGAGGCGGGGGCGGCGTCGTAGCGGTGGTTCCGGAAGCGAATCTGGCCGAGTTCGAACACGGCGGTGGCGTTGTCCGTGATCTGCCGGGTGGCGGTGAGGCCGTAGCTGAAGCTGGGCTCACCGAAGCCCAGCGACTTGCCCGGGTCGATCGTGCCATCGCCCAGGACGTGGCTGGCCTTGCCGGTCGGCAGGCTGGCGCCGGCATAGGCCGTGAAGTGCCAGTCCATCAAGTCGTCCAGGCTCTCGCCGGCGGGCACCAGGCGAAATGCTTCGTCGTACTTGAAGCCGATCACGCCCATCAGCGAGAGGTCGGTGAAACCGCGTGAATCGGTGCCGCCGGGCTGGTCGACCTTGATGTTGTAGGGCTGGAATACATAGGCCGAGAACCAGGGTTTGACGCCGTAGCCGAGGCCCGCCATCCAGTACTGGTTGTAGTCGCCTTCAGGCGGCGCGGCGATGCCGGTTCTGGACTGGGCATGGTCCAGCTTCAGATAGGCCAGCCATTTGCCTTCCGGTAGGGTGGCGGAACTGGAGGTTTCCACCGGCGCGCCGGGGCCGTCCAGACCGGCGGCGCCGAGCGAAGCGACGCCGTGGTGGGCGAAGGCGGGCACCGGGACCAGCAGCAAGATGCTCAACAGCCGACATGTCATGGTTGTTTCCTTCGGATGAACAGGGCCAGGAAGCCGAACAGGCCGAGCAGGACCGCGACCCCGACGACGACGCGGCCATAGCGTTCATACGCCGGTTTGTCGGCGATCTCGACGCCGGCGGCGGCATCCGTCCGGATGCTGAAATCGAGGCCGTGGCCATCCTCTGAAATGGCCTTGATCCGCCAGGTGCCGGCGCGGTCGGGGAGAAAGGCGAGGCGGCCCAGGGCATCGGTGCGGCCGACCTGCCAGGGCAGCTTGCCGCCGGCGGGGTAGATCTCGTAACCCTCGAAGGAGAAGGGGGTGTTGTCGATGTAGAACAGCTTTACCACCACCGCCTGGGCGCCGGTGACGCTGTATTGCAGGTCATGGGCGGCGGCAACCCCGGCCAGGAGCGGCAGCGCCGCGAGCAAGTGACGAAGGCGTGTCATCGGAGTTCGAATTGCAGGCTGCCGGTATGGAGGGCCTTGTCCGCCTTGCCGTCGTCCAGGGGCAGCGCCAGGCCGGCCTGGATGAGCTGGAAGCCGGGCTGCCGCAGACGGATGGCGATGTTGCCTTCGGCATCGGTCACGCCGCGCGGCTTGCCGAAGTAGGCCACGGTCACGCCGGCGGCCGGCCTGCCCTGGAACCAGGCGCGGAGGTGTAGTTTGTCGCCGCTGTTCAGGGTGAGCGGGTTGTCCAGCGGCACCAGTTCCAGATCGCGGGTGAGGGCATGCTTCAAACCTTCGCCCCAGCGGTCGATGCGTTTCACGCCCTCGACTGACAGCCAGCTCTCGATCACCGCGCCAGCCTGGTCTTTCGCCAGGTTTTTCGTGCCATAGGGCGTCTTGCTCCAGTAGCCGCTGGAGACGAGAAAGATGCTCGCCGCGCAGTCGGCTTTCAGGGTGGCGGGATAAGCGCGCCGGAGGTCCGCGGTGATGGCCTTGCCGGCGACATCGAAACAGGTGGCCTGTTTCACCGAATCGGGTGGGTATTCCAGCGTCTTCGCGCCCTCGTGGGCGGAGCGCTCATGGCCATAGACCAGGGTGTGCATCGTGCCGTCGCGTTCGATCCAGAGATCGTGCGCCCGGGCGGGCAGCGCGAGCAGCAGGATGAGCAGGGCGAGGGCGCGGGTCGGCATGACGGGCTTGGAGGTCGGTGGGTGTCGGGATATTAGCGCATCGATATGATGATTTTTTAATACTTCATACCGTCGGGTAAAAAAAAGCGGGCACCCGGCCCGCCCGGAGGCTCAGTCCCGCGCCGGTTCCATCACCGCGTCGAGATTGAGGTTGTCACAGTATTCGAAGAAATCGCCGCGCAGGGTGGGCAGGTGCATGTCGCCGGGCACGCCGACGGTCATGTTGACCGAGAACATGGGCGTGCCGGTATGTGGCGCGGGGTAGGTGTCGGTGGACAGTTCCTCGATGTTGATGCCCTGGCGGGCGAAGAAATCCGCCAGGCTGTGGACGATGCCGGGATGGTCCATCGCCACCACGTTGACCCGGTAGGGCACTTGCGGCGACGTGCGCTCGGCCGGGCGGGTGCGTTTGTGGATGATGGTCAGGCCGAGTTCACCGCCGATCACCTCCAGCCGGTCTTCCAGCTTGGTCAGCGCGTTCCAGGGGCCGGAGACCAGCATCAGGATGGCGAACTGGCCGCCCAGGACCGCCATGCGGGATTCCTCGATATTGCAGCCCGCCTCGACGATGCGGCTGGTGAAACGCTGCACCAGGCCGACCTTGTCTTCGCCGGAAGCGGTGATGGCCAGAAAGTCGATGTTGCTCATGAGTGGTCCGTTCGGGTTGGCTAAGTGAGCGCATTGTAGCCAGTGCGCCGCGTGCGGCCTATCGCGCCGCGCGGGCATAATCCGCCACATGAACGAACCGACCCTGATCGACAGCCATTGCCATCTGGACGCCGCCGAGTTCGACGCCGACCGCGACGCGGTCCACGCCCGGGCCGTGGCCGCCGGCTTGCGGGTCCAGGTCATTCCCGCCGTCACCCGCGAGAATTTCGCCGAGGTCGCCGCCGTCTGTCGCCGCTATCCGGATTGCCTGCCGGCTTGGGGCCTGCATCCGATGTACATCCATGTCCACCGGCCGGAGCATCTGGATGCGCTGCGCCACCGGATCGAGACCTGGCGCCCCGTGGCCATCGGCGAGATCGGTCTCGACCTGTTCGTGCCCGGTCTGGACCTGGCGACCCAGACGTATTTCTACGTCGAGCAACTCAGGATCGCGCGTGAATATGACCTGCCGGTGTTGCTCCACTGCCGCCGGGCGAATGACCCGATCCTCAAGCAACTCCGCCGGATCGGCATCAAGGGTGGCATCGCCCACGCCTTCAGCGGCAGCCGCCAGCAGGCCGAGGCGTTCATCAAGCTGGGTTTCAAGCTGGGGTTCGGCGGCGCCTTCACCTGGGACCGGGCGACTCGGCTGCGCGCCCTCGCGTTCGAACTGCCGCTGGAGGCCATCGTCCTGGAAACCGACAGCCCGGACATTCCCCCCGCCTGGGTGGGCCGCGGCCGCAACGAACCCGCCGAGGTGGCGGGCATCGCCGCCGCCCTGGCGGAACTGCGCGGCCTGGACGTGGCGACCGTGGCGCGTCAGACCTCGGCGAACGCGCGGGAAGTGCTGGGGCTACTCAACACCCCCAGTCCCGCCGCGCGGCCACTGGCGAAGCAGGCGGTGAGCAGATAGCCGCCGGTGGGGGCTTCCCAGTCGAGCATCTCGCCGGCGCAGAAGACGCCGGGCAGTTCGCGCAGCATCAGGTGTTCGTCCAGGGCCTCGAAGCGCACGCCGCCGGCCGAACTGATGGCCTCGTCGAGCGGGCGCGGCGCGACCAGGGTCAGGGGCAGGGCCTTGATGGCGGCGGCGAGCTTGATTGGATCGGCCTCCGGCCCGAGCACCTCGCGCAACAGGGCGGCCTTGACGCCGGCGACGCCGACCCGGCTTTTCAGATGGCTGGAGAGCGAGCGCGAGCCGCGCGGATGCGCCACCTCGGCGGTCAGCCGTTCCAGCGATTTGTCCGGGGCCAGATCGAGGTGGAGGCGGGCGCTGCCCTCGGCCTCGATGCGGTCGCGCAGGGGCGCGGCCAGCGCATAGATCAGGCTGCCCTCGATGCCGGTCTCGGTGATGACGCATTCGCCCCGGCGGCGGATCTCCTGGCCATTGCCATCCGGGCAACTGGCGACCACGGTTTTCAGCGGCTCGCCGGCGTGGCGGGCGCGGAAGTGCTCGCTCCAGGCGATGTCGAAGCCGCAGTTGGCGGGTTTCAGCGGCGCGATGTCGACGCCTTGTTCACGCAGCAGCGGCACCCAGGCGCCATCGGAACCCAGCTTCGCCCAGCTGCCGCCGCCGAGGGCAAGGATGACGGCGTCGGCTGAGAGGGTCTTCTCTCCTTCCGGGGTCGCAAACAACAGACGCAGGCGAGTCGCCGGCGCTCCATCCACGCCCAGCCAGCGATGCCGGACATGGAAGTTCACCCCGGCTTCGCGCAGGCGATGCAGCCAGGCGCGCAGCAGCGGCGCGGCCTTCATTTCGCGCGGGAACACCCGCCCGGAACTGCCGACGAAGGTTGCGATGCCCAGGCCCTCGGCCCAGGCGCGCAGGTCGTCGGCGCCGAAGGCGTCGAGCAGCGGTTCGAGGTTCCCGCGGCGGGCGCCATAGCGGGACAGGAAGGCCTCGCGATCTTCGGAATGGGTGAGGTTGAGGCCGCCACGGCCGGCCAGCAGGAACTTGCGGCCGACCGAGGGCATGGCGTCGTAGAGGTCGACCGGCATGCCGGCCCCGCTGAGTACTTCCGCCGCCATCAACCCCGCCGGGCCGCCGCCGATGATGGCGACTCTCATGCCTCGCTCCAGTGCGAGAGGTTGAATTGCAGCGTGCGGCTCTCTTTCCAGACGTTCACCTCCGGCCGGTAGACCGCCTGGATGCGTTCCGGCAGTGGCGTGTCCTGAAAGAACAGCATGGCGTCCGCCGCCAGGCCCTGGCCGGCCAGGCGCAGCTTGAGGTGTTTCTCGCCGACCAGGCGTTGCGACTGGACGATGAACTCGCCCTGGAAGGCGGGCGCCGGGAAGCCTTGCCCCCAGACCGCGTTGCGCAGCGCCTCGGCGTTTTCCAGGGTGCAGTCGGCGGCACTGAGCTCGCCGTCGGTCTCGATCACCTTTTCCAGGTCAGCGGCGGAGAGGCTCTCGCGGGCAACGCGCTCGAAGGCGTTCCTGAACGTGTCCAGGCTTTCCCGGCGCAGGGTGAGGCCGGCCGCCATGGCGTGGCCGCCGAATTTCAGGATGAGCCCGGGATGGCGGCGATCCACCACGTCGAGGGCGTCGCGCAGGTGTAGGCCCGGGATCGAACGGCCGGACCCTTTCAGCAGGCCCTCGCCGCCATCGGCGAAGATCAGCGTCGGCCGGTGATGGCGCTCCTTCAGGCGCGAGGCGAGCAGGCCGACCACGCCCTGATGCCAGGCCGGATCGAACAGGGTGAGGCTGGCGCCGTCGGCCACTTCGATGCCATCGAGCAGGGCCAGGGCCTGGTCCTGCATGTCGGCCTCGATCTCCCGCCGCTCGCGGTTGAGGCGGTCGAGCTCCCCCGCCAGTTTCTGCGCCGTGGCCTCGTCGCGGGCCAGCAGGCACTCGATGCCCACGCTCATGTCGGCGAGGCGGCCGGCGGCGTTGAGGCGCGGACCGATGAGAAAGCCGAGATCCTCCGCCGACGCCCGCGCGGCGGTGCGCCCCGCCGCGGTGAACAGCGCGCGGATGCCGGGGCGTGCCTTGCCGCTACGCATGCGGGTCAGGCCCTGTTCCACCAGCAGGCGGTTGTTGGCGTCCAGTCTGACTACATCGGCCACCGTGCCCAGCGCCACCAGGTCGAGCAGTTCCGCCAGGTTGGGTTCGGGCTTGGCGGCAAAGACGCCGCGTTTGCGCAATTCCGCGCGCAACGCTATCAGTACATAGAACATCACCCCCACCCCGGCCAGATGCTTGCTGGGAAAGGCGCAGCCGGGCTGGTTGGGATTGACGATCAGGGCTTCCGGCAAGGTGTCGCCGGGTAGATGGTGATCGGTGACCAGCACTTCCATGCCCAGGCGGCGCGCCTCCTCGATGCCGGCGTGGGCGGCGATGCCGTTGTCGACGGTGATCAGCAGGTCGGGTTGATGTTCCGCGGCCAGTTGCGCGATTTCCGGCGACAGGCCATAACCGTATTCGAAGCGGTTGGGGACGATGTACCGCACCTTCGCGCCCAGCGCGGTGAGACCGGTGACCGCGACCGCGCAGGCGGTGGCGCCGTCGGCGTCGTAATCCGCCACGACCAGCATCTTTTCGCCGCGCCCGATGGCATCCGCCAGCCGCGCCGCCGCCGCCTCGCAGTGTTTCATCCCGGCATGGGGCAGCATTTCCGCCAGCTTGTGCTTCATCTGCTCCGGCGACTGCACGCCGCGCGCGGCATAGAGTCTTGCCAAAAGCGGCGGCAGGCCGGACCGGCGGAGTGCGGCGGCGGTGGTTTCGGGATAGGGGCGGGGAGCGAGTTTCAGCATGTTCAAATATTCAGTCGCGCTGTTTTGCGGGTGTGGAGCGGCTGGCTATTATGCGGGCCATGTCACATTTTCTCCCCCTCTCCCGTGTCGCCCGCCTGGTCGGTGAGCCGCGTTCGGTCATCCAGCGGATGATCCACGACGGCGAACTGGCCACCTTCGACGGCATGGTGGACATGAACGAACTGCTGCGCGTGTTCCCCGACGTGCAGTGGGAGGACAACGGCGAATTCAAGCGGGTCGAGGAAATCAAGGCCAAGGCCTTTTCCCGCCGGGTCATGGAGCGCACCCTGCCGGACAAGGAAGTGCTGGCCGAGCGCTTGTACGAGATGAGCCGCGAATTTGCCGCAGCCAAGACCCTGTTGCTGCATTACGACGAGGTGATGCGTTTCCTCGACGACAAGCTGGACGATGTCGCTGACACGGAAGGGGGGGCCGTCCAGCAGGCGATCGTCAATCTCAAACAGTGGCTCAGGCAGGAACTCGACGCGACGCCCCCGGAGGCGGAACGCGCCGAGGCCCTGCTGGCCCAGGAAAATGTGATGCGCATCATGTCCGCACAAGTGACAGTACTGCCCGCCGGCCACGAGTTCTTCGTGGATGGCAACGACACCCTGCTGGAAGCCGCGCTGCGCGCCGGCATTCCGCTCAATTACGGTTGTAGCAACGGCAACTGCGGCGAGTGCAAGGCGAAGCTGGTTTCCGGCCAGGTCAAGAAAGTGCATCCGCATGACTTCGTGCTCAAGGAGGCGGAAAAGGCCGAGGGCGCCTTCCTGCTCTGCTCCTACACGGCGGTCAGCGATGTGGTGCTGGAAGCCGGCGTTTCCGGCGCCGACGACATCCCGCCGCAGAGCATCCCCACCCGGGTGAAGTCGGTGGAAGTCATCAATGAACGCATCGCCGCCCTGCACCTCATCGCGCCGCGCAGCCAGCGCCTGCATTTCCTCGCCGGCCAGCGGGTCAGCCTGACCGCCGGCGAACTCGGCGGCGAGTACTACGTGGCGAGTTGCCCCTGCGAGGATCGCCATATCGAACTGCATATCCGCCGCGACAACCGGCCCTTCCCGCGCCATGTCTTCGAGGACCTGGCCAAGGAGGATGTGGTCCGCGTCGACGGCCCGCACGGCCGCTTCGTGATGAAGCTGGATTCGCGCCGGCCGGTGATCTTCGTCGCCTGGGAAGACGGCTTCGCGCCGATCAAGAGCCTGGTGCAGCATGCCATGAGCCTGGAAATCGCAGAATCCATGCACCTCTACTGGGCCGCCGGGCCGGGCGTCGGCCATTACCAGGACAACCACTGCCGTTCCTGGGCCGACGCCCTCGACGAGTTCAGCTATCAGGCGCTGGACACCGCTCCCGGTCCGGCCGCCATCGCCGAAGCCATCCTCGCCCACCACCCCGACCTGCGCCGCGCCGACTTCTATGTCGCCGGTCCGCACGCCCTGCTGCAAGCGCTGCAAGCTGGCGCCCTGGCGCGGGGGTTGTCACCGCTGGGGTGGCATGGGGAAGAGGTCGAGTAGGCTGGGTAGAGCGCGAGCGAAACCCGGAAATCCCACTGGCTGTGATCGAGTCGACGTTGCCGCGCGGATCAGTCGAGCGCGGCGAGCGCCGCTTCGGGGGCTTTGTCCAGTATCTTGAGCAGGGCCTTGGCGGCGCCGGTGGGGCTGCGTTTTCCTTGTTCCCAATTGCGGATGGTGTCGAGCGAGACGTCGATGCGCTGGGAAAACTCCGCCTGGCTCAGTCCCAGGCGTTTGCGCACCCGGCGCGCGAATTTGGCCGCATCGAGCAGGGCTTCCGCTTCGTCGTCCGCGATCTGCCCGGCAATGTCCGCCTCCGTAGTCGCGTCGACGCGCGCCGGATTGATACGACCGACCCCGGCGGGATGGGCCGGATCAATTGTCATGCGTATGGTTTTCATAATGCCTGACCTCTCGTAGATTGGCCTTGCGCGCGGAAATGATGCGCAGAACCGCCGTGCGCGGCGTGTACACCACCACGAACAGGCGGCCTTCGATCCTGCCCATCAACTGATAACGTTCCTCACCGTAACCATGTCGGGTATCGCTCTGAAGGATCCGATCCGGATCGAGAAATGCCCGCGCGGCATAAGCAAAATCGAAGCCGCGCTGTGAAAAGCACGTCTCGCTCTTGGCCTCGTCCCATTCAAAATCAATGCTGCGAGAGTAGCCCATTGGACGACATGTCGCAAGGCGAGCGGGGAGGCGTTCATCGTGATTGCGAATCGCGAAAAACGCCTCTTGTACACCGATGGTGTGTTCGTTTACACCGCGAACAAGCCCATGAACTCCTGCACCGGCACCGCCTCGAAGTGGGCCTGATCGGCGCAGAGCGCGTTCAGGGTGGCGCATTTCTTCGGCGAGAGCTTGGCGGCGATGGCGGCCTCGAACTTCTTCACCAGCACCGGGATGCCCTCGGCGCGACGCTGGCGGTGGCCGATGGGGGCGTCGATGCTGACTTTTTCGGTCGAGCTGCCGTCCTTGAAGAACACCTGCACGCTGTTGCCGATGGTGCGCTTGTCGGCTTCCAGGTATTCCTTTGAAAAGCGCGGGTTTTCCTTGACCGTGGTGATTGCCCGCAGGGCGTCGATGCGTGGATCGGCGGCGCCGGCGTCAGTGTAGTCGGCGGCGGTGAGCGAGCCCTTGATCAGCGGCACGGCGACCATGTACTGGATGCAGTGGTCGCGGTCGGCGTAGTTGTTCATCG
>CAYMUY010000062.1:0-10449 GCA_964393825.1 uncultured Thiobacillus sp. | reverse complement strand
GCTCCACGGCAACACCATCAGCCTCAGCTCTTACACCACGTCCGGGGACACGCCCTCCCTTGACGACCCGGAAAAGTCAGTCATGGTTTCCATTTGAACACCTGGAAAGACGACGGAAACGGACCCTCAGCCCCCAGTCGCCTGAACTCCTGGTCACAGAACGATTTACACCAGCCGTCGAGTGCGACACGATCTGACGCACCACTCCGGAAAATGGCCTTGCCAGCCCATCCGGAGCTCCACATGCCGAGACTATTCCCGCGTTCGCGCTCACACCGATACCTCCGCTGCAAAACCGGCCCCACGACCCAGGCCATCCCGGAAATCGTCCGGCTCTGGCTGCTGCGGTTGCTCGGCCCGCTTGGCGCGCAGCGCAAGTTGTTCAGCGACTTCGGCATCCAGGAGCCGCAACTGCTCGAAGCCATCGGCCTGGGCGGATTGCTGGAACAGGGTGACGACAAGAGCCAGGTTCGTCTCATCGCCGCACAGATTCGCGTCCAGCACCAAACCGTCGAAAGAAAAACGCCTACCGTGCCGACGGTTATGGCCGGCAACATTGAGCGCATCGCGCGTCTGGTCGGGCTGACGCCCACAGATTGCCGCCTGCTCGAATTCGCCCTGTATCTGCACGGCGAAGTCCTGCTCACCGTCGCGGCATCGGGACTGGGCGAGCTCAACAGCGCCGGCACCATCCGCGTGCTGTCCCTGCTGCTCGACCTCGACGAGGTAGCACTGCGCGTCGCACTCTCGCCGGAGGGCGCATTAATACGTTCCGGCCTGCTTACCTTCAGTCGGGAAGGCACGCTGCCACTCATCAACAAGCTGGAACTGCTATCCAGCAAGATGCCCGATGCCATCCTCTCAGCCGAGGCGGACCCCATTCACCTGCTGCGCGAAATGGTCACTCCAGCAGCGCCGCCCGAATTGTCGCTGGCGGACTACGGCCATATCGCCGACACCCTGGAAATCCTCCTTCCCTATCTGCGCTGGACCCGGCGCGACACCAGGCGCGGCGCCAATGTCTTCCTCCACGGCGCGCCCGGAACGGGGAAAAGCCAACTGGTCAAAGTGCTGGCGCAAACCCTGGGCTATGAACTATTCGAGATCGCCAGCGAAAACGATGACGACTGCGCCATCGACGGCGCGGCCCGGCTGCGCGCGTTTCGCGCCGCACAGAGCTTCTTCGGCCAACGCCAGGCGCTGATCTTGTTCGACGAAGTGGAAGACGTATTCGTCAACCATGACGCCCCGTTCGCCCGCAGAAGTACCCATAACAAGGCCTGGATCAACCGCATACTGGAAGAAAACCCACTACCCGCGTTCTGGCTGTCCAACTCGGCGGACTGCCTTGATGCCGCTTACCTGCGCCGCTTCGATCTGGTCATCGAACTCGCCGTCCCACCGTGCCGCCAGCGTGAACAGATGCTGCAACAAGCCTGCGGCGACAGCATGCCGGCCGCCATCCTGAAACAAATCGCCGCATCCGAAGCCGTCACGCCCGCCCTGGTCGCCCGCGCCGCCGGCGTGCTGCGCGGCATCGCCGACGAACTGCCGCCGCAACGCAGCGGCCCCGCCGTCCTGCGCCTGCTCAACGGGACCCTGCAAGCCCAGGGCCACGCCCCAATCCAGCCGATCGAGGCCAACCGCCTGCCAGACTGGTACGACCCCGCCTACCTCAACGTCGCGGCCGACCTTGATGCCCTGGCCGATGGCCTCGAACGCACCGGCAGCGGCCGGCTCTGTCTGTACGGCCCGCCCGGCACCGGCAAGACCGCCTTCGCACGCTGGCTCGCCGAACGCCTGGGCAAGCCACTGCTGGTCCGACGCGCCTCTGAACTCCTGTCGAAATGGTTAGGCGAATCGGAAAAGAACATCGCCCGCGCCTTCCTGCAAGCCGAGGAGGACCACGCCCTCCTGCTCATCGACGAAGTCGACAGCTTCCTGCAAGACCGCCGCGACGCGCGCGCCTCCTGGGAAATCACCGCCGTCAACGAAATGCTCACGCGCATGGAGAGTTACCCCGGCCTGTTCATCGCCTCCACCAACCTGATGGACGGCCTCGACCCGGCCGCCCTACGCCGCTTCGACCTCAAACTGGAATTTGGCTACCTGAAACCGGAACAAGCCTGGCGCTTATTTCAACAGCAATGCGCCGCCCTGGGTTTGCCGATGCCGGCGGAAGGATTGCGCTTGCGCCTCGACCGATTGAACGTACTCACCCCCGGTGATTACGCCGTCGTCGCCCGACAAAACCGCTTTGCACCATTCACGGATACCGAGGCAATGCTGGTGGCGCTGGCAAGCGAATGTGAACTGAAGGAAAGACAACAACGGGGTGGCATGGGGTTTATCTGTTGAACGTGCGCCACTGTTTCGAAAAGAACATTACAATCTATCCACTTGATAGAAGTCTTTATTTTTTCTATAGATTATTACTGGCATAGGGCAATATGGTGAAACAAGTGATAATTGAACTTCTGAATGGCCTACAGCTAGATGATGACGGTCGGCTTGTCAATGAAAATGGAGATCTGGTTCATCTTCGCCAAGGAGATATGGATGGCGCTTGCGGCCCTTACTGTGTTGCCATGTCTTTACTTGTATTGGATAAAATCAAACGAATAGAAGTGACGGCACTCGAGGGAATTGACTACCGTACACGAGTTGGAAGATTTTTGAAGAAGATTGGGAAACTAAGCCCTCTTGTGCTCGATGGCGCTGATACCAATCAAGTCAAGCAATTGTTCGTATCGCATAACCAGGTTTCCGTCGAAAGCCACTCTGGTGCACCTAAAGATATGATCGCCAAGGTTCGTGCAGCTTTGTCAGACAATTGCCCTGCGATCATGTGGGTGAGAAGTCAGAAAAAAGAGAAAGACGGGTTGGATCATTGGACTATGGCGATAGGCCACGGTGAAGGCTACATTTATTTGCTTGATCCCAGCTCCGAATTACCTGCTTCCAATTTCTGGAATGCAGTAATAAAAAAACAGGCTGGAAAGAATCGATTCGCCTATCTTTACTTGAATCATCGTGGCGATACTAGCGAAGTAGAGGTGAGCGAAATAATTATTGTCCGAGACAAGTCTGCGTAGGATGGATTGAGCCTGATCTAGATCCATACCACCAAGCAACCAGAATGCCCTCCGACGCCCCCCGCCACACCCTCGCCCGCCACTGGGAGTTATTGCGCCTCCTCCCCTCCCACGGAGCGGGGCGCTCGATGCGGGATTTGTCTGACACTTTGAATGCCAGTGGTTTCAAAGTCAGCAAACGCACCATTGAGCGTGATTTGCTGTTTTTGCAAGAAATATTTCCCCTGGAATGCAACGATAAGAGCATTCCCCATGGCTGGCGTTGGGCGCCGAATGTTCAACTCGACATCCCAGGTCTGACACTGGCGGAAGCATTGAGCCTGAAACTTGCGCGGGACATGGTCAGCCCCTTGTTGCCACCTTCCGCGCTACGTGCGCTGGAGCCGCGCTTCGCTCAGGCGGACAACAAACTGGCGGCGCTGGAATTGGGCAATGCGACGGCGAGTTGGGCGAACAAGGCGCGCACCGTGCCGCCGACCCTGCCGCTGCTTCCGCCGGCCATCAACCACGCCATTCTGGAAACCGTGCAGGAGGCCTTGTTCCATGACGAGCAACTGGAGGTCGAATACCGTGGCTTGGGCGCGGCGCGGGCTTCGCCCCTGCGCCTACATCCGCTCGGCCTGGTGGCGCGCGGCGTGACGCTGTATCTGGTGGCGACCGCCTCTGGCTATACGGACCCGCGCACCTATGCCCTGCATCGCTTCACCCAGGCCAGCCGCACAGGCGAACCCGTGGCGCGGCCGCTGGGGTTTGATCTGGACGCCTATATCGCCGAGGGCGCACTTCAGTTTGGCAATGGCCAGACCTTGCGCCTGGAGGCCCGGGTTTCCGAGTCGCTCGCTCGCGTGGTGGAAGAAACCCCGCTGGCGGCGGACCAGACCCTGGCGTTGGTGGAAGGCGTTCATTACCTCTCCGCGAGCGTGCTGGATTCCTGGCAATTACGCTGGTGGCTACTGAGCCAGGGCGATGAGATCATCGTGGCGGAACCCGCTGAACTGCGCGCCTCAATCGCGGAAACACTGGAAGGCGCGGCGGCGGCATACCGCAAAGAACAGTGACGCCTTATTTTCCTTTGGCTCGGCGAGCTTGCCTGAACTTGCCTCGAAGCCACTGGTATTACGTGTGGGGCCTGCGTCTTGCTTCTGGCAAGCTGTTTAGGAAACTTGCAGGTCGCCAGTCTCCAACCATTGCCATAGGCTGAAGTGCTCGCCCTGAGGTTCGCGGGCTTCAAGCTGTTTCAGCCCTTCCAGCAGGCCGGCCCGCTCCTCACTTGAAACCTGACGCAAGAGGCCGATGAACTGGAACAAGTCAGTTCGCATCGGGGAAAGGTCATTCAGGAATGGAGTGAAGCCAACGCGGTCATAGGTGATCAGAGCTGCTCGACGCTGAAACCAAAGCTCCAGGCCTTCAAAATCGGGAACCCCTATCGGGACATTTCTAATCACCTCCCACAGATACTCAGCGCCTTCAGGCTGGTGTCCTAGCCAATGCATTGCGCACCAGTATGCGGGGAACCGAACCGCAAAGGTAGTTTGGTCTTCCGCAGTGATGTCTTCGATGGGATCAAATACGCCTGTCAGTTTCATGCGTTCCATTAGGTCGTTTTGATGCAGGCCGATGCCTTTCAGGCGGAAGTCCACGTACTGGTTGAGCAGCGACTTGGCCTCTGGGAGCGACCAGAGCCGGAGCTGCCGGTCCAGATAACCGGGTTCGAAATAAGTCGGCTTTTCCCACACCCAACATGCCGCTGAGAGATCAAAGCGTGGATCTGCCAGTAATTGGCTTTTCGGACCTGCCTCGCTTGTTAACACTTCCAAAGCAGAGAGGTATGACGGTGTATTTAGTAGTGACTGATAGGCGACGGAATCGAATCCCTGCGCCAGCAGAATTTCCAGGCCACGGCAGGAGATGATGCCGGACAGCGTGCCATCGCTCGCCATGTCAGCGGAGAGCTCGGCCAATACGGAGTGAACGTCCGGAAAATCCTGGAGATAGCCGATTAGCGCGATGTTGTTCGGGTCGAGGTTTATGGGCTGTCCGGAAAGAGCGTTGTAAATCGCGGTGAAGGAGCCGTGTTCGATGCAGTAGCCGCACATATATTGGGCCTCCTGGTTGTTGGGATGTCTGTCGACCCGACATGCGTATAGCGCGGGGCAACCGTGTTCCGAAGCGAGGAGGCGATTATCTCGATGTGCGCGACATTGGGTGTCGTACTCGCCATCATGGAGCGCACTGTGAAAAAGGTCTGGGACAGATTCTCGGTCAGGGGCGAATGGCCGTTCTCCATGCCTTTGGAGACAGAAGGCTATGGCGCCTTGAACGGTGGTTCCTGGCCGACAGCACTCATCACCAACGTACCCGCAAAGCTGACGTTCCGCATGAATTGAGCGGTAAATCTGGATGTCGCCTCAGGCCGGGCCTCGGAAGAGGCCCCACGGCGGTAAGGCTGCATCATTTTCATCAACTGAAACGAATAAGCTGTTGACACCTGCACGCCGGGATTTTCGCGGCCACTTTCGGTGCGAAATCGCCGGGCTGCGTTCCTTCGGGTGGCCGCATGAAATATGCTACAGGCTTCAGCCCACTTCGCCGACAGCCATGGCCGCGCCCAACTCCCTCATCCTCGCCACGGTAGAACACATTGCCCGTTTCGCGCCCTTTGACCAGATGGCGCGGGAGCATCTGATCTGGCTGGCGGAGCGGCTCAAGCTGACCTACTACGCCAAGGGAGAGACAGTTCTCGGGCCGGACGCGGGGCCGGTCAAGACCTTCTACATCATCAAGCAGGGCGTGATCAACGCCGAGCAGGATGTGGTGCGCGCCCAGGACGACGCCGCCTGGCTGGAGTTGCACGAGGGCGAATGCTTTCCGCTCGGCGCCCTGCTGTCCAAGCGCGGCGTCGCCAGCACCTACCGGGCGGCGCTGGATACCTTCTGCTTCGAACTGCCGGCGACGGATTTCCGGGAACTGCTGAAAACCAGCGACGCGTTCAACGACTTCTGCACGCGGCGCATCGCCAATCTGCTGGAACAATCCAAGCAGGCGTTGCAGGCGCAGTACGCCAAATCCAGCAGCGATCAGCAATCCATGTCCAACCCGCTGTCCTCGCTGATCCGCCGCGAGCCGGTTTCCTGCGCGCCGACAACGCCGCTGCGCGAAGTGCTGGAGACGATGCACCGGCTGACCATCGGTTCCATGGTCGCGGTCGACGAAAGCGGCAAACCGGTTGGCATCTTCACCCTGCATGACGTGCTCAGCCGCGTCGCCCTGGCCGAGGTCAGCCTGGATCAGCCGTTCAGTACGGTAATGAGCCCGAATCCACTCACCCTGCCGCCGCACGCGCTGGCGCATGATGCCGCCCTGGTCATGGCGAAGCACGGTTTCCGCCACCTGCTGGTGGAGGAAGGCGGCAAGCTCAAGGGACTCATTTCCGAGAAGGACCTGTTCTCGCTGCAACGGGTGGGCCTGCGCCAGATCAGCGGCGCCATCCGCAACGCCGGGCAACTGGACACGCTCGTCCATTCGGCCCGCGACATCCGCCAGCTGGCGCACAACATGCTGGCGCAGGGCGTGGCGTCGGAACAACTGACCCAGATCATCTCGACGCTCAACGACCTGCTCACCACCCGCATCATCGAACTCGAACTGCGCGATGACCCCGCCGCGCGCGGCATGGAATTCTGCTGGCTGGCGCTGGGCTCGGAGGGGCGCCTGGAACAGACGCTGAATACCGACCAGGACAACGGCATCATCTTCGCCGCCGAGGAGAACGACGACTGCAACGCCATCCGCGCCGTGCTGCTGCCGTTCGCCAGGCGCGTCAACCTCGCCCTCGCCGAATGCGGCTTCCCCTTGTGCAACGGCGAGGTCATGGCCTCCAACCCGAAGTGGTGCCTGTCGCTGCGCGAATGGCGGCAGACCTTCGGCAACTGGATCGACCGTGGCGACCCGATGGCGCTGCTCTACTCGACCATCTTCTTCGATTTCCGTCCGCTCTACGGCGCCGACTGCCTGGCTTTCGACCTGCGTGAATGGCTGCGCGGCGCCGCCCGCCAGAACGCCCGCTTCCTCCACCAGATGGCGGCCAACGCCCTGCGCAACCGGCCACCGAGCGGCTCGGTCTGGGATTTCTTCACCGGCCAGGGCGGCGAACTCGATCTCAAACTCAACGGCATCACCCCCTTCGTCGACGCCGCGCGCATCTTCAGCCTCGCGGTCGGCGGCAAGCAGACCAACACCTTGCTGCGCCTGCGCGAAATGAGCGAGGCGATGCGCCTCGACCCGCAGGATACGGAAGCCTGGTGCGATGCTTTCCTGTTCATCCAGCTCCTGCGCCTGCAGTTGCACCATGAACAATCGGAACGCGGCGAACCCCTGACCAACAAGGTCGACCCGGACAGCTTCAACAACCTCGACAAGCGCATCCTCAAGGAAGCCTTCCGTCAGGCGCGCAAGCTGCAAACCAAGCTGACCGTGGATTACCAGCTATGAACTGGCTGCAGCGCCTGTTCGGCGCCAGACCGGAGCTGAGCCCGGAGCAGGCCGCGCGCCTGGACGCCTGGCGCGCCCTGCCGGCGCCCGACCCAACAGACCCGATCGCGACCAGCCGCTACGTCGTGGTCGATGTCGAGACCAGCGGCCTCAACCTGGTCAAGGACCGCCTCATCGCCATCGGTGCCGTCGCCGTCGAGGGCGGCCGCATCCGCCTGGCCGACAGCATGGAAGTCGTCCTGCGGCAGCAGCGGGTCAGTACCCACGACAACATCCTGATCCACGGCATCGGCGGCACTGCGCAAAGCGAGGGCGTGCCACCGGTCGACGCCCTGCTCGACTTCCTCGAATACCTGGGCAAGTCGCCGTTGATCGCCTTTCACGTCGCCTTCGACCAGACCATGATCGACCGCGCGCTGAAAATCTTCCTCGGCCTGAAGTTCGGCCACCCCTGGGCCGACCTGGCCTACCTGGCCCCCGCCCTCTACCCGGAACTGGCGCGCTCGCACCGCTCCCTGGACCAGTGGATGGCCCGCTTCAACCTGAGCAATTACGCCCGCCACAGCGCCCTCGCCGACGCCCTCGCGACGGCGGAACTGATGCTCGCCCTGCGTGAACGGATGCACGCCAGACAGATCGATAATCTCAGGGACATGCGCGCCCTGGAAAAAGCCCAGCGCATGACCAACTGGACCGGTTGAAGCCGCCCGCCCGCCTGGAGCGCCCGCCATGCCCACATCGTCCGCGGTGAACTCCGACCGCCGTTCCTCCACCACACCGGCTGCGCTCGCGTTGGCCTGGCTCATGCTCAGCATGACGGCCTGCGCCTCCCCACCGACACCGGTGAGACTCATGATTGAATTCCGCACCCCGACCGAGGGCGCCGCGCCGGAACTGTTGTCACGACTGGAACGTCAATCCGGCGTGACGATGCGTTTTTCGAGCTCGGTGTCCACGCGCCGCCACAGTTACGAACTGCGCTGCCCACCACGTGATGCGCGTTGCGACACGGCGATCCGGAAGCTGCGCGAGGATCCCGCCGTCATGGACATCGTTCCCGACACCCTACGCACAGCCCACCCCTCGCCGCCATGACCCCTGCCCGTCCGCTATCCATCGTTGCCCTGTTCCTGCTGTTTTCCGCCCATGCCGGCAGCAGCCTGGCCGAGGAAGGCCGCGTCATCGTGAAATACCGGGCAACGCCCGAGAATCTGAAACAGGCGCAGGCCGTGGATCGCGCAGCGAGCCTGACGACGCGCGTCGGGCTTGCCCTGCGCGGCGGTCGCCACCTCGACTCGCGCACCCAGGTGCTGCGCGCCAGCGGCGTGTCATCGGTGGCGCTGGCCGCGCGGCTGGCCCGCGAAGCCGATGTGGAATACGCGGTGCCGGATCAACTCCGCCAGGCCCGCGCCTTGCCCAACGATCCCCTGTTCTCCGGCCAATGGCATCTGCGAACGAGTGAAGTCGCGGCCACCCACGCGACCACGGCCTGGGACCAGACCACTGGCACGACGGATCAGGTAGTGGCGGTGATCGACACCGGCGTGCGCTACGACCACCCTGACCTGGCAGCCCAACTATTGCCCGGATATGACTTCGTCTCCGACGCCGCCAACGCCGGCGACGGCGATGGCCGCGATGCCGACGCCAATGACCCGGGTGACTATATCTCGCTTGCCGATCTCGCCAATCCTGCCCTCCAGGCCATCTGCGGCGCCGCTCTGGTCCGCCACAACAGCAGCTGGCATGGCACCCGGGTCGCGGGCGTACTCGGCGCGGCGAGCAACAATTCGATCGGCATCGCCGGTACCACCTGGGGTAGCAAGCTGTTGCCGATCCGCGTGCTCGGCAAGTGTGGCGGCTACGATTCCGACATCATGGCCGGCATGCGCTGGGCCGCCGGCCTCACCGTACCGGGCGTCCCGGACAACCCGAACCCGGCGCGCGTGCTCAACATCAGCCTCGGCGGCGTCGGCACCTGCAATGCCGCTTACCAGGACACCGTCAGCGAGCTGACCACGCACAAGGTGCTGGTGGTGGTCTCCGCAGGCAACGAAACCGGGCCGGTGGAGACACCGGCCAACTGCCCGGGTGTCCTCGCGGTCGGCGGTGTCCGCCACGTCGGCACCAAGGTCGGCTACAGCAGTCTCGGTCCGGAAGTCGCCATCAGCGCGCCGGCCGGCAATTGCGTCAACAGCATCGGGTCCTGCCTGTTCAGCATCCAGACCACCACCAACCTGGGCAGCAGCGCCCCCGGAACGAACAGCTACACCGACCAGACCAACTACAACGTCGGTACCAGCTTCGCGGCCCCACAAGCCGCCGGCGTCGCGGCGCTGATGCTCTCGCTCAACCCGGCGCTGGGCACGACGGACATCATCACCCGCATCAAGCAGTCCGCCCGCGCCTTCCCGGCCATCGACCCGGCGATCCCCGTGTGTCCCGACGTCTCGACCAGCGGCGACAGCATTGGCCAGTGTAACTGCACCACCAGCACCTGCGGCGCCGGCCTGCTCGACGCCGCCGCCGCCGTGACCGCCGCGGCGGCGCCCAGCGTCGCGATCAAGCCCCTGGATGCGCTGGTCATGGGCACGCAGATCCGTCTCGATGGCAGCGACAGCGCGGCCATCCCCGGCCGCGTCATCCGCGCCTGGCTGTGGACGCTGGTCTCCGCTCCCGCTGGCGCCAGCCTGACCGTATTCGACACGCCCACCACGGTCTTGCAGGCCACCACGGCGGGGATCTACAACGTGACCCTGACGGTCACCGACGACATCGGCGCCAGCACCACCTTCGCCACGGCCCTGTCCGTCGCCAGCGCGCCGCCCCCCGCCCCCGCCCCCGCCCCCGCCCCCGCCGCGGG
>CAYMUY010000061.1:0-11834 GCA_964393825.1 uncultured Thiobacillus sp. | reverse complement strand
GCATGCCGGGTGGTGTGGCAGGGGTGCAGCTACAATGGCTGCCCCCTATGCCGATTGCGGCTGATGGCTCGGTTGCTGTCCCCACGTTTGCTCCCACAAATTCCAGTACTGCAACGACGGCGCGGTCGCCTTGCACAATGGCGCGGCGGAAGATTTTGGCGAATCGGGCTCGGTAGCGCTCGCGGTGCACCGCTTGCCGCCCAGTGTCCCCTGGTTGAGGAAGTGCAGGACGTGCCCGAAGCGTCATTCGGTGAGCTCCCTGTGTCAGAAACCGCCAACACCCTCCCCAACTGCTTTCCCGGTGCAATTGGGCTGGCGCACTGGTTCGTTCGGCCCTTGGGGTGGATTGATGGAAACCGTTACGCTTGTCCCCCGCGACGCGGCACCTTCCCGTGTCGTCCACAAGCTCATGACGGAGTCGAATGATGCAAGAGATGCAACTCGCCATCGAGGTGCTGAAACACGGCGGTGCCATCATCTACCCGCTGCTCGCCCTGGCGCTGGCTGCGCTGGTGGTCATGCTGGACAAGACCCTCGTCTATCGCCGCCACGCCCGCCTGCCGGATGCCCTGCGCCAGTTGCTGGAAACCTACGGCTTCAGCTGGTCGGATCTGGAAAGGCAGCTCGCCGAGTTGGGTCCGCGCAACTATTTCGGCCGCTTCTTCAGATCCATCATGGACAACCGCACCAAGCCCGCATGGTGGGTGGAATCCCGGGCGGAGGATGAGGCGCAGCAGATCGAAAAATCGCTGAGCCGGGGCTTGTGGGTGCTGGAAACGGTGGTCACCGCCGCCCCCTTGCTGGGTCTGCTGGGGACCATTCTGGGCATGATGCGGTCCTTCAAACTGATCGGCCCCGCCGGCCTGGTGGACCCCGGCGGCGTGACCGCCGGCGTGGCCGAGGCGCTGATCGCCACGGCGGTGGGCCTGCTCATCGCGCTGGTCGCCCTGTTCGCTTTCAATTACCTGTCCCGTCTCCAGTCCCAGACCCTGGATGAAATGGAGCGCCTGGGGACGCGCATGCTCGATCACATCCGCCTGGATGCCCAGGCCAGCGGAGGCAGCCATGAAGCTGCGTAGAAGCCGTCAGTCCAGGCGGGGACGCATCGAGATCATCCCGATGATCGACGTGATGTTCTTCTTGCTGGCCACCTTCATGCTGGCTTCCCTCTCCATGCAGCAACTCAATGCCGTCCAGGTCAACCTGCCCCAGGGTGCGGCCGAGCCGATGAAAGCCAGGACGCCGGTGACCCTGACGGTGACGCCTGACGGCCAGCTGTTTCTGGACAAGGCCGCGGTCACGCTGGACAGCCTGGCCCCCACCCTGAGGACGATGCTGGATACGGCCGATCCCAAGGTGATCGTCGCCGCCGACAACGCGGCGCCCAATGGGGTCATCGTCCAGGCCATGCTGAAAGCGCGGGAAGCGGGGGCGCAACATTTCCTGATCGCTGTCCAGCATGGTCAGTAAGGGTTCCGGCTATGACTGGCGCCTGGACAGCCCCTGGCGCCGCTTGCCGCTGACGCTGCCCGGTGCCGTCCTCGTCGGCCTGTCCGGTCTCTGGATCGGGGCCGCGTCCCTGACCGGGTCGCCGCCACCCACGGTTGAAGCGCCCCCTCTCGAGGCCGAGTTCATCGCGTTGCCGCCGCCGCCCCCACCCGAGGCCGTTGCCCTGCCGGAACGCACTCCGCCGCCGCGCGAGCAGGACGTCCCACCCAAGGCGGTGTCCGATCCCCCGCCCACGGTGGCGAACACACCCGCATCCCTGGATGCGCCTCCTGCGCCCTCCGCCGAGGAATGGGGGCTCGCCTCCACCTACACCCTCAAGAACAGCAAGCGCTATCGCAACAACTGGGGACAACTGGTGCGCAGCATGATGGGCACGGCGGTCGAGGGCCCCGAGCAGGGCATGGTCCGTTTCCGGATCGAGATCGCCCCCGACGGCACGATCGCCAAGGTCGAGGAGCTCTGGTCCACCTCGGAGAAAGCCTCGCAACTCGCCTGGCAGGCCATCCGCAACCTGCCGCCCACGCCGCCCACACCGACGGGCAAACCCCTCATCTTTGAGAAGACCATTTCGTTTCTTCCCTACGAGACGGGGTGGCCACCTTCCTACAAGAACGACTGCCTGCCGGACCCGCCCAAGTTCAACAACCCGTTTGCCTGGGATGGCACCTCTCCCCGCCCGGTCATCGGGGCGCAAGCGGCAAGCGATGTCGCCTCGGACCATGAACGCGCTTCATCGGAATGTGACCCTACCTCGACCGTGGACTCCATCGAAGAAGAGGAGGGGGAACTGAAGCGCCAGATGGAGCGGAATCGCTGGGGGCGTTAACCCCGGAAATGGCCTGGAACGCGCGCCATACCCGGTGAGGCGACATGGACAACGAGGTTATCCGCTTCCATCACGCCCGCCGCTCTGGCGCGTTCTATCGTCATTTCGTGGTGTGCGCCGGTAAGGGGGGATGACCGCATCCTATGGCAATCCACCCCGGAATTGGGTGGAAAAGGGGGCGCGAATACAGGGATGCGGCGTGGTTCAGGCCGAGGTTTCGACCTGCGTGTCAGCCTTGTTTTCCTGGTTGTGGATCAGCGTGAGCGCGCCTTTCGGCGGAACCTGATAGATCAGGATGTTCTTGCTGTCATAGACCTCCATGACCCGCGTGCCTTCCGAGTCCTTGAACTGGACGCGCGGATCCGCGACAGCGACAGGTACTTTCGCGGACAGGGTTTCCCGCGTGTCCCGCGCTTCCCTGGCGCGGGCTTCGGCTGCATTTTTCGCCGCAGCCTCGGTCGGACTGTTGACGGTTCGTTCCTGCCTGCGCGTCACTTCGGCGTTATCCCGCGCGACCTGCCGCTGCCGGTCCACGGTCTCCGCTTGCGCCACCCGGGGGGTGTAACTGGCTGCCAGAGTGGAGGAGAGGGCGCCGATGTCCATGGTGCTGGGCGATTCAGATCAGCGATGTCTGCACGTAGGCTTCGAGCGCCTGGGTGACCGACTTGCTCGCGGCTGAGCGTGTTTCTTCCGGGCTGCTGAGCTGCTTGCGTTCCACCGCCTGGGTGTTGCTGGCGCGTTCGGTCTCGCTGGCGCGGTTCGCCTGCGCTTCGCCGCTGCCGTTGGGAGTGCGGGCAGACTGCGCGCTCAGCGTGACGCGGTCGGTGGATGGCTGCGCATTGTCGACCCGGTCGCGGGTGGGGGTGCCCTGATCCTGGTTTCTCGGCTGAACCGCCTGCAGCTGCGCTGCGTAGCTGGCCAGTGCCTGCGAGGATGATGAAATATTGGGCATGTCCATGGTGAATCTCCTTGCTTCGAGCATCAAGTCGGCGAATCAGACCTTACGCCTCACCGTACTTCTGGCTCCAAGCATAGTCTTATTTTTCAGCGAGTTAAAGCTGATTGATGGGGGCATTCCGGGCCGTCGTGGCCTGGCTTCAACTGCATCGGTTCGCCAGCCCCTGGCGTTCGCGGCGGAAGCTATCTCGCCGTGACCCTGTCAGAGGCTTTCCCGCAGCCGCAGCTGCCGGGCCGCTTCCTCGGCAATGGCGTCGTCGATCTCCCGCATCACGCCATGCAGATCCACCGGTTTGCTGCTTTCCGCGAAATGGCCGCTGAGCGGTGTATCCGGGAGCAGGTCGCCGTGTTCGTACAAGGACCAGATTTCCTTGCCGTATTGCGTCGTCAGCAATTCCGGGGCGAACCGGCCAAAGTAGGCGGTCAGGTTGCCGACATCGCGTTCCAGCATGGCTTTGGCGTGGTTGTTGCCGGCGGCGTCCACCGCCTGCGGCAGATCGATGATCACCGGCCCGTCGGCGCCGACCAGGATGTTGTATTCGGAGAGATCGCCGTGGATCACGCCGGCGCACAACATCAGCACCACCTGGCGCAGCAGGCTGTGGAAATGGATTCTTGCCTGCTCTGGGGTGAATTCCATGTCGTTCAGGCGCGGCGCCGCGTTGCCGTGCGCGTCGCAGACCAGTTCCATCAGCAGGACGCCGGCATGGAAGTTGTAGGGCTTCGGCACCCGCACGCCGGCCCGGGCCAGGCGATAGAGGGCATCGACCTCGGCACTCTGCCAGGCTTCCTCCTGCGCCTCGCGGCCAAAACGGGTGCCCTTGGCCATGGCGCGGGCCTGGCGGCTGTTCTTGACCTTGCGGTTCTCGGTGTAATCGACGCTTTGGCGGAAGCCGCGTTTGTTCGCTTCCTTGTACACCTTGGCGCAGCGCACTTCATCGGCGCTTCGGACGACGAAGACCATTGCTTCCTTGCCGCTCATGAGCTGGCGGATCACATCGTCGATCAGTCCGTCCTCGAGCAGGGGTTGCAGTCGTTTCGGAATTTTCATGGGCGCCTTTCGCGCGTTGGGAACCGTGGCATGCTAAACCAGCTTGCCCAGGACATAGCCGATCACGATGCCGACGATGAGCGCGATGGTCAGCCCCCGGTAGGTCAGGACGTCCTGACTGTAGCCCCGGCGGATGGCGATGAAGGACACCAGGTAGCCGACGGCGTTCAACAGCCAGATGAATCCGACGGACAGCACCTTGACGATCAAGGGGCCGACCAGCGGCAGCAGTGCGATGATGCCCAGCAGCCAGGCGAAGGCGTTCGACAGCAGGCCGACGACGAAAACCACCCCGGCAATCACCCGCCTGTCGATGCCTAGAACGAGGCCGAGCCAGGCCAGGCCGGCGAGCGCGAGGCACAGCGGCAGCATGATCTTCCAGTTCTGCCACCAGACGGGGGCGCCGGGCTCGGGTGCGGATTCCGGTTCGTTTTCCATGATGGGGTGTCCTGGTTTGCCAGTCTGGCTGCGACGAAAGACCTGATCAAACCCGAAGGGCCACGACTTTCAGGGGTGGGTTGCCGTCGGAACTGGGAAAATCCGCTTCCGGCATGATCCATTCCGCCTCATGGATCGTCCGGCCGGCCTTGATGGCACTGCGGCGCAGTTGATCGAGCCAGCCTTCCCGGTCCACTTCCGCGACATTGTTACAGCAGATCAGGGTGCCGCCTTCCACCGTGGTCAGCAGCGCCGGCTTGAACAGGGCGGGATAGTCGTTGACCAGGTCGACGACACCGAACGGGCTTTTCGCGTAGCGCGGCGGGTCGAGGAACACCAGGTCGAACTGGCGCGCTTCCAGTTTCGGAAATGCGGGCAGGCGCTTGCCGCGCACCATCTTCGGCTGGCCCAGGCCGCTGAACTGTCGCAGGGCGGGAAAGACATCGCTCAACACCAGGCGCGGCCGCGTGGCCAGTTCGTTGAGGCTGATGCTGTCCTTGGCCACGCGCAGGCCCGATTCGGCGAAATCGACGTTCACTACCAGGCGCGCGCCCGCCTTGGCGGCGGCGATGCCGGCGCCGCAGGTATAGGCGAACAGGTTGAGCAGCGATTTGCCTGCGGCTTCCCGCATCAGCCAGCGACGGCCGGCGCGCAGGTCGAGGAACAGCCAGGGGTCCTGGCCTTCGTGGCGGGCCTGGATGCGGTAATGCACGCCCATCTCGCTGACCTGGCGCGGCAGGTGCGCCGCGATCTTCTGCTCGGGCGTGAGCGGATTGCAGATGCGCGAATGGGGCTGGCTGCGGTCGTTGTAGATCGGAACCAGGCCGGGCAGGGCGTGCTGGTAGAAGGCCTCCAGCGCGGCCAGTGCGTCGGCCTCGAGACTGTGGTGAAAGCTTTGCACCAGCAGCAGATCGCCGTAACGATCCACCGTCAGGCCGGGCATGCCCTCCACGCTGCCGTGGAACAGGCGGTAGGCATCGGTCTGCTCGGCGTGCAGGCGGGGCAACAACTCGGCGCGCGCATCGAGCGCGGCGGCCAGCAGGCCGGTGATGGAATCGGACATGGAAATGGGCGGCAATCTAGGAAGGGGTGATTCTACAGGGGCGGTCAAGCCCCTCCTGAAATGCGGCGCGCATCCTGGCTCGGGCGTGTGTCGGACGCGGCCGAACACGATACTGGCCGCGTCCATGCGCGGATTCCTCGAAGAAATCACGGTCTATCGCCTCCGCGGGCGCGATCATTCGTGCGCGGTCCAGGCATGCGAACGTCTCCTGGACTGGGCGGACAGCTATGGCTTGCTGGATCACTGGAAACCCTGCTCAGGCCCAGTGACACCCGCGTGAACCTGATCCAGGCCGAAACCACCCCGCTGCTCATCCAGACCTTCGCTCACGAAGCCGCGCGGGAAAGCGTGTGCCGGCTTCGACGGGGAAGCGGGTCAGGCGGCGAGAATCGGGGCGGGTGAAGCAACCGCCGTGTCCAGTTTCATACCTCGCACACCCCCGACATCGCCACCTCGCCATCCTGATCCACGCTTTCGATCCGCACCGAGTAGCCCCACAGCCTGGCGATGTGTCGCAGCATTTCCGGGGTGGTCTCGCCCAGCGGCCGGCGGTCGTGCATGTAGTGGCGCAGGGTGAGGGCGCGGTCACCATAGACGTCGACATCGTAAACCTGGATGTTGGGTTCGCGGTTGCCCAGGTTGTATTGCTCGGCGAGCAGCTGGCGCACGGCGCGATAGCCCGCGTCGTCATGGATGGCGGTGATCTCCAGTTGTTCATCGCGGTCGTCGTCGACCACCGCGAACAGCTTGAGGTCGCGGATCAGCCTGGGCGACAGGTACTGGGCGATGAAACTCTCGTCCTTGAAGTTGCGCATGGCGAAATCCAGCGACTCGACCCAGTCGCTGCCGGCCAGTTCCGGAAACCAGCGGCGGTCTTCCTCCGTCGGATGCTCACAGATGCGGCGCAGATCCTGGAACATGGAAAACCCGAGGGCATAGGGGTTGATGCCGCTGTAGGCGCGGCTGTAATAGGGCGGCTGATAGACGACGTTGGTGTGGCTTTGCAGGAACTCCAGCATGAAGCCGTCGGTGAGCTTGCCTTCCTCGTAGAGGTGGTTGAGCAGGGTGTAGTGCCAGAAGGTGGCCCAACCCTCGTTCATCACCTGGGTCTGCCGCTGCGGATAGAAGTACTGCGCGATCTTTCTGACGATGCGGACGATCTCGCGTTGCCAGGGGGCGAGTCGGGGCGCGTTCTTCTCGATGAAATAGAGCAGGTTTTCCTGCGGTTCGGCGGGGAAGCGCTCGGCTTGCCGCGCGTGTTCCGCTTCCCGCCGGGCCGGCAGGGTGCGCCAGAGGTCGTTCACCTGGGATTGCAGGTAATCCTCGCGTTCGGCCTGACGCGCCTGTTCCTTGGCCATCGACAGCTTCGCCGGCCGCTTGTAGCGGTCGACACCGTAGTTCATCAGGGCGTGGCAGGAATCCAGCAGTTCCTCCACCGCTTCCTCGCCGTGGCGCTGCTCGCATTCGGCGATGAAGTTGCGGGCAAACACCAGGTAGTCGAGGATGCCCTCGGCGTCGGTCCAGGTGCGGAACAGATAATTGCCCTTGAAAAAGGAGTTGTGGCCGTAAGCCGCGTGGGCGATCACCAGGGCCTGCATGGTCATGGTGTTTTCTTCCATGAGGTAGGCGATGCAGGGGCTGGAGTTGATGACGATCTCGTAGGCCAGGCCCATCTGGCCGCGCTTGTAGCTCTTCTGGGTGGAGAGAAACTGCTTGCCATAGGACCAGTGGTGATAGCCCACCGGCATGCCCACCGAGGAGTAGGCGTCGATCATCTGCTCGGAGGAGATCACCTCGATCTGGTTGGGGTAGGTGTCGAGGCGGTAATGCGCCGCGACCCGGCGGATTTCCCGGTCGTAGCGGTCGAGCAGCTCGAAAGTCCACTCGGAGCCTTCCGACAGGGGCTGGCGTTGGGTGACGACCGGGCTGTCTTCCATTTCAAGTCACCTTCTTCCTGAACAGTTCACGGAACACCGGATAGATGTCCTCCAGGGTAAGGATGCGCTGCATGGCGAAGCGTTTGCTGGCCGCCTTCACCCGCTCGTATTCGTGCCACAGGCTCTGCGGTTCCTCCGCCTCGATCTCGACATAGGCAAAGTACTGCAGCAACGGCAGGAGGCCCTGCAGCAACAGCTCCCGGCAACGCGGCGAATCCTCTTCCCAGTTGTCGCCGTCCGAGGCCTGGGCGGCGTAGATGTTCCAGTTGGCGGTGGGATAGCGCTCCAGGATGATCTCGCGCATCAGTTCCAGTGCGCTGGAGACCACGGTGCCGCCACTTTCCCGCGAGGTGAAGAAGTCTTCCTCATCGACCTCCCTGGCGAGGGTGTGGTGGCGGATGAAGACCAGGTCGATGCGCTCGTAGTTCTTGGTGAGAAACAGGTAGAGCAGCATGAAGAAGCGCTTGGCGATGTCCTTGCGGTCTTCGTCCATGGAGCCGGAGACGTCGAGCAGGCAGAACATCACCGCCTGGCTGGAGGGGGTCGGCTGGTCGACCCGGTTGGCGTAGCGCAGATCCCAGGTGTCGATGAAGGGTACGGCGGCGATCCGCGCTTTCAGGTTCGCGATCTCCTCGCACAGGTCTTCGGCTTCCGGACTGCCGCCGAGCCCCTGGGCGACCAGCGCCTCCAGTGCGTCCTCCGCCTCGCGCAGGGCTGCGCGGGGCCCGGCCGCCATCGCCAGGCGGCGGCCGATGGCCTGCTTCATGGAACGCACCACATGCAGGTTGGAGGGGTTGCCCTGGCTGACGAAGCCGGTGCGCGCCTTCTTCACCTCGGGCACGGCGGCAAGCTGTTTCTTCACCAGGTCGGGCAGGGCGAGATCCTGGAAGAAGAAATCCATGAACTCTTCCTTGCTCAACTCGAACACGAAGTCGTCCAGGCCTTCGCCATCCTGGGAGGCTTGACCGCCGCCGCCGCCACCACCACCCTCGGGCCGGTCCACCCGGTCGCCGCTGACGAACTCCCTGTTGCCGGGGTGGATGACATTGCGGCGACCACCGGGGCCGTGGTGGAAGATCGGCTCGGACAGGTCCTTGGCGGGGATGGAAATCTTCTCGCCGCGCTCCAGGTCGGTGATGCCGCGTCCGGATACGGATTGCGCCACCGCCTTGCGGATCTGGCCCTTGAAGCGGCGCAGGAAACGCTGCCGGTTGACGGCGCTGCGGTTCTTCCCGGACAGGCGGCGGTCGACGAGCTGGCTCATGGTTGTGCCCCAAAGGATGGGAATGGAAGGATTGCTGAAATCCCCCCTGTTCCCTCTTTGATCAAGGGGGGGGCGCCGGTCCAACCCTCCGCGCGGGTTTTCCCCTTCCTTTTCCAAAGAGGGGCTGGGGGGGAGTTGACGCGGCCTGGCATCGCCATCACCTCATCACGACGCCTTCCTCGCGCGCAGGTACCACTCGGCCAGCAAGCGGACCTGCTTGTCGGTGTAGCCCTTGCTCACCATGCGCTGGACGAAGTCCTGGTGCTTCTTCTGTTCCTCGCTGGAGGACTTGGCATTGAAGGAAATCACCGGCAGCAGGTCCTCGGTGCTGGAGAACATCCGCTTCTCGATCACCGCCCGCAGCTTCTCGTAGCTGGTCCAGGCCGGGTTCTTGCCGTGGTTCTGGGCCCGGGCGCGGAGGACGAAGTTGACCACCTCGTGGCGGAAGTCCTTGGGGTTGGCGATGCCGGCCGGCTTCTCGATTTTTTCCAGTTCCAGGTTGAGCTGGCCGCGGTCGAGGATCTCGCCGGTGTCCGGGTCGCGGTATTCCTGGTCCTGGATCCACATGTCGGCGTAGGTCACGTAGCGGTCGAAGATGTTCTGGCCGTATTCCGAATACGACTCCAGGTAGGCGGTCTGCAGTTCCTTCTCGATGAACTCCGCGTAGTGCGGTGACAGGTATTCCTTCAGGTAGGCGACGTAGCGCTGCTCAAGCTCTGGCGGCAGTTGTTCCTGTTCGATCTGCTGTTCCAGGATATACAGCAGGTGCACCGGGTTGGCGGCGATCTCGCTGTGATCGAAGTTGAACACTCGCGACAGGATCTTGAAGGCGAAGCGGGTGGAGATGCCCGTCATGCCCTCGTCAACGCCGGCGAAATCCCGATACTCCTGATAGCTCTTGGCCTTGGGGTCGGTGTCCTTGAGATTTTCACCGTCATAGATCCGCATCTTGGAATAGATGCTGGAGTTTTCCGGTTCCTTGAGGCGGGTCAGTACCGAGAATTGCGCCAGCATTTCCAGGGTGCCGGGCGCGCAGGGCGCCTCGAACAGCGAACTGTGCTGCAGCAGCTTCTGGTAGATCTTCACTTCCTCGGAGACGCGCAGGCAATAAGGCACCTTGACGATGTAGATACGGTCGAGGAAGGCTTCGTTGTTCTTGTTGTTGCGGAAGGCGGTCCACTCGGATTCGTTGCTGTGCGCCAGCACGACGCCATCGAAGGGGATGGCGCCGAAGCCCTCGGTGCCCTTGTAGTTGCCTTCCTGGGTGGCGGTGAGCAGCGGGTGCAGCACCTTGATCGGCGCCTTGAACATCTCCACGAATTCCAGCAGGCCCTGGTTGGACAGGCAGAGGCCGCCGGAGTAGCTGTAGGCATCCGGGTCGTCCTGGGAGAATTTCTCCAGCTTGCGGATATCCACCTTGCCCACCAGGGAGGAGATGTCCTGGTTGTTCTCGTCGCCCGGTTCGGTCTTGGAAATACCCATCTGGCCGAGCACCGAGGGCCAGCGCTTGACTACCCGGAAGCGGGTGATGTCGCCGTTGAACTCGTGCAAGCGCTTCACCGCCCAGGGGGACAGCACGCGACCGAGGTAGCGGCGCGGGATGCCGTATTCCTTTTCCAGGATGTCGCCGTCTTCGTCGGCGGAGAACAGCGCCAGCGGCGAGTCGTTCACCGGGGAGCCCTTGATCGCGTAGAACGGCGCCTTTTCCATCAGGTGCTTGAGCTTTTCCGCCAGGGACGATTTGCCGCCGCCCACCGGTCCGAGCAGGTAGAGGATCTGCTTCTTCTCCTCCAGCCCCTGGGCGGCATGGCGGAAGTAGGAGACGATCTGTTCGATGGTCTCCTCCATGCCGTAGAAGTCCTTGAAGGCCGGGTAGACCTTGATCACCTTGTTCGAGAACAGCCGCGACAGACGCGAGTCCTGGCGGGTGTCCACCAGTTCCGCTTCGCCGATGGCGGCAAGCATGCGCTCGGCGGCGCTGGCGTAGGCGATGCGGTCTTTCTTGCAGATGTCGAGGAAATCCTCCAGGGAATATTCTTCCTCTTCCCGGCGGTAGCGTTCGATGTACTGGTTGAACAAGCTCATGTCGATCTCCCGGTGGATGCTCGAAAGGGTCTTGCGGAGAACCGTAGCAATGCTCGTGCCACGGCCAGATCATGGCCATACAGACCAGAGAGGGTGTGATTGGTGCCCGTGGCGCGAAAAAACGGACCGGATGCTCCTTCATGGTGCGGGCGGCTGCACCGATAGGGTGCCAGGTGGCACAAGGCCCACTCCGGTTCGCTGGGCTCGCCTGGCCCCGATGCTTCCCCCTGCGCAGTGGCCGCCATCCTTTCGTCTCGCTTGTGAATGCATGCCATTCGCTGAAAATCAAAGCAGCAACCCTTACGCCGCAACCCCGTTTTCAATGGCACACTTGCGCTGTCGGCGCTGCCGCAATCAATGGCGTTCGAACCCAAGCAGGCTCGATTGCCTGGTACAAGGAGTGGAATTGAACGAAGACGAATGGGTGATCTGGCTGGTCGTCCTGGTGACGGTCGTGGCCTTGTTGAGCCTGGTGGCCTTGTTGCTATTGAGGCGGGAAGATCGCCGCCTGCGCCGGCGACGCTCCGTCTATTACAGACATCGCTAGTGCTTACTTGCGGAAGTCTGCGTTAGCCCCGAGAGCCGCTTGGCGCCCCGCTCGCTGGGTTGCCAAGCGGGTCGAATGTGGCGAGATTTTCGCAAGTAAGCACTAGCCCGGATATTTCACGAGTAGGGGTCGGCGGAACCGCCGGAAGGCGCTCTAA
>CAYMUY010000060.1:0-12459 GCA_964393825.1 uncultured Thiobacillus sp. | reverse complement strand
CGAGCTTGGGGCTCACTACGTGAGCCAGTCACTAATTAACGCGAACTGAGCCTTCGAATTGGTCTTGAGTCATATAACAAATTGATGTTAAGACAGTTTTCCTGTAACCAACGGATTGCAACAAGCACAGGAAAACCCATGCATCCGCTTACCGACCAGCAGCGCCTGTTCCTGGTGGAATCGTCGCAGATCTACGACGCCTGGCGGCAGGCCAATAGCGTGCTTTATTTTCCGTTTTCCGAGACGCTTCTATTTGGCAATGCCAAGGAACACGGCCAAGCACCGCTCAACCTCCACCAGTGCATCAACATCAATGCGCCCGAAGGTTGGCCCCACCTTATCGCGCTTCACGGTCATGGCCTTGTCCACCATGACCTGTGAAGGCTTCTGCAAGCCGTTTCCGGCGTCCGGCTGAACCGTGATACGCAACAAGGGCGCAGCCACAAGTGTACTCGTCACCGGCAGCACGGTAACGGTGGCGTGCTCGTCAAACTGGTCAGCCTGAATCACCAAGGCGGGCCGTGGCTTGCCAAAGTCGCCTTGCATGGCGATGGTTACGAAATCGCCCCGCCTCATTCCGTCCAGCCGTCCAAGTCAGCCAAGGCTTCATCCATGAAGTGCTGCATATCGGTGTCGGCCTTGTCCGCCTCAGCGGCAAGGCGCGACTGGCGACGGCATTCTTCCGCGAAGTTTGGACGGCGCGTATCCGGCACCCAAATCTGCACCGGGCGCAACCCCGCCATGCGAAGGGCATCGCGGTGCTTCTGAACTCTTGAGTTGACGTGTGCCATGCTGGCCTCCATGCGTTACATGCAACATTCTACGGCCCGCTATCGTTACATGCAACACTGTTGGAGTACGATTTTTTCCGTTTCTTGATCTGACCTCTCGAATTATCAGGATTTATTGCGATTGCAATAATTATTAGCGACAGCAAGCAGCAGACCCATGACCTCATTGCAGACTACTGCTCTCCGTGGTCAACTTCAATCGCCATAGCGGTCTGTTCCGTGTCCGAAGCTTGCTTTCACTGGACACCAGTCTGGTAGCCGGCGAGGCAACTGCCCACTTCAACCCCCGATGGGACGAACTCGTGCTGACTGTGCTTGGGCAGGGCAAGCCTCTGGGGGTGGACATCATAGTGGCGCTCCCACTGTAACCGCCTCATCGGTGAATTCCGCAAGGAACTGGAATTCACCGTAGGCCGTGTCCACGGGAATCAATAAAATTATCGAAACCACGGAGAAGCACGGCTCCCCACCTTACCGGGCGTAGCCCGTCTCGTCCGGCACCTCGCAGCGAAAAGCAGATACGAGTTGTTTGCGTCACCGCGGCACGGACCATATGCCGCTCAAGGACGCCCCTCTCCTTTCCAGCCCGGTCAGAACTGGTAGGTCGCCTGCAGCAACAGCATGTTCCAGCGCCGCGAGGTGCTGCGGGAATCCCAGTTACCATGGCTCAAATTGTCGGCTGGCGGGAGCCAGTTGGTTCCGTCCACATGATGCAACTCCGTGGCCAGCATCCACTGGCGATCCAGACGATAACGCAGCCCCACCGTCCAGTCCCTGGCGTAGCGTGACCAGGCCGCGCGCCCCGGGTTTGCCGCGGCGAAACGCGAGCCGTCCGGATCATCCTCGTCGATGCAGTTGACGTCGTAACGGAGCAACGCTTCCCAGCGCGGCGCGAAACGCCATTCTCCCTGGACATACCAGGAATACCCCACATCCTGGCTATTCACATCCCCCCCCGGTGCCAGCGCGGCAAACGCGCTCAGAAAGCGATTACGCGCGCGTTCCGCGCTCAGGGAGACGGTCTCGCCATTCCATTGCAGCGACAACGCCGTAAACTTGAAATCCAGGCGACCTCCACTCCAGACATCCGCCACGCCTGGCCGGTAATCCGCGATGCCTTGCGCATGGCTGATCAGGGCCCGCAGGTGGCCGCCATCATGGTCATAGGCCAATTGTCCCGCGAAGGCCTTGTTGTCGGGTGAAGACAATTCACCCGGAAACACCGTGCGATTTCCCAGGAACGACCAGTAGGTATTGTCGCTGCTCACATTGGGCTTGATCTGGGATAGGTGCAGCGTGACGAGGTCGTTTCCCAACGCGCGCTCAGCCTCCAGATGCATGCCGGCCGCGGCCTGGTTGAGTTGGCGCAGGGAGTCCAGATAGATGGACTGCGGCGCCAGGATGCCCGGTCGTGTCATCGGTGTATCGCGCATGTCGTTGTAGAGGCCGTAGGGCACTTTGATCTTGCCCAGTTTCATCATGATGCGGCCGGCCTCGCTCTCCCAGGGCGTGTAAGCAACATAGTAATAATCCGGTTCAACACGATTCTTCTCTGATTCGCCACCACGCCGATAAATGGCCTGCCCCGAAAACAGCCACTGTGGCAGAGGACGCCAGGACACGCCGGCGCCAATTTCGGTGTAGTCTGCGGAAAGATTCCCCGCCGTATCGCCAAAGAAATGATTACCACCACTGGTCGCGGTCAGGCGCTGGCTGGCGAAACCCTGAAAACGGATATCGATCTCCTCGGCCCGTGCCAAGGAAGTTGCCGTCAGCAGCAGGGCGAGGCCAAGGACCCGGTTAGCGGACGGGTAGCGCACGTACTTTGTCATTACTGAGAACTCTCCCGATATAACCGATCGCACCCGGAACCGACGCGACTTGCCTGCGCATTTCCGACTCGCTTGCGACCTGAACCGGGGCCTGGCCGATTCCGGTATAGATGATGCGGTCCCAGGCCGCGCGTAGTTGGTATGGATACAGATCCAGAATGCCTTTGCACATTTCCTGATGCAACGGCGATTCATCCGGCAGCACGTAGACCCGAATGGCCGCGCCATTCCCCCAGCGGGTCACCCTGGCCGAGAAGATTTGCCGGACATGCGAATGCGAGATATCGCTGATCATCACCCCGGGATTGACGATGACCTCCAGGGCCCATGCCGGCCTGGCACCGCACATCGCGACAAGCGACAGAGAAATGGCAATGCGGCCTAGGGGTGGCACCCGAGAATCGCCAGGCATGACGCAGCCCCCGTCTACCCGGCCGACGAGCGCGTCAAGCCAAGAGCGGCGAACATAAATGACATTCGGGATACCTCCTGCATATTGTTATGTAGCCAGTATAGCGATACTCGATACGTTCAGCGTACCGTACCAACGCTGTTGTAGCATGCGTCCCACTGGAAAGGAGCCCTGACATGCGACAGAACGTATTTACCCACCATGCCCAGACCATCCTGGGTTTCATCGAGTATGTGGGCTTGACGGTCATCACGATCGCCACCGTGATGGCCGGCTACATCGAAGTCAGCCATATGATCACGGCGGGTACGGTCACCCTGGCCGATCTGCTGCTGATGTTCCTGTACCTGGAAATCCTGGCGATGGTCGCCATGTATTTCGAGTCCGGCAAACTGCCAGTGCGTTTCCCGATCTATATCGCCATCGTCGCCCTGGCGCGTTATCTGGTCCTGGACATGAAAAACCTGGACATGTGGCACATGATTGGCGTGGCGAGTTCCATCCTGCTACTCACCCTGGCGGTTCTGGCACTGCGCTTTGGTCACGTCCGGTATTCCTACAACGAACGCGACTGAATCGACCTGCCGGCTCAGTTCGACTGGATCAGCGTACCGACGCCCTGGTCGGTCATGATTTCCAGTAGCAGCGCATGTTCCACCCTCCCGTCGATGATGTGCACCGATTTCACCCCGCTTCTGGCGGCATCCACCGCCGAGGCGATTTTCGGCAGCATGCCACCCGATAACGTGCCTTCCGCCACCAGATCATCGATCTTCCGGGGTGTCAGGCCGGTCAGCAGTTGGCCTTCCTTGTCCAGGACGCCGGGCGTATTGGTCAGCAGCACGAGCTTCTCCGCCTTCAGCACTTCGGCCAGTTTTCCCGCCACCACGTCGGCATTGATGTTGTAGGTTTCGCCCTCGCTACCGACGCCGATCGGCGCGATCACCGGGATGAAATCGCCGGAATCGAGGAACGCAATCAGGCTCGGATCGATCTGGGTGATTTCTCCCACCTGGCCAATGTCGATCACGTCGCCCGGCTTGTCCTTCGACGCCATCATCAGCTTCCTGGCGCGGATGAAGCGACCATCCTTGCCGGTCAGACCCACGGCCTTGCCACCGGCCTGGTTGATCAGGTTGACGATATCCTTGTTCACCTGGCCGCCCAACACCATCTCGACCAAGTCCATGGTCTCGGCGTCGGTCACCCGCATACCCTGGATGAACTCACCCTTCTTGCCGACCCGCTTCAGCAAGTCCTCTATCTGCGGGCCGCCGCCATGCACCACCACGGGATTGAGACCAACCAGCTTGAGCAGCACCACATCGCGGGCGAAGGCGGCCTTCAGCACCGGATCGGTCATGGCGTTGCCGCCGTACTTGATCACCACGGTCTTGTCCCAGAAGCGCTGGATATATGGCAAGGCCTCGGCAATGACCTTGGCTTTCTGCGACGGCGTGAAGTTGGCGATGGACATGACGCTTCCTTGTACGGTTCATTCAAACTGGGAACGCGATTCTACCTACTCGAATGCCAACATGATGCCCAACGCATGCGAAGGGGGCGGTCGCAACCGCCCCCTGACGGCCTCCCGCGATGCCTACTCGATAGCCAGCTTCCGGGTCGGAGAAACGGCTTTCTTGGGCAGGGTCAATTCCAGCACGCCATCGTCGAAACGGGCACGGGCATGGGCCTCATCCACCTCCTGCCCCAGCGCGAAGCTCCGGCGCACCTTGCCGTAATAGCGTTCACTGCGCAGCACCTTGTCACCTTCCTTCTCTTCCGTGGTTTTCTTGACCTCGGCGCTGATCGACAGTGTGTTGCCTTCGATGGTTACGTGGATGTCCTCCTTCTTCACCCCCGGCAATTCGGCATGAACCATGTAGTTTTCGACGTTTTCCTTCACGTCCATCTTGACCCGCCCCATCTCGGCGGCTTCACCCGATAACCGCATCGGGCGCACCCAATAGCCCTTGAACAGATCTTCCAGCATGTCATCGAGGGCGTAAGGATCGTGTCTGACAATGTTGCTCATCACATCCTCCTAGATGAATTGACCGGAAACCCACCGGCTTGGTAATTACAATATCGTCTCTTCCTGGCGATATTCAAGATCTACGTATCCCATTGACTTACATAAAGAACTTGCCATTTCCGGGATGATCTGACTACATTGGGTCGCCCCGTCCGGCACCCTGTGCCATCCCGTCACGCCACCATCGGACAGCCTGGCACGCCGGGGATGCACGACGTGAATCCCCGGGGCGGGTAAGCGCATGTCGCCATTGAAGCTCTTCCATCTGATCGCCACTTCATAAGGAACAACCATGACCAAGAGCCCCCCCCTGCTGACCCTGGCGGCCGTAATTGCCGCCGTGCTCATGATCACGCCTGCAAGCGCCGCCGACAATCCGTTTGCCTCCGCCACGACGGAAAAGGGCTATCTGGTCGCCACCTCCGAAGGCAAGTGTGGTGGCGGCAAGTGCGGCACCAAGTCCAAGACCAAGGAAAGCAAGAGCGGCGAGGACAAGTGCGGCGCCAAGGCCATGGAAGGCAAGTGTGGTGATGGCAAGTGCGGCGGCAACACCAAGGCCAAGGAAGGAAAATGCGGCACCAAGGCCAAGGCCAAGGAAAGCAAATGTGGCGAGGGCAAGTGCGGTGGCATGAAATAAGCTGCCAAGTCCGCCGGGCGCGGGGCCGAACAGGCCGGCCCGATCGCGACTCCCCGCCTCAATCCCATTCGTTCGGTTTGTGGGCGGTCCTGTGAACGGATCCGCCAACACCCCCTGCCTCCGCCAACGCGTCGACTACCTCGTCCGACCCACAGCGCCGGCGTGGTATCGCGCTAGGCCTGGCGGCCATGCGCCAGCAATCACTGCATCGTCATCTGCATCGCATAGACACAGAGCGCGATCAGGCCCTGCGGTGCCAGACCCAGCAACAGGACTGCGAGGCCGTTGAGCGACAACAGCGCACGGCTGTCCGCCTGCCCGGAAAGTACCGGCGCATCGGCATGGGGCGTGTCGAAGTAGAGGATCTTCACCACGCGCAGGTAATAGAAGGCGCCGATCAGGGAGAACAGCACCGCGATCAGGGCCAGCCACAGCCAGCCGGCACCGACCAGAGCCTGCAGCACGGACAGCTTGGCGTAGAAGCCGACGAAGGGCGGGATGCCCGCCATGGAGAACATCAGCATGCCCATCAACGCCGCCAGCCAGGGTTGGCGCCCATTGAGCCCCTTGAAGTCGTCCAGGTTTTCCGCTTCAAGGCCGTTCTGCGACAGGTACACCACCAGACCGAAGGTGCCCAGGCTCATCAGCACGTAGACGATGGCGTAGAACATCGAGACCGCGTAGCCGGCGAAGGTGCCGGACAGGATGCCCAGCAGCAGGAAGCCCATGTGCGAGATGGTCGAGTACGCCAGCATCCGCTTGATGTTGGTCTGCATGATGGCGGCCAGGTTGCCGATGGCCAGGCTGAGCACTGCCATCACCGCCAGCATGCCCTGCCACTCTGCCACGGCGGGTTGCAGGCCATCGACCAGGATGCGCATGGTGAAGGCGAAGGCGGCGAGCTTGGGCGCGGAACCGATGAACAGGGTCACGGCGCTGGGCGCGCCCTGGTAGACATCCGGCACCCACATGTGGAAGGGGGCCACCCCCAGCTTGAAGCCGAGCCCGGCGACCAGGAACACCAGGCCGAAGCTGAGCAGCATGGGGTTCTGCACGCCCATGTAGACGGTGGCGGCCAGTTTGTTCAGTTCCAGCGTGCCGGTAAGGCCGTAGAGGATGGACATGCCGTAGAGTAGGAGGCCGGAAGCCAGGGCGCCCAGCACGAAGTACTTCATCGCGGCTTCGGTCGCCTGGGCATTGTCCCGATGGAAGGCGACGAGTGCGTAGAGTGACAGCGACAGCAGTTCCAGGCCGACGTAGAGCACCAGGAAATGGTTGGCGGAAATCATCACCATCATGCCCAGGGTCGCGAACAGCAAGAGCACGAAGAACTCGCCCCTGAACAAGCCGCGCTCGGTCAGGTAGACGCGCGAGTAGACCAGCACTGCGAAGGACGCCAGGTAGGTCACGAGTTTCAGCACGTCGGCCATCATGTCGTCGACGAACTGGCCGCCGAAAGCATATTGCGGCGGCCCCGAGGAAGAGAACACGGTGATCGCGGCGGCGCCCGCCAGGGTCAGCAACGCCAGGCTGAAGGACCACATTCGCTGCTTGCTGATGACATCGATCAGCAGGATGGCGCAAGCCATGATGAGCACGAAAATCTCGGGCAGGGCGGGCAACAAGTCGGAGAATGTCAATGTCATTGCGTGCATGTTCACGGCACCAGTTTGCTGTGCGACAGGTGCGCCAGCAGGTTGTCCACGGAGGCGTGCATGACCTCGGTCAGGGGCAGCGGGTACAGACCCATGCCCAGCACGCAGAGTGCCAGCACCGCCAGCACTATGAATTCACGGCCATTGATGTCCTGCATCTCATCCACATGCGCGTTGCCGACAGCGCCGAACACCACGCGCTTGACCATCCACAGGGTATAGGCGGCGCCAAAGATCAGCGTGGTGGCGGCGAGGAAGGCCCACCAGAAATTCACTTTCACGGTCGCCAGGATCACCATGAATTCTCCGACGAAGCCCGACGTGGCAGGCAAGCCGGAATTGGCCATGGCGAAGAGCAGGAAGAAAGCGGCGAACTTCGGCATCCTGTTGGCAACGCCACCATAGTCGGCAATCTGGCGCGAATGCACGCGGTCATACATGACGCCGACACAGAGGAACATGGCGGCGGAGATGAAGCCATGCGAGATCATCTGGATCAGACCGCCCTCGATGCCCATCTGGTTGAAGATGAAGAAACCGAGCGTCACGAAGCCCATGTGGGCAATGGACGAATAGGCGATCAGTTTCTTCATGTCCGACTGCACCAGCGCGACCAGGCCGATGTAGACCACCGCGATCAGCGACAGGGTGACCATGAACCCGGCGAGGTAATGGCTGGCATCGGGCGCGATCGGCATGGCAAAACGCAGGAAGCCGTAGGCCCCCACTTTCAGGGTGATGGCCGCCAGTACCACGGAACCACCGGTCGGCGCCTCGACGTGGGCATCCGGCAACCAGGTATGCACCGGCCACATCGGTACCTTTACCGCGAAGGCGAAGAAGAAGGCGACGAACAACAGGATCTGCGCGGTCATCGCCAGCGGCATCTTGTGCCAGGCCAGGATCTCGAAACTGCCGCCGCTCTGGAAGAAGAGATAGAGCAGGGACACCAGCATCAGCAGGGAACCCAGCAAGGTGTAGAGAAAGAACTTGATCGCAGCGTAGACGCGGTTGGGGCCGCCCCACATGCCGATGATCAGGTACAGGGGAATCAGCATGGCCTCGAAGAAGACATAGAACAGCACGCCATCGAGCGAGGCGAACACGCCGTTGATCAGGCCGGACTGAATCAGGAAGGCCGCCATGTACTGGCCTGCCCGCTCCTTGATCACTTCCCAACCAGCCAGCACCACCAGGATGGTGGTGAAACTGTTGAGCAGGATGAAGGGCATGGAAATGCCATCGACGCCCAGGTGGTAATTGATCTTGAACATCGGCACCCAGCGCGCCAGTTCTTCGAACTGCATTGCCGCCGTGCCGCTATCGAAGCCGGTCCACAGGGGAATGGCGACCGCGAAACCCAGCACGGAACCGAGCAATGCCAGGGTACGCTGGCCCTCCGCATTCTCGTCGCCGCCGGTGATGAGGATGAGCACCCCCGCCAGGATGGGCACCCAGATGGCGAGGCTCAACAGGCCGATTCCTAATCCTTCCGTCATGGTCGTTTTCTTGTTCAGGCCCGCGCGAACAGGGTGGCCATAAGCAGCACACCGATGATCATCGCGAAGGCATAGTGGTAGATATAACCTGATTGCAGGTGGCGAACGATACTGGCGATGCGGCCGACCAGACGGGCCGAGCCATTCACCACCCAGCCATCGATGGCGGCGACATCGCCCCAGCGCCACAGACGGCCGCCGAGCATGCGGGCACCGCCAGCGAAGAACCAGTCATTGAAGCGGTCGAAACCATACTTTTCCTCGAGGATCATATAGATCAGGCTGAAACGACCACGGATCGCGGCCGGAATATCCGGGCGCTTCATGTAGAAGTACCAGGACAGCCCCACCCCGGCGGCGGCCAGCCAGAACGGCAATGTACCCAGGGCGTGCAGCGCCATCGCGGCAACACCATGGAAGTGGTGGCTCAGCTCGGCCATGGCGCCATGGTGGTCGGCCACCTGGATGGCATGGCCGAACCAGTCGCCGAACAACAGGGGCTCGATGGCGACGTAGCCGATGGCCAGCGAGGGAATGGCCAGCAGAATCAGCGGCAGGGTAACGACCCAGGGCGATTCATGCGGGCAACTGTGGCCGCCATGATGATGGCCGTGCGCGTCGCCATCCTTGTCTGCCTCGTGATCGTGGGTATCGTGGGCACACTTGAAACGCTCCTTGCCGTGGAACACCAGGAAATACATGCGGAAGGAATAGAAGGCAGTGACAAATACACCGGCTGCCACCGCAAAGTAGGCGAAACCCGAACCGGGCAGTTGCGAGAACTTCACGGCCTCGATGATGGAGTCCTTGGAATAGAAACCGGAGAGGAACGGCGTGCCGATCAGGGCCAGGGAACCGATCAGGGAAGTGATCCAGGTAATGGGCATGTACTTGCGCAGCCCGCCCATGTTGCGGATGTCCTGATCATGGTGCATGCCCATGATCACCGAGCCGGCGGCCAGGAACAACAGCGCCTTGAAGAAAGCGTGGGTCATCAGGTGGAAGATCGCCACCGAGTAGGCCGACGCACCCAGCGCCACGGTCATGTAGCCCAGCTGCGACAGGGTGGAATAGGCCACCACCCGTTTGATGTCGTTCTGGATGATGCCGAGGAAGCCCATGAACAAGGCGGTGATGGCGCCGATCACCATGACGAAGGACAGGGCGATGTCGGACAGCTCGAACAGCGGCGACATACGCGCCACCATGAAGATGCCGGCGGTCACCATGGTCGCCGCATGGATCAGGGCAGAGATCGGGGTCGGACCTTCCATCGAGTCGGGCAGCCAGACATGCAGCGGGAACTGCGCCGACTTGCCCATCGCGCCGACGAACAGCAGGATGCAGATCACCGCCATCAACGACCAGGAATGGCCCTCGATCAGGCTGATCTCCAGATTGGCCAGGTTCGGCGCCATCTGGAATACCTGCTGATAGTCGAGGGTTCCGAAATGGGCGTAGACCATGCCGATGCCCAGCAGAAAGCCAAAATCACCGACGCGGTTGACGAGAAACGCCTTGAGGTTGGCGTAGATCGCCGTTTCACGGGTGTACCAGAAGCCGATCAACAGATACGACACCAGGCCCACCGCTTCCCAGCCGAAGAACAACTGCATGAAGTTGTTGCTCATCACCAGCATCAGCATGGAGAAGGTAAACAACGAGATGTAGCTGAAGAATCGCTGATAGCCCGGGTCATCCGCCATGTAGCCGATGGTGTAGAGGTGCACCATGAGCGAGACGAACGTCACCACCAGCATCATCACGGCGGTGAGGCGGTCGATCAGGAAGCCGATTTCCAGGGTCATGTCACCCGAGGTGAGCCAGGTGTAGACGGAACCGTTGAAGGTGTTGCCCGCCTGTACGTCCTGGAACACCGCCAGCGAAGCGAGGAAGGAGACGGCGACGCCGAGGATGGTGGCCGTGTGGGCGCCGGCGCGGCCGATCTGCTTGCCGAACAGGCCGGCGATGATGGCCCCAACCAAGGGGGCGAGCGGAACGATGAGATAAAGGGTTTTCATGTCCATCGGTCAGCCCTTCAGTCGGTCGAGGTCGTCGACATTGATGGTGCGCAGGTTACGGAACAGCACCACCAGGATAGCCAGGCCGATGGCGGATTCCGCCGCCGCCACGGTGAGGATGAAGAAGACGAACACCTGACCGGCCATGTCGTTCAGATAATGCGAGAAGGCGACGAAGTTCATGTTCACCGCCAGCAGCATCAACTCGATGGCCATGAGCAGGATGATCACGTTCTTGCGGTTGAGAAAGATGCCCACCACGCTGATGGCAAACAGCACCGCGCCCAGGATGAGATAGTCGTTCAGGCCGATCATGCCTCGTCCTCCTTCGGCGCTTCCGGTTTCTGTGGCTTGATGTTGGCCATGTAGATGCGATCCGCGCGTTTCACCCTGACCTGCACGGCCGGGTCCATCTGACGCGTGCCCTTGCGCTTGCGGTGGGTCAGGGCGATGGCCGCGACCATCGCCACCAGCAGCAGCACCGCCGCCAGTTCAAAGGGGTAGACATAGGCTGTGTAGAGCAGCCGGCCGAGTTCCTTGGTGTTGCTGTAGTCGGCGGGCAGCGGCGCCGGCTCGCTCAGGCCGAGGTCGGCCCCGCCCAGCACCATGACCATTTCCAGGATCATCAACCCGGCGACCAGGAGACCGGCGGGCAGGTAATTCCAGAACCCCTTGCGCAGTTCGGTGAGGTTGATGTCCAGCATCATCACCACGAACAGGAACAACACCATGACCGCGCCGATGTAGACCAGCACCAGGGTGATGGCGAGGAACTCGGCCTCCAGCAGCAGCCAGAGGCCGGCCGCGGTGAAGAAAGCCAGCACCAGCGCCAGCGCCGAATGCACCGGGTTGCGCGCGGTGATCACGCGCAGGGACGCCAGCAGCAGGATGGCGGAGAAGACGTAGAAAACGAGGCTCTTGAATTCCATGGGTTTATCCGTCAGCGGTACTTGGCGTCGGCCGCGCGGTCGCGCGCGATCTGTTCTTCATATTGATCGCCCACCGCCAGAAGCTTGTCCTTGGTGTAGTAGAGATCGCCACGCTGCTCCCCGTGGTATTCCAGGATGCGCGTCTCGACGATGGCATCCACCGGGCACGCTTCCTCGCAGAAGCCGCAGAAGATGCATTTGGTCAGATCGATGTCATACACCGTGGTGCGGCGCGTGCCGTCATCGCGCTGCTCGGACTCGATCTTGATCGCCATTGCCGGGCATACCGCCTCGCACAACTTGCAGGCGATGCAACGTTCCTCGCCGTTGGCGTAGCGGCGTTGCGCGTGGAGACCGCGGAAGCGCGGCGATTGCGGCGTTTTTTCTTCCGGGAACTGCACCGTGATCTTGCGCGCGAACAGGTGACGGCCGGTCAGGGCCATGCCGCGCAGCAACTCGGTGAGCAGGAAGGTATCGAAGAAGGACTTGATGCCATTGAACATGATCGCGTCCTCGCCTTAGTGGAACAGATAGCCGTAAGGCGTCTGCATGGCCGCGCCGACCACGATAATCCAGACCAGGGTTAGCGGGATGAACACTTTCCAGCCCAGGCGCATGATCTGGTCGTAGCGATAGCGCGGGAAGGTG
>CAYMUY010000059.1:0-12855 GCA_964393825.1 uncultured Thiobacillus sp. | reverse complement strand
CAGCTTCTTCGATGTCTTCTTCGACATCAACGTCCACAACGTCGCCCCGACCCTGTCCGTCACCGGTTCCACCTCGGCCACGGAAGGCCAGGCCTACACCGTCAACCTCGGTCACAGTGACCCTGGCGCCGATACGCTCGGCAACTGGAGCATCGACTGGGGCGACGGCAGCAGCAGTACCGTTGCCGCCGATGCCGGCAGTGCCAGCCACGTCTATGCCGTTCCGGGGACCTACGGCATCAGCGCCAGCATCAGCGATGAGGACGGCCTCTACGCCGCCAGCGGCCCCAGTGTCGTGGTCGCCGCAGCCAGCTTCAAGGTCACTGCCTTCGCGCAGACCGACAGCGGCTTCCATATCGGCTTCAACCACGCCATCGATCTGAGTGTCCTCAACCTCTACAGCGGCCAGGACGACGCCCCGAATACCGCCATGGGCGCGAGCGACCTCAGCCTGACCGGTCCCGATGGCCGTCTGGTACGTGGCAGCCTGATCATCGACGCCGATCTTCGCGGCGCCACCTATCTCAAGAGCGATGGCGTCCTCGCCGCGGGTCACTACGGCCTCAGTCTCGCCAGCCATGCCAATGGCTGGCGCGATCAGGGCGGCCAGGTGCTCGACGGCAATGGTGACGGCAGTGCCGGCGACGACTACGTCATCGGCTTCGATGTGGCCGCCAGCAGCAGCGCGGTGCTCAGCATCGGCGAGATCATGGTGGGCCCCGGCCAGAGCCTCAACACCACCGGCGCCGCCGGCACCCTGTTGCCGATCACCCTCGCCAACGCCGCCGGGGCGACCAGCGTGCGCTTCACGCTCAGCTACGACCCGGCCCTGCTGCATATCACCGGCGCCAGTCTCGGCAGCGGCCTCAGCGGCACGGTCGACACCAGCGTCGCCGGTCGCGTCCAGGTCGAATTGACCAGCGCCACCCCGCTGACCAGCGCGGTCAAGGAATTGCTGCGTCTCAACGGCGATGTCCCGCTCGCCGCCCAGGGCCAGTACGGCGCCAAGCATCTGCTCCACCTTGGCAACGTCAGTCTCAACGGCGGCGCGCTGGCCGTACGTGCCGATGACGGCCTCCACCTGGCCGCCAACCTGGCCGACGGCAACGGTGATGGCGACTACACCAGCATCGACGCCCTCTGGCTGCAACGCATCCTGAGTGGCATCGATCTCGGCTACAACCGCTATCCGCTGGTCGACCCGACGCTGATCGGTGATGTCAACGCCAGCAAGAACCTCACCTCGCTCGATCAGTTGCTGCTGCAGCGCGAGATCCTCTATGTCAGCAGCGTCAAGGCCGGCACCCCCAACGCCGCCCTCAACCGGCCGGAACTGCCCGACCTGATGACGGGTGCCATCACCTTCACCGGCGCCGACCCGCTGGTGGATATCCCGAGTGACCTCGAAGCCATGGCGGGCGGCATCCTGCGCGTTCCGGTCCGGCTCGACATCGCCGACGACCTCTACGCGGCGGAACTCAGCCTCGCCTGGGATCCCGGCCAGCTCGAACTCCTCGGTGTCGAGCGCGGCAGCCTCACCGGAGACTTCCAGGTGTTCACCAGCAGCCAGGGGGTCGGCAGCCTGCACCTCGACATGGCCCGCCTGGAGAAACTCGCGGGCGGCGAAGGCACGCTGGCCGAGTTGCGCTTCCGTGTCGCCGCCAACGTCACGGGCGCGGTGTCGATCGATCTGGTGGAGGCCAAGCTCAACGCCACCCACCTCACGCTCAACCCCGCCCCGCAAGCGGGTTCCGATCCCACCGACGGCCTGGTCCGGGTGCATCAGCCCTACAACCCGGAAGGCACCGGCGTGAACGCCAGCGCCGCGGCTGATACGGCGGTGATCGACTTCGCCAGCCGCTATACCGGGTTCGAGTTCAAGCAGGGCGGTGACAAGCCCTGGCTGGGCGACTGGCTGACGGATGACAAGAGCAGGAAGCCCAACCTGGAAGCCCTGCGCATCCAGCCCAAGGTGTCGCCGAAGCTGAGCGCCCGGGTGTAAGGTATGGCGCCGGCGACATCGCTGGCGTGACAGAGTCCCCCCGGCGTCGCCGGGGGCATGAAAACCGGATAGGAGTACCTGATGGCCGAAGTGGAAAAGACAGTCGCGCAGCCGCAAGCCGCGAACCCGGTCGTGAAATGGAACGTGGAGCATCTGAAGAGCAGCTACGTGAACTTCGCCAACGCCAACTCCACGCGCGAGGAAGTGGTGTTGAACTTCGGTCTCAATACCAGTTGGGACCGCAGCCAGCCGGAGATGGAGATCGAACTGGCGCACCGCATCGTGATGAGCCCGTTCGCGGCGAAACGGCTGGCGGAACTGCTGGGCAAGCTGATGGGGGAATATGAACAGCGTTATGGCGTGCTGAAGTAGGTTTTCCCCCGAAGGAACGGCGAACCGGGTGTCCGGTCCGCCGTTTTTTTTCGGTGGACCATGACCGGGCGCGCCGGGCGGGATTCCGCGCAATGCCCTGTTTCCAATGCAGTAACATGCACCCGCCCATCCCGTATTGCCTTCCCACTTGCCGCCGACCGCCATGCAGTTTGCCCGCTATGACGCCTTGACCAAGGCTCCCCCGAAAGCCCATGACGCGCCGGCCGCCACTGCGCCGGGCGATTACTGGCAGGCATTGGCGCGGGCGCGCAACGCCGAGCAGCTCTGCCAGGCCTGGCTGCCCATCCTCTGTTCCATGATTCCGCGTGTCGAAAGCGGGCTGCTGTTGCTGGAGGACAGCAACGGCAGCTACGCTCCCGCCGCGTTGTGGCCGGAGGGCAAGGATCTCAGTTATCTGCGCGCGGTAGCGGAGGAGGCGCTGAACAGCCGCCAGGGCGTGGTGAACCGCGATCCCGACGGCAAGACCCGTTTCGCCTATCCGCTGGTGAGCGGCGACACCCTGTTCGGCGTGGCGATCCTGGATCTGCTGGCGCCGGACGAGATGGCGCTGCTACCGGCACGGCGCCTGTTGCACTGGGGCGCGGGCTGGCTGATCGACCTGTTCAACCGTCGCGCCCTGATGGAGCAGGGCGGGCGCCTGGAACGCTCCGCCCAACTGTTCGATCTGGCGCTGGCGGCCTTGTCGGAGCCGGATTTCGGCCAGGCCAGCCTGGCGGTGGTGAACCGGCTGGCGCAGCGCTTCGCGTGCCACCAGGTGTTGTTCGGCCTGGAGAAGGGCAAGACCGTGCGGGTGGAGACGGTGTCGCATTCCGCCTGGTTCGAGGAAAAGGCCAATCTGGTCAACCTGGCGGCGCAGGCGATGAACGAGGCATTCGACCAGCGTGCCCGCATCGTCTTGCCGGAACCGGAATCCGGCGCCACCCTGATCACCGCCGCTTGTCGCCGCTATCTGGAGGACAGCGGCAGCCGCGCGCTTTGCGCCCTGCCGCTGGAAGCGGGCAACCGGGTGGTGGGGGTCTGGCTGCTGGAGCGGGACGAACCGTTCACGGCGCTGGAACTGGAGGTGCTCGACGCGCTGACCCTGACCCTCGGCCCGATCATGGCCTTGAAGCTGGACGCGGAAGAGTCGCTGTTCAGCCACACACGGCGTTCCTGGAACCACGGCCTGCGCAAGCTCACCGACACCTCGCGGCCCGGCTACAAGCTCCTGGCCATCGTCGGCGCCACGCTGCTCGCCATCCTGGCGCTGTATCAGACCGAATACCGGGTGGCCTCGCAGGCGGTGGTGGAAGGCGCCACCCAGCGCGTCGCGGTGGCGCCGTTCGAAGGCTATATCCGCAGCGCGCCGAAGCGGGCGGGTGACGTGGTCCGCGCCGGCGAGGTGCTGGCGACCCTGGAGGACAAGGACCTGCGCCTGGAGAAAGTGCGCTGGGAGGCCGAGTTGCAGGTGGCCCTGCGCCGCGAGCAGGAGGCGATGGCCAAGGGCGAGCGGGTGGAATACCGGCTGGCTTCCGCCCAGGCCAACCAGGCGCGCGCGCAACTCAATCTGGCGGAAGAAAAACTGGCGCGGGTACAGGTGGTCGCGCCCTTCGACGGCATCGTGGTGCGTGGCGATCTGTCGCAGCAACTCGGCTCGCCGGTGGAACTGGGCCAGGTCTTGTTCGAACTGGCGCCGCTGGAAGCCTGGCGGGTAATCCTCAAGGTGGACGAGCGCGACATCGCCGACGTGCGCACCGGCCAGGCGGGCGAACTGATGCTCACCAGCCTGCCCGGCCAGGCCTTCCCGTTCCGCGTGAAGAAGGTGACGCCGGTGGCGACCGCTGAAGATGGCCGCAACTACTTCCGGGTCGAGGCGGGACTGACCCCGAAGGCGGGCGCCACCCTGCCCAAGCTGCGTCCCAACATGGAAGGCGTCGGCAAGGTGGCGGCCGGGGAGCAAAGCCTGTTGTGGATCTGGACGCACCGGCTCTCCGACTGGCTGCGTCTGAGCCTGTGGCGCTGGATGCCATGAGGCCGCGCTTGAGGTCGGCCCCATGAGCGAGGCCCTCTATTCGACCAACTGGTATCGCGTCGCCGGGCTGCGTCCGCGTCTGCGCGGCCACATCCGCATCCATCGCCATGCCTACCGGGGCGAGATCTGGTACGTGGTGGAAGACCGGGTGGCGGGCAAGTATCACCGTTTCAATCCGGCCTCCTACAAGGTGATCAGCCTGATGGACGGCAAGCGCGACCTCAACCAGGTCTGGGCGCGGCTGACCGAACAGCTGGCGGAGGACACGCCGGATCAGGAGGAAGTGATCCATCTGCTCGGGCAATTGCATGGCTCCGACCTGATCCAGTGCGACGTCACCCCGGACGTGGCGGAACTGCTGGAACGGCGCGGCAAGCAGGAACGCAAGAAGCTGATGAGCCGCTATCTCAACCCGATGTCGCTGCGTTTCCCGCTGGTCGACCCGGACCGTTTCCTGACCTGGGCCAACCGCTTCCCGCACCTGTACAAGGGCGGCTGGGGCATGCTGATCTGGCTGGCGGTGGTGTTGCCGGCCCTGTTCCTGGCGCCGCCGCAGTGGCCGGGCCTGACCGAGAATTTTTCCGAACAGTTGCTGGCGGTGGACAACCTGCTGCTGATGGCCGTGGTGTTCCCGCTGCTCAAGGGCCTGCATGAACTGGGCCACGGGCTGGCGGCCAAGTCGCGTGGCGGCGAGGTGCACGAGATGGGCATCATGCTCCTGGTGTTCTTTCCGATTCCCTATGTGGAAGCCTCCAGTTCCTCGGCCTTCGTGAAGAAGACCGACCGCATGCTGGTCGGCGCGGCCGGCATGCTCACGGAACTGTTCATCGCCGCCATCGCCTTCTATCTGTGGTTGCTGCTGGAGCCCGGCCTGGCGCGTTCGCTGGCCTACAACACGATCATCCTGGCCAGCGTCACCACCGTTCTGTTCAACGGCAACCCGCTGCTGCGCTACGACGGCTACTACATCCTGGCGGACTGGGCGGAGATCCCCAACCTGAGTACCCGTTCTACCCAGTACTGGAAATATCTGGCGGAGCGCTACCTGCTCGACGTGCCGAAGAGCGAACCGCCACAGGCAACACCGGGCGAACGCCGCTGGTTCATCGGCTACGCGCCGCTGGCCTTCGCCTACCGCATGTTCGTGCTGTTTGGCATCGCCCTGTTCGTGGCGCAGCAGTATTTCATCGTCGGTGTGTTGCTGGCGATCTGGGGCCTGGTCGCCAGCCTTGGTCTGCCTCTGTTCAAGATTTTCCGCGCCTTGCTCACGGAACCCCGCTTCGCCTCGCGCGGCGCCCGCATCCGCGCGCTGCTGGGCGGCACGGCGCTGGCTCTCTATCTGCTGCTATTCGTGCTGCCGGTGCCTTATCACACCCATGCCGACGGGGTGCTGCGCTTGCCGGAGCAGGCCATCCTGCGCGCCGAGGCCGGGGGTTTCGTGACCCGCGCCCTGGCCCGGCCGGGCGATCCCGTTCGGCCCGGCGACGCGGTGCTGGAAAGCAACAATCCCAAGCTGACCTCCGATCTGGACATGCAGCTCGCGCGGCTGGAGGAGGCGCGTGCGCGCTTCGACGCGGCCTGGGGCGTGAACCCGGCGGAAGCTGCGCGGCTGGAGGAAGAGATGCGCCGGGAGGAGGCGTCGGTCGAACGCCTGCGCGAAAAGCTGGCCAATCTCACCTTGCGCGCCGAGGCGAGCGGCCGCCTGCTGCTGGAACACCCCGATGACCTGCCCGGACGCTACCTGAAGCAGGGGGAAGTGGTCGGCTACGTGATCGGCAGCTACGTGCCCGTGGTCCGGGTGGTGGTGGGGCAGGAGTCGGTCGATGAGGTGCGGCTGGCGACCCGCGCCGTGGTGGTGAAGCTGCCGCAGGACCTCGCCGCCACCTGGCCGGCGCGGCTGCTGCGTGAAGTGCCCGCCGCCGGCCACGAACTGCCCAGCCCGGCGCTGGGCCAGGGCGGCGGCGGCGACTTCGTGCTCGACCCCAAGGATGAGCAGGGTACCAAGACGCTGCAATCCCTGTTCGAGTTCGAGCTGGCTCTGGAACAGGCGGCGCCGGCGGGCTATCTCGGCAGCCGCGTCCATGTCCGCTTCGAGCATCCCGCCACACCGCTGGGGGTGCGCGGCTGGCGCGCCGTGCGGCGGTTGTTCCTGTCGCAGTTCCATGTCTGAGCGGGCGAGGCCTGTCTTCTCCCCCTTGCCAAAGGGGGATGCCGTACGCCTGCCGGCGTTCGCCAGTGGGGAAGGACTGAACAGATGACCTCCCTCCTCACCGACAACCAGATCTCGCTCGGCATCTATCCCGAGCGTAGCGATCCCAACGAGAACGCCTTCGACCGCTGGACTCGTGGCGCGGTGGGCGGCACCCTGCTGCGGCTGCGGCCTTTTCGCGCCCGCCTGGCCGCCTTGGCGAAGGCGGCGGGTGAGGAAGCCGAGGGGGTGGCGGCGCTGGATGACGCCGAACTGATTGCCCAGATGCGGATCAAGTCGCGCCAGGCCATGCTCGGCGGCAACCTGGCCCCGGCCCTGGCGCGGGTGCGCGAGGCGGCGGCGCGCAGCCTGGACAAGCGGCCGTTCGACAGCCAGTTGATGGGCGCGGCGGCACTGATGGCGGGCAAGCTCGCGGAGATGCAGACCGGCGAGGGCAAGACCCTGACGGCGGCGCTGGCCGCCAGTGTGGCCGCCGCCGCCGGGGTGCCGGTGCATGTGGTCACCGTCAACGACTATCTGGCGCAACGTGACGCCGACGAACTGCGCCCCCTGTTCACGTTTCTCGGCCTGACCGTCGGCACCATCGTCACCGGCATGAGCCTGGAGGCGCGCCGCGCCGCCTACGCTTGCGACATCACCTACTGCACCAACAAGGAACTGGTGTTCGACTACCTCAAGGACCGAGTCGCCGCCGGCGGCCGCGCCAGCCGCGCTCAGATCCGGGTGCGCTCGCTGCTGGGCGGCGAGACGCAGACCGGCATGTTGCTGCGCGGCCTGCATTTCGCCATCGTTGACGAGGCCGACAGCATCATGATCGACGAAGCGCGCACTCCCCTGATCTTGGCCGAGAAGGGACCGACCAGCGGCGATCCGAAGATGTACAAGCAGGCACTGGCCCTGGCGCGCGATCTCACGGCCGGCGAACACTATGAACTGTCGCTGGCGCGCCGCGAACTGCACCTCACCGATGCCGGCAAGGCGATCCTTTACCAACGGGCCCGCGAACTGGGCGGCACCTGGCTCTCCGGCAAGGCGCGCGAGCAACTGGTGTCGCAGGCGTTGCGCGCGCTGCTGCTGTTCCATCGCGACCAGCACTATCTGGTGTCGACGCTGCGCAAGGTGGAGATCATCGACGAGTACACCGGCCGCGTGCTGGAGGGCCGCACCTGGGAACAGGGGCTGCATCAGCTGATCGAGGCCAAGGAAAACTGCATGCTCTCCGAGCACAACCGCACCCTCGCGCGCATCACCTACCAGCGCTTCTTCCGCCGCTACCTGCGCCTGTCCGGCATGACCGGCACGGCGAAGGAGGTGGCCGGTGAACTGCACGCGGTCTATGGCCTGGAAGTGGTCGCCATCCCGACCAACCGGCCCTGCATCCGCGTCCGCGAACCCGATCTGTGCTGTCCGGACGAGGCCGCCAAGTGGCATAGGGTGGCGGCGGAGGCGGCGCAGCTGCGGCAGCGCAATGTGCCGCTGCTGATCGGCACCCGTTCCCTGGAAGCCTCGGAACACCTTTCCGCCGTCCTGGCCGCGCTGGCGTTGCCGCACCGCGTGCTCAACGCCCGCCAGGACGCGGAGGAAGCCGAGATCGTCGCCGAGGCCGGCCTCCCGGGCATGATCACCGTCGCCACCAACATGGCCGGGCGCGGCACCGACATCCGCCTGGGCGATGGCGTCACCGAAGCCGGCGGCCTGCACGTCATCCTCACCGAATTCCACGATTCGCCGCGCGTCGACCGCCAGTTGATCGGCCGCTGCGCGCGCCAGGGCGATCCGGGCAGCGCGCTCGCCATCGTCGCCCTTGACGACGCCCTGTTCCGCGAACACGGCGGCTGGCTCTACACACTGCTTGCCCGCGGCCTCGGCCACAACCTGCCGCGACCGCTGCTCAGCCTGCTGCGCTGGCGCTGCCAACGCGCCGCCGAACGGATCCACGGGCGCGAACGCCGCGATACCCTGAAACAGGACCGCGACCTCGATAACCTGCTTGCCTTTGCCGGAAACCAGATATGAAACCCACGCTCCTTGCCCTTGCCCTGGCCACCGCCGCGTGCCCGGCCGCCGCCGCCGACCCCGCCTACGCCTGCCTGATCGAGCCCTACCAGAAGATCGAATTGCGCAGTCCGGTGGAGGCGTTGATCGCCGACATCCGTGTCGACCGCGGCGCCACGGTGAGAAAGGGCCAGGTGCTGGTGGAACTCGATACCGGGGTGGAGGAAGCGGCGCTGGCCGCCGCCAAGTACAAGGCGGTGATGGAAGGCCAGATCAAGTCCGCCGAGACCCGGGTCGGCTATGCCCGCGACAAGCTGCGGCGGCGCGAGGAACTCAACCGGATGAACTTCATCTCCGCCCAGGAGCGCGACGACGCCTACAGCGAGATGCGCCTGGCGGAAGCCGAACTGGTGGACGCCAAGGACAACCGCGAACTCGCCGCCCTGGAATACAAACGCCTGATGGCCCTGGTGGAGCAGCGGCGCCTCACCAGCCCGTTCAACGGCGTGGTCATGGAGCGCCTGCAACATCCGGGCGAGCTCGCCCAGACCGGGGAGGGCGCGCGCCCCATCCTGAAGCTGGCGCAGACCCACCCGCTACGGGTCGAGGTGATCCTGCCGGTGTCGCTTTACGGTCGCATCCGCACCGGCGCCCGCGCCACGGTGATCGCCGAGCCGCCGATCCAGGGCAGTTACAGCGCCACCGTTCGCATCGTCGACCGGGTGGTGGATTCCGCCAGCGGCACCTTCGGTGTCCGCCTCGATCTGCCGAACCCCAAGGGCAACATCCCCGCCGGGGTGAAGTGCCGGGTGACGTTCAACTAGGTCGAACCTAGGCCGAATCGCCCCGCTCGTCGACGCCGTACTCCCGGTCGAGTTGGTTCATGCGCCGGGCGTAGTACCAGATCACGACCAGATAGATGATCAGCGAACCCTGCGCGGACATGTAGAAGGCCAGGGGAAATCCGGCGATCGTGATCTCGTTCAGCGTTCGCGCGAACCAGATCACCAGAAAGGTGGCGACGAACCAGACGGCCAGCAACAGGCCGGTCAGCCTCAGGTTCTGCCGCCAATAATCCTGCTGCCTATGTGTCATCCGTCTCTCCGCTCCGCCGCCAGTCGATAGCCGCAAGGATAGTCCAACTGCTCCTGGATCGACGCATCTGCTATCTTCCGGGGCCTTGCAACCTGGAGCAGGCCGCCGCCGTCACGCCGATGCGGTGGCCATGTCAATCATGGAAATCTGGATCGTCTGGCTGGCCCGCATCATGTTCCTGGGGCTCTTCCTCATGGCTGGCGGCATGTTCTATCGTGCCTGGCACATCGCGGTGCGCCGCGATGTGCGCTACGTGGCGGACTGGCGCGGCCGCGCCATCCCCAACGGCGCGGAATGGGCCGCCTGGGTGCTGAGCATCAACCTCCTGGGGGCTGGCGGCCTGTTGGCGATCGGCTTGTCGGTCGTGGTCGTCGGCCTCGAGTTCACGCTCTGGAGCGGCTTCGCCGGGCTGGTGCTGTGGACGTATTACTTTCTTCTGCGGGTGGTGGTGGCCCGCGCGGGTCGCGGTGGCACGCGATAAACCGATTCCGCCATCGGGCATGGCTGGAAAATACCAGCTTGTAAGTGTCGTGTAAGTGAGGGCTGGCTATACTGCGGGTCGGCCGTGATTTCGCGGGAAGTCGTCATTTCCGCTGGCAAGGCCGTCCACCGGCTCACTTCACCCAAGGAGACCTAAAATATGTCCAAACCCACCACCTTTGATCCAAAGGCCTACTGGAGCGCCACGCTCAGGTTGCTGATGTTGACGCTGGCCATCTGGTTCATCGTTTCCTTCGGCGCCGGCATTCTGTTCCGCGATGCCCTCGACAGCATCCATCTCGGCGGCTATCCGCTCGGTTTCTGGTTTGCCCAGCAGGGTTCCATCTTCGTCTTCGTTGGTTTGATCTTCTGGTATGCCAAGCGCATGGACAAGATCGACCGCGAACATGACGTCCACGAAGAATAAGAGGAGACAACCATGGATCTGAAAACCCTGACTTACGTTGTGGTGGGATTGTCATTCCTCCTCTACATCGGCATCGCCATCATGGCGCGGGCCGGCTCCACCAAGGAGTTCTACGTTGCCGGTGGCGGCGTCCACCCCATCATCAACGGCATGGCGACCGGCGCCGACTGGATGTCCGCCGCCTCGTTCATCTCCATGGCTGGCCTGATTGCCTTCCTCGGCTATGGCGGTTCCGTCTACCTGATGGGCTGGACCGGCGGTTACGTCATGCTGGCGGTATTGCTGGCTCCGTACCTGCGCAAGTTCGGCAAGTTCACCGTGCCGCAGTTCATCGGCGACCGTTACTACTCGCAGACGGCGCGTATCGTGGCGGTGATCTGCCTGATCTTCATCTCCTTCACCTACGTCGCCGGCCAGATGCGCGGCGTCGGCATCGTGTTCTCCCGCTTCCTGGAAGTCGAGATCACCACCGGCCTGATCATCGGCATGGGCCTGGTGTTCTTCTACGCCGTGCTCGGCGGCATGAAGGGCATCACCTACACGCAGGTGGCGCAGTACGTCGTGCTGATCACGGCCTACACCATCCCGGCGGTGTTCATCTCCCTGCAGATCTCCGGCAACCCGCTGCCCCAGTTGGGTCTGGGTGGTCACATGGGCGACATGTACTTCCTCGACAAGCTGAACAAGACCGTCACCGACCTGGGTTTTGCCGCCTACACCACGGGCAACAAGACCATGATCGACGTCTTCTGCATCACCCTGGCGCTGATGGCCGGCACCGCTGGTCTGCCCCACGTGATCGTGCGCTTCTTCACCGTGCCGACCGTGCATGACGCCCGTCTCTCCGCCGGCTGGGCGCTGGTCTTCATCGCCCTGCTCTATACCGCCGCACCGGCTGTCGGCGCCATGGCCCGCTACAACCTGCATGCCACGGTGAACACCGCTGTTGCAACCGGCGGCGACGTGTTTGCGCCGGAAGCCAGCATCCTGGGCGAGTCCCGCCCCGACTGGATGAAGCGCTGGGAAAAGACCGGCCTGATCGCCTGGGAAGACAAGAATGGTGACGGCCGCATCCAGTACTACAACGAGAAGAGCAAGAACGAGGCCTTCCTGGCCAAGGCTGCCGCCGCGGGCTGGAAGGGCAATGAGTTGGGTGGTACCAAGGACGGCAAGTTCACCGGCAAGGTCGACAACGACATCATGGTGCTGGCCAACCCGGAAATCGCGCATCTGCCCAACTGGGTGATCGCGCTGATCGCCGCCGGCGGTATCGCCGCCGCGTTGTCCACCGCCGCGGGTCTGTTGCTGGTGATCTCCGCTTCCATCTCGCACGACCTGATGAAGAGCGTGTTCACCCCGAACATCTCCGAGAAGGGCGAACTGCTGGCGGGCCGGCTCGCTGCAGCGGTCGCGGTATTGGTCGCCGGTTACCTCGGCTACAACCCGCCGGGCTTCGTCGCCCAGGTGGTCGCGTTCGCCTTCGGTCTTGCCTGCGCGTCGCTGTTCCCGACCATCCTGATGGGGATCTTCAGCAAGTCGATGAACCGTGGCGGCGCCATTGCCGGCATGCTTACCGGCCTGGTGTTCACCCTGAGCTACATCGTGTATTTCAAGCGCGATGTGCTGCTGGGCATGGACAAGGTGCCTGACACCGAATGGTTCCTGAGCATCTCGCCGGAAGGCATCGGTGTGGTCGGCATGATCCTCAACTTCATCGTGGCGTTCATCGTGATGAAGCTGACGGCCCCGTGTCCGGAGCACATCCAGCATCTGGTGGAAGGCATCCGCTACCCGCGTGGCGCCGGCGAGGCCCAGGCGCACTGACCCGGTTCTTCCGGTCATGAAAAAACCCCGCTTCGGCGGGGTTTTTTCGTTTCTGGCGGCAGGTGTCAGCCGGTCCTTCCTGAACCTGTAAAGGGCAGTTGACCGCTACTCCGTTGTTGTGAGGCTGCGTCGCTGGCATGTCCGGGCGGTCGTCTGGCTTGGTCGCCCCTCCTTGCGGTTCCCGCCCGCCGCGTCGCGGCCATCCTCGTCCGCAAACGGGAGGACGCCGAGGCGGCTTATCGGGATGCCTGTCGCTGTGCGTCCTGGGAACTGGTGGTGCCGGAGCTCGTGTTCTCGGGCAGGCGTTGACGTCTGCCGCGTCGCGCCAGCCAGACCAGGCCGGCCAGGCCCGGCAGGACGATCCAGTCGAGGGCGCCGCCGCCACTGCCGCCCGCGGCGGGGGCGGGGGCGGGGGCGGG
>CAYMUY010000058.1:0-13123 GCA_964393825.1 uncultured Thiobacillus sp. | reverse complement strand
TTACGCGAAGTCAGCATGTTACGGACGGATGTTGAGGTTGTGTGTAACGACATGGCTACAACCGGGTGGTGCGCTGGTATGTGGATCCGCGCTATGGCAGGCCGGATCCTGATGGCATGGTTGCTGCCGGCAAGTCGATGAATCGAATCACATCGACACTCTCAAGCAATAGAACCAAATACATGATCTGGCATCGGCTTTACAACTACAAAATGTTGACTGAGGTGCCTCGGGATGAGAGCTGGAAAAACATGAACTATGTGGAAAGATACCGATCGGCGGAAAAAGGTGTGGAGGAATTTGCCTACATTGGTGAAGAAATACTCGCTAGCGGGAGCGGTTCCGAGAATTACATCAAGACTGGACAATGGTCCGATAGTGACTGGAAGAACAAGAGGATGCGATTGGCGGAAGTCTCCCCGGAAGTGATTGAACTTTACCGGGGCGTGTTCAATCCGGAATTGATGCAATAGCCATGTCGAAGCCGCCGCCGGGTATCCGGGGGCAGTCGCGACATTCTGGTTCTGGAATATCCGCTCCAGTTCGAGCCGTGTCGCCGTTTCCGCCAGCGCCAAGTTCGCCACGCATCACAGCGGCAACAGCGTCCATGCGCTCCAGCCAGGCACGGCCCGAAGCCGCTTAGAAAAACGCCGCTTCCGCCGCCTCCGGCAGGCTCAACCCGGTGACCCGGGCCTTCTGCAGGACTTCCCAGTAATAGCGATAGGTGGCGCGGTCGTGCAGTTCGCCGGCGTGCTGGATCGGGCCCCAGTCGGCTTGTTGCGCGGCGAGGAGGATGGCGGCGGCGGTTTCGACTTCGCCGTGGTCGGGCTTCATGGCGTCGACGATGGGCTGGATCTGGGTCGGGTAGATGCTCCATTGCCGCAGGAAGCCGAATTCCATGCGGGCGCGGTGGGCGTCGGCATAGGCGGCGTAGGGGTTTTTCAGGTCGAGGGTGACGTTGTGCGCCGGGATGACGCCGTTGGCCAGGGCCGCCGCGACCACCTCGGTCTTGGCGCGGGCGATCAGGCGATGTTCGAACTGGCCGGGGCTGCGCATGCAGCTGGCGGGGATGGCGCCGTGGTGGCCGGAGACGAAGTCCATCAGGCCGAAATCGAGCACCTGCAACCAGGGCAGTTGGGCGATGCGGTGCACGTCGCGCAGCGCGCCGTGGGTCTCGATCAGGATATGGATGGGGATTTCCCGGGTGATGCCGGCGCGGGCGGCGACTTCCTGGATGGTGGCGATCATTTCCGCGGCCTGCTCATAGGCCGTGCACTTGGGAATGGTGAGGTAGGCCAGCTTCGCGCCGGCGCCGGGCACCAGGATGTCGACGTCGGCGCGCCAGTGCGGGTGGCTGTAATCGTGGATGCGGGCGCCGGCGAGCTGGTGGCGGTTGGCGTCGGAATTGACCCTGCGCACGATCATCTCCGCGTGTTCCTGTTCCCGCCCGGCGGGGGCGCCGTCCTCGCAGTCGCAGGTGATGTTGAACACCGGGCCGAGTTTTTCCATCAGCGCCAGGGCCTTGTCGATCAGCTTTTCGCTGCCGGCGAAGTGCTCGCAGGCGGGAATGGCGGGGAAGGGCTTTTCGCCGGCGAAGAGGGCGTCGTTGGGATGGGTGGGGTGGCTCATGGGGTCTCCTGGGGGGGCGCTACTTGGGCATCAGCACGGTGTAGTCGAGATCGAGCACGACATGGGGGGCGTATTTGCCGTCGGGTTTCACTTCGCCGAGGTCGGCGGCGGCCAGGTTTTTCAGGCCGATCATGCGCAGGCGCAGGGCACCGAGGTCGTCGCGGCCGGGGAGTTCCCATTTCTCCAGCACTTCATGGTGGCAGTAGAGCGTGTCGCCGGCGAAGGTGGGGTGGGCGTGGCTGCCGGCGTTGATGGCGGCGATCAGCAGGGCGTTCTCCAGGCCTTCGTAACTCAGCGCCCGGCACACCGAAATGACGTGGCCACCGTAGACCAGTCGACGGCCGAACGGGGTGTCGCGCATCAATTGCGCGTCGAAGTGCAGGCGCGCGGGGTTCTGGTAGAGGCGGGTAGCGAAGGTGTGGTCGGCTTCCTCCAGGGTCATGCCGGCGGGATGGTCGATGCGTTCGCCGGGCTGGTACTCGCCCCACAGACGCGCGCCGCCGGTCAGCGAGGTCTCGAACTGGGCGGCATCCAGGAACGCCGGCACCACCAGGCGAGCGGGCGTCACGCAGGGTGGGGTTTCCGGAATGACCGGGGTGGGCGCGGGAGCGGTCTTGTCGCGCTTCTTCACCATCACCCAGCGCACCCAGGTGAGGACTTCGCGGTCATTCTGGTTCACCGCCGTGGAGCGCACCCAGACGATGCCGGCCTCGCCGTCGCGGTTCTCCTTGCGGCCGATGACCACGGATTCCGCCGCCAGGGTGTCGCCGACGTAGACCGGGGCGAGGAAGCGCACATCGGCATAACCGAGGTTGGCGACGGCATTGAGCGAGATGTCCGCCACGGTCTTGCCGAAGGCGAGGTGAAAGGCGAGCAGATCGTCGAGCGGCCGTTTCGGGTAGCCCAGGGCATGCGCCACCAGGCCGGAGGAACCGAGCAGATGGCGCGAACCGGTGAGCGCCAGATACAGGGCGATTTCGCCCTCGCCCACCGTGCGCGGCGTGGCGTGCAGGAAGCTCTGGCCAAGCTCGAAGTCTTCGAAGAAGTTGCCGTTCATGGTTGAGCCTCCGTTGCCAATGCCTCGATCATGTCGTGAATCATCAGGGTGCGGCGCGCGGCTTCGACGTGCAGGGTTTCCACCAGCCTGCCTTCCACCACGGTGACACCATAACCTTCGGCGTTGGCCACGTCCCAGGCGGCGATGATCTTGCGCGCGCGCTCGATGCTGGCCGGGCGTGGTGTGAAGGCGTCGTTGGCATAGGCGATCTGATCCGGGTGGATGAGGCTTTTGCCGTCGAAACCAAGGTCACGGCTCATGCGGCAGGCGTATTCAAAATCGGTCATGTCCTTCATGTCCAGGTGCACGCCATCGACTATGGCCAGGCCATGCGCGCGCGCCGCCAGCAGGCAATGCGAGAGACTGTAAAGCATCGGCAGGCGCTCGGTGGTGATGCGCGCATGCAGTTCATTGGTAAGGTCGGATGTACCCATGACCAGACAGCGGATGCGCGGCGAGGCACCGGCCATTTCCTCGGCGCGCAGCACGGCGAGCGGGGTTTCGATCATCACCATGATCGGCAGATGGGCGCCGCCGGCCTCGTCCAGTGCTTGCAGCGCGTCGAGCACCTCCTGGCGGCTTTCCAGGCGCGGGAACAGGATGGCGTCGGGCGACAGCGGCGCGATGGCGGTGAGATCGTCCAGCCCCCAGGCGGAATCGTGGCGGTTGACCCGCACTACCACTTCGCGCTTGCCGTAGCCGCCTTCTCGCAGCGCGGCGGCGGCGTTGCGCCGGGCTTCCAGCTTGCGCGCCACCAGCACCGATTCCTCCAGATCGAAGATCAGGGTATCCACCGGCAGTTCGCGACCCTTGGCGAGGAAGCGCGGCACGCAGGCGGGGACGTAGAGCACCGAGCGGCGTGGGCGGTAATGCGCCGTCGGCTCGCTGTGGCTGGAGGGATTGGGGGGGCTCATGCCGACCTCGCGGTGGCCAGGGCCGGCGCCAGCTTGCCGCGCACGATCTTGCCGTTCTTGGTGCGCGGGAAGTCCGCCGCCAGATAGACGATCTTGGGCGCCTTGTAGGCGGCCAGATGCTGGCGGCCGAAGACGAGGAGTTCGTCGGGGCTGGCCTCGGCGCCGGGGTGGAGAGTGACGTAGGCGACCACCAGTACCTTGTCGCTACCGAGTTCTTCGCCAGTCGCGGCGCAGTCGGCCACCGCCGGGTGCGTCTTCAGCACCCGCTCGATCTCGTGCGGCGACACGCGGTAGCCGAAGGAGTTGATGATGTCGTCCTTACGCCCGAGGAACCAGATGTAGCCGTCTTCATCGAAGCGCGCGTAATCGCCGGTGAGGAACCACTGCTCCTTGAACGCCTTGCCGGTCTCGCCGGGCAGGTTCCAGTACTGCATGAACAGGCCGGGATCATCGGCCGGCAGACAGATCATGCCTTCCTCGCCGACCGCCACTTCCTTGAGCGTCTCCGGGTCGAGCAGGCGCACATCATGGCCGGGCTGCGGGAAGCCGGCGGAACCGGGGCGGATCGGACGGAACTTGTTTTCCGAGAGGTAGTAGGACACTTCCGACATGCCCACGGCCTCGTAGATGTCGATGCCGAAGCGTTGCCGCCAGAGGCCCAGCATCTCGTCGGAGAGGTGTTCGCCGGCGCTCATGCAATGGCGCAGGGTGGGCACGTCGGCGCCGGTGAACGCGGTTTTCTGGAGGATCTGCCGGTAGATGGTGGGCACGCCGATGAAGATGGTGGCGCTGTGTTTGGCGATCAGGCGCAGCCAGCCGGCGGCGTCGTTCTTCCCTTCGTGCACGATCACCGTCTTGCCGCGATAGAGCGGGTCCATCAGGGCGGAGCCGAGCACGTAGGTCCAGTTGAACTTGCCGGAATGGACGATGCGGTCGTGGCCATCGGCGGCGAAGTCGAACCAGTAGCGCGCCGCCGGCTCGCGGCCGATCATGGCCCGGTGCGCGTGCAGCACGCCCTTGGGATAGCCGGTGGTGCCGGAGGTGTAGACCAGGTAGGCGGGGTCGTGCGACTTGCTCGGGTGCGGCGGCGCCCAGGTGTCGATGGCGGCGAGGGCGGCTTCCAGATTGAGAACGTGGACAGCGGCGGTACCCGGGCGCAGGGCGGAAAAATCGGGCGGGGCAATGCCGGAGATCAGCACGCAGCGCAGGCTTTCCATCTCCCCCAGCTTGTCGCGCAGGTCCGCCCACATGGCCTGGTCGGTGACCAGTACCGAGGCGCCGGAGTCCTTCGCCAGATAGACCACTTCCTCGGCGGTGAGCAGGGTGGAAGTGGGCACGGCGATGGCGCCGCGCTTCATGGCGCCGAGGAAGGCGGTGGGGTAGTCGAGACAGTTGGGCAGGCGGATCAGCACCCGCTCTCCAACCTCGATGGACTGGTCGCGCAGCAGTTGCGCGAAGCGGCTGGTGCGCGCCGCCAGTTCCTTGTAACTGGCCTGGCTGACACCGAGTTCGTCGTCCTCGACGATCATCGCCAGACGGTTTTCCGTGGCCGTGCCGAGGTGGGCGTCGGTACAGGCGACACCGATGTTGAAGTGGTCGGGCAGGTTCCAGGTCCAGGCGGGGAAAGGCGGGAAGGGCATGGCGGTCTCCAGCATGGGCGGGGATTCGGGGGCGTTCACAGGATCACTCCATAGGGCCAGTTTTCACGCACCACCTGCGGCGGCAGCATGGCCAGGACGCGCAGGGCGAAATCGGTGTCCTCGTCGGTCAGGGCACGCAGCGAGTGGGCGCGCAGGAGGACCTGCAGGGCCTTGCCGAACATCGGCGGGTCGAGCATTTCGCCCTCGAACTTGATGGCGCCGCCCAACAGGGCATCGGCTTCGACGGCCGCCTGCAGGACGCGGATGTTGCGCGCCACCTCGGTCGGCGAGGGGGTATAGGCGACCTTGCACAGGTGGATGTGGCTGGGGTGGATCACCTGCTTGCCGGTCAGGCCCATAGCCGCTTCCTCGCAGGCGTGGCGGTAGACCACGCGCGATTCCTCGTCGCCGTGCAGGTCCAGCCAGCGGCGGATGTCGCGCGGTTCGAGGAAGCTTTCCGGCATCGCCGCCTGGCCGATCAGCACCTCGACGCCGCCGATGACGCCGACGCCGGCGATGCGCGCTTCGAAGATGATCTGATGGAGGAAGTGCGACAGTTCCTGGGTCCAGCCCTGCGGCGTGATCTGGATACCCATCGCCTTGGAGAAGTCGTGGATGCCGAACACCACGTGATGCACGGCGGGGTAGGCCATGATCTCCGGCGCGATCTTCAGCGACTTCGGGTGCTCGATGATGGGCTGGATGGTGATCCGCGGATTCATTCCCGCCAGACAGGCGGACAGGTCGCGGATTTCCGCCGCGCCATAGGCTTCGCCGGCCTTGGCCAGCATCACCACGTCGATGTGCTCGGCGAGGTCGCGCACCATCGCCAGGTCCTTCTCGTATTCCTCGGTGCGGAAGGGGTTGATCCGCACTGCCACGGCGAGGTCGTCGCGTTGCAGGCCGGGCAGTTCCTGGCGCAGGAGTTCGCGCGACAGCGCCTTCTGCCGGCAGCCGTCTTCCAGATCGAACAGCAACGTCTGCGCATGGCAGTGGCGGGCGTGTTTCTGGAAGCGCAGCGCGGCGGCCTCCAGATCCTCGTACAGCCCCTGCGCCGGCGCGTACTTGACCGGCGGGTAATAGAGCTGGATGCCGGGCCAGTAATCTCCCAACACGCGGCTGGCTACCGCCATGATGAAATCCAGGTCATTTCAAGTCTCCTCGACTCAGAGTGAAAGCCGATCGGTCGCCGGCTTTCTGGTTGTCACCACCCTATTCGTATCGTTGCTGATGCACTGCACAATTATTTCAAGTCTAAACATTGAAAAACCCAATGATTGACTCGGCTTTGCGCCGGCGCCGGGCGCGGCCATACTTGCGATCAGACAAGGAGACCGCCATGCCCGCCATCCGACAGGAAGACCTGATCCAGAGCGTTGCCGACGCGCTGCAATTCATTTCCATCTACCACCCGCTGGATTTCGTCGAGGCGGTGAAGGCGGCCTACGATCGCGAGGCCTCACCGGCGGCGAAGGGCGCGCTGGCGCAGATCCTGATCAACTCGCGCCTGTGCGCCGAGGGGCGACGGCCGATCTGCCAGGACACCGGCATGGTGGTGGCCTTCCTCAAGGTGGGCATGGGCGTGCGCTGGGAGGGCAGCATGAGCCTGGTCGACATGGTCAACGAGGGTGTGCGCCGCGCCTACCTGAACCCGGACAACCCGCTGCGCGCCTCGGTGCTGGCCGACCCGGCCGGCGCCCGCAAGAACACCAAAGACAACACCCCGGCGGTGATCCACACCGAACTGGTGCCCGGTGACACCCTGGAAATCACGGTGGCGGCGAAGGGTGGCGGTTCCGAGAACAAGGCCCACTTCACGGTGCTGAATCCGTCCGATTCCATCGTCGACTGGGTGCTGGAAACCCTGCCGGAAATGGGCGCCGGCTGGTGCCCGCCGGGCATCCTCGGGATCGGCATCGGCGGCACGCCGGAGAAGGCGCTGCTGCTGGCGAAAGAGGCGCTGATGGCGCCGATCGACATCCAGGAACTGCGGCAACGCGGCCCGAGTAACCGCATCGAGGAACTCCGGTTGGAATTGATGGACAAGGTCAATGCCCTGGGCATCGGCGCCCAGGGCCTGGGCGGCCTGACCACGGTGCTCGACGTAAAGATCCTGGATTATCCGACGCACGCGGCCAGCCTGCCGGTGGGCCTGATTCCCAACTGTGCCGCCACCCGCCACATCCACTTCACCCTGGATGGCTCCGGCCCGGTCAGCTTCACGCCACCACCTCTGTCGGAATGGCCGGCGGTGGCCTGGGATGGCCCCGCCTCGGCGCGGCGGGTGAACCTGGATACGTTGTCCAAGGCGGATACGGTCACCTGGAAAGCCGGCGAGCAGCTATTACTCTCCGGTCGCCTGCTCACCGGGCGCGACGCCGCGCACAAGAAGCTGGCGGAACTGGCGCGGGCCGGCCAGCCGCTGCCGGTGGATTTCAACAACCGCTTCATCTACTACGTCGGCCCGGTGGACGCGGTGCGCGACGAGGCGGTCGGCCCGGCCGGCCCGACCACGGCGACGCGCATGGACAAGTTCACCGACCTGATGCTGGGCGAACAGGTCGGTTTGATCGGCATGATCGGCAAGTCGGAACGCGGGCCGGAGACGATCGCCTCGATCAAGGCGCATGGCGGTGTGTACTGCATCGCCGTCGGCGGCGCCGCCTATCTGGTCTCGAAGGCGATCAAATCGGCACGGGTGCTGGCCTTCCCGGAACTGGGCATGGAAGCGGTGTACGAATTCATCGTCGAGGACATGCCGGTGACCGTGGCGGTAGATAGCCGCGGCGAATCGGTCCATGAAAGCGGCCCGCGCGAGTGGCGGATGAAGATCGGCAAGATTCCGCTGGCCGCGCACTGAGACGGGCCGATGCACTGGCTGATCCACCTGCTGACCTCGCCGCTGCGCGGTGCGGCGCGGGTCATGCGCCTGCTGCGCGACCCTCAGGCCAGGATGGTGGCGGCCCTGTTCTTATCGGTCGTCGCGGTCATCCTCGGCCTGGGCTACATGTACACGGTCAATACCGGCTTCGGCTTCTTCTTCCGTGGCTGTGCCGCCGGCTTCGGCGAGGCGCGCATCGCCGCCCTGCTGATGTTGACCCCGATCGCGTTTGCCCTGGCGCTGTCCGCCGTCGGCGAGGCCATCCAGTGGATGGAGACGCGCCGGCGCGGCAAGGGCTTCAACCTGGGTTTTTTCTGGAAACTCGCCGGCATCGGCGGCATTTCCCTGCTGACGGTCTACCTGCTCGGGCGCTGCTGAGCACGGGAGCGAGCCGTTTGCTGGGGTGAGCGCATGCGAATCCCGGCAAACGGCCTGCGCCACCCTGCCGGGGTTGGCTGGCGTTCACCCCGGCCGACGCTGGGGGTTTATTTCCTGGTGGCGGTGAGCCGCGACATGTAGTCGCTGACGGCCTCGATGTCGGCATCGGAGTAGGCCTTCAGCCGTTTCACCATCTCCGGACTGGCGTTGCGGCGGCCCTGATCGCGGCTTTCATGGGTCTCGCGCAACAGGTACTCATAATGCTGGCCGGCCACGCGCGGGTAGAACTTCCTGGCATCGCCTTCGCCATTGCCGCCGTGGCAACTCGCGCAATCCTGGTCATAGAGGCGCTTGCCCAGGGCCAGCTTGCCGCCGTCTCCCTTGCCGTTGTCTGGGGGGACCGGCAACTGGTTGAGGTAGGCAGCGATATCGGCAATTTCCTCGGCGCTGACGATCCATTCTCCGGAAAAGGGGTACATGCGCGGGTTGTCGCGGCGACCGGCGCGGATGTCCATCATTTCCTTGATGATCACGCTGGCGTGTTGTCCGGCCAGCTGCGGGTAGTCGGCGTCGGCGAGGCCAGAGGCATCGGCCTTGTGACAGCCCTTGCAGATCTTGTAGCTGGCAGCGCCGCGCTGCACGCTGGCCTTGTGGTTGAGGGCGCGTTTCATGTCTTCGTCGGGAGCGTTCCAGATGTAGCCGTAGGCTTCGATCCCGGCGGCGCGCGGCTGATGACGGGGCTCGGGGTTGGCGGAATGCGCGTGGAAAGAGATCAGGGAGACCGCGGCGATGGCGATCAGGGCGGGATTCATGTTCATGATGGTCATTCCTCTGTCTCAGGGCATGCTGGCCATGTATTCGGCGACGGCGCGGGCTTCTTCTTCGCTCATCCGTTCCGCTACGGTCTGCATGACACGGGTGCCATTGGTACGCTTGCCGGCGGCATAGAGGCGGAACTGGTCGAGAAGATAGTCGACCCGCTGGCCGGCGACGCGCGGGAACTTGCCGTCACCGGCGCCATTTTCCTCATGGCAACCGTCGCAGGACGGTACATCGGTCTTGCTGTTGCCTTTCAGGTACAAGCTCTTGCCCAGTTTCATCAGGGCGGGGTCGCCCGTCGTGGCGGGCGCCGCTTTCTGTTTGGCGTACCAGGCAGCGAGCGCGGCCAGATCCGTGTCGGAGAGACCGGTCATGAGTGGACCCATGATCTCGCTGCCACGCTTGCCGTCGCGATAGTCGGTCATTTCGCGCAGCAGGTATTTCTTCTGCTGGCCGGCGAGATTGGGGAAGTTGGGCGCCACGCTGTTGCCATCGGCACCATGGCATCCGGCGCAGATGGCCGCCGCCGCCGGCGCCTCGGCGCGAGCGGCGGGTGCCAGTGCCATGCCGAGGCCGAGCAGGGCCAGTGCGGCGATGAGTCTAGGGTTGGGGTGGTGCATCGTCTCTCCTTGTGGCGACTGCTGCGGAAGTGTCGGCAAGCATACCCAACTGTCCTTTCGGCTAGTAGCCCCTGTCATCGCATCCGTCTGGCGGTTTGACGTCAATCAAGGAAGTCGTATCGGACGCAGGCGGCACGACTCGGGCACAATAGGTGCGGTTAGCTCACGGGAGTCCGTCATGGAGTGGCTGTGGTGGCATTGGGTGGTGCTGGGCCTGGGGCTGATCGCCCTGGAGATGCTCGCCCCCGCGTTCTACCTGATCTGGTTCGGTCTTGGCGCCTTGCTGACCGGTCTGGTGGCGGCGCTGCTGCCCCTGGGTTTTACCGGACAGTGGGTGGTCTGGAGCCTGGCCTCGGCACTCATGGTGGGCGTCTGGATGAAGTATTTCCGCAACCCCAACCGCACTCACGCGGGGCAGGCCAAGGAAGGCGCGCTCGGCGTTGTCGGTCTGGTGACGCGCCCGGTGGATGAACTGAGCCAGGGGGAGATCCTGTTCCAGCGCCCGGTATTGGGTTCGGACCGCTGGCCGGTGGTGGCGGATCGCGCGATCGTCGCCGGCGCCAAGGCGCGGGTGGTGGACGTGCTCGGGCAAACCCTGAAAGTCGAACCACTCTAGCGCAGTGTCTCGCACATGCCTCGACATGAAACCGCGCCTTTCCCCGCCATGCCGCGTTGCGACTCCATGCCAGTTGTCCACTATGCCGGCGGGGCCACGCCTTGCCTGGTGAAAAAATGCATCAATTTCAACCTGTCAAAGCATTTGCGAGACCCTGCACAAGGAGATTCACATGGGTGGCGAAGTCGTATCCATCGTATTGATCGTTTTTTTGTTCATCACCCTGTGGAAGGGCGTGCGTATCGTGCCGCAAGGCGAGGAGTGGGTCGTCGAGCGGCTCGGCAAGTACCTGAAGACGCTGATGCCCGGCCTCCACATCCTGGTGCCCTACATCGACAACCTGGCGTACAAGGTGACGACCAAGGACCTGATCATGGACATCCCGCAGCAGGAGGTGATCACTCGTGACAACGCGGTGCTGATCACCAACGCCATCGCCTTCGTGAAGGTCACCGATACCCAGAGCGCGGTCTATGGCGTCACCAATTTCCAGATGGCGGTGATGAACCTGGTGCAGACCAGCCTGCGCGCGATCATCGGCGATATGGACCTGGATCAGGCGCTATCCAGCCGCGATCACATCAAGGCCAAGCTCAAGGCATCCATCGCCGACGATGTCGCGGACTGGGGCCTGACCCTGAAATCGGTGGAGATCCAGGACATCAAGCCTTCGCCGACCATGCAGAAATCCATGGAAATGCAGGCCGCGGCCGAACGTGAACGGAAGGCCGCCGTGACCCGCGCCGAGGGTGAAAAGCAGGCCGCCATCCTGGAAGCGGAAGCGCGTCTGGAATCCGCCAAGCGCGATGCCGAGGTGCAGGTGCGACTGGCCACCGCCAGCGCCGAGGCGATCAAGCTGGTAGCCCTGGCGCTGCCGGACAAGGAATTGCCGGCGCTGTATCTGCTCGGGGAAAAATATGTCGGCGCGCTCAAATCCCTGGCTAGCGCCGAGGGCAGCCGCACCGTGCTGCTGCCGGGCGATCTGATGAAATCCCTGGAAGGACTGCTGGGCAGCAGGAAATGACCCCCGCGCGTACAATGAATCCGGATTTCACGCCTTGAATTTTTTTCGCGCCGAGTTAATGTGAAATCTAAAGATTTCGTTTCAAGCGCCGATGTTTGTTACATTGCGCTTATGTTTCCGGTGCGCCCCCAGGAGTGAAAATGAGGAAGACACTGCTATTCCTAACGCTAGTGGCATTTCTGGCCTCGCCCATGCTGGCGGTGCCCGAGGTGGAGGCGGCCCAGAATGGCAAGGCCAAGGTCTCCAAGGTCAAGGCCAAGTCCAAGAAGACCAGGTCAGCGCTGCACGCGAAAGCCACGGGCAAGAAGAAGGTCGGCCGCGCCGGCAAGCAAAGAAAGGTCGTCGCAAAACCGGTGATGACACCGTTGCGCGCGGTGTCCTACGACCATGCCTGGCACGACGAAGACCTCAACCTGCGTTCCGCCGCCGCGCTGGTGGTGGACCAGAAGACCGGCGAGGCGCTGTACTCGAAGAACATCGACGTGCCTACCTCCATTGCCTCGATCACCAAGCTGATGACGGCCATGGTCACCCTGGATGCAGAACTCGATCTCAACGAGGAGATCGTGATCGGCAACGAGGATGTCGACCATCTCAAGGGGACCGGATCGCGCCTGGCGCTGGGCACGCGTCTGACCCGTGAGGAGTTGTTGCACCTGGCCCTGATCGCCTCGGAAAACCGTGCCGCCGCCGCGCTTTCCCGCGCTTACCCCGGTGGCCGCGGTGCCTTCGTCGCGGCCATGAACCGCAAGGCGCGCGAGCTGGGCATGCGCGACAGTCGTTTCATCGATGGCACCGGCCTCAACAGCGACAACCGCTCCACCGCCGCCGACCTGGTGAAAATGGTCGACGCGGCCTACCGCTATCCGCTGATTCGCCAGATCACCAGTACCGGCAGCTACGATGTTTCCGTGCCGGGCACGCGGATGGTACGGGTGCGTGAAAACGGCAAGGTACGCAGGGTCGCCCGGTCGGTGCAGCGTCATATCGCCTTCGTCAACACCAACAGCCTCACCCGCAGCCAGGATTGGGACATCGGCGTCTCCAAGACGGGCTACATCAACGAGGCTGGCCATTGCCTGGTGATGCAGACCAAGATCGCCGAACAGAAAGTGATCATCGTGCTGCTGGACTCCCTGGGTAAGTGGACCCGCATCGGTGATGCCCAGCGCATCCGGAAATGGCTGGAACAAGACAGCCGGGTGGCCAGTCACCATCCGTCACGTTCTTCAACCTGAATCCAGGTCCATTCCCTCTGAAAAAGCGGCTTCGGCCGCTTTTTTAATGGCTGCCCGGGTCGCCGCGCGCGCATATCGGTCGGGCGGGCGATCAGATCCTGAAAAAATTGATGGCCATCAAGGAAGTATGGGTTAGCCCATTCCTACTATGGCCCCCCTGGAATCAATCGTGGGCTGTCCACGTTTGTCGAAACAGTAGGAGGAGTCGATGCGATACAAATTGCTGTTTGCCATGGCCGCCCTTGGGGTCGTCGCCATACCCGCGCTGGCTGCTGACCCGATCGAGGGTCTGGCGCGCACCTGCAAC
>CAYMUY010000057.1:0-13198 GCA_964393825.1 uncultured Thiobacillus sp. | reverse complement strand
GCAGGCCGGGGATGGCGCCGGAGAGGTGGCCGAGCAGGCCGTGCTTCTCGCGGAAACGGTCACGCATCTCCTGAACGGTGCGGATGCCCATCTCCTCCAGGGAGCGGTCTAGGAACATGGCGGAATAGAAGCCGGGGGCGTGGTGGCCGACTTCGGTGACGATGTTGGTATGGCCCAGCATCACCAGTGCGGCATAGGCCTCGGCGCTGGACGCGAAGCCGCCGGGGTGGCCGGAAGCCTTGGCGCCGCAGATCTGCAGGGTCAGATAACGCAGGGCATCGGCCATCAGCAGGGTCTGGTAGGCGGCGGCGGGCGCGTGGGCATTGCCGATGGCGCGGCTGCCCTCGGCGATGGCCGGCTCGGCGGCCAGCTCGGAAAAGCCGGGCCAGGCGGGGGCGAAATACTGAATGCCTTCACAAAATGCGGGCGTCAGCGCGGTGGGTTGGGTAGCGGCATTCATGATGGATTCCTGATGTTGGTTGCGATGGAAAATACTCTACAGAAATAATCAACTTTTCACAATGCAGATTACGTTTCATAATACGAAACATGAACGAAGACAAAACCTCCCCCATTCAGGTCATCGACCGCATGGCTGCCCTGCTCGACGCGCTCGCCGCGCGGGAAGTCGGCACCTCCCTGAAATACCTTGGCGCGGAAACCGGCTTGCATCCGTCCACGGCCTTTCGCATCCTGGCCTCGCTGAGCCGGCACGGTTTCGTCGCGCGCGACGAAGCCGGCCTCTATCTGCTCGGTCCGCGTCTGCTGCAACTCGCCGCGAAAGTGCGGGTGGGCCAGGATGTGCGTGCGGTGGCGCGGCCGGAGATGGAGTGGCTGCGCGACCAGCTCGGCGAGACGGTGAATCTCACCGTCCGCCAGGGTGATGAGGTGGTCTATGTCGAACGCGTCACCTCCAACCGCATGATGCGGGTGGAGCAGGTGATCGGCAGCCGCGCGCCGCTGCACGTCACCGCCGTCGGCAAGCTGATGCTGGGCGAGGCCGGCGCCGCCGCTACCCGCGACTACGCCGGGCGGACCCGCCTGCCCGCCTACACGGCGAACACCCGCCATGACATCCGCTCGTTGCTGGAAGATATCGGCGTCAGCACCGCGCGCGGCTACGCGCTGGATGATGAGGAAGCGGAACTGGGGGTGGGCTGTATCGGCGCCCTGGTGCGCGACGCGGCCGGCGCGGCGGTGGCCGGCCTGTCGGTGTCGGCGCCGATGGAGCGCAGGAAACTGGAGTGGGTACCGCGGGTGACGGAGGCCGCGCGACGGATCTCGGCGCGGCTGGGCTACGCGGGTTGAATCCCTTAAGGTATGCCGTAGGCACCCATTCACGTTCGGCGCGCGCGGCGCGCCCTACACTGACCTCACATTCCGACTTGGAGCGTGCCATGAGCACACTGGAAAACTTTGAAAAGATGCTCGCCGCCGGCAAGGACAACCTGCTGCTGCGCTATGCGTTGGGCAACGAGCATTACAAACTGGGCGACTTCGCCGCCGCCCGTGTCCACCTGGAGGCGGCGCTGGCTTTCGATCCACACCACTCCGCCAGTTGGAAATTGCTGGGCAAGACCCTGGTCGAGGCGGGCGATCTGCCGGCGGCGCTGGCGATTTACCAGCGCGGCATTGCCGCCGCCGGGGAAAAGGGCGACTTGCAGGCGGTCAAGGAGATGCAGGTGTTCGCCCGCCGCATCGAAAAGCAGCTGGCGGCCTGATCGGTCGCCACCTCCGCCGGTCCGCGTGACGCCCAATGCCGCGTTGGGCTACCATCCGCCGCGTCTAATCAGGAAACTGGAGAAGGAAATGGCTCGTATGGTGCAGTGTGTCAAACTCGGCCGCGAGGCTGAAGGTCTGGATTTCCCGATGCTGCCCGGTGAACTCGGCAAGCGCGTGTTCGAGAATGTATCCAAGGAAGCCTGGCAGGGCTGGATCAAGCTCCAGACCATGATCATCAACGAAAACCGCCTCAATCTGGCTGATGCCCAGCATCGCAAGTACCTGATGGAACAGGCGGAAAAATACTTCTTTGGCGACGGCGTCGGTGCGCCCGAAGGCTTCCGTCCCCACTGACCCGCACCCAGTCGGGTGCCCGCCGGCAATCCGATCATCACACGCCTCACGCCACACTCATATGACCGACAAGCAGACCCATTTCGGCTTCAAGACCGTTGCGGAAGAAGAAAAAGCCGCCAAGGTCGCCGAGGTGTTCCACTCCGTGGCGCAGCGCTACGACGTGATGAACGACCTCATGTCCATGGGGCTGCACCGCCTCTGGAAGCGTTTCCTCTCCCTGCATGCGCGGGTGCGGCCGGGCGCGAAGATACTCGACATCGCCGGTGGCACCGGCGACATCTCGCGCCTGCTGGCGAAGGATGCCGGCCCCAGCGGCGAGGTCTGGCTGACCGACATCAACGGTTCCATGCTGGGCGTCGGCCGCGACCGCATGATGGACCAGGGCCTGATGTTGCCGGTGGCGCAGTGCGACGCCGAGAGATTGCCGTTCCCGAGCGATTATTTCGACCTGGTCACGGTCGCCTTCGGCCTGCGCAACATGACCCACAAGGAAGATGCCCTGGCCGAGATGCGGCGGGTGCTGAAACCGGGCGGCAAGCTGATGGTTCTGGAGTTCTCCAAGGTCTGGAAGCCGCTGGCCCCGCTCTATGACACCTATTCCTTCCAGGTGCTGCCGCGGCTGGGCGACCTGGTCACCAAGGACGCGGAAAGCTACCGCTACCTGGCAGAATCCATTCGCATGCATCCTGACCAGGAAACCTTGAAGGGCATGATGGAGTCGGTGGGTTTCCAGCGCGTGGACTTCTTCAATCTCACCGTCGGCGTGGTCGCGCTGCACGTGGGATACAAGGTCTGATTCGTGTAGGGTGCGCCGCGCGCGCATCCGCATCCGCATCGGTGTGCGTGGCGCACCCTACCTCTACCTGACAGAATCAATATGAATACACAGCCGGTCAAGGCCTTCCTCCTGGAATTGCAGGAACTCATCGTCGCGCGCATGGAACAGGTCGACGGCAGGGCGTTCCGGCGCGACGCCTGGGAGCGTCCCGGCGGCGGCGGCGGCATCAGCCGCCTGATCGAGGAGGGTGACTTCCTGGAGCGGGGCGGCGTGAACTTCTCCCATGTGACCGGCGACCGGCTGCCCCCCTCGGCCAGCGCGCACCGTCCGGAACTGGCCGGACGCCACTGGGAGGCGATGGGCGTGTCACTGGTGATGCACCCGCGCAATCCCTATGTGCCCACCACGCACATGAACGTACGCTTCTTCGTCGCGGAAAAGCCGGGCGAGGCGCCGGTGTGGTGGTTTGGCGGCGGCATGGACCTGACGCCCTATTACGGCTTCGAGGAAGACGCCGTTCACTTCCATGCCATGTGCAAGCGATCGCTGGACCCGTTCGGCGAGCACCACTACCCGCGCTTCAAGACATGGTGCGACGAGTACTTCTACCTCAAGCACCGCAATGAGCCGCGCGGCATAGGCGGCATCTTCTATGACGACCTCTCCGAGGGCGGCTTCGAGCAGTGCTTCAACCTGACCGAGAGTGTCGGTGACCATTTCCTGGCGGCTTACCTGCCTATCGTCCAGCGTCGCGGCGATATGTCGTATGGCGAGCGGGAACGTGATTTCCAGGCCTACCGGCGTGGCCGCTATGTCGAGTTCAACCTGGTGTTCGATCGCGGCACTCTGTTCGGGCTGCAATCCGGCGGGCGCACCGAGTCCATCCTGATGTCCATGCCGCCGATCGTGAAATGGCGCTACGACTGGAAGCCCGAGCCGGGCAGCCCGGAGGCACGGCTGTACAGCGACTTCCTGCGCCCGCGTGACTGGCTGGGCGAGTATCCGGACTGAACCATGACGTCTGAAGTCGAACTGCCCGGAGCCGGCGAGTCCAAAGCAGCGCCGCCGCGTGCCCTGCCGCCGGACCCGTTGAAGCGCAAGATTCGCCGCTTCCAGATCGGCCTGCTGATCTTTTTTCTCATCGTCGTCGGCGCCCTGATCGCCGCCTACGAGATGATCGCGTCGCCCTTGCAGGCGATGTTGCTGGCGGGCTATGGCAAGCATCTGACCTTCCTGCTCAAGCCGGGCGAAAACACCGACCTGCATACCCCTAAATTCGGTCCTTACGACATTCGCGCCGGTTATGTGGGATTGCCGGAATTCATCCGCAGGCTGCGGGAGCGGGATTTCGAGGTTACCGCGCAGTCGCGCATCTCGCCGGACATGACGAGCATCATCGACCTGGGGCTGTATCTGCCCTACAAGGAAAAATCGGTGATGGGCCTGTCGCTGCTCGATTGCAGCAACAAACCGTTGCACGAGGCGCGCTATCCGCGCTATGCCTATCCGGATTTCTCCGCCGTGCCGCCGCTGATTGCGAATACCCTGCTGTTCATCGAGAACCGCGAATTGCTCGACCCCAATCACCCGGAGCGCAATCCGGCCGTGGAATGGGATCGTCTCGCCCAGGCGGTGCTGGAGAAGGCCATCCAGATCGTGGACCCGTCGCGCAACGTACCCGGCGGCTCCACGCTCGCCACCCAGATCGAGAAATATCGCCATTCCCCCGACGGTCTGACCATGACCGCCTCGGACAAGCTCACCCAGATGGCTTCCGCCTCGCTGCGCGCCTATCTCGATGGCGAGGACACCCGCGCCAGCCGTCGCCGCATCGTCCTCGACTACCTCAATACCGTGCCTTTGTCCGCCGCGCCAGGTTTCGGCGAGGTGAACGGCATCGGCGAAGGCCTGGAAGGCTGGTTCAACATGGACTTCGCCGAAGTCAACAAACTCCTGATGCACCCTGGCCATTCGCCCGCCGCCGCGCGTGCCTTCAAGCATGTGCTCGGCCTGTTGATCTCGCAGCGGAAACCCTCCTATCACCTGCTGTCCGGGCGGAAATCGCTCAATGCCTACGCCGACACCCATCTCCGCCTGCTGGCCGAGGCGAAGGTCATCACGCCGGCGTTCCGCGACCTTGCCATGCGGGAAAAGATCGTCTTCAGTCCAGGAGGCCGCCAGAGTGGCATCGGCAACTTCGCCGAAAACAAGGCGGCCAGCACGCTGCGGGTGGAACTGGCCGGCGACCTCGGCGTGCAGCGCCTGTATGACCTCGATCGTCTCGACCTGAAGGCCAACGCCACGCTCCATGCCGCCACCCAGCACAGCGTTTCTGACTTCCTGCGCCGACTCTCCGATCCTGTCGTGGTCGAGGCAGCGGGCCTCTTCGGCCCCTACCTGCTGTCGCCGGAGAACGACCTGGCCAAGCCTATCTACAGCTTCACCCTCTACGAGAACACCGAGGATGGCGCGATGCTGCGGGTGCAGGCGGACAACCTCAACCAGCCCTTCGATATCAACAAGGGGGCGAAGCTGGACATGGGCTCCTCGGCCAAGCTGCGCACCCTGCTGACCTACCTGCATCTGGTCACCGAACTGCATGCGCAATATGCCCATAGCAGCCGCGCCGAATTGCTCAAGATGAAGGTCGCGGACAAGGATCTCCTGCTGCAATGGGTGCGTGACTACCTGCTGCGAAGCGAGGACAAGTCGATCACGGCGATGCTGGAGGCGGCGATGTCGCGGCGCTACTCCGCCAGTCCGGCAGAAGCCTTCTACACCGGCGGCGGTGTCCACTATTTCTCCAACTTCCACAGTGCTGACAACGTCAAGGTGATGGATTTGTGGGAAGCCACCCGCAATTCCGTGAACCTGCCCTTCATTCGCCTGATGCGCGACCTGGTGCGGCACTTCATGTACCGTGATCCCAAGGGTGCGGCGCAGATCCTGTCCGATCCCGACGACCCGCGCCGCGACGCCTACCTGAAGCAGTTCGCGGACAAGGAAGGCAAGGCCTACCTGGCGCGCTTCAACAAGAAATACAAGGGCTTGACCCCGGACCAGGCTGCCGAGTCCCTGCTCAACCACCTCACCGCCAACCCCAAACGCCTGGCCGCCGTCTATCGCTACCTGGAGCCGCATGCCGACATCGTCGCCTTTACCGACTTCCTCAAGACGCGCCTGAACAAACCTGCGAGTCTCGACGAGGGCGACTACGAATACCTGTTCGAAACCTACGGGCCGGAAAAATTCAACCTGGCCGACCGTGGCTACATCTCCCAGATCCACCCGCTGGAACTGTGGCTGGTCGCCTACCTGCGCGCCCATCCCGGTGCCGGCTGGAGCGAGATCGTCAACGCCAGCCAGGAAGAGCGGATCGATGTCTATGGCTGGCTGCTCAAGACCAGCCGCAAGAATGCACAGGACATTCGCATCCTTTCCCTGCTGGAGATCGAGGCCTTCCAGGAAATCCACAAGCGCTGGCGTCGCCTGGGCTACCCCTTCGGCAGCCTGGTTCCGTCCTATGCCACCGCCATCGGTTCCTCCGCCGATCGTCCCGCCGCGCTGGCCGAATTGATGGGCGTGATCAGCAACGAGGGACTCAAGTTGCCCCCGGTCACCCTGACCCGTGTCGAGTTCGCGGCAGGCACGCCATACCACACCATTCTCAAGCGCAAGCGTCCGCAGGCGCAGCGGATCTTCCCGATGGAAGTGGGCCAGGTGATCAAGAAGGCGCTGGCCAATGTGGTGCAGGACGGCACCGCCCGTCGCCTGCGCGGCAGCTTCGCGCTGGACGACGGCACTTTCCTGCCGATCGGTGGCAAGACCGGTACCGGCGACCATCGTCTGGAGGTCTATTCCGCCAGCGGCCAGGTGCTCGAATCCAAGGTGATGAACCGTACCGCCACCTTCGCCTTCTACCTGGGACCGCGTTTCTTCGGGGTGATGACGGTATTCGTACCGGGGGAAGCGGCGGCGAACTACCATTTCACCAGCGCCATCGCGGTGCAGATCGTGAAGGATATGGAACCCGCGCTGCGCGGACTGGTGCTGGGGAGCGAAAAACCGGAACCATCCTGGCAGGAACTGGTGCTCGGCTTCGACAGCGAAGTGGATGCGCCGAGCGGCGCGCCGCCCCGGCTCGAAGCGCTGCCCCCCCCGGGCTCGCCGGGGGCCGCCACGCCGGGCCCGCAATCGTCGGAAGCCGCCAAGCCGGCGGTGCCCAAGCCCAGGCCGGTCACTGTCAAACCCGCCGCCAAGCCACTGCCGAAGGCACCCGTGATCAGCGAAGAGCCGCCCCCGGCGCCGCCGCCGCCCCAGATGGACAAGCCAGATCCACCGCCACCACCCAGGGCGCCGCCACCGCCGCCCGCCGCGCACAACAAACCGAAAAAATCCGGCTTTACCTGGCAGGAAGGTGACAACCCGCTGTTCTGACGCCGATCGTGGCGGGATACCGGGTGATTGCCCCGGTGTCCCGCCGGCTTGTTTGGCCACGCCGGCATGCCGCGTCGTTGCTATCTACCATGTAGATTAAAGCAATCGCGACTATTCATTGGATAGATCGTTCGCTTCTCCGTACCATGGTTTCCGTGTTCAGCGCACAGCCTACACCCCCAAGGAGAACCGATATGGAAACCATGAAGTCCCCCACTATCCAGAACCTCGAAGCCGCCTTCGCCGGCGAGTCGATGGCCCACATCAAGTACCTGTGGTTCGCCAAACAATGCCGCGCCAGCGGTGACGAAGCCACCGCCCGGGTGTTCGAGGACACTGCCGCCCAGGAAGTGCAACACGCTTTCGGCCACGCCGAGTTGTTGTTCGCCAGCGAGAAGATGATGCCGGAGAAATGCCTCCAGTACGCCATCGAGGGCGAGACCTACGAGTACACCGAGATGTACCCCAGGTTCCGCCATGAGGCAATGGCAGAGGGCAACCATGCCGCCGTCGCCGAGATGGACCAGCAGATCGCCGAATCGAAGGAACACGCGGACCAGTTTCAGGCCGTGCTGGCCAAGGCCGCCAAACGCTTCGCGGCGCTGGCCCGTGTGGAAGAGAAGCACGCCAGGCACTACCAGGCACAGCTCGACCAGATCGCCGCCTGAGTCGGCAACCCGTCAATTCATCTCAACGAAAGGAATGATCATGAAAATCTACGAATGCATCGTGTGTGGTTATGTGTATGACGAAGCCCAGGGGGATCCGGATCACGGCATCGCCGCCGGCACCCGCTGGGCCGACGTGCCGGAAGACTGGGCCTGCCCGGAGTGCGGCGTCGCCAAGGCGGATTTCGAGATGCGTGAAATCTGACTGCCCACCCCCCCCTCTCCCGGTGCTGGGAGAGGGCGTCGAAGGAGCCCCAAGTCATGTCCCCGATCGTCATCCTCGGCAGCGGCCTCGCCGGATACGGCCTGCTGCGCGAATACCGCAAACGTGACGCGACCACGCCAGTCACGCTGATCACCGCCGACGATGGCCGTGTGTACAGCAAACCCAATCTCTCGAACGCCTTGAGCCAGGGCCGCGAGCCGGCGCAACTGGCTACGGAAAGTGCCGAGCAGGCGGCGGCGAAGTTCAACGCCACGATCCTCACCCACACCCGGGTCGAGTCCATCGACACGGCCGGCAAGCGGGTGCATACGGCGGCCGCCGGCATTCCCTACGGCCGCCTGGTGCTGGCGCTCGGTGCCGATCCCTTCCCGCACGGCCTCGAGGGCGACGCCGCGCAGGACGTGCTCAGCGTCAACGACCTCGACGATTACACTCGCTTCCGCGTCGCCCTGGAGGGCAAGCGTCACGTCGCCATCCTGGGTGGTGGTCTGATCGGCTGCGAATTCGCCAATGACCTGGCTGCCAGCGGCATCGCGGTCACGGTCATCCATCTCGGCCCCTGGCCGCTGGAACGATTGATTCCGGAGCAGATGGGCGCGGCCCTGACGCAAAGCCTGGCGACCAAAGGCGTGGCCTGGCGTTTCGGGCGCCTGGCCAAACGGGTCGACGCCCACGCCGGCGGTTATCGCCTCACGCTCGACGATGGCGGCCAGGTTGAAGCGGACCTGGTGCTCTCCGCCATCGGCCTGCGACCGCGCACGGCCCTGGCGAAGACCGCCGGCATTCCGGTGAACCGCGGCATCGTGGTGAACCGGAGGCTGGAAACCGCGGTCGCCGACATCCATGCCATCGGAGATTGCGCCGAGGTGGCCGGCCATGTCCTGCCCTACGTACAGCCCTTGTTGATCCAGGTGCGCGCACTCGCCGCCCTGCTCTCCGGCGAGGAGGCCCAGGTCAGCTACCCGGCCATGCCGGTGGTGGTGAAAACCAGTGCCTATCCCATCGCCGTGCAACCTCCGGCGGCCAACACATCCGGCACGTGGCAACTGGAAGCCGGTGAGAACGCTCTGATTGCCCGGCACCTGGGCGCGGCCGGCGAGCTCAACGGCTTCGCGCTCGGTGGCGATACCCGCCGTCGGGCGGAACTGGCGAAGCAGGTGGCGGCGCTACTGGACTAAGGGTCGCGCCGCCGCTCAGCGCTTCAGGCTCGCCATCAGCTTCCTGGCTTCGGCTTCCTGCGGGAAGCGCTTGTCGCGATTGAGCAGGCGTTCCAGCTCGAACCGCGCCAGGGTCGGTTCGCCCATGGCCGCGAGGCCGGCGGCGTAATGCCAGTGCAGTTCCAGGGCGTCCGGCATTGCGTCGAACGCCTGCTTGATCAGCTTGATGCCACGCGGGGCCTGCCCGGAATGCACCAGGATCCAGCCCAGGGTGTCCTGCACGTAAGGGCTGTCCGGTTTCAGCTTGTAGGCCTGTTCGGCGGCGGCCACGGCGCCCGGATCTTTCTCGGCAAACAGCAGCAAGGCCATATTGTTGGCGGCGACCATGTCCTTGGGGGTGGACCGCAGCAGCAGCCGGTAGTGTTCGATCGCCTCGCGACGCTGTCCGGCCTTCTCGTGGGTCATGGCCAGTTCACGGCGGATCGCCTGGTCTTCAGGATGCTCCTTCAGCCACTGTTGCAGGGTCGCGATGCCTTCCGCCGCAGCGCCCGCCGTGACGTAGGTCTGGGCGGCCTTGGCGAGCAGCCGGCTGCTGTCGGCCATCCGCGCCGAGCGGGCGTATAGCCGGGCGGCATCGAGCCACTTTTGTTGCGCGACCAGCGCATCCGCTTCCCCGATATAACCGATCACCTGGTTCGGGTAACGGTTCTGCAAGCTCTGTGCGAGCTTGATCGACTCGTTGGGGCGACCGTCCTCCGCCAGCACGCTCATCTTGGAAGCCAGTGCGGCGAAAAAATCGGGCTGCAGGGCAATCGCCCTGTCCAGGGTGCGCAGTGCTTCCTTGCGTTTACCCAGCATGGCCTGCGCCTGCCCCACCCGGGTCAAAGCCTGCGGTGAATCGGGCTGGTCATGCGCCCAGCGTTCGAAGGCCTCCAGCGCGCCCGGCTTGTCGCCTTGTTGCGCCAGGGCCAGGCCGATCAGTTCGTGGAAACCGGACTTGCCGGTCGCCGCCAGTGCCTCACGGGCCTCCTGCAAGGCAAAACCGGTGTTGTGCTTGCCCAGCCAGTAACGGACCAGCAATTGCCGGGCATCGACGTTCCTCGGGTCGGCGCGCTTGGCTTTCTCCAGGTTTTCGCGGACGCCGGCCTCATCCCTCTGCACGGTTGCGATCTTGGCCAGTGCCAGCCAGGCGCGGCTGTCGTTGGGCGCATGTTTGAGCACCTGCTCGAAGCGCGCGCGTGCGGACTTGAAATCCCTGGCCTGGATGTCGAGGTAGGCGAGGTTGCTGGCGGCGTCCAGGAATGTGGGGTCGCTCTCCAGCGCTTTTTCAAAACTGGCGCGCGCCAGTTTGAAATCGCGCCTGGCAGTGTGGATCACGCCACGCACGTTGTGTACGAGAGCGGGGGGGGCCTGTTTCCTGGCCAGCCCATCCACCGCCGTGAACGCGTCGTCGTACCGCTGGTTCTTGATATAGGCGTTGATCAGCAGCAGATCGGCGCCGGTCGCGGATTTGTCCAGCGCCGCCGCCTTGGCGAGTGCGTCGAACATGGCCGATTGGTCACCCAGTCGCTCCTCGCTGCTGGCTAGATCGAGGAATACCCCGGGGTCGCTGGCACCCTGGCCGACCGCTTTCGCCAATTGTGCGCGGGCGCCGGCAAAGTCGCCTCGTTGCAGGGCCACCTGGCCACGCAGTGCGGACAGTCCGGGGTCGTTGGCATCGCTGTTGATGGCATCGACGACGGCTTTGGCCTTGTCGGTCTGGCCCAGGCGCAGCAGGGTCGTGGCCATCAGCTTGTTCGCCAGGGCATTGCCGGGGTCGTCCCGCAGCACCTGGTTGAGGTGGTTGAGGGCTTCCTCCTGTTTGCCCAGCACGGAACTGACTGCGCCGGCCAGCAAGCGCGCCGGCCTGGCATCCGGCGCGCCCTGCACGACCGGTTGCAACTTGGCGTAGGCGTCCTGGTAGCGTTGCCGGCGGAAATCCAGCAGGGCGTCCAGATACATGCCGATGAGGTGGTTGGGCGCCCCCGCGCGCAGGATCTTCAGGCCAGCCGCCGCCTTGTCCAGGTCGCCGGCGTCGATGTTGCCCTGGATCACGGCTAGCCGCGCCGGGATGTTGAGCGGCGCCAGCGCCAGCGCCTTGTCGTAGGCCGCCAGCGCCGGCGCCTTGCGGCCCAGGGCGGTGAGCAGTTCGCCCTGGGTCACCCAGTACTCCGCGACATCCGGGCGCTTGGCCAGCGCCTGTTCCACCAGCGCGAGCGCGCCGGAGGCGTCGTCCAGTGCCTGCTGGATCTGCGCATGGGCGAACAGCGTCTCGGGCTGGCCGGGGACGAGTTTGTCCGCTTCCTCCAGGCTGGCGCGCGCGGCGGCGGCGTCGCCCTTGATGAACTGAGCCTTGGCTTTCAGGGCCAGATAGCGGGCCTGGAGGCTTGCCGGCGCGGTGTCGCTCAACTTGATGTGCTCGATCACGCGCTCGGGTTTGTTCATGGCGATCAGCGTGTGTGCCAGCAGCAGTCGTGCCTCGTCCGCGTTCCGGCCCAACTCGATCACTTTTTCCAATTCCTTTTCGGCGCTGGCGAAATCGCCGCTGGTGTAGTGTGCCTGTCCCAGAAGATATCGGACTTCCGGGTCGTTGGGCGCTTGTTGCAGCGCAGACTTGATCTCGATCATCGCGCCCTTCGCATCACCTTTTGCCTGCAGGACCTTCGCTTGGGCGAGGTGATCCGCAGGCGACTTTCCGTTCAAGGCGTAGCCGACCCCCGCCAGCGCCGCGACGGCAAGCAGGGCAATCAGGAGTTTGGGATAGTGGCGGGTCAGCCAGGGCGGGGACGCGGTGGGGCGCTTGGAAGTCATGAGTGGATCAGGGCAGGGATGGCGTGAAGGGGAAGATCCCGGACAATGAAAAAAGCCCGACCGGAGCCGGGCTTTCTTCACGACCGGATGTCGCGCGATACGACTCGGGTTCAGGCGGCCTTGCGACGACGCGCAAAGCCCAGGCCGAGCAGACCCAGGCCGAGCAGGCCCAGGGTGGCGGGCTCGGGAACGGACGGGGGCGGCGGCGGCGGCGCATCATGGTAGACATATTCGACACGGGCGCTGCAGCCGGCGGTAGTCGCCTGGGTGGAGGCGATGTTGCCGCCACCGCCGGTGATGGAGATGCCGCTGATGGAGGAGCAACCCACGCTGAAGGTGCCGCCACCGGCCAGCGAGAACGCGCTCAGGATGCCGGCGCCGGTCTGCACGCCGCTGTCCCAGGAGCCCGTATTGGTAAGCGGACCATAGCTCTGGGTCTGGCCGGCGTTGAGGCTCACGAAGCCGGTGGTTGCGCTCAGGCTGACCGCGGGGGCCGGCACGCTCAGCGCGGGGACGCCGGAGAAGAACAGGTCGACGGTGCCGGTGCCCTTGGTGACTTGCGTCTGGACGGCGTTGTTGGTCAGGGTGATGGTGGTGGTCATCGCGCCGTTCAGGAACAGCTGCACGGAGTCCAGGATGCCCAGGTTGGTGTCGAAGTAGTCGAGCAGGCCGGACTGGCTGATTTCCGTGGTCTGTTCGGGATTGCTGAAACTGTCGGTGATCGTGAGGGCGTAGGCGTTGCTGGTGAATGCCAGCGCGGCGACGAGCGCGAGTTTCTTCATGGCAGATCCTTCCTAAAAAGTTGGTTGAGTACGGGTGGATACGGGTTGCATACGAGGGAAGAGTCCTTCCACTTGCGTGGCAACGCACAAGCAATTCACGTGCCATTAGCTGTCATGCTTGGATCCGTGGTGCCAAGTCGCTGATTGGATTTGCTTTATATTCGCTTCCCGTCAAGAATTCTCTACATGCAAGCGGTAAAGTTGAGTCAGTGTAAAAATAA
>CAYMUY010000056.1:0-13319 GCA_964393825.1 uncultured Thiobacillus sp. | reverse complement strand
TGGAGGCGCGTGCCGGAGTCGAACCGACCTACACGGATTTGCAATCCGGTGCATAACCGCTTTGCTAACGCGCCTTGTGGCTAAACGTTCGCCTGAAACTGAAAGGGGAAAGTGAAAGCCTTGTGTGATGATGCCCACAAAACTACCACTTTCCCCTGAAATGCTGGAGCGGGAAACGAGACTCGAACTCGCGACCTCAACCTTGGCAAGGTTGCGCTCTACCAACTGAGCTATTCCCGCATCGAAGTGAGCGCGCATTATAAATAGGATCTTTTTTCTGTCAAGCTGAAGTCGCTGAAATTCTGGATTCGAGCGGAACTGCTCATGCCTTTGGCCGCGGCTAGGCGTCTTTGGCGGGGCGACGATGGGTACGATTCAGATCGCCTCGTGTTTCATCGCCTTCCAGGCCATGCGCAGGTAATGGAACATGGACCACAGGGTGAGGAAGGCGGCGATGTCCAGCAACCAGCGCCCCAGCCACTGGGCATCGAGGCCGAGCAGGAGGTCGTGATAGAGCAGCAGCAGGATGGCAATCATCTGTGCGGTGGTCTTGAGCTTGCCGACAAAGGACACCGCGACGCTTTGCGACTGGCCTTCTCGCGCCATCCATTCGCGCAGGGCGCTGATCGCGATCTCGCGGCCGATGATGATGAGCGAGGCGGCAATGCCGGCGCGGCTGAGGTCGACCAGGACGATGAGGGCGGCGGCGACCATCAGCTTGTCCGCCACCGGGTCGAGAAAAGCGCCGAACGCGGACATCTGGTTCATCCGCCGTGCCAGCCAGCCGTCCAGCCAGTCTGTAACCGCGGCCAGGGCAAAGATCAGGGTGGCAGTGAGGTTGATCGCGTGCGTCGGCAGCCAGCCGTCGGGGAGATAGAAAACCGCGACGAAGAGTGGGATCAGGAGGATGCGCAGCCAGGTGAGGCTATTCGGCAGATTGAAGGGCATCAGTGCAGTTCGCGGTAGATCTTTTCCGCCAGATCGCGGCTGATGCCCTCGACCCGGGCCAGTTCGTCGACTCCGGCATCCACCACGCCGCGAAGGCCGCCGAAGGTTTGCAGCAACTTCTGGCGGCGCTTGGCGCCGACGCCGGCGATGTCTTCCAGGCTCGACCGGGTGCGCGCCTTGCCGCGGCGGGCGCGGTGGCCGGTAATGGCGAAGCGGTGCGCCTCGTCGCGCACCTGCTGGATCAGGTGCAGGCCGGCATGATCCGGCGGCAGCCTGAGCGGCTCCACTTCGTCGGGGAAAAACAATTGCTCCATACCTGGTTTGCGCTCCACGCCCTTTGCCACACCCAACATGGGCAGGCTAGCCAGGCCCAGTTCAGTCAGTACATCCACCGCCATGTGCAACTGCCCCTTGCCGCCGTCGATCAGCAACAGGTCGGGCAGTTTGCCTTCACCTTGCGCGAGCTTGCCGTAGCGTCGCTGAAGCGCGTCGCGCATCGCGGCATAGTCGTCACCCGGTGTAATACCGCTGACATTGTAGCGGCGATATTCCGGAGGCTGCATCGCGCCCTGGTCGAAAACCACGCAGGACACCACGGTGGCCTCGCCCATGGTGTGGCTGACGTCGAAACATTCGATGCGCTGGATGCCTTCCTCATGCAGTGCCTCATTCAGTGCGGCCAGGCGCGCGGCCTGGTTTTCCCGGAGTCCTTCTCGTGTCGCCAGGGCCAGTTCCGCGTTCTTCAGGGCCATCTCCAGCCAGACCCGGCGTTCTTCACGCGGTTGCGAGACGATGCCGACGCGATGCCCCGCCTGGTCTGATAGCCAGTCGGACAGGCCTTCCACCTCGGCGTTGAGGACCAGGGTGGATGGGATCGGCCGGCCCTCGTAGTGCTGGCTGACGAAGGCGTCGAGCAGCGCCGCCAGGTCGATATCGGTGGCCTGGCTGGGAAAGAAGGCGCGTCCCCCCAGACTGCGGCCGCCCCGCACCATGGTCAGATAGACGCAGGCGACGCCGCCGCGCATCACGCCGGCGATGATGTCGGTGTCCTGGTTCGATCGGCTTTCCACGAACTGTCGGGCGCGCACGGCGGAAAGTGCCTGGATCTGGTCGCGAAAGAGGGCGGCCTGCTCATAGCGCAGCGCGGCGGCCGCCGCCTCCATGCGTCGCGACAGGTTTTCCAGCACCTCGTTGTCCTTGCCACCAAGAAACAGGGCCGCGTCCGCCGCGTCGCGCGCGTAGTCGGCATCGCTCACCAGACCCACGCAGGGGGCGCTGCAACGCTTGATCTGATGCAGCAGGCAGGGCCGCGAGCGGTTGGCGAACACCGTGTCCTCGCAGGTGCGCAGACGGAATACCTTCTGCAGGATCTGGATGCTCTCGCGCACCGCCAGCGAGTTGGGGAAAGGGCCGAAGACATGATGTTTCCTGTCCGGCGTGCCGCGGAAGAAGCCCAGCCTCGGATAGGCATGGCTGGACAGCAGCAGGTAGGGGTAGGACTTGTCGTCCCGGAACAGGATGTTGTACTTGGGCGCCAGGCCCTTGATCAGGTTGTTTTCCAGCAGCAGCGCTTCCGCCTCGGTGCGCGTCACCGTGGTCTGGATGTCGCGGATGCGCGCCACCATGTGCGCGATGCGCGGGCTGTGGTCGGATTTCTGGAAGTAGCTGGAGACTCGTTTCTTCAGGTCTCGCGCCTTGCCGACATACAGCACCGTGCCCTCCTCGCTCAGCATGCGATACACACCGGGCAGGTTGGGCAGGGAGGCGAGGAAGGTTTTCGGGTCGAAGGGGGCGGGCGTGGCCAAGACGGATGGTTCGGAGGGGTTGCGCGGTGTCGTGCCGACACTGTGCGATGGTGTCGGTGCGGACAAGGAGGGAGGTGGGCGCGCCTAGGCGAAGCCGGAAAACCCGCTGTACATGTCCGCGGATTTGTCCATCGACAGGCCGACGGCGTCCTTGCCGTTGAAGGTGAAATTGATGTGGGAGGGGTCGAGGGTGCCGTTGGCGGTTTCGTTCTGACGCAGGTTGAACAGCACGGTGGCGGTCTGCTCCTGGCGGTTGTAATAGACGGCCATCGGTCGGGGGGGCGGGGTGACCTCGCTGGCGGGCAGCATCATGTCGTAGTTGTAGCCGTCGGCGCGACCGGTTCCCGAGGCGCGGGCGATGCTCCAGTTGAACACGTTCTCCACAGATGCGAAATCCATCGGCTTGTTGAACTGGAACACCATCGCGAAGGTATGCTCGTCACCCGCATTGGCGAGGTAACTGCTTAATCCATTCAAACTGGTGCGTGGGCCGAGGGAGGAGATGAAGGGGCTATAGAGATCGCTGGTATACACCGAGGTCATCTTCGGCCTGGCTTTCTCGTAGATGTACTGGGACAGGCTGTTGGCCAGCGAGGTGTCGTTGGGTGACATGGTATTGAGCGCGTCGACCACGTCGTTCGCCTGGTCCATCTGGCCGCTGTCGACAAAGGCGTAGCCCATTTCCGAGTAAGCATCCAGATAATCGTACTGAATGGCGATGGCGCTCTGGAAGGCGCGGATCGCCGCGTTGTGGTCGCCCTGCCGGGCATAGGCCTGACCGAGGCCGAAATAGCCGAATGGCTCCTTGGGCCCCTGTTGGCGGACTTGTTCGAATTGCTGGATTGCATCCGAGAACTGGCCCGCTCCGAGGTAGCCCTGGCCCAGTGCATAGCGATTGGCGGCACTGGGGTTGTATTTCACCGCCAGTTCGTACTGTTCACGTGCTTCGTCGTAACGATCCAGGGTGGTGAAGATCTTTCCCAGTTGCATGTGCAGGTCATCGCGCTTGGGGGCGATCTTCAGCGCTTTGGTGTAACTGGCGATGGCGGCCTCGGTATCGCCCTGGGTGAGCTGCGCGCGCGCCATGTAGTCATAGGCGTTGAGCGCGGCATCGGAGGTCGGCGCCATGCTGACCGCGCGCTTGAAGTTGCCGATGGCGAGTTCGTATTGCTTGGAGGCGAACTGGTCGAGGCCGGTACTGAGCATGCGCTGGGAAAAGGTCTCCTTCTGCGCGTTGTTTTGCGCGGAGAAAGTAAAGAGGCTGTCGCTGCTGACGTTGAAGATATCCATGTGGCCGGCTCCAATCAGTGGGAGACCCACCTTGCAAATGATAGCGGCAATTTCAGGAAAAACATGAGCTTGCGCTGCCCGGTGGCGGTCTAGCCGGCGCGGCCGCCGCTCACCCGCGGGTGTCCGGCGAGATCCGGCGCGTTGAATATTTCGCTGAAGCCGGCGTCGGCAAGCAGGCCGCCTACCTGCTCCGCCTGGTCCCAGCCATGCTCCAGCAGCAGCCAGCCGCCAGTTTCCAGATGCGTCGGCGCTTGCGCGACCAGGCGGCGGATGAGGTCGAGGCCGTCGGTGCCGGAGGCCAGCGCCAGGGCCGGTTCGAAACGGAGGTCGCCTTGCTTCAGATGCGGGTCGGCGGCGGCGATATACGGAGGGTTGCTGACGATGAGGTGGAAGCGGCGACTACCCAAGGCGTCGAAGCCGTCGCTGATCTGGATGTCGAGTGTGGCGTTCAGCGTGGCCGCGTTGCTTCGCGCCACGCGCAGGGCGGCCTCGCTGAGATCGGTGCCGGTGACCCGGCAGCGCGGCCGCTCCAGGGCCAGGCTGACGGCGACGATGCCGCTGCCGACACCGATATCCAGGAGGTTCCATGACGCATCCGGTGGCAGGCGTTGCAGGGCGAGGTCCACCAGGAGTTCGGTATCCGGTCTCGGGATCAGCACATCAGGCGTGACCCGGAACGCGCGGCCATAGAACTCGCGGCTGCCCAGCAGGTAGGCCACCGGTTCACCATCGCGGCGGCGCTTGATCAGGGCTTCGACGCGGCTGGCTTGTCCCTGCGTCAAGATGTCCCGGTCGTGGCCGATCAGCCAGGCGCGGCTCACGCCGAGGGCGTGGGCGAACAGGATCTGTGCTTCCAGGCGGGCTTCACGGGGGGGAAGGGCAAGTGCGTCGGCCAGCTGCCGGGCGGCGGTGCGGAGGTGGTCGGACAGCGTCATGAGCATGCAGTGCCGGCGAGACGCCGGCGCTACTGTTCACCGCTCAGCGCCGCGAGCAGTTCCGCCTGGTGTTCGGCGGTGAGCGCATTGATGAGCTCGTCGAGGTCGCCTTCCATGACCTGGCCGAGCTTGTAGAGGGTGAGGTTGATGCGGTGGTCGGTGATGCGGCCCTGCGGGAAGTTGTAGGTGCGGATGCGGTCGGAGCGGTCGCCGCTGCCGATCAGGTTCTTGCGGGTACTGGCTTCCTGGGCGTGGGCGGCGCGATCCTGCATGTCCTTCAGACGGGCGGCAAGGACGGCCAGCGCCTGTGCCTTGTTGCGGTGTTGCGAGCGGTCGTCCTGGCATTCCACCACCAGGCCACTGGGCAGGTGGGTGATACGCACGGCGGAGTCGGTCTTGTTGATGTGCTGGCCACCGGCGCCGCTGGCGCGGAAGGTGTCGATCCGCAGATCGGCGGGGTTGATGTCGATGGCCTCGGCCTCGTCGGCTTCCGGCATGACCGCGACGGTGCAGGCGGAGGTGTGGACGCGGCCCTGAGATTCGGTTTCCGGCACCCGCTGCACGCGGTGGCCACCGGACTCGAACTTGAGTTTCGAGTAGGCGCCCTGGCCCACCACCCGGCAGATCACTTCCTTGTAGCCGCCGACCTCGCCGGCGCTTTCCGAGACGATTTCCACCTTCCAGCGCTGCCGTTCGGCGTAGCGGCTGTACATGCGCAGCAGGTCGCCGGCGAACAGGGCGGATTCGTTGCCGCCGGTGCCGGCGCGGATTTCCAGGAACAGGTTGCGTTCGTCGTTGGGGTCGCGCGGCAGCAGGAGCAGCTGCAATTCACGGTCGAGTTCGGCGATGCGCGCCTGGGCGGTTTCCACTTCCTCCTGCGCGAAAGCCTTCATCTCCGGGTCGGCCAGCAAGCCTTCCGCCGTATCCAGGTCCGCCCGTGCCTGTTGCCAGGCGTGATAGTGCGCGACCACGGGGGTGATTTCCGCGTGTTCCTGGTTGAGCTTGCGGTACTGCGCCATGTCCGCCGTGGCGCGCTCATCGGCGAGCAGGCCGTTGATTTCTTCCAGGCGGAAGGCGAGTTGCTCGAGCTTGGTTTGCAGGGAGGGTTTCATCGGCGGAGTGTAGGAGGCCCGCTCGCGGGCCGAATGGTGCGTGGCAAGCCGCCAACGTTATTCGGCCCGCGAGCGGGCTTCCTACTCGCTATGCAGGTTGTACAGCCGGGAGACCAGGCGCGCGAGGTGTTCGCGTTCGTTGTCCCCGGCCTGGTTGAGGGCGTGGCTGGGTTCGTGCAGGAGCTTGTTCATCAGGGAACGGCTCATGGCTTCGAGCACGACTTGCGGATCATCGCCGCGCAGCAGGGCCTTGTGCGCGCGGTCCATCTCGTTGCGGCGCAGGCGCTCGCCGTGATCGCGCAGGGAGCGGATCACCGGCACCGTGCGGCGGGTGTCCATCCAGTGCATGAACTCGTTGACGCTGGCGGCGATGATGGCTTCCGCCTGGACCACCGCCGACTGGCGGCTGGACTGGCCGGAGCGCACCACTTCGCCCAGATCGTCGACGGTATAGAGAAAGACGTCTTCCATCTCGCCGACTTCGCTCTCGATGTCGCGTGGCACCGCCAGGTCGACCATGAAGATGGGCCGGCGCTTGCGCGCCTTGATCGCCCGTTCCACCATGCCGAGGCCAACGATGGGCAGGGGACTGGCGGTCGAGGTCACCAGGATGTCGAACTCGTGCAGGAGCTCCGGCAGGTTGCTGAGCGCGGCCGCCTCGCCGCCGAACTTGTTGGCGAGATCGCGCGCGCGCTCAATGGTGCGGTTCACCACCATCAGCCGTCGCGGGCCCTTGGCGGCGAAGTGGGTGGCGACCAGGTCGATCATCTCGCCGGCGCCGATGAACAGCACGGATTGTTGCTTGATCGACGGGAAGATCCGTTCCGCCAGGCTGACCGCCGCGGCGGACATGGACACGGTGCTGGCGCCGATCTCGGTAGCGGTGCGCACTTCCTTGGCCACCGAGAAGGTGCGCTGGAACAGCTTGTTCAAGAGCAGGCCGAGGGTGCCGGCATCGGCGGCCTTTTCCGCCGCCTGCTTCATCTGGCCGAGGATCTGGGTTTCCCCCAACACCATCGAATCGAGGCCGGAGGCGACGCGAAAGGCGTGGTTGGCGGCATCGCCGCCGGGATGCTGGTAGAGGTAGGGTTTGACGTCGCGTGGCGGCAGGCCGTGGAAGTTGGCCAGCCATTCCGCCACCTCGGCGGGTTGCGCGGTGTTGCAGTAGATTTCGGTGCGGTTGCAGGTGGAGAGGATTGCCGCTTCCCGCGCCGGGCCGCGCTCGCCGGTCACGTCCGCGAGCGCGCGCGGCAGGATGTCCGGCCCGAACGCGACCCGCTCCCGGATGGATACCGGCGCGGTGTGATGGTTTACGCCACAGGCGAAAAGCTGCATTCCGCTGTTAATTCAAGGATTTGAAGGGCGCGCATTGTAGCGCGAAGGCGACGCGGGCGGATTGGCGTAGATCAATTCCTTCAAAGCGCTTCCGCCGAATATTCCACGCTCATGGCATGACTCTGCCCGGCCGGCACCACCACGACGTTTTCCAGGGCGTTGACCGATTCCACACAGACCATGCGGCGCCAGCCATCCGGACCGAAGTCGCCCATCTTGTCGGCCTTCTCCGTCCAGGGGGTCCACAACACGGTGGAGCGGGAACCGCGCTTGGCGATGATGAGGCGGCGCTTGAGGCGGTTGTCCTCGATGATGCAGGTGGCTTCGGTGTTGACGTAGACGCGGTCAACCTCGCCGCTGAAGATGGCCGCGCCTGCCTGGGTGCGGCGCGTCACGGCGCCCACCTTGTCGACGTACTCGCAGCCTTCGAGGCCGAGTACCTTGATGTCGGCGATGTCGCCGATCTGGAAATAGGTGTGCAGGGCTTCGCCGATGGTGATGTCGGCATCCCCCAGGTTGGTGGTGATCAGGTCGGCCTTGAGCGATTTGCCCACCACCACCTTCAGCTCGACGCGTGTCTTGTGCGGCCACTGGGCACGAGTCTGCTCGGTCTCGACCAGGGCCAGGGTGATTTCGGTCTCGCCGCTGGCCAGGGCGCCGCTCTGGGTGACTTCCCACATCACGGTGCGGGCGAAGCCGTGGCCGGGGAAGCCGGCTTCCGTGGCATGCGCCCCGAACCAGGGCCAGCACACCGGGGCGCCGCCACGAATGGATTTGCCCGGCGCGAACTTGGCGTAGTCGGACAGCCAGATCACCGGCTCTGCCTGGTCCTTGGGGCGGAAAGTGGTGATGTGGGCGCCCTGCAGGCATACATAGGCGGTGCCAAGGTCGTTGTCGATCTCGGCGAAGATCAGGCCGCCGGGGCCTTCGACGAATTTGAGTTGATCGGCGAGGCCGAAGCGTTTGTTCAGGGCGGCGAGGGGCATGGGGAGGTCTCCAGGGATTCGGTTGGAATGAAGGGGGTCAGGCGCCGAGCATCACGCTCCAGCTGAGGACGATCATGACGATGCACAGCACGCGGTAGAAAGGCCCGCCGGGGGTGTCAGCCAGCCGCGCCATGATGGCGAGATAGACCGCCGTGGCAATGGCGTTGAACGGCAGCCAGGCCAGGGTCTTGTACCAGATGGCGCCAGTCGGGTCGGACACGGCGCCGAGCATGCCATAGATGAACAGCAGGTTGAGCGCGATGCTGGCGGCGAGAAAGCCGCGCCAGTTGCGGAAACGCGAAAGCGGGTCGGGTTCGTTGTTTGCTTGCTCTGACGTGTCGGGAATCGCCATGGATTCAATATTCCGGTTGCGGCAGGCGGGCGGCGAGTTCGTCCCACTGGATGACCACACCTTCCAGCACGCCCACCGCTGTTTCGCCGGCCAATTCCTGGGTGGCGGGGCGGCCATAGGCACCGTCCTTGAGCGTGTATACCGTCAGCACCTTGCCCCACGGCTGCACCAGCCAGTATTCGCGCACGCCGTGGCGCTCGTAGAGCGCCAGTTTCTTGACCTGGTCATGGCTGGCGGTGGACGGAGACAGTACTTCCAGCACCCAGTCGGGCGCGCCGCGCACGCCGCGCTCGCTGACCTTTTTTTCGTCGCAGATCACCAATACGTCCGGTTGCACCACGGTGTCGATGCATTCATCGGTTTCGTCCGCCTTGGGCAGGCGCACATCCACCGGGGCGATCAGCGCGCGGCAGGGCTTGCCGCTCAGAGCGTTGCGCAACTGGTGATACACCTCGCCGGCGATGTCCTGGTGGCTGATCGTGGGGGTGGGGGCCATGCGATAGGCGTCGCCGTCGATCAGTTCATAGCGCACGTCCTCCGGCCAGGCGAGGTAATCGCCATAGGTATGGTATTCCGGGTCACGCAGCGCCAGTCCCATGCTCGGGCCTCCTTTATTTCCGCTCTACCTGCGTCACATCGCGCACCGCGCCGAAGGCGGCGCTGGTGGTCATCGCGGCGTAGGCGCGCAGGGCTGGCGAGACGAGGCGGTCGCGGTTGACCGGCTTCCAGGCGTCCTTGCCTTTCGCTTCCATCTCGGCGCGGCGGCTGGCCAGTTCCTCGTCGGAGAGGGCAACGCGGATGCCGCGATTGGGGATGTCGATCTCGATCGTGTCGCCTTCGCGCACCAGGCCGATGGCGCCGCCTTCCGCCGCCTCCGGCGAGACGTGGCCGATGGACAGGCCGGAGGTGCCACCGGAGAAGCGGCCGTCGGTGATCAGGGCGCAGGCCTTGCCCAGGCCCTTGGATTTCAGATAGCTGGTCGGGTAGAGCATTTCCTGCATGCCGGGGCCGCCGCGCGGGCCTTCGTAGCGGATCACCAGGACATCGCCTTCGCGGATCTCATCGGCCAGGATGGCCGCCACCGCCGCGTCCTGGCTCTCGAAGATGCGCGCCGGGCCGGTGAACTTGAGGATGCTCTCGTCCACTCCGGCGGTCTTCACGATGCAGCCGTCCAGCGCCAGGTTGCCGTGCAGCACGGCGAGGCCGCCATCCTGGGAATAGGCGTGCGCCTTGTCACGCAGGCAGCCGTTGGCGCGATCCAGGTCCAGCTCCGGAAAGCGGCGGTTCTGCGAGAACGCCACCTGAGTCGGCACGCCGCCGGGCGCGGCCTTGAAGAAGTCGAACACGGAAACGTCGTGCGCCTGCATTACGTCCCACACCGACAGGGCGCCGCCCATGGTTCGGCTGTGTACGGTGTGGCAGTCGCGGTGGATCAGGCCGGCGCGGTCGAGCTCGCCGAGGATGGCCATGACGCCACCGGCGCGATGCACGTCTTCCATGTGGTAAAGCTGGGTGGAAGGCGCCACCTTGGCCAGGTTGGGCACGCGGCGGGAGAGGCGGTCGATGTCCTTCATGGTGAAGTTGACGCCGGCCTCATGCGCCGCCGCCAAGAGGTGCAACACGGTGTTGGTGGAGCCGCCCATGGCGATGTCCAGGCACACGGCGTTTTCGAAAGCTTCGAAGGTGGCGATGGAACGCGGCAACGCAGTGGCGTCGTCGCCTTCGTAATAGCGTTTCGCCAGATCGACGATCAGCCGCCCGGCGCGCAGGAACAGTTCCTTGCGGTCGGCGTGGGTGGCGAGCAGCGAACCGTTGCCGGGCAAACTCAGCCCCAGGGCCTCGGTCAGGCAGTTCATCGAATTGGCGGTGAACATGCCGGAACAGGAACCGCAGGTGGGGCAGGCGGAACGTTCGGTGGCGGCCACTTCCTCGTCTGAACAGTGGGAATCGGCGGCTTGCACCATCGCGTCCACCAGATCCAGCTTGATCGTCTTGTTGTCCCAGATCACCTTGCCGGCTTCCATCGGCCCGCCGGAGACGAACACCGTGGGGATGTTCAGGCGCAGCGCCGCCATCAGCATGCCGGGGGTAATCTTGTCGCAGTTGGAGATGCACACCAGCGCGTCGGCGCAGTGCGCATTGCACATGTATTCCACCGAATCGGCGATCAGGTCGCGCGAGGGCAGCGAATAGAGCATGCCGCCATGGCCCATGGCGATGCCGTCATCGACCGCGATGGTGTTGAACTCCTTGGCCACGCCGCCGGCCGCCTCGATCTCGCGCGCCACCAGTTGCCCCATGTCCTTCAGATGCACATGGCCAGGCACGAACTGGGTGAAAGAGTTGGCGATGGCGATGATCGGCTTGGAGAAATCGTCATCCTTCATCCCGGTGGCGCGCCAGAGGGCGCGGGCGCCGGCCATGTTGCGACCGTGGGTGGTGGTGCGGGAACGGTATTCAGGCATGGTGTGCAACCTTGGGTCTCTATAATCTGCCGCATTTTAGCTCAGCGCGAAGCCATCGCAGCCCAGGCCTTCTCATGCTCATCCATCCCCAGTTCGACCCCATCGCCGTCGCCATCGGTCCCCTCGCCGTACGCTGGTACGGCCTCATGTATGTACTCGCCTTCGCCGCCTTCATCCTGCTCGGCCGCCGTCGCTGCAACGCGCAAACCGGCTGGAGCCACAAGGACATCGACGATCTTCTGTTCTGGGGCGTGCTCGGCGTCGTCATCGGCGGCCGCCTCGGCCAGGTGCTGTTCTACGAACCGGCCTACTATTTCAGCCACCCAGCGGAAATCATCGCCGTCTGGAAAGGCGGCATGGCCTTCCATGGCGGCCTCATCGGCGTCCTTGTCGCCCTCTGGGCCTTCGGCCGCAAGACCGGCCGCAGCTTCCTGCAAGTCGGCGACTTCGTCGGCCCGCTGGTGCCCCTGGGCCTGATGTTCGGACGCATCGGCAACTTCATCAACGGCGAACTCTGGGGCCGCGCCGCCGACCCCAGCCTGCCCTGGGCGATGGTCTTCCCGCAAGTCGACGACCTCCCCCGCCACCCCTCGCAGCTCTATCAGGCCGGCATGGAAGGCCTGCTGCTGTTCCTCATCCTCTGGTGGTATTCGGCGAAACCGCGTCCGACCGGCGCCGTCTCCGGCGTCTTCCTGATCGGCTACGGCGGCTTCCGCGCCCTCGGCGAACTCTTCCGCGAACCCGACGCCGGCATCTTCGGCTTCTCCTACACCATCAGCATGGGCCAATGGCTCTCCCTACCCATGATCCTGCTCGGCGCCTGGCTGATCTGGCGCGCGCAGCAGTTGCGTCCTACATCTATGCCCTGAAAGGCTTTTTTGCTATATTCGCCGCCTCGCGTGGGGGGGTAGCTCAGCTGGGAGAGCGCCGCGTTCGCAATGCGGAGGTCGGGAGTTCGATCCTCCTCCTCTCCACCAAATCCACGCACCAGGCAACACCAAGCAACACAGAAACCCGCATGCCACTAGGCATAGCGGGTTTTTTTATGCCTCAAGCCATACCACCCGAGCCCATTGAATACCGTCACCATTGGCGGTATATGTGACGGCATCTGGACATGCCGTCCTGGGAGATACCGTCATGGCACTCACAAACCTCGCCATCAACAAGGCGAAACCAACGGATAAACCTTACAAGCTGACCGACGAAAAGGGCATGTACCTACTGGTTTTGGCTTCGGGCAAGTACTGGCGGATGGATTATCGCCACCTCGGCAAACGCAAGACATTGGCAATCGGGGTATATCCGGAAGTGAGCTTGGCCGAAGCGCGAGAGCGTCGCGATGAGGCACGAAAAAAACTGTCCGATGGAATCGATCCGGTCGCCGAGCGAAAAGCGGTCAAACTCACCAGGATGCATGGCGCAGAAAACAGCTTCGAGGCCATTGCACGTGAGTGGTACGCCAAGCAAGCCACCCACTGGGTGCCCAGCCATGGCAAGAAAATCATCGGCCGTCTTGAGCGTGACCTTTTTCCTTGGCTGGGCCCACGGCCAATTGCCGACATCACGGCCCCGGAGTTGCTGGCCTCTTTGCGACGTATCGAGAGCCGGGGCGCAGTAGAAACCGCCCACCGTGCCTTGCAGAACGCAGGCCAAATCTTCCGCTATGCCGTTGCTACCGGCCGGGCGCAGCGAGACTCCTCTGGAGACCTTCGCGGCGCGTTGACACCTTGGAAACCCCAACACTACCCGTCCATCACCGACCCCAAGGAAATCGCTGCTTTGCTGCGAGCTATCGATGGATTTACTGGCACCTTCCCTGTGCGGTGTGCACTGCAACTGGCGCCGCTTTTTTTTCTCAGGCCCGGCGAGCTGAGGCAAGCAGAGTGGGCAGAATTCAATCTGGATATGGCTACTTGGACTGTCCCGGCAATTCGCATGAAGATCAAGGATCAGGACCACATCGTCCCGCTCTGTACACAAGCCGTAGCCATCCTCAAGGATCTGCACCCCCTCACCGGGCATGGTCGTTTTTTATTGGCTCAGTTCGCGTTAATTGAGGATGGGAGTGCGTTCGATGGCCAATGCAAG
>CAYMUY010000055.1:0-14116 GCA_964393825.1 uncultured Thiobacillus sp. | reverse complement strand
GGCCGCGCCGGCGCGGCCTGCGGCGCCCGCATGCTGGCCGGCACCGTGGCCGTCGCCGGCGGCTGTGCCGGCAGTCCGGGTTTCGGCTTGCGGCGCGGCAGCCTGATCCTGGGGGAAGCGCCGGCGAGCCTGTCGGCCACCTTCAACGATTCCGGCGTGGTCGAACTCGCCTGGCTGAAGCTGCTGCGCCGTCACGCGCAGGCCTTCCTGCCCGACGTGGTGCCGGCCACGGCGCGCTGCCGCCGCTACATGGGCGATCTCGCCTTCGGCGGCAAGGGCGAAGTGCTGGTCCCGGCATGAAGCTCATATTCATCCGCCACGGCGAGTCCGAATACAACCTGCGCGGCCTGTGCAACGCCGACCCGGCGGTACGGGTAAGCCTCACCGATCTGGGCCGCCGGCAGGCCGGCGCGGCGCGCGAGCGGCTGCGCCGGCAGCCGGTCAGCCGGGTCTACGTTTCCCGCCTGCAACGCGCCCAGGAGACCGCCGCCATCCTCTGTGGCGGCCACTGCGCCGACATCCGGGTGGATGCCCGCCTGGATGACCGCAACAGTGGTTACGAGGGGCGGCCGCTGGCGGACTACATGACGGCCATGCAGGCGGCGCCGGACCCCTATCGCTGGAAAGCGCCCGGCGGCGAGTCCTACCTGGAAATGGTGGCGCGGGTGCATGACTGCATCGCCGATCTGGTCGCGGAGGAGGTGGATGTGGCGCTGGTGGTGACCCATCACGAAGTCCTGCAGGCGGTGGCCGGCTACTTCGGGCATCTGGAGCCGGCCTTGATGTGGCGGGTCTGGGTGGGCCACTGCGAAATCCTCGAATTCGAGGTGGCCTGAATGTTCCACTGCGGCCGCTACCACTTCGACCTGGCCCGCCCGCTGGTCATGGGCATCGTCAACGTGACGCCGGATTCCTTCTCCGATGGCGGCCGCCACGCCAGCGCCGAAGCGGCCATCGAACACGGCCTGCGCCTCGCCGCCGAGGGCGCGGACATCCTCGACATCGGCGGCGAGTCGACCCGTCCCGGCGCCACCCCGGTGCCGCTGGAGGAGGAACTGGCGCGGGTGCTGCCGGTGCTGGCCGGCCTGCGCGACTGCGGCGCCGCCCTGTCCATCGATACCATGAAGCCGGAGGTGATGGCCGCCGCCCTCGCCACCGGCGTCGACCTGGTCAACGACGTCAACGCCCTGCGCGCGCCGGGGGCGCTGGAAGTGGTCGCCCATTCCGATTGCGGCGTCTGCCTGATGCACATGCGCGGCACCCCGCAGACCATGCAGATCGCGCCGGAATACGACGACGTGGTCGGCGAGGTCGAGGCCTTCCTGGTCGAGCGGATGACGGCGGCGACGCGGGCCGGCATCGCCCCGGCGCGGCTGACGCTGGACCCGGGTTTCGGTTTCGGCAAGACCACGGCGCAGAACATCGCCCTGTTCCATGGCCTGTCGCGCTTCACCGCGCACGCGCCGCTGCTGATCGGCGTCTCGCGCAAATCCCTGTTCGGCAAGCTCGTCGGCCGCGCCACCGCCGATCGCGCCATCGCCAGCGTCACCGCCGCCCTGCTGGCGGTGGCGCGCGGCGCGGCCATCGTCCGTGTGCATGACGTCGCGGCGACGGTGGATGCCCTGAAGATCCAGCAGATTCTCGGCGATGCCGACTGCCCACCCAAGGAGTAATGCCATGAAAAATCGTATCCGCCTGTTGCTCGCCGCACTCTCGTTTTTCACCCTGGCCCAGGCCGCCGAGGTCAAGATCGAGGACGCCTGGGTGCGCCCCGCCGCGCCCGGTCAGAGAGTGGTCGGCGCCTTCATGACGCTCACCGCCGATGCCGACATGACCCTGGTGAAAGCGGCCTCGCCCGCCGCGCGCGTGGTGGAACTGCATTTCATGCGGATGGCGGACGGCATGATGGAGATGCGCGAACTGGACAAGATCGACCTGCCCAAAGCCACCCCGGTCAGCCTGGCGCCGGGCGGCATGCACGTGATGCTGATCGGACTCAAGGCCCCGATCAAGGCCGGCGACAAGGTGCCGCTGACGCTGACCGTCAAAGACGCGAAAGGCGGTGGGCAAACCCTCCCCGTGATCCTGGAAGCGCGGGCGTCCGGAGGCTGATCGCGCCGCCCCCGTGCAAGCCGACGGGCCGGGGTGATGCCGCGGGCCCCAAGGGATACCGTCCCTTCGGGACATAACGCCTGCGCTACATGCCTGCCATGGTTAATGGACAATCCGGGTTCAATCACCAATCAAGGAAGTTTCGTGGAATTGCATGCCGATCTGAACCGCCATGTGGTGTTGGACACCCGGTCACTCGCCTGGGTCGATGGCGCGGCCGGGGCCGCCGCCCACAAACCCCTTGCCCTTGGCGGTGGCGAACCGCCCGTATCGACCGAGATCGTTCGCTACCCGGCCGGAGCGCAAATCCGGGAGGGCGATGCCGGCGGCGCCGAGATGCTGGTATTGGCAGGCGCCCTGGGCAGTGATCCGGACGATTTGCCGGCAGGCAGTTACATCAGGCTGCCGCCCGGCTGGCGCGGCCAACTGAGCTGCGCTACGGACTGCGTCCTGTTTCTCAAGCGTGGCCACCTGTCCCGGCGCGACGCGCAACAGCGCATGCTGCGCCCACAGGACCGCGTCTGGCATCCCGGCCTGGTGTCCGGCCTGCGGGTGCTGTCCCTGGGCGAGTTCGAGGGGGCGCATACCGCCCTGGTGCAATGGCAACCGGGTACCCGCTTCCAGTACCACCGCCACTACGGCGGCGAGGAGATCTTCGTGATGGAGGGGGTGTTCCAGGATGAGCACGGCGACTATCCGGCGGGCACCTGGCTGCGCTCGCCACACCTCAGCGCGCATGTGCCCTTCAGCGAGCCCGGATGCCTGATCCTGGTGAAGGTCGGGCATCTGCCGGCGCCGCCCGATGAACCCCCCCGAATCCCCGGGTAAATACCCGTCTGCGGCCCGTATCACTACGGTATCCGCCGCGTATTGACACGAATTTACCCGCCGCCGGCGGGCCGCTGTAATCAGGCCACGGCGCTTTCGTTCGCAGTGGGGCGCTGGAATTCAACCCAACGTCACCCGGAGTCGACATGAACCCATCCCGCCTGATCCCCTCGCTGCTCTGCGCCATGCTGGCAGCGGCTTCATCCCACGCCGCCAACCTGGACGTCAGCCTCGGCCTGGTCAATGTCATTCCGGATATCGAATCGCCGGTGGTGGGGGTGGAGGCCAGCACGGAAACCAAGCCGATCCTGAATCTGACCTATTACCTGAATGACCATCTGGCCCTGAATACTGCGGCCGGCATCACCCGCCACACCTTCTCCGCCGGCGGCGCCACCCTGGGCAAGGCCAGCATGGCGCCGTTCCACCTGCTGCTGCAGTACCACTTCATGCCCAGGACGGCGTTCAGCCCCTATGTCGGTGCCGGCATCCATCACACCCTTTTCTTCGACAAGAACGGCGCGGTGTTCGACACCCTGCGCGACTTCCCGGCGGACACCGGCGCCGTGTTGCAGGTGGGTTTCGATTACGCCCTCAACCAGGACTACTTCATCAATTTCGATGTGAAGAAGTTCTACCTGAAGACCGATGTGTTGCCCGGCGCCGGGGGGCCGAAGCTCGAGACGCTGACCCTCGATCCCTTGCTGGTCGGACTGGCCGTGGGCCGGCACTTCTGACGGCCCGGCCGCTGTCCGCCTCCCGCTTCCGAGGCGGCGGCACGCGGCTCAGAACAGGGGAACCAGCTTGTAGTCCTGGGTCTGCCAGCCGATCAGGGAGATGAAACCGTCCCCCACCAGCGAGAGGCCGGGCAGCAGGCTGTCATTGGGCACCTTGAACACGCGTGTCGCGATGGCGCACACCTCCTGCCGCACGCCCAGTTCATGCAGCGCCGCGACCTGCGCGGCCACCGCCTTGAGGTCGTCGTCGTGCTGCATCTCCAGATCGACTTCCGGCGTGCGGGAGAGGAAGCGCACGGTGGGACCGATATAGACGATCACGAAATCGGGTTTGACTCCCTGCCGGATCATCCCGGCGTGGGTGCCGCGGATGATCTCCAGATAGAACGCGGTCTTCCTGGGATCGGTGAAGTCGATCAGGAACACGCCCTTGCCGGCCTGTACGCCGCGCAAGGCGGCGGCGTCGTTGATCGGTGGGGGGGCTTCGGCGGCCCGGGGGGCGGCAACGGGCAGACAGAGCAGGAGTGCGAGCAGCAGCAAACGCGGGAGGGTCATGGGACATTCCTTGTCGTGAGTGGAGGGAAGAAGGTGGCTCGCCGCGAAATCAGACCTCGACCGCCTGGCTGGCGCAATGGCAGGGGGAGGGCGCCAGTTCCACCAGGCTGCAACTGGTCTTGCGGCTGGCCAGGCAGTCGTCCGTGCCGGGGGCGTGTTCCAGCGAGCAGGTCATATGCTGCAGGACGACCCAGTCGGCCTCGGCATAGGCATAGGGAGGCAGGTTGGGCGGGTAGAGCACACAGCCGAAGCAGTACTGCTCGGTCAGGGGGGTGATGTCATGGCGCATGGATGGGCCTCCTGGAAGCGGTGTGGAAGGAAGGACAGACCTGACTAGAACGAATGATCGTTCTAGTCAGGTCAACAAAAAAGCGCCGACGGCGCGGTGGCTGGAACATGACTATGGCGCCGGGGCGGCCACCGCGTGCCAGGCGCAGTCCCATACCGCGTCCAGGTAAGTCGGCAGCGGCTGCGGCACGACGCCGTCGAGGCGGCCGGTGATCATGCGCAAGGGGCCGCCGAACAGGCAGGTGGAGGCGACCATCGCCTCCATGCGGCGGATTTCGCCGCGCTCCATGCCCCGGGCCACCATTTCCCGCATCAGTTCGAAGGGGCGCGAAGAACAGACCGGCGCGTGGTCGGGCAGGAATTCCCGGTGCTTGGCGTAGAGCATGAATTCCATGGCGCGCGGTTCCGATTCGGTCAGTTCGAACAGGCGCGCCACCAGTTCGCGCGCCTGGTCGTGGGCACTGTCGTGACGCCGGACGATCTCGCCGATGAGGCTTTCCATGCGGCTGCCGAGCTGGTCATAGAGGGCGCCGGCGATCCCTTCCTTGTCGCCGAAGTGGTGGTAGATCGAGCCGATGCTGACCCCCGCTGCACGGCCGATGTCGTGTACCGAGGTGCTGAAATAGCCGCGCTCGGTGAATAGCGTCAGGGCGCTATCGAGCACCAGATAGCGCGTGTCCGGACGGGGAGAGAGGACGCTGCTCATGGAGGGGAGGGGTCGCCTGGATAGAATGTTCGTTCTAATCTAGCGGCTTTGCCGGCGGGCGTCAACCAGGCCGATGCCCCATCACGGAGAGGACGGGTGCGCGCGCCCGCGCTCAGTCGTGGCTTCTCGCCTTGTTCAGGGTCTCCAGGGCGGCATCGAAGTCGAAGGCCTTGATCTGCCGGATCAGCACGTCGTGGCTTTCTCCCAGGATCGCGCGCAGTTGCCCGGCCCGTTCCCGCGGGTAATCCAGTACTGCTGTGTCGCCACGGGTCAGCAGGCGGGTCAGTTCCTCCCTCAGCGCGGCCTCTTGCGACGCATCCAGCGCCGCGGGCAAGGCGTCCTCCGATGTTTCCGCCAGTTGTTGCAAGGCGGTGTCCAGGGTGCGCATCTCGGTGGCGAAGGCATCGGCCAGGTGCTGGAGGGGGTTGACGTCCTGTCCCTCCGCCAGGCCGGCCAGCGCCTGCTCCAGATCCAGGGCGATCCGGGCCAGTCGGGTGGTACCCAGCGTGCCGGCGACTCCTTTCAGGTTGTGGACCAGCAACCTGGCCGCGGCCAGGTCGGCCGCCTCGATGCTGGCGGTCAGCCGGGTCATGTCGTCACGGTGTTCCACGGCAAACCGCCGCAGCAATTCCAGATATTTCCGCTGGTCGCCACGCAGGCTGGCCAGGCCCCGCGCGATGTCCAGGCCGGGGACCACGGCCAGGGTATCGAGCGGGATCCTGCCGGCTGGGGGCGGCGCCGGGTTGAGGGCTACCCCGGTCCGGCCGCCCACGTCCCGCTCCGGCAGCCAGTTCAGCAGCGTGGTGTAGAGGGACTCCGGCTCCACCGGCTTGGCGATGAAGTCGTTCATGCCGGCCTCCAGGCAGGCCTTGCGGTCTTCGGCGAAGGCATTGGCCGTCATCGACAGGATGGGCGTGTCTGCCCGGCCGGGCAGGGCGCGGATGGCGCGGGTCGCTTCGAGGCCGTCCATGATGGGCATCTGCACATCCATCAGGATCAGGTCAAAGGACTGGGCCCGGGCCTTCTCCAGGGCGACACGGCCATCCTCGGCGGTATCCACGGACAGACCCACCGCATGCAGCAGTTCCATGGCCACCTCGCGGTTGATGGCGTTGTCCTCGGCCAGCAGCAGGCGGGCGCCGGCATGGCGCTGGCGCAGCGTCGACTCGGCCGCGACACTGGGGTGAATCGGCGCGGGCATGATGCCATGGCCGCGGGTCAGGCTGACCGTGAACCAGAAGGTGCTGCCTTGGCCCGGGCTGCTTTCCACGCCCGCCTCGCCACCCATCATTTCCGCCAGGTGACGGGTGATGGCCAGGCCCAGGCCGGTGCCGCCATATTTGCGTGTGGTCGAGGCATCGGCCTGTTCGAAGGCCGCGAACAGCCGTTCCGCCATCTCCGGAGCGATGCCGACCCCCGTATCCTCCACCTCGAAGCGGACCCGCAGGCGATCCTCCTTGCTGTCCAGCAGGCGGGCGCGCAGGCTGATGCGGCCCTGCTCGGTGAACTTGACCGCGTTGCCCGCGTAGTTGAGCACGGCCTGGCGCAGTCGGGTCGCATCGCCATGCAGCCAGACGGGAACGTCATCGCGGTCGACCACGATCTCCAGGCCCTTGGCCGTGGCCGACTCCAGCACCATCGAGCGGACATGGTCGAGCACCGCGTCGAGGGTGAAGTCGACATGCTCCAGTGCCATCTTGCCGGATTCGATCTTGGCCAGATCGAGGATGTCGTTGATGATCGAGAGCAGGTGCTTCGCCGCGCTGTTGATCTTGGTCAGCCGGTCCTGCTGCGCGGGGGTGGCGCCGTCCCGCTGCATCAGGTGGGTCAGGCCGAGGATGGCATTCATGGGCGTGCGGATTTCGTGGCTCATGTTGGCCAGGAAGGCGCTCTTGGCTTCGTTGGCCGCTTCCGCCTCGGTCTTGGCGGCTTCCAGTTCGTGGGTGCGGGTGGCGACCAGTTCCTCGAGATGGTGGCGATGCTGGTCCAGTTCCCGGCCCAGGCGTTTTTTCTCGCTGATGTCTTCCTTCACCGCGACGTAATGGCTGATCGTGCCGTCCGGCTGGCGCAGGGGGGTGATGATGGCGAATTCGACGTATTCTTCACCGTTCTTGCGCTGGTTGATGAATTCGCCCTTCCAGGGCTGGCCCCGGGTCAGGGCATGCCACAGGTCGTGGTAGGTCTCCGGCGGCGTCTTACCGGACTGCAGCACGCGCGGATTGCGGCCGATGACATCCGTTGCCGCATAGCCGGTGGCGCGCAGGAAGGCTGCGTTGACGTACTCGATCTCGGCGTCGACATTGGTGATGACGATGCTCTCCGGGCTTTGCTCGACGGCGAGCACCAGCTTGCGCAGTTGCGCCTCGGCCTGCTTGCGCTGGGTGATGTCCTGCGCCGAGAAGGTCACGCCCTGATCCGGGTCGTCGGGGTCGGTTCGGGCGGAGGAGAGGATGATGTCGCAGATCGCACCATCCTTGCGCCGCCAGCAGGTTTCGATGGCGCCCACCCCCAGGGCGCGGATCTGTGCGTATTTCTCGCGTCCCACCCGCTCGAATTCCGCATCGGAGGGATACAGCAGGCGCGAGGACTGGCCGACCAGTTCGTCGCGGCTGTAGCCGGTCAGGCGCAGCATGGTTTCGTTCACTTCCGTGAACACCCTGTCCTTCACCACGCCGATGCCCACCGGTGTCGCGCGCAGGATGCCGCGCAGATGGGCCTCGCTTTCCTGCAGGGAACGGTCGGCGCGGCGTTGCCGGACGAGGCGCCAGATTTCATTGGAGATGAGCTGGACCGTCTCCACGTCCAGTTCGCTGTAGTCGGTCGTCTTGTTGCCCACTCCGGTGAGCATGACCACCCGGCCATTCTCGACCACCGGCACCGAGATCAGCCGCCGCAGGTCGGCATGGCCTTCGGGCAGGCCGCGCTTGTTCGGATAGGCGGTGTAGTCGTTGAACATCACCGGGGCTTCGCGGCGCAGGGCATCGGCCCAGATGCCGGCCTGGCTGACCGGATAGTGTCGGTCGTGAATTGCGTTGCAATAATGCTCCAGGGTGCGCCGCGACCAGGCGACCAGTTCGATGGTTTCCGCGTCCTGGTTGACGAAATGAATGAAGGCGATGCAGCTCTCGGTCAGGTCTTCGGCCAGTTCCTGCCCGTATTGCATGAACTCGGCCTCGCTCATGTGCTCGGCGGCTTGTGGCAGCCGCAGCAGGGCCTGGGCACGGCGGGCTTCCATCGCCAGGGTGGTTTCGAAGGCCCGGCGTTCGGTGATGTCGTGTAGCACGCAGTGGGTCTGCTGGAAGCGGCCCGTGACGTCATGGCCGATGCGGCCGTCGATGGCCACCGTCAGGCGGCTGCCGTCACGGCGGACCATCTCGAACTCGGTGCCCTTGACTTCGCCGTGCGCCTTGAACCGGGCGAATCGCTCGGGAAACCGGGGGGCTTGTTCGGAGGCGAGGAAACTCGCAAAGGAGCGGCCCAGCACTTGCGCCTTGTCCTCCCCGGCGTAGCCCAGCTGCGCCAGCCAGACAGGGTTGACATCCAGCAGCCTGCCCTCGGCATCCAGGGATTGGTAGGCGGTGGGGGCGTTTTCGTAGAACAGACGGAAGTGCGCTTCGTTTTCGCGCAGCATCGCCTGCATGCGCCGGGCCTCCGCCTTCACCCTGGCCTCCGCGAGCGCACGCTGCGCGGCCATGGGCAGGCGCTGCAGGTGTTCTTTCAAAATGTAATCGTCAGCCCCCTGATGCAGGGTCTCGACCGCCTGTTCCTCGCCCATGGAGCCGGTGACGAAGAGAAAGGGGCGATCGTCATCGCGCTCCCGCAGCAGTCTCAAGGCGCTCAGGCCATCGAAATCCGGCAACTTGTAGTCGGCCAGGATCAGATCCGGCCGGAAATCCTCCAGGGCAGCGAGGTAGGTGTCCCTGCGGTCGACCCGCAGCGACTCGAAGTCGATGCCCGCGCGGCGCAGGGCGTGTTCATTCAGCTCGGCGTCCACCGGGCTGTCTTCCAGCATGAGGATGCGCAGCCGCTCGCTCATGAGACAGAAGCTGTTCCTGGTGGCACGCGGTTGACCAGGACCCAGTACATGCCCAGTTCCGCCACGGTCTGGGCGAACTCGTCGAAGGCGACGGGCTTGGCCACGAAGCTGTTGACGCCGAGTTTGTAGGTGTCGATGACATCCCGTTCTTCCTTGGAGGAGGTCAGCACCACCACCGGCAGTTCATGGGTCTCCGGGTGGGCGCGCAGTTGCTTCAGGACCTCGATGCCGTCGACCTTGGGCAGGCGCAGGTCGAGCAGCACCACCCGCGGCAGGGTATTGGGACGCGTGGCATAGTCACCGCGATGGAACAGGAAATCCAGCGCCGCCTCGCCATCCTTGACCCAGACCAGGCGGTTGGCCAGGTTCTTCTTCTTCAGGGCGTGGATGGCCAGTTCGGCATCATTGGGGTTGTCCTCCACCAGCAGGATATCGACGACGGAATCGGGTGTGACCATGGTGTGCTCCTTCAGTGGGCAAGGGTCTCCGCCGGACTGGGCAGGGTGAAGCTGAAGCAGGCGCCCTGGCCTGGCGTGGCGGTGGCGCTCACCTCGCCGCCATGCTTCTGGATGAAGAGCTTGACGATGGCCAGCCCCACGCCGGTGCCTTCGAATTCATCCATGCCGTGCAGCCGCTGGAACAGAACGAACAGCTTGTCCGTGTACTCCGCGTTGAATCCTACGCCATTATCCTGAATCCGATAGCGGATGAAATCGCCCTCCCGCACCGCGCCGACCTCGATGCGGGCGGGGTCGCGGTCGCGAGTGAACTTGATGGCGTTGTCCAGCAGGTTTTGCCAGACCTGACGCAGGGCGCGCGGGTCGCAACGGGCGCCGGGCAGGTCGTCCAGGCGCAGTTCGACGGCTCGTCCCCGATGATTTTCCTCCAGGCTGGACCAGGCTTCCCGCACCAGGGCGGCCATGTCGACTTCGCGGGTATCCAGTTCCAGGCGGCCGGCGCGGGAGAAGGCCAGGATGTCGTCGATGAGATGCCCCATCTTGCGGGCGTTGTCGGCGACGATGCCGAACATGCGCCGGCCTTCGTCATCCAGCCTGTCGGCCTGCTCTTCCAGCAGGATGGCGATGAACCCGTCGATGGCGCGCAGCGGCGCGCGCAGGTCGTGGGAGACGGAATAGCTGAAATTTTCCAGGTCCTTGTTGGCGGTTTCCAGTTCCATGCCGCGCTGGGTGAGATCGGCGGTGCGCTGCCGGACCTTGGCCTCCACCTCGGCGTAAGCCGCGGCCAGCTGGTCCTTCTGCGCCTGGAGGTCACGGTGGCTGGCGCGCAGCGCCTGCACCATCTGGTCGAATGCGGCGGCCAGTTCGCTGATCTCGCCGGTGCCCTTGAAGCCTGACAGATCGACATCCCGGCCTGCGCCGATCTGGCGGGCTGCGCGGGTGAGCTGGTCAAGAGGCCGGGCGATGGTCAGGGTCTGGTAACGCGAGAAAGCCATGCCCAGCAGGATCAGGATGGTGAGGAGGCCAAAGAAGATGCCCTCTCCCCGCTGCTGGATGGCCTGTTGCTGCGCCATTGCCAGGCGTTCGGTCTTCACCTGGTAGGCGGTGAGATCATCGAGGCTGGCGCGAATCTGGCGCAGCTTGATTGCCAGCAGCGCCTGGAGCCTTTCCTGGTGTGCGGCATCCTTCGCATCCACCGCCTGGAAGAACTGACGATAGAGCTCGGCGATGCCGACCCTGGCCAAGCGGTAACCGTCGAGGAGGCCGCTGTCCTGCACGGCCGTGACGTGGAAAGCGTGCTCCTGGTTGTTGTCAAAGAGCCGCTCGATGGCCTCGATCCTGGCCAGGATTGCCCGTTCGCTCTGGTTCACCCGCTCGTTCGCATGCGGGTCCGGGGTGATCCGGTAGAGCAGGGCATCGGACCAGCGATCCAGCGCCAGTTCGCGCAGGTGGTTGGCCAGGCTGGCCGCCTGCCGGTGCAAAGCGGTGTGCTGCGCCAGCCGCGCATTGAACTGCAGTTGTTGATAGCGATAGCCGGCCAGGCCGGCGGCCAGCAGCAGCAGGATGACCCAGGGCAGCAATACTCTGGAGGCGATGCTGGTCAGGCGCAACGGGTTGGTCATTCACTCCACCTGCTCGATGGTGACCGCCTGCGGTCGCGCGGCCTCGAGGAATTGCGGACTGATCCGGGCCCGGAACTCGGGTACCGCGGCCGTGGGCGTCATGCGGGCGGCGAGCCAGGCCGCTTCGGCGTCGAGGGCGGCCAGCATCAGATTGTCGAGCCGCACCTGGTATCGCAAGGCAGGCCAGGCGCGGCGCAGATCCGCTTCATGAGTGGCGCCCAGATGCGCGATCAGGCCGCGCAGGACCCCGGGCCTGTCCGTGGCTACGGCATCTTCGGCGCGGACGAGGGCCCGCAGCAGGCGGTTGAAGGCCTCGGCCCTGGCCGCCAGCACTTGCGGTCGCGCGCCCAGCAGCGAGACTTCGGTGTAGGCGGAGGCACGCAGGCGGATCGTCGCGGCCGCCGCGAAGCGGGCCTCGGCGTGGGCGACATGGGGCGACCAGGTCACCACGGCGTCCACCCGTCCCTCGGCCAGCGCATCCGCCATCTGTTCCGGCTTCAGGGCCACCCGCACTACGTCCGCGTCGGTCAGACCCGCTTCGGTCAGCAGCAGGGACAGCATGTAGTCGGTGTTGGTGTGGGGGGCGACGCCGATCCGCTTGCCCTTCAGGTCGGTATTGCGCTGGATGCCCCGGTCCTTGCGGCCGACCAGGGTGGCATTCTCGCTGCTGCGGTAGAGCGTGCCGATGATGTGCAGATCCTGGCCTTCGACGATGTTTCTGGCCAGGGGAAACTCCGTGGCCACGCCCACGTCCGACTGCCCCGCCAGCACGCTGGCGATGGCATCGCGGCCGGATGTGAATTTTTTGTAGGTCAGAGTCAGGTTTTCATCGCGGAAATAGCCGTTCGCCTCGGCGATGTAGACCAGACCGGCCATCGGCTGGTCGGGGTCGGCGAACACCAGGGTTTCCGGTGGCAGGGCCTTGGGCGCGCAGGCGGCCAGGGTTGCCATCAGCAGCGAGAGGGCCGTCGCGCGAATCAGGCGGGCAAACCTGGCGTCTGGCACGGAGGGAAGTCCCAGGTAGCGGAAGACGTCGGCGCGCATGCCTCCCATGCATCCGGTGTGAGCGGTCCGGGCTTGAGCAGGATGGGTCTCGTTGTATTCATGGTCGCCTCTGCCCCCCAGAGGAGCGGTTAGACCTTTGTCGGCCTGACGTAGTCCCATGCGCGCCATGACGAAGCGCGGGTCGGCAGCCTGCCAACCACTGCTTTGTTGCAGCTTTCCCATCGCATGGAGCGCTACTTCACCATAGCAGACTTGGGGTATTTCGATGTCCGGCCACCCTGGGGCGGGGCGGCGCGATGGCCCTCATGCGGCCCGTGTCATGCACGTAGTTCTACGGGGTCTGCCCCGTGTCGCCACGGGTTAGCCGGAGCAGGTTCCATGCGTATAACTGCGGGACTATCCGGCGGGATGTCTTCATGCGAAGGAGGGCCCCCGCGGCGTCCGGGTAAGCCCTGGGGCGGCCACGCCCCGGACCACGTGGACATGAAAGGAGAAACAACATGTTGCAAGCGGCATTGACGAGGGATGCGCAGTCGCGCCCTTTCGAGAAAACGATCAAACAGTTCGGTGAAGTGGTGTTGAGCGAGCCCGCCTTGCTGGCCAGGCTGGACGAGTCGCCGGACAAGGAGAGTTTCATCACGCTCTATCGCCACCTGGCGAGCGAGCGGGGGATCCATTTTTCGCGCGACGAACTGCTGATCGTCGTCCAGGAACAGAAGCAGGGCAGCAACTGGGTCATTCCGAAAGCCGTGCTGCGCCTGATCGCCGAGCGATTCTGAGACGAGGGGAACGAACATGGATGAGATCAAGACCAACACCGGAAGAGTCGTGGGTCGCTGGAACGGCGAGCGCGCACGCGAACTGATGCGGGAAATTGCCCGGATCAGGCAGGAAATGCAGCGCGAGGGCGCCACCGATACCCTGGATTCACGGTCGATGCCGCATCGCGAGCAGCTGCACGCGGATCTACGGAACTTCAAGGCCTATCACCTGTGGGGGTGCGACCAACACGGTGAGTGCCTGGTGGGCACCGGCGCCAACCGGATCGAAAGCGTCGAGAAAGTGTTGTCGTTCTCACTGGTCGAGCATCACTGATCCCGTCCTGACCAGCGCCGGCGCGCGCAGCGGCGGTGGTGGTCATGGCGGCGGCATGCACCCGCCACCACACGATTTCCGGTGGCGACTTTGAGGAGACTCCATGCAGGCACTATCCTCGGCGGGCCATCCACCCGACCCGGTCAACGTCATGCCACGGAAAGACATTGCGGCGCTTCTGCTCAAGGTGCAGGAGATCGCCAAGGATGTCGTCGCGCCGAGCGCGGCGGACACCGATCGCCATGCCCGCTGGCCGCAACCCGGCATCCGCGCGATGCAGCGCGAGGGCCTGGCCGGACTGGTGGTGCCCGCTGCCTATGGCGGCCAGGGCCAGGGCCTGCTGGCGCTGGCCAGGGTGTGCGAAACCCTGGGCCAGGAGTGCGCCTCCACCGCCATCTGCTACGGCATGCACTGCGTCGGCGCCTCGGTCATCGCCGCCAATGCCACGCCGGATCAGCAAGCCCGTCTGCTCCGGCCGATCTGCGAAGGCCACCACATCACCACGCTGTCGCTCAGCGAAGCCGGTACCGGTGCCCATTTCTACCTGCCGCAGACCACGCTGGAGGCGACATCGGCGGATGAGTTCCGTCTCACCGGCAGCAAGACCTTCGTCACCAACGGCGGCCATGCCGATTCCTACGTGGTCTCGGCGGTGGCGGCCTCGCCGGAAGCGC
>CAYMUY010000054.1:0-16668 GCA_964393825.1 uncultured Thiobacillus sp. | reverse complement strand
CGCCAGCCTCACCCAGGCGGTCGCAGCATTCCGCCTGCGCGACGGCAGCGAGCAGGCCGCCCTGCTCACCCATGCGGTCCGTGCCGCGCCGCGGCAGCGCATGCCCGGCCCGGTGAAGGCGATGACCCTGCCCGCCCAGTCGACAGCAACGGACGCGGGTGACGAATGGGAAGAATTCTGAGAGGCTTGCGGCCGCCCCGCCGCCTTTCCGGACAGCTGGCGAACAGGCCGCTGCTCATGCAACCAGAAGGACATCATGGTCGAAACCATCGCCACACAACGTGAGTTCGTCTTTTCGCACCGGGACTTCGAGGATGTGCGCAAGATGATCTATGACCATGCCGGCATTGCCCTCTCCGAGGCCAAGGAAGACATGGTCTACAGCCGCCTGGCGCGACGCCTGCGCGCAACCGGCCTGAAGACCTTCCAGGAATATCTGGCCCTGATCCGCTCGGGCGATGCGGTGGAGTGGGAGGCCTTCGTCAACTCCCTCACCACCAATCTCACCGATTTCTTCCGGGAAGCGCACCACTTTGACCTGCTCAGGGATTTCCTCAAGGCCCGCCGTGATCGCCCGATCACCATCTGGTGCTCCGCCTCCAGCACGGGCGAGGAGCCCTATTCCATCGCGATGACGGCGGTGGAGGTGTTCGGCGGTTTCAACACGCCGGTGCAGGTGCTGGCCTCCGACCTCGACACCAACGTGCTGAAGAAGGGTCAGGAAGGCACGTATCCGCTGGAGCGGATCAAGAAGCTGTCCGAAACGCGACAGCGGCAGTTCTTCCTGAAAGGCACTGGCGACCGGGCCGGCATGGTGAAAGTGAAGCCGGAACTGGCGGCCATGGTGAAATTCTTCCGCCTCAACCTGCTCGATTCGAACTGGCCGGAGGCGACTCAGGTGAAGGGTGGACTGGATGCCATCTTCTGCCGCAACGTGATGATCTACTTCGACAAACCCACGCAGTACACCCTGTTGAAAAAGATGAAGCCGTTGCTGAAGCCGGATGGCCTGCTGTTCGTCGGCCACTCCGAGTCGCTCTACCATGCCACCGACCTGTTCCATCTGCGAGGCCAGACGGTCTATGAGCATGCCGCGCCGACCGCCTCCGGAGGTCAGCGCTGATGATGCTTCATGCCTACGAGGAAGTCCTGGCCCCCAATCATTACTTCGACCGTAATTTCGATATCGAGGCAGCCAAGATCCTTCCGGGCGAGTATTACGTCACCGGGCGCGACATGTTGCTGGTCACGGTGCTGGGTTCCTGCGTGGCGGCGTGCATACGCGACCCGAAGACCGGCATCGGTGGCATGAACCACTTCATGTTGCCGGAGAGCGGCGACAAGGGCGACCTCTTGTCGCCCTCGATGCGTTATGGCGGCTACGCGATGGAAGTGCTGGTCAACCAGCTGGTCAAGCTGGGCGCCGCCCGCTCCAGGCTGGAAGCCAAGGTATTCGGCGGCGGCGCCGTGTTGCGCGGTTTCACGACGGTGAACGTAGGGGAACGCAACAGCGAGTTCGTGCTGGAGTACCTGCAAACCGAACGTATCCGGGTGGCCTCCCAGGATCTGCTGGGGCTCTTCCCGCGCAAGGTCTATTACTTTCCCGCCAGCGGGCGGGTGATGGTGCGCAAGCTCAAGAGCGTGCACAACAACACCATTATCGAACGCGAGCAGCTCTACGGCCAGCGCCTCAAGTCCTCCAGCATCTCCGGCGATGTGGAGTTGTTTACATGATGGCGATCGGTGGTCAATTCATCTCCCCCCTCCCGTCAATCGCGAACTGATCACCGCCCCTCCCTCACTCCCCACGGACCCATGTCAAAAATAAAAGTCCTGATCATCGACGACTCCGCGCTGGTGCGGGGCGTCTTGCGCGAGGTCATCAACAGCCAGCCCGACATGGAAGTCGTGGGCCAGGCGCCGGACCCGCTGACCGCGCGCGAACTGATCAAGCAACTCAATCCGGATGTCCTGACCCTGGACGTGGAAATGCCCCGGATGAACGGCCTGGAGTTCCTGGAAAAGCTGATGCGCCTGCGCCCGATGCCGGTGCTGATGGTTTCCAGCCATACCGAGCGGGGCAATGATGTCACGCTGAAGGCGCTGGAACTTGGCGCGGTGGATTTCATTACCAAACCCGGGCTCGGCGCCGGCTCCGGCATGGCTGAGATGGGGGCCGAGATTGGCGAAAAGATCCGCGCCGTCGCCCGTGCCCGCATCCACCGTCACGCCCTGAATTCAAGCCAGGTGGACCGGCCGCAACCGCTCGTCGGGCATTGCCTCAACAATGCCGAGAAGCTGGTGTTCGTCGGCTCCTCAACCGGCGGCACGGAGGCGCTGAAGGAAGTCCTCATGCGCATGCCGGCCATCTCGCCGCCTGTCCTGATCACCCAGCACATGCCGGAAGCATTCACCCGTTCCTTCGCACAGCGCCTGGATGGGATCTCGGCCATGACCGTGAAAGAAGCGGAACAAAACGAACGGGTGCTCCCGGGACACGCCTACATCGCGCCCGGTCACTCGCACCTGCGGCTGAAGAAAAGCGGCGCCTACTACTACACCGAATTATCCAAGGCTGAACCGGTGAATCGCCACCGGCCCTCGGTCGATGTGCTGTTCGAGAGCGCGGCCCAGGTCGTCGGTGCCAACGCCCTCGGCGTGATCATGACCGGCATGGGCAAGGACGGGGCCCAGGGCTTGCTCGCGATGCGCCGGGCCGGCGCCTACACCATCGCACAGGACGAAGCTTCCTGTGTGGTATTCGGCATGCCCAAGGCCGCGATCGAAGTCGGCGCGGCCATGGAAATCACCGCGCTGCGCGACATCGCCGCCCGCGTGCTCGACCGCATCGGTCGTCGTGGCTAGCCGCCTGGCGGACTTTGGCCGCCGATAGCGAAAATCGGCCCCGTCGAGATCAGTCATTGGCCATTTCGCCGGGGAAGGGCCGAACCCTTGCCCAAAAAATGGGCTGCAAACCGGCCGGTGCGGTCGGTTTGCAGCCGGCGACTCCAAAATCCGACAGGCTGCCAGATCCCTGCTCCATCCGGTAACGCGCTGTTCCGGCCTGGCTGGCACCGCGGTCATCCGGTGGTTCGGCCTCAAGAAAATTCATCCCTGGCCGATAACCAGGCAGGCCTAGCACACGGAGTACCGACATGCAGATTGTCACTGAATCGAGCGGCGACCGCGCCACCCTCAAGCTGAGTGGCCGCTTCGACTTCCATTCGCACCGCGATTTTCGCGCCGCTTATGAACAACTGCTCGTAACCGGCGCGGTGCGGGACATCGTGATCGACTTCGCCGATGTCGACTATCTCGACAGTTCCGCCCTGGGCATGCTGCTGCTGCTGCGCGAGAAAGCCGATGGCGCCGGGAAAAACATCTTGCTGGCCAGTCTCAAGGGCACCGTCAAGCAGGTGCTGGACATCGCCAACTTCGGAAAGCTCTTTACCATCACGGCCTGAGCCCGCCACGGCTCCACCCCAGTGACCCCTCCTCGCCTCAGCATCCTCATCGTCGACGACACCCCCAGCGAGGTCAGGCAACTGGATCAAGTCGCCCGTGATCTGGGGCATCAAACACGCCTTGCCGGCAACGGCGCCGAGGCGATCGCTGCGTTCGAGGCGAACCCTCCCGACCTGATCTTCATGGACGTCACGATACCGTTCACCGACGGCATCACGGTGGTCAAGCACATCCGCGGATTCGCCACGGAAAAGTGGACGCCAATCATTTTTTTCTCGGCGCTCGACCAGATGGATGACATCGTGCGCGGCCTGGAGGCGGGCGGTGACGATTTCATCGTCAAGCCGATCTCCAGGCAGATCCTGCGCGCCAAGATCAACAGCTATGCGCGCGTGCTATCGCTGCGCCAGGAAGCCCAGGCCAACGCCGAGGAGTTGCGCAACTGGCGCCTGGACGCGGAAGAGCAATCCCGCCTGGGCGCCCACGTGATGGCCAGGCTCACTGATACCGCCAGCCTGCGCGACCCCATGATCCGGCATTTCAACCTGCCGGCGGACACCTTCAGCGGCGACCTGATCTGCGCGGCCAGGGCACCTGGCGAAGTCCTCAACGTGCTTCTGGCCGATGCGGCCGGCCATGGCCTGGCCGCCGCACTTTCCGCCATGCCGCTGACCCAGGCGTTCTACAGCATGACGGACAAAGGCTTTCCCCTGCCTTCGATCGCCGAGGAACTGAATCGCAAGCTCAAGGCCATTCTTCCCGCGGACCGCTTCGTGGCCGCGACCCTGGCGGCGATCGACGTGCGCAACCAGACCGTCGAGATATGGAATGGTGGCAACCCGGATGCCCTGTACATCAACGCGCGCGGCGAAATCGCCATGCAATGGGTGTCCAACCACCCACCGCTGGGCATCCTGCCGGACCCCCTGTTTTCCGGCCTGACCGAAACCGTGGTGTTTCGCGAACCGGGCGACCTGGTGCTCTGCTCGGACGGGCTGACCGAAGCGGAAAATCCGCAAGGCGCCTGGTTCGGCATCCAGGGCGTGCACACCCACCTGGCCAGGGCGCGTTCGAGCGAGCAGCGCTTCAACAGCCTGCGTGCCGGCATCAGCGAGCACCTCGCCGGACGCCCCGGGCGTGACGATATCTCCGCCCTGCTGGTTTCGGTACCGATCGACCGGCGCCGCCAGATCCGTTTCGACAACCCGACCCGGGCGCACCAGGGCCATCTCTCCACGTGGCGACTGGACCTGTCCTTCGGCGCCGAGGAGTTGCGCTACGTCGACGTGGTACCCGCCGTACTCGGTTTCGCCACCCAGGTGCAGGCATTGAAACCACATCAAGGCGCTCTTTTCCTGATCTTCTCCGAATTGTTCAACAACGCCCTCGATCATGGCCTGCTCGCCCTGCACTCGGCGACCAAGAGCTGGATCGGCGGTTTCGAGCTGTACATGCGTCAACGCGGCGAACGGCTGGCCAGGCTACGCCAGGGCCGCATCGATATCTCCATCCTGCTGCACCAGGATGACGCCCGGGCGGTGCTTGACATCAGCTTCACCGATACCGGTCCCGGCTTTGACTTCGAGACTTGGTTGGGCAACCCGGCCATGCTGGAACCCAGCACCGACCAGGCCCACGGTCGCGGCATCTCTCTGGTCAGGAATCTGTGCGAACAGGTGGTCTATTCCGGGAACGGCAACAAGGTCTGGGTGCGCTACCTGGTCTCCGATCTGATCGTCGACAGCGATGAAAACGACACCCCCGACGAAGATCCCGACGCGCCCGGCGACGACACCGACCTGGTGCTGTTCTGAGCGGCTTTCGATCCGCTCACGACGACCAACGCCCTACTGGCTCGCCTCGGCCTGCGTCACCCGATTGCGACCACCGTGCTTGGCCGCGTAGAGTGCCTCGTCCGCGGCGTTGATCAGGGACTCGCCGCTGCCCCCCTCGGAATAAGCGGCGACCCCGGCCGACAGGGTGACCTGGAAGGTCCTGTCGCCGCCATGCTGGACGATGCCGGCGAAACGCTCGCGAATGTTGTCGAGTACCCGCGTGGCGGCCTCGATGGAGGTGTCCGGCAGTGCCACGGCGAACTCCTCGCCGCCATAGCGACCAATCAGGTCGGCTCCGCGCAGGCGCTGCTTCAGCAACCGTGACAGGTTCTTGATCACCCGGTCTCCCGCCGGGTGGCCATAGGTGTCATTCACCTTCTTGAAGAAATCGATATCGATCAGGCCCACCGCCAGCATCTTGTCCAGGCGCCTGGCGCGCGCGACTTCGGCGCCCAGACGCTCCTTGAAACTGGTGTGGTTGAGCAGGCCGGTGAGGCTGTCTCGCACCATCAGCGCGCGCAGGGCACGATAGCGGATCACCCGGCTCTTCACCGCCGAGATCAGGTGTGCCGGCTCGATCGGCTTGTGCAGGAACTCGTCCCCCCCCAGGCTCATCGCCTCGCGCTGGCGGGACATATCGCTCTCCGCCGAAAGAAACACGATGGGCGTGGAGAGATAGGCATCCTGCTGGCGAATGACCTCGGCGATTTCCTCGCCGGAGGCGCCGGGCATGTTCATGTCCAGCAGGATCAGTTCCGGAGGCTGATCATCCAGTGCCTCGAGGGTCTTCAGCGGATCATTGACCACCTGGGTCACGAAACCGGCCGCGTTCAGATGCGCGGCATAGAAAGCGGAGAGTGCGGGGGAGTCGTCGACGATCAGGACCTTGCCGGCCTCGGCCCGCGGTGGCGCGGTGAGTCGATCGAGGGTATCGAGCAGGCTGGTCATGTCCAGCGGACGCTTGAAGTAGGCCTGGCATCCCATCCGCACCGCGCCGAGACGGGCGCCAATGCCACCGTCGCCGGACACGCAGGCTAGCGGCACACGTTCGGACAGGGCGAGCAGGGCCGCCCTGTCGGCTTCAGGGAGTCCCGCAACAGCTTCGGCATCGACCAGGACGCTGGTCGGCCGCCCTGCCTCGGCGGCGAACAATTCGGCGGCGGTATCGAACAGATCCGCCGTATACCCGTATTGCCTCAATTGCTCGGCCGCGTCCCGAAAGTCGGGCGAGTCCGCCGGCCAAAGGAACAGGCTCTTCCCCAGTGTCTCTGGTAATGACATCCAATTCCCCGATAGCACTATGTCGAAAGTATTAGCGGCGCGCGCCGAAGAAACTTGAACGCACGCGATGCCGTCCCCACCGGGCGCACCGGCTAGCCGTTGATCTGTTCAAGATATTCCTGGATGCGATCCGGACGCCCGGCGCGCAGCAGCTTCCGGGCCAGCGCCCTGAGCTCACCGACATGGCTGCGCATCACCTGCTGCTTCACCGTGAGGATATGCGCCGGATGCATGGAAAACCGGGTCAGCCCCATGCCGAGCAGCAGGCGGGTAAGCTTGGGGTCGCCAGCCATCTCGCCGCAGACGGAAACCGGCTTGCCCTGCTTGATGCCAACCTTCAGCGTGTGCGCGATCAAGGCGAGCACAGAGGGGTGCAGGGGATCGTAGAGATGGGCGACGGTGTCGTCGGTGCGATCGATGGCCAGGGTGTACTGGATCAGGTCGTTGGTGCCGAGGGAGAGGAAATCCAGCTTCTTCGCGAACCATTCCGCCGACAGCGCGGCGGCGGGGACTTCGATCATGCCGCCAATCGGCGTTTCCTCATCGAACGGAATCCCTTCCTGACGTAGCATGCCGCGCGCCGAGGCGATCAGGGCCAGAGCCTGGTCGAGTTCGGTCAGGCTGGCCAGCATCGGCAGCAGGATCTTGATCTGGCCGTAATGGCTGGCGCGCAAGAGCGCGCGGATCTGGCTGATGAAGATTTGTGGCTCCGCCAGGCAGAGGCGAATGGCGCGGCGCCCGAGGGCGGGGTTGACGCTTTTTTCATGCAGCCAGCGCACCGACTTGTCGGCGCCGACATCAAGGGTGCGGATGACCACGCAGCGCCCCACCATTTCCCTCGCCACGTGCCGGTAGGCCTCGAACTGCTCCTCCTCGGAGGGCAGGTCGTCGCGGTTGAGGAACAGGAACTCGCTGCGGAACAGGCCGATGCCGGTGGCGTTCTCGCCCAGCGCCTGGGCCACGTCGTTGGGCAGATCGATGTTCGCCTGCAACTCGATCTCCATGCCGTCGAGCGTGGCGGACGGGCTGGTCTTCAGGCGCCGCAGCTTTTTCTGCTCCAGCTGCCACTGGTGCCGGCGCAGGCGGTACTCGTCGAGGATGGCGGCATCCGGATTGACGATGACGACGCCGGCAATGCCGTCGACGATCAGCCAGTCGCCGTCCTGGATCAGGGCGCGGGCGTTGTGCAGGGCCATCACCGAGGGCAGGCTGAGGCTGCGCGCGAGAATCGCGGTATGCGAGGTGGTGCCGCCCAGGTCGGTGATGAAGCCGGCGAAATCGTGGCGCTTGAACAGCACCATGTCCGAGGGCGACAGGTCGTGCGCGACCAGGATGCTGTCGCCTTCCTCGGCCGGCCTCAGGGGAGCGTGGCCGGGGTGGCCCATGAGTTCCTTGAGCACCTTGTCGGCGACCTGGCGCACATCGTTGCGGCGCTCGCGCAGGTAATCGTCCTCGATCGCCTCGAACTGGGCGATCAGGCCCTCGGTCTGCTGCGCCAATGCCCATTCCGCGTTGCAGCGCTCCGTGCGGATGCGCTGTTTCGGCGCATCCGACAGCATGGAATCGTTGAGGATCAGGACGTGCACGTTGAGGAAGGCGGAGAGTTCCGCCGGCGCACCCTCCGGAATGTGTTCCTGCAAGGCGGTCATTTCCGAGCGCACCGCCTCCACCGCGGCGGCGAAACGTTCCACCTCGGCGTCCAGGTGCTCCGGTCGCAGCAGGTAATGGGGGGCTTCCAGGCGGTCCTGGGAATACAGTTGCGCCCGCCCGATCGCGTAGCCGCCGGAAACACCGACGCCGTGCAGGGAGAAAGTCATTCGCCCTCCCCGAACTTGTCTTCTATCAGGGCCACCAGGGCGGCCATTGCCGCGTCCTCGTCGGCGCCACGGGTCTCCACCAGGATGCTGCTGCCGCGCGCGGCCGCCAGCATCATCACGCCCATGATGCTCTTGCCATTGATGCGACGACCATTGCGCGAGATCCAGACTTCGCAGGGAAACGCGCTGGCGGTCTGGGTGAGCTTGGCCGAAGCGCGCGCATGCAGCCCCAGCTTGTTGATGATTTCGATTTCGCGTTCAGGCATCGCAGTATTCGTCCTCGGCGTCTCGCGGCAGGATGTACATGACCCCCCCCTGCCCTCCCTGCACCGCCTTGCGGACCAGCAGGGCGAGCGTTTCGTTGCGGTAGTTCAGCGCCTTGAGCAGCATCGGCAGGTTGACGCCGGCCACCGCTTCCACATGTTCATATTTGATGAGCTGGCACACCGTGTTGCAAGGCGTGGCGCCATAGACATCGGTAAGGATCAGCACCCCCTTGCCCTGATCCAGGCGCGCGATTTGCGCCTTCGCCCGCTCCAGCATCTCGCCGGGCTCGTCGCAGGAGGAGAGATCGAGGCTTTCCAGTTGCTCCGGGTGCTGTCCCAGCACATGGGAGGCACACTGGATGAGGCTGTCGCCGAAATTACCGTGGGCGACGATAAGCAGTGGAATCATGACCGAAAGCGTGCAGGAGTGGATAAAGAGGCGAAACGCCCGCATTCTACGCCGCCGCGCGCAGGCCACGATGCGGCAATGCAACAACCACATATCCCCTTGATGAATAAGGTCGAAACCGGAATCGACCGGCGCCCCGGCGGGCGCTTCCGGTAGAATTCCACGACTCTGTATGAGCGATTGCTGACATGTCCACCGAGCGCATCCGCGAGATTCCCTACAACTACACCTCGTTCTCCGACCGCGAGATCATCCTCCGCCTGCTCGGCGCCGAAGGCTGGCGCCTGGTCGGTGAACTGCGCGGCGAGCGCAAGACCGGGCGTTCCGCGCGCATGCTGTTCGAGGTGCTGGGCGACATCTGGGTGGTCACCCGCAACCCCTATCTGGAAGACGACCTGCTCGCCAACCCGGCGCGCCGTGGCTTGTTGATCCAGGCGCTGCGCCACCGTCTGGGCGAAATCGAGAAGCGCCGCCAGGGCAACGAGCGGGTCGGCACGCTGCTGCGACTGTCCAACCGCGCGGTGGACACCTTCGAGGTCGGCTTCGCGGAAACCAGCCACCTGCGCGAGGGCCTGCTGCGCACGCTCACCCGCCACACCCGGCGCGACAACATCGCCTTCGACGGCATGGCCCGGGTCAGCCATGTCACCGACGCGACCGACTGGCGCGTGGAATATCCCTTCGTGGTGCTCAGCCCGGACAACGAGAATGAGATTCCCGCCCTGGTGGCCGGCTGCATCGAACTCGGGCTGACCGTGATACCACGCGGCGGCGGCACCGGCTATACCGGCGGCGCGGTGCCGTTGACCCGTTTCTCGGCGGTGATCAACACGGAAAAACTCGACTACAAAAGCGATATCGAGCCGCGCGTGCTGCGCGGCCACACCAGCGCCACGCCGACCATCACCTGCGGCGCCGGCGTCGTCACGCGACGGGTCATGGAAGTCGCCGAAGCGGCCGGCCTGGCCTTCGCGGTCGATCCCACCTCGGCCGATGCCTCCTGCATCGGCGGCAACGTGTCGATGAACGCGGGCGGCAAGAAGGCGGTGCTGTGGGGCACGGCGCTGGACAATCTGGTGTCCTGGAAAATGGTGACGCCGGACGCCGACTGGCTGGAAGTCACCCGCCTCGACCACAACCTGTCCAAGATTCACGACGCCGAACTGGCACGCTTCGAACTGGCGCGCTTCCATGCCGACGGCCGCCCCAAGGGCGAGCCGGAAATCCTGGAAATCCCCGGTCACGCCTTCCGCAAGCGCGGCCTCGGCAAGGACGTCACCGACAAGTTTCTCTCCGGCCTGCCCGGCATCCAGAAGGAAGGTTGTGACGGTCTCATCACCCAGGCCACCTTCATCCTGCACCGCATGCCGCAGCAGATCCGCACGGTCTGCCTGGAGTTCTTCGGCCAGGTGTCGGAGGCGGTGCCGGCCATCGTCGAGATCACCAGCGAATTCAATGGCCGTCCCGGCGGCGTCCTGCTCGCCGGTCTGGAACACATGGACGCGCGCTACATCAAGGCGGTGGGCTATGCCACCAAGGCCGAACGCAGCGGCCGCCCGAACATGGTGTTGCTGGCCGACATCGCTTCCGACGACGTCGCCGCCGTCGCCGCCGCCGCCGCCCGCATCGTCGAGTGCGCCCGCGCCCGCGGCGGCGAAGGTTTCATCGCCAGCAGCACCGAGGCACGCAAGAAATTCTGGCTCGACCGCGCCCGCACCGCCGCCATCGCCAAGCACACCAACGCCTTCAAGGTGAACGAGGACGTGGTGATCCCCCTCGACCGCCTGGCCGACTACTCGGACGGGGTGGAACGCATCAACATCGAACTATCGATCAAGAACAAGCTGGCGTTGCTGGATGAACTGGAAGGCTTCATCCAGGGCACGCTGCCGCTGACCGAGGACGAGGACGGCACCGCCGACCCGGTGCTGACCGAGGCCCGGCGCGAGCGCGCCCGCGCCCTGATCAGCGAGGTGCGGCGGCGCTGGCAAGGCTATCTCGACGACCTCGACGCGCCCCTGCCGCCACATCTGTGCGTGGTCGACGAACGCCTGCCGCGCAAGGAAAACAAGTCGGTGTTCGAAGCCCTGCAGGACCACAGCCTGCGCGTCTCCTGGAAACGCGAGGTGCGCGCGGAACTCCGGCAGATCTTCACCGGCCGCGAATACGAGCCGGTGCTGGCCGCATGCGACGCCATCCACCAGCGCGTGCTCAAGGGCCGCGTGTTTGTCGCCCTGCACATGCACGCCGGCGACGGCAACGTCCACACCAACATCCCGGTCAACTCCGACGACTACGCCATGCTCGCCACCGCCAACCAGGCGGTGGCCCGCATCATGCGCCTGGCGCAACACCTGGGCGGCGTCATCTCGGGCGAGCACGGCATCGGCATCACCAAGCTGGAATTCCTCTCCGAACCCACCCTGTCGGCCTTCGCCGCCTACAAGAAGCAGGTCGACCCGGAAGGCCGTTTCAACAAGGGCAAGCTGCTCGCGGGCGCCGACCTCGGCAACGCCTACACCCCCTCGTTCGGCCTGCTGGAACTGGAGTCGCTGATCATGGAGCAATCCGAGATCGGCGCCATCGCCGACTCGATCAAGGACTGCCTCCGCTGCGGCAAGTGCAAGCCGGTCTGCACCACCCACGTGCCGCGCGCCAACCTGCTCTACTCGCCGCGCAACAAGATCCTCGCCACCTCGCTGCTGATCGAGGCCTTCCTCTACGAGGAGCAGACCCGGCGCGGCATCTCGCTGAAACATTTCGACGAGTTCGACGACGTCGCCGACCACTGCACGGTCTGCCACAAATGCATCAACCCCTGTCCGGTGGACATCGACTTCGGCGATGTCACCGTGGCCATGCGCAACTTCCTCAACGCCGCCGGCAAGAAGAAGAAGGCGCCGGCCACGCGGCTGGCGATGGCCTTCCTCAACAGCACCGATGGCGACGCCATCCATATCCTGCGCAAGGGGGCCATCGAGTTCGGCTATATCGGCCAACGCCTGGGTGCCGCGGTGATGCGCGCGCTGCCGGCAGTCAAGGAGGCGATGCGGCAACCCCCCGCCAGCGTCGGCAAGCCGGGACCGAAGACCCAGGTCATCCACTTCTTCAATCGCGCCCTGCCCGGCGCCAATCTGCCGAGCAAGACGACACGCCAGCTGCTCGGCCTCAACGACCCCAAGGTGGTGCCGGTGCTGCGCGATCCGGTCAAGGTTTCGGAAGAATCGGACGCCGTTTTCTATTTCCCCGGCTGCGGTTCGGAACGCCTGTTCTCCCAGGTTGGACTTGCCACCCTCGCCTGGCTCTATGAACTCGGCGCCCAGACCGTGCTGCCGCCCACCTACCTCTGCTGCGGCTACCCGCAGACCGCCACCGGCGACCGCGCCAAGGGCGATGCCATCACCATGCAGAACCGGGTGCTGTTCCACCGTGTCGCCAACACCCTCAATTACCTCGACATCAAGACCGTGCTGGTGTCCTGCGGCACCTGCCTGGACCAATTGATGGAATATCAGTTCGACAAGATCTTCCCCGGCTGCCGGATCATGGACATCCATGAATACATGATGGAAAAGGGTGTGAAGCTGGATGAAGCGAGCGGCACCCAATACATGTACCACGACCCCTGCCACACCCCGATCAAGCAGCACAACCCGATCAAGACCGTGCAGACCCTGATGGGCTCGGACGTGAAGCTGTCCGAGCGTTGCTGCGGCGAGTCCGGCACCTTCGCCGCCAGCCGCCCCGACATCGCCACCCAGGTGCGCTTCCGCAAGGCCGAGGAAATCGACCGCGTCGCCGGTGGCCTGCGCCAGTCGGGGGGCGAGCGGGTCAAGGTGCTGACCTCCTGCCCCTCCTGCCTGCAAGGCCTCGACCGCTACGCCGAGGACAGCAAGATCGAAGCCGACTACATCGTGGTGGAACTGGCGCGGCTGAAACTGGGCGCGGGCTGGCTCGACGATTTTGTCGCCAGGGCCAATGCCGGCGGCATCGAGAAGGTGCTGCTGTAGCGCCGGCGTCTCGCCGGCATGCCGGCTGGAACGGGCTACAGCCCTTGCGGGCCGGATACGCCATAATCGTGGTCATGTATGACCCTGGGAGCACGCAATGGGACTGCCCGTCGAGCGTTTCGCCACTTACGAAGACTTGTTCGACCTGCCAGAGAACCTGGTGGGAGAGATCATCAACGGCAGGCTGGTGACCCATCCCCGGCCTGCGCCGAAACATGCGCGCGCTTATTCCATTCTGGGCGGCAGGATCATCGGCCCCTATGACGAGGGTACCGATGGCCCCGGCGGCTGGTGGATTCTGGACGAGCCGGAAATCCACCTCGAGGGCGACATCCTGGTGCCCGACATCGCCGGCTGGCGCCGCGAACGCATGCCCAGGCTGCCGGAAACCGCCTGGTTCGACCTCGCCCCGGACTGGCTGTGCGAAATCCTCTCGCCCGCCACCGCGCGGGTCGACCGGGTGGAAAAACTGCCGATCTATGCCCGCTGGGGGGTGAAGCACGTCTGGCTGGTGGACCCCGACCTGCGCACCCTGGAAGCCTATGAAAATGTCGAGGGCCGCTGGCTGCTCATCACCACGCTCAAGGATGACGACGCCGTCAGTCTCGCGCCGTTCGACGCGATCAGCTTTTCCCTGGCCGGACTGTGGGCGGACTGATGCCCTGTCCCCTCTGCCATCCGGACAACGAAACCCTGCTCTGGTCCGATGCCTTCTGCCGCGTCATCTGGGTCGACGAGGCCGACTACCCCGGCTTCTGCCGGGTGATCCTCAACGCCCACGTCAAGGAAATGAGCGACCTGCCGTTCACCGAGCGGCGGCGATTGATGGACGTGGTGTTCGCGGTGGAAGCGGCGATCCGGGAAGAGATCGAACCGGACAAGATCAATCTGGCCAGCCTTGGCAACATGGTGCCGCATCTGCACTGGCATGTGATTCCACGCTGGACGGATGACCCGAAGTTCCCGGATTCGATCTGGTCCGCCGCGCGACGGGAATCCCCCGGCCGCGCGGCCCCGCCAGGACTGGGCACCGCCATCGCGCTGCGCCTCGCGGCCGCGCTCTGAGGGGTCGGGCGCTATACTCGCCCGACTCACACATCACCCTGCCGCCATGTCCGTGCCCGACCTCACCGAACACACCCTGGAATCCAGCGAGGAATATCGCGGCCGCCTGCTGCACGTGATGAAGGACCGGGTGCGCCTGCCCAATGGCGGCGAATCCACCCGCGAATACATCGTCCACCCGGGCGCGGCGGTGATGATCCCGGTGTTCGAGAACGGCGACATCCTGCTGGAACGCCAGCACCGCTACCCTTTGCGGCGCGACTTCATCGAACTGCCCGCCGGCAAGTTCGACCCCGGCGAGACCGAACTGGCCTGCGCGCAGCGGGAACTGGAAGAAGAGACCGGCTACATCGCCCGCGAATGGCGACAACTGCCCACCTTCTACCCCTGCATCGGCTATGCCGACGAACGCCTGGTCTATTTCGAGGCGCGCGGCCTGAGCTATTCCGGACACAACATGGACGAAGACGAGTTCCTGGAAATCCTCCGCGTCCCCTTCGCCGAAGCCATCGCCATGGTCGGCGATGGCCGCATCAACGAAGCCAAGACGGTGATGGGCCTGCTCTGGTACGACCGCTTCGGCCGAAGCGGCGGCTGAACTCCGCTCTATTCGAACTCCATCGAGCGGAACACCCGCCCGGCGTTGAGCCGGGCCAGTTCATCCGCCGTGTGCAGATGCAGGTAGGCGGACTGATCGACCTGGTAGGCCTCTTCCAGTGAGCCGCCGCGGGCGAGCACCTCGGCGACCTTCTCGCGCAGATGCACCAGATAGCCGCGGGTCCACCGCCTGACCGTGGCCATGTCGGTCGGACCGCCGTGACCGGGGATGACGACCTCGGCGCCGAGGGCCTCGAACCGGTCCCAGACGCGGATCCAGCGGGCGGTATCGGTATCCTCGAAGATTGGTGGCATGCGCACATGGAAGGCGGTGTCGCCGGCCAGCACCAGTTTCTGCTCGGGCAGCCAGACCATGGTGTCGCCATGGTGGTGGGCGTTGCCCAGGTGCAGCACCTCGATCTTCTTGCCCCCCATGGAAAGATCGAGTTTGTCGTCGTAAATGATGTCCGGCATCACGAATTCGGTGCGATAGGCCTTGTCGCGCTGGCGCGCGCGCATGCCGTCCAGGGCTTCGTAGCCATGCTTTTCCATGTAGGCGGCGGTATCGCGCTGGGCGACGATCTTGGCGCCCTGTTCCTTCCAGTAATTGGAGCCCAGCATGGCGTGGCCCTGGCCGTTCTCCAGCACCACGTATTTCACCGGCTTGTCGGTGTGTTTTTTGATCTCGTCGTGCAGGCTCTGCGCCAGCAGGTAGCTGTCACCCGCGTTAACCACCACCACGCCCGCCTCGGTGACGATGAAGGAGAGGTTGTTGTTGTGGCCGGAGTTCTCGTAAGTGCCGGGGGCGGTGGCGCCGATGGCCGACCAGACGCCGGGCATCACTTCCCGGGGCAGGTCATAGAGGAAGGAATCCGGCGCGGCATCGGTCGCCACCACCGGCAGGCCGGCGCGGCGCCAGTTGAAGAAGCCGTCGCGGTAATTCTTCACATTGCGGTAGCCCAGCTTGATCAGCGCCTCGGCGGCCAGCGGGCTGCGCTGGCTGACGCCGCAATAGACGACGACGGGGGTGTCCTTGTCGGGCACGGCCGTCTCGATCTGGAATTCAAGCCAGCCACGCTGCAGGTTAGCGAAACGCGGCGCATCGATCCGCCCGCCCAGATTGGCCAGTTCCGGCGGCGTGCGCACGTCGATGACCACGGTGTCCGGCTGTGCCTGCAACTGTGCCACCAGACCCGCCGTATCGATCTGCGGCACGCTTCGCATGACGTCATCAAGCATGGTCTGGGCGGCCTGGCTCAAGGTCGGCGCTTCCGGAATCGGGAACTTCATCGCCGCCAGGTTCGCGGCGTGTGCGCCGGTTGTGGCCAGCAGCGCGGCGGACAGGCCTATCGTCTGGAACAGGGTTTTCATGCGGCGTACCTCGTCATCGTCCAGGGCGGTCCAGACTACCCCCTCCCAAGAGGGCACGGAATGGTATTGCCTTACCAACACCCGGGGGCGACCCGCCACCGGGGCGATCGCCACGTCAATTACATTTGATGAAGAGCTTGCGCGACTGGAACTTCACCATGGACGACAGCGATTCCGGCATGTTCGGCCCACCGCCGCTGGGGATGGCGTCCGGCGAGACCTGAGACTCGCCTCCGACCTGATTGACCACCCTGTAGCCCCGCCCACCGCAGAGCTCGCCCGCCTTTTCCCGGCAGTGGCCCATGTTGAGCAGCGGACCGCCACAGCTGACGACATGCGCCAGCCAGCCGTCTGCCAGCCGCACATCCCGCGAGGTGGCGCACCCCGCGAGCGGCAGGACCAGCGTCAGCAGAAGCAGGGTATTCCTCACCACAGGGACTCCTTCCAGTAGCGGATCAACGCTCGCGCGCCATGGCGCGTGAGGCCGCTGAAAAAACAAGGCTCAGTTCGCGTTAATTGAGGATGGGAGTGCGTTCGATGGCCAATGCAAGC
>CAYMUY010000053.1:0-20357 GCA_964393825.1 uncultured Thiobacillus sp. | reverse complement strand
GGGCAAGTCCTTCTTCTCCCTGTCCAACCGCTGGATACGCGGCTACCTGATGAGCCTCCCGACGGTCGCGCTGTTCCTCGGCGCCGGCTACCTCGCCGGCGGCGCGGATGGCGCCCTGATCGGCCTGGCCGCCATGCTGGTGGTATGGGTGATCTCCAACTTCGAGCTGGAAGCCCTGAACTACATGGAGCATTACGGCCTGATCCGGGTGAAGGGCCAGCCGATCGAGTATCGCCACTCCTGGGACAACGACAACGCCTTCACCAGCTGGGCGTTCATCGAGATTGGCCGCCAGGCGGACCACCACGATCGCGGTGAAACCCACTTCTGGGAACTGTCCAGCGTCGGCACCCAGTCCTCGCCCCACGGTGCGCCCAACGCGATGATCGGTTACTACACCGAATTCGTCCTGGCCCTGCTGCCGCCGCTGTGGCACGCGGTCTACAAGAAGAAACTGGCCATCTGGGACCGGGATTTCGCCAGCCCCGAGGAACGTAAGCTCGCCCAGGAGATCAACAGGAAAGTGGGTTACGAAGTCGATCTCGACGACATCCGCGGTCGCAAGCTGGAAGTCGATTACGCCATGTAATGCCCGCTGTTCGGTGCCGCTCAACGGGGCGGCGCCAACTACCCCAAAGGAGTCACCTATGAACGCCCCTACCGAAGCCATTGTCCAGAACGACACCCTCTACGCCCGCCTCGGCGGCCGTCCCGGCATCGAGGCCATCGCCTCCGACATCTGGGACAACCACATCAAGAACCCGATCATCAACAACCGTTATGCCGCCAGCGATCCGGTCACCGTCAAGCGTCTGGTGACGGAAATGTGCTGCGCCGGGTTCGGCGGGCCGGAGACCTACACCGGCAAGGACATGATCTCGGCGCACAAGGGCATGAACATCAACGAGGCCGAGTTCATCGCGGTCTGCGACGACGTGCTCAAGGCCCTGGACATGAACAAGGCCGGGCAGCGGGAAAAGGATGAGGTGCTGTGCATCCTCTACTCCCTGAAGGATCAGATCGTCCATCTGTAATCGCCGCGGGCGCCGCCCCGGGCGGCGTCCCACCGCTTTTCACGAGGAGTCCGCCGTGTTCGGTTTTTTTTCCCGCAAGGGCCCCAACAGCGCGCGCATCACGCCGAGCGGCACGACCATCGCCGTCGCGCCCGGCGACAACCTGCTCAAGGCGGCGCTCAACCAGGGGCTGGCCTGGCCGCACAACTGCCGTGTCGGCAGTTGCGGCCAGTGCCGCGCCCGCCTGGTCAGCGGCAAGATCAAGCCGCTCAACGATTTCAGTTATGTCCTCAACCAGGAGGAACTGGACGCCGGCATGATCCTGGCCTGCCAGTGCGCGCTGCGCGGCGATGTCGAGATCGAGATCGCCCTGGACCAGCCCGCGACCGCCCTGTCGCCACCCAGGTCCGTGTCGGGCGTGATCGCCCGGGCGCGGCCGCTCACCCATGACATCCTGGAAGTCCGCATCCGCCTGGACGAGGCCATGCCCGCCTACCTGGCCGGCCAGTACGCCGAGCTGACGGTGCCGGGGGTGATCGACAAGCCCCGTTCCTATTCCTTCGCCAGCGCGCCGCAAAGCGAGGAGGCGGGGCACGTCAGTTTCTACATTCGCCACGTGCCGGATGGCGAGATGACCAGCTGGCTGCACGGCGGCCAGCGCGAGGGCGAGCGGGTCAGCGTCACCGGCCCCTATGGTTCCTTCTGGCTGCGCGAGTCGACGGCGCCGATGCTGTGCATCGCCGGCGGCAGCGGCATGGCGCCGATCAAGGCGCTGCTGGAACAGGTCTCGCAACAGGGCTTCCAGCGCAAGGTGACCTACGTGTTCGGCGCGCGCACCCGCGAGGATCTCTACTGCCTCGACCAGATGCGGGCGATCAAGGCGCGCGGCAACGGTCATTTCGATTTCATTCCGGTACTGTCGCGCGAACCGGACGACAGCGGCTGGAGCGGCCTGCGCGGCCACTGCACCGACCTCCTGACCCCCGAGAATCTCGCCCTGAGCGGCAGTCATGCCTATCTGTGCGGGCCGCCGGCGATGATCGACAGCGCCATCGAAAGGCTGACCCGCGCCGGGGTGAGCCAGGAGCACATCTTCTACGACAAGTTCCTCGACGCCTCGCACATGCAGGGCGGGCGCGGATAGCCCGGATGGGCCGGCCCGTCATTCCGGCGCCAGCCGGAATCCAGCGATAGCCAAAGCCTGGGCCCCGGTTCGCGCCGGGCGACGGCGGTGAGGCGCGCGCAGACGCGCCGGCCCGGGCACACATAGGGGTCAGGCGGACGGGACAAACTGTCCCGCGTCGTCCCGGCCGGGTGACACGGCGCGGCCCGCTCCGGTCACGAAACCGCGCCATTCCGGGCCTTCCTGGGCGGGTGCGTTTCTTGCTCGGGAACACCCCGGATGTCATTTCACGCCGGAGCCGCCTTGCCCTTCACCGCTTCCTCGCCCGCCTGGGCCCTGTTGTGGCCGACCATTGGTTTGATGGCGGTGGTGCTGGCCTATGTCGTCCGCCTCAACCAGCGCCTGCGCCACTCCAAGCGGGTGCTGGAGGCCGAGGTCGGCGAACGCCGCCGCGCCGAGGAGAAGCTGGCGGCCAACGAGAACCACCTGCGCCAGATCATCGCCTCCGAGCCGGAGTGCGTGAAGCTGCAGAGCCGGGACGGCATCCTGCTGGAGATGAATCCGGCCGGACTCAATCTGGTGGAAGCCTGCGAGCCGGGTGAGATCGTCGGCACCTCGGTCTACAACATCATCGCGCCGGAGCATCGCGACGCTTACCGGAGCCTGTCCGAGCGCGTCTTCATCGGCGAATCCGGGGTGATGGAGTTCCAGATCATCAGCCTCAAGGGCCGCCGGCGCTGGATGGAAACCCATGTCGGGCCGCTGCGCGACGGCCGTGGCCAGGTGGTGGCCCTGCTCGCCATCACCCGCGACATCACCGCGCGCAAGCATGCCGAGGAGGAAATTCGCCTGCATTACCGCGAGCTGGCGCATGCCTCGCGGGTGACCACCATGGGCGAGATGGCCTCCGGCCTGGCGCACGAACTCAACCAACCGCTGGCCGCCATCGCCAACTACTCGCGCGGCTGCCTGCGCCGCATTCGCGCCGGCAACGATAGCCCCGGCGAACTGGCGCAGGCCATGGAGCAGGTGTGCAGCCAGGCCGAGCGGGCCGGCGACATCATCCGCAGCCTGCGCAAGTTCGTGCGCAAGGACGAACATCGGGCGCGGCCGGTGGACCTGCGCGCCGTCCTGCGCGAGGCGATGCTGATCGCGGAACCGGAGGCCCGCCAGCATCAGGTGCGGGTGACGGTGGACATCGTCGCCGGCCTGCCCCTGTTCATGGGCGATGCCATCCAGATCGAGCAGGTCATCCTGAATCTGGCGCGCAACGCGGTCGAGGCGATGGGCGAAGTGGCGCCGGAACAGCGCCATCTCGGCATTCGCGCCTTCCCGGACGAACGGGGCGTGGCCAACCTGGAAATCCGCGATGCCGGGCCGGCAGTGCCGCGCGAGACCTTCAACCTGATCTACGAGCCGTTCTACACCACCAAGGCCAACGGCATGGGCATGGGGCTGCCGATCTGCCGCTCCATCGTCGAGGCGCATGGCGGCGGCCTGCTGGCGTTCTACAACGAGCCGGGCCCGGGGCTCACTTTCCGTTTCGATCTGCCGGGCATCGAGGAGAACCTGAGTCATGACTGAACAAGCAACCGTATTCGTGGTGGATGACGACGAGGCGGCGCGGGAGTCCCTGCGCTGGCTGCTGGAATCGGTGGGGCACAGGGTGCGCTGCCACGCTTCGGCGCGGGAGTTCATGGCGGCCTGGGACCGCGGCACGCCTGGCTGCCTGGTGCTGGACGTGCGCATGCCGGGCATGAGCGGCATGGAGTTGCAGGAGCATCTGAAGACGCAGGACGGGTGCCTGCCGGTGATCATCGTCACCGGCCATGGCGACATCCCCATGGCGGTGCGCGCCATGCGCGGCGGCGCGGTGGATTTCCTGCAGAAGCCCTACAACGACCAGGTCATGCTCGACCGCATCCAGCAGGCCCTGGACCTCTGTCGGCAACGACGGCGCGAAAATGCGCAGCAGGCCCGCATCCAGGCCGCTTATCGGCAACTGACGCCGCGCGAGGCGGAGGTGGCGGCGCTGGTGGTACTCGGCAAGGCCAACAAGGTCATCGCCATCGATCTGGGCCTGAGCCACAAGACCGTCGAATCGCACCGCGCCAATGTCATGGAAAAGATGCGCGCCGCTTCGCTGTCCGAGCTGGTGCGCATGTTCGTCCGGCTCGGTCTGGTCAGCGATGAGGAGGGGCTCGGGGACGGCCTCGCGGACGACCGGTCGGCTCGCCAGCCGCCCTACGCGCGAGCAAGTACGGGCAGGCGATAGGGTAATTCCCCCCCCGGACACCGGTTCGTCCGAATGTTGTCGCCAGGCGCGCAGGGCTCTAATGCTTCCGGCGGTGCCGAATCCCCTCGGCCCGTTCCCATTCCCAACGAGGAGACAGGCCATGTCGCAAGAGTCCGTAAAAGCCGCCCTGATGCAGTCCATCGCGGGCATCCAGGCCAACGCCGCCGCCGCCAAGGTGGTGTTCCGCGCCGACACCCGACTGGAGGAAGACGTGCGCTGCAGCGCCAGGGTGCGCGATTTCGCGCCGATCATCGTCGATGAGCCACCCGAACTGGGTGGAACCGATACCGCCGCCAACCCGGTGGAGCTGTTGCTGGTGGCGCTCGGCGCCTGTCAGGAAATCATGTACAGCGCCTATGCCGCGGTGATGGGCGTGCAGCTCGACAGCGTCAAGGTCAATGTGCGCGGCTACCTCGATTTGCGCGGCCTGTTCGGCATGGATGACGTGATTCCCCCCGGCTACCAGAAAATCGTGTTCGAGACCGAAGTGGCCAGCCCGGCCGACAGCGACACCCTGATGGAACTGGCGCGGACCGTGGAGAGCCATTGCCCGGTGATGGACACCCTGATGCGCGCCATCGAGGTGCGCGGCAGTGTCAGCATCAACGGCCAGTTGATGGAGATGGACGCCGTTCCGGCCTGATGCCGGCCGGTCCGCGGCGGCGTGGGGGCGACCCCGCGGCGCGCACAGCCAGGAGTTCCCCATGAGCAAACACATTGGCAAACACATCGCCATCCTCGGCGGCGGCCCCGCCGGCTATGTCGCGGCCTCGCACGCCGCCGCCCAGGGCGCCCGGGTCACCCTCATCGACCCGCACCCCCTGGGCGGCACCTGTCTGCATCGCGGCTGCATTCCCACCAAAACGCTGGTGGAAGTGTGCAACCTGCTCGACAAGGTGCGCCGCGCCGATTCCTATGGTCTCACCCTTGGCGGCGCCGTCGCGGCGGATTGGCCGCGCCTGCGCGACAAGGCCGGCCAGGTGATCGACACGCTGGGGCGTGGCATCGACGGTCTCATGGCCGATCGCAAGGTCACGCACATCCAGGGCCATGGCCGCATCGTCGATGGCCGCAGCGTGCGCGTCGACGGGGGCGGTCTGCTTCACGCCGACGCGGTACTGGTTTCAACCGGTTCGTCGCCGATCCGTCGGGCCAGCATGGCGGTGGACGGCCACACCATCGCGACCAGCGACGACCTGCTGCGCTGGGATGATCTGCCGCGTTCGCTGCTTATCGTCGGCGATGGTGTGGTGGCCTGCGAATTCGCCTTCATCATGCAAACCCTGGGGGTGGAGGTCAGCCTCGCCGCCATGGGCGAGCGGCCGCTGCCCTTCCTCGACCACGAGATTGCCCAGGTGGTGGCGCGGGAAATGCGCAAGCGCGGCATCGAATTCCTTGACCATGCCGCCGTGGAGCGCCTGGAACGCGGCGCGCAAGGTGTCACCGCCTATGTCGAAGGGCAGCCGCTCGCCACCGCCGAGCGGGCGCTGCTGGCGATCGGCCGGCGGCCCAACAGCGCCGGATTGGGGCTGGTGGAAGCCGGTGTGCAACTGGGCGGGCGCGGCGAAATCAGGACCGACGCCCACATGCGGACCAACCTCGATGGCCTTTATGCCGTCGGTGACGTCAACGGCCGCCTCGCCCTGGCCCATGCCGCCTCGGCACAGGCGCGCCTGGCGGTGGACCACGCCCTCGGGCTGGAGCCGGAACCGCTCGATGACGACTGCATCCCCTGGGCGGTGTTCACCATGCCGGAAATCGGCTCGGTCGGCCTCAGCGAGCAGGCCGCCCGCGCGCAAGGCCACGTCATCAGCTGCGGCCGTTTCGATCTGCGCGGCCTCGGCAAGGCGCAGGCCATGGGCGAACTGACCGGCATGGCCAAGGTGGTGGCGGACCGTCTCAGCGGCCGCCTGCTCGGCCTCCATTTGATCGGCGCCCACGCCTCGGACATGGTGCACGAGGGCGCGGTACTGCTGCGCCAGGGCGCCACCGTCCACGCCATCGCCCACACCGTGCACGCCCACCCGACCTTGTCCGAAGCCATCCTGGAAGCCGCCGAGGACTGTCTCGGCCAGGCCGTCCACAAACCCATGAAACGCGAGGAGGTGCCGCATGTCGGCTGACTACCCGGACGATCGTCTATATCACCGTGAAGCCCTCTGGCTGAAGCCGCTGGACAACGGCGAAGCCCTGATCGGTGTCAATCACCACGCCCAGAAGCAGCTCGGCAGGATCATGTTCGTCGATCTGCCCCGGGTCGGCGCCGGCATCGCGCGCGATGCCGCGCTCGGCACCATCGAGTCGAGCAAGGCGGTCTCCGACCTGATCGCCCCGGCCAGCGGCCAGGTGCTGGAGGTCAATCCCAGGCTGCGCCGTGCCCCGGACCTGGTCAACCAGGACCCCAATGGCGAAGCGTGGCTGCTGCGTGTGCGCCTGACCAGCCAGGAGGAAGACCGTCAGCGCCTGCATACCGCCGCCGCCTACCTGGCGCTCATGGGCCTCGCCACGTAGGGCGGAAAAGCGGCTTTATCGCGCCTTCCGCCGGGGGGGTGTGGCGGAAGCCACCGGGGATCAGAGTTCGCCGTTGGCGCCCGCCCGCATGATGCTTTCCATCTTGTCGCGCAGTTCCTTGGCGCCCTTGGCCAGTTCGGGGGTGATCTTCAACTGGTCGTTGTAGCCGTCCACCCAGTCCATGTTCCAGTCCAGCATCAGCACCCAGATGTTCTTGTCGCCGTCTTCCATGATGACGATGCGGCAGGGCAGGAACACCACGAACTCGGGACTGATCTTGAGGAGTTCGCGGCCGACCGCGATGTCGCAGTAGCTGTGCACTTCGATGCGCGGCGAATCCATGTCGCCCAGCACCGCGCGGAAATCCTTGTACATCAGGTTTTCGCCGACATGCTTGAAGTTGAGCTGGTTGGCGCGCAGGTTCATGGAATCCAGCACGTCATCGAAGCTGAGGCCCGGCTTGACCTTGATCTTGTGGGCGAACCAGTTCATCGCGTCGGGCATGGACATGCGCATCATGTTGGTCATCATGGGCATCATCATCTGCATCATCTGCCGCTTGACCTCCTGCGGGATGGCCGGGCGCATGGTGTAGGGTTTGGTCGGCGCCGGTGCGAGGGTGCCGATCAGGGGCAGGTTGAGGCCGCGCAGGTCGGGAAGGTTGAGCTGGGGCAGGCCGGGGGGCGGCGCCGGCGGGACTTGCGGCAGGTATTGCGTGTAGGGGTTCACGGCCGGCGGGGCCGTCTCCGCCACGGCGGGGAATGCGCAGAGGCCGGTCAGGAGGAGGGCGAGAGTGTCGAGGGCTCGAGTACGCATGACGCTGTCTCCTGCTGCGGGGGGTCAGGGAACGGCAAACTTAACCGAGGCCGGGGAATTGCTGGCGGAAATCGATGCATCGACATGACCGTGCTCAATTTGTCGGCGGGCGCCTCATCCCGCCAATGCGGATTCCGGTCGTGCCTGGAACATGACGGCTTTCCATGGCGGCGTTGCCGTCATGACCCGCGCCATCCTCCCCGCCAGAGAGGCCACACCGGGACGCGGAACGGTCCACCGGTGATGTGCTGGGCGGGATCAGCACGCCGCGGCGGAAGAACCGCTTGCCGACGGTGGTCGATGCCTCGGCGCAAGGTGACGTGACGGTGTTCGTCAGCGCCGGACGGCGCGGGCTGCAGATCGAACTGGCGCCAGATGACCTGGCGCGGCTGACGGGGGCGGTGTTCGCGGCGGTGAGCCGCTGACCGCCCGGCTGCCGTTCAGTATTGGTCCGCCGCCCAGCCATCGAGCTTCGTGCAGGCTTCGGCGGTGGGCTCGCTGGCGGATTTGCCGAGGATGGGGGTGTAGCAGAGGAACTGGTTGCCCTGCTTGTCCGTGAGATTGCGTAGCGGCATCTCGCCCAGGGTCTCGTAACCCCGCGCATCCATCAGGATGAACTGGAAGTCGTCCCCCACGCAGACCTCCAGGCGGCCACCATTGCCGTTGCCGTATTTCGCCCACCAGGAATCGGCATCGGCGCCGTCATAGATCGGCGGATTGGCGACGTCGCTGTTCTGATGCCAGGCCATGATGGTGGGCTCCTGCATCTGGTGTTCCCGGGCTACGCCTTTGGCGAGGAGGCTGGCGCTCTGGAAATTGAGGGCGTCACCACGGTAGTCGATGTGTACATTGCGCATGATCGTTCCTTGGGTTGATGAGTGGTATGCGTTCGACACGGCTGGATTGCCCTGCCAAGCATGCTTCGTTATAGCCTCATACCTGACAAAAACAATCAACTAATACCGGTGGTCGCGATCGTAGGCCGCCCACGGTCTAGACTGGATTATCCAGGCTTCGCTGGTGACGCCATGTGCCGTGCTATGGGATCGGGTCATCGCCCGCCGGCGTCGCCGGCCGGTTCGCCATGGTGCGCAGCCGTGCGACGGGCCCTGGCTGTCGCGCTGGCTGTGCTGGCGTGGGGTCTGACACCGGTGGCGGCGGAGCAGTCTGGCCGCACCCTGTTTTCCGTGCGTGCCATGCCGCCTGCCGGGATGCCCGCGGATACGTCGCGCGAATGGTTGCAATTTCTCGGGCCCGGCCTCGCCTCGGGTGCCCTCGGCCTGGCGGCGCCGCCGATGTATGCGAGCGCCCTGGTGGTTGGCGGCTTGCTGCTGGCGCCGACGGCCCTGTTGATGTCCGGCAGGGAGAGACTGATCTGGCAAAGCGTGACCACCGCGCTCGGATCGATCGCGTTCGAGCAGGCCCTCCTGCGGGCACTCACCGAACGTGCGCAAGGCAGATTGCCGGAGCGGGCCGGTGGTGACGTCAGGGTTGAATTGATCGTCCAGGCCTACGGCCTCGTCGGGGCGCGACCGGAGCGGGTCTGCTTCATCGCAAGCGTGGATCTGGTTGTGCGCGGTGAGGAGGGTGAACGCCGGCGAGCGACTCTACGCATCGCGCAGACCGATGCCAGCGCCGATGCGCCACCGCCGCAATGCGCCAGCCTGGAACGCTTTGCCGCGCGTGATGGACAACTGGTTCGCGATACCGCCAACGAATACGCGCAGGTGCTGGCGGTCATGGCGATCGACCGACTCGAGGCCGGGGGGCCATGATGAAGCCACTGGCGATCTTGCTGCTGCTGGGGCTGCTGCTCGCCTGCTCACGGGAATGGCGCACCGACGCGCCGGTCCAGCCCGCCACTTATACGGCGCCGGCCTATCGCGCCGCGAACTCGGTCGGGCGACTGGGCCGTCTGGCTGTGCTGGCCGTCGACCTGCATCTGGAAGCCGATGCCGCCGCGCAGGCGCGCCCGGACTGGCGGGCAAGCCGCGACCGGCTTGCCCGGGCCTTGCAGCTTGAGGTTCGTGACTACCTGGTCCAGAAGAAGGGCTATGACGCCCTGGTCGTCGACGAGCCGGCGCCAGCCCGCGACGAGGACAGCATGCGCGCCATCGGCGGCCGTTTGCGGGTCGACGGCGTGGTGCTGGTCGAGCGGTGGTTCAAGAAGCCCTGGTCCACCGCCAAGGCGGTCATGAACGTGTTCCTGCTCAATGTCCCCCTGTTCCAGGCCCTGTCCGCATTGAACCTGCGCGTGTCCATCTACGAAGCGGCTTCCGGCCGGCTGGTCTGGCGACACGAGCTGACCGGCGAGATGGAGGAGGGCAAGGAGCCGCTCGATCTGGCGGCCGTGTTTGGCGACCTGGAAAATGCGGTGCCCATCCAGTTGCGGCGCTGAATGGCCATAGGCCGCCGGGGTGACGCCGAACGGCGTGTCACCCCGGCGGAAGCTGGCGGCCGGCGGGCGTGCGATGCCGGTCCACCCAGTAGCCCCAGGCCACCAGCAGCCATTGCGCCTGGCCGACCCAGGCCAGGGCGGTGACGCTGGGCGGCGGCGGGCCGAGGGTGTTGGAGAGCTGGATGCCGACGAGGCACGCCACCAGTCCGGCGAGCGCCCATTTGCCGGTGCGGTCGCGGGGCCGGGTGACATGCAGGTAGAGGCCAAGGCCGAGCGCGAACAGCCCCCCTTCCAGCAGCATCTCGATGCCGGGTGAAGACCACAGGGCGAAGCCGAGCAGTGGCGAGGCGCCGGGATGGAGTGGCAGGTCCGGATAGTGGACGAGCAGATCCAGCAGCCAGTGGCTGAGCACGGCCAGGCCCATGACCCAGGCACCCGGGCGCTCCCGCCGCAGGAAAAAATACGAGAGGCCGATCAGCAGCGACCAGCCTGCTACCGCGAGCAGGCTGTGGGAGAGGGGGTAGTGGACGAAGGCCAGCGGCGGGCCGGGCGGGTGTACCGGTGTGATGCGCACCTGTTCGACGCCGAGCAGCAGCAGCGTCGGCCAGAGCAGGTCGATGAACTGGGCGGCCAGGAACAGGCTGCCGAGGGAGACGTTGGGGGCGGCCGCCTTGGCGCCGAAACCTACCGCGAAATGGCCGAGGAACATGGGGTCTCCTGGTTTGCGAGTCCGGCATTGTCGCCAGATTGCGCCCGCTTGCAATCAGCGAACGGTGCGCCCGCCGCCCCGCAGGCCGCCTCAGGCCTGGCCGATCAGGCTTCCCAGGCGCACCACTTCCCGTGCCAGCAAAGCGAAATCCTCATCGCGGCTGCGGTAGTTGACGATGGCCGCGCGCAGGCAGCGGCGGCCGCCGAGCAGGGTGTCGGAGACGGCGGCGGTGCCTTCCTCCTGCAGGCGGATCATGATTTCCCGGTTCAGCCGGTTGAGCGAGGCGTCGTCCTGGCCGCCGGGGTTGTAGCGGAAGCAGACGATGTTGAGGCTGACCGGGGCGAGCAGTTCCAGCCGGGGTTCCGCCGTCACCCGGGCGCCGAGGGCGCGGGCCTGCTCGACGTTGCGGGCGATCAGGCGGCCGAAGCGGTCGAGGCCGTGTTCCTTCACTGTCATCCACACCTTGAGGGCACGGAACTGGCGCGAGGTCTGGACACCGTATTCGTGGAAACCGGGCTGGTCGCCGGCCAACCCGCGTTCGCAGGGTTCCAGGTATTCGGCGGCCATGGCGAAGGCGCGGTGGTGGGCGTCGGCGTCGCGCACCAGCACGCAGCCGGCCTCGAACGGCATGTGCATCCACTTGTGCAAATCCAGGGCGATGGAATCGGCCCGCTCCATGCCGGCCAGGCGTGGTTTGACGCTATCCGCCAATACGGCCACCGCGCCGATGGCGCCATCGACGTGAAACCACAGGCCTTCACGCCGGCACAGTTCGGCCAGGGCGGCGAGGTCGTCGATGGCGCCAGTGTTGACCGTGCCGGCGCTGCCGATGACGCAGAGCGGGCGCCGTCCCGCCGCCCGGTCGGCGGCGATCGCGACCCGTAGCGCGTCAATATCCATCGTGAAATCCGGCCGCGCCGGGATGCGGCGCAGGCCGGCGCGTCCGAGGCCGAGCAGTTCCAGGGCGCGGCCATTGCTGCTGTGGGCCTCGCTGCCGGCATAGGCCACCAGGGGTTGCGGCGCGGCGGACATGCCGGCTTCGCGCACGTCGAAACCAGCCATTGCATCGCGCGCCACCGCCAGGCCGATAAGGTTGGCCATGGAGGCGCCGCTGGTGAGCAGGCCGCTGGCCTCGGTGGGGAAACCGAGCATGGTCTTGATCCAGTCGATGACCTGGCGTTCCACCAGAATGGCGGCATGGTTTCCGCCGCCCGCATTGCTGTTCATCACCGCCGCCAGGAATTCCGCCAGGGCTCCCGTCATGCCGCCATTGCCCATCACCCAGGCCCAGAAGCGGGGGTGGATGTTGCCCATGGGGTAGGGCAAAACGGTCTCGACGAATTGTCGGTACACCGCCTCCGCGCCTTCCGGTGAGCGTGGCGGCGGCGTCTGGAACAGGGGCTTGAGTGGCTCCGGCATGGCCCGCCAGACCGGGCGTTCGCGCACGTCGCGCAGGTAGGCGAAAGCGTCGTCCAGCATGCGCCCGGCGAGCGCGCGCAGGGCGTCCCAGTCTTCCGGGTCGAGACTTTCCTGCGGGCTTTCCTGGGCGGGGAAGGGGGGGGTGTTCATGGCGGATGCCGGCCAGGCCGGGGCGATGTCGACGGGACGTCGACTTTAGCGCGTGGGCGAAAAAATGGCGGACCTGGAAGCAACAAGTCCGCCATGAGAAGAGGAGGGTAGCCCTACTCGATACGCAGCGCCTTGCCCGGGCAGGCAGTCACGACTTGCCGAACCTGCTCCGCGCTGGCGTTTTCCGGCTGGATCAGGAACTGGCCGTTCTCGACCTTGAATGCCTGGGGCAGGGTTTTCACGCAATTGCCGCTGTGGCAGCAGGCTTGCTCATTCCAAACGACTTTCATGATTGCATCCTCGAATCTGGCTGATGGGCGGCCCCGCGCAGGCGGGGCCGGCAACCATTGTCGGCAGTCGCGGCCGCCCGGCCTATTGGGGTGAATACGCCGGCGGCCAGGTGGTTTTACCTGTCAGGCCGTCAGGTCGACCATGTCGTGGGTGATGCGGTGGCGGTTGGCGATCAGTTCCTCGATGGACGGCTCATCGTTGAGCGCGCGCTGGATCGCCAGCCTGGTGGCCTCGTAGTTGGTGCGGTAGAGATCCTTGTGGTCCAGCTTGGGATCGGTGGCGCAGCGCGGATCGATCCACACCAGGCTGACGATGCACAGGTCGTTGACCTGATCCTTCGGCAGGAGGCCTTCGATCACGCAATCCAGCACCGCGTCGGCAGTGGCGGATTGCACCGTGCCGCCGAACAGATCGACATAGGCCATGGTCTTCATGGTGACCTTGGGCACCATCAGGGTGGCGGGGCGCACCTGCTGGTTGCAGGCGCGGATCGCGAACATGCGGGTATGGCCGGCGCTCTGGCCCATCATGCTGGCGAAGGCATGGCCGACCGGGCCGTCGACGCAGCCGATCAGGATCTCCGGCATGGCATCGGTGAACTGGCCTTCGGCGGCAAGCACGGTGGCCTCGCTGGCTGAATCCGCAAGCGGTCAGCAGTGTGCCAGTTCGACTCTGCCTTTCACCAAGCTTTTCCGATGCCGAGCTCGATTGCGTAGCATACGCACCGTCAGTCGTCCGAACCGGGGAAGTCGCGTCAGTCGCTCACGCCGTCCCGGGAGCCTCTCACCCACCCTGGAGCCGTCTTGTTCAAGTTCATCCTTACCCTCGCGGGCTATTACTTCTTTGGTTTCACCGGCGCGGTGCTCGGCCTGCTGGCCGGGACGGTGGTCGACCGGATGCGGGCGTATGGTTCGGGCGGGGTGAATCCGCTGGGCCAGGCGTTGCGGCAGGCGGTGTTCCTGGAGACGATGTTCATCTCGCTGGGCAAGCTGGCGAAGGCGGATGGGAGGGTGTCGCCGGAGGAGATCGCCCATACCGAGGCGCTGATGAAGCAGTTGGGCATGACCGCCGAGCATCGGGCTCAGGCGATCGCCTTGTTCAAGCGCGGGGCGGCTCCGGACTTCGATATCAGGCCGACGTACCTCCGTTTCATGTCGGTGTGCGGCCAGACGCGGCAGTTGAAGCAGGTGTTGCTGGTCTACCTGATTACGATGGCGCTGGCGGATGGCCGCATGCATGCGGCGGAAGAGACGCTGCTGGCGGAGCTGGCGGCACAGCTGGGCTATTCCCCGGCCGAGTTCCGGCGTCTGGTGGACATGGTGCTGAACCAGTCCCACTTCATGGGGGCGCAGCCCGACGCGGCTTCCGCGCTGGACGACGCATACAAGGCGCTGGGGGTCACCCCGGAGCATTCCGACCAGGAGATCAAGCGGGCTTACCGCAAGCTGATGAGCCAGTACCACCCGGACAAGTTGATCGGCCAGGGCCTGCCGGCGGACATGGTGGCCATCGCCACGGAGAAGGCCAAGGAAATCCAGAACGCCCACGACGTGATCAAGCGGGCGCGCAATATCTGATCCGGCCGGGCGCGGCCCTCAGTGCAGCTTGATGGTGGGTTTGTTCGGGGCGTTGATCAGGTTGGCGAGGGTGCCCAGGGCGGTCTTGTAGTAGCCGTTGAGCGCCACCTGGTGCATCTTGTGCAGCGACCAGTAGACCAGGCGCGCCATGGCGCCTTCGATCATGACGCTGCCGCCGGTGAGCGCGCCCATCAGGTTGCCGACGGTGCTGTAGCGGCCAAGGGCGACCAGGGAGCCGTAGTCGCGATAGGTGTATTCGGGCAGGGCTTCGCCGCGCATCCGTTGCTGGATCGATTTCACCAGCAGCGCGGCTTGCTGATGGGCCGCCTGGGCGCGCGGCGGCACGTTGCCACCGGGCATCGGGCAGGCGGCGCAGTCGCCGAAGGCGAAGATGGCGTCGTCGTGCGTGGTTTGCAGGGTGGGACGGACCACCAGCTGGTTGATGCGGTTGCTCTCCAGACCATCGATGCCGGCGAGGAAGTCCGGCGCCTTGATGCCCGCCGACCAGACCATCATGCTGGCCGGGATGACCTTGCCGCTGGCGGTGACCAGGCCGTCGGGGCGCACTTCCACCACCCGTTCGTTGGTGTGCGGTTCGATGCCGAGATCGTTCAGGCGCTGCGTCACGGCGGCGGACAGGCGCGGCGGCAGGCCGGAGAGGATGCGCTCGCCGGCTTCGACGATGAGCAGGCGGACGTGCTTGTCCGGGTCGATCTTTTCCAGGCCGTAGGCGGAGAGCTGGCGCATGGTGCCGTGCAGTTCGGCGGCGAGTTCGACGCCGGTGGCGCCGCCACCGACGATGGCGACGGTGAGCTGGCCGGGGGCGACCGGCGCTTCCTGGGTATGGGCGCGCAGGCAGGCGTTGATCAGGCGGCGGTGGAACTCGCGCGCTTCCTCTGGCGTATCCAGCATCAGGCAGTGTTGCTGGACGCCGGGCACGCCGAAGTCGTTGGCCTGGCTGCCGATGGCGATGACCAGGGTGTCGTAGGGAAAGCTGCGCCGGGGCACGATCTCGCTGCCGTCCTCGTCGAGGGTGGCGGCGACATGCACCTGCTTGTTCGCGCGGTCGAGCCCGTCCATGCGGCCGAGGCGGAAGCGGAAGTGGTGCCAGCGCGCCTGCGCCAGGTATTCCAGGCGGTCGGCGTGGGAATCCAGGCTGCCGGCGGCGACCTCGTAGAGCAGGGGCTTCCAGATATGGGTGCGGGCGCTGTCGATCAGGGTGACTTCCGCCCGCCCGCGCCGGCCGAGGCGGTCGCCCAGTTGCGTGGCCAGTTCCAGGCCGCCGGCGCCGCCGCCGACGATGACGATCCGGTGCATCTCGTTTCCGTTCATGCCGCCCTCAACGCGTGTCCAGGATGGTTTCCATATACGCGTCGGATGGGTCTTTGAGAAGCACCGGCAGGGTCACCGGGGCTGTGCGCGCGTCCCGGGTCAAGGCCTCGATGTTGTCGCCGGTGAGGCTGTTCAAGAACGCGACCAGGGCGGCTTTCTCCTTGCCGCTGAGCTTCAGCGGCACCAGCAGGGGGGATTTGTTCTCGTTGTCGATACCGCCCTTGTCGTAGAACTCGACGACGTCTTCCAGGGTGGAGAGCGAGCCGTCGTGCATGTACGGCCGGGTGACGGCGACGTTGCGCAGCATGGGGGTCTTGTAGAACCAGCGGTCCTTGGGGTCGAGGGTGACCTCGTAGCGGCCGACGTCGGCTTGCGGCTGCTCGAACGATTTCAACAGCGTGCCCATGACCTGGACGAAGATGCCGGGGGCGAGCTGGACCTTGTAGTTGTTGCGCTCCGGGAACATGGTGCGTTCCCAGCCGAGGCCGGTGTTGTGGAACTGGTGGTCGGTGAACAGCGCGGATTGTTCTCCGACGAGATGGCAGGTGGCACAGCGGCCCTTACCCATGAACACCTGGAAGCCCAGTTGTTCCTCGGCGTTGAGCGCATCCTTCTGCTTGCCGTAGTACCAGCGGTCGAAGCGGGAGTTGCCGGAAACCAGGGTGCGTTCGTAGCTGGCCAGGGCCTGGCCGATGCGTTCGGCGCTGACCGGGCCGCCAAAGGCCGCTTCGAACAACCCCTTGTACTCCGGCAACTGGCGGGTTTTTTCGACGACGTAGCCGACCGAGGGCATGTCCATTTCCACGCGGGTGAGCAGCGGCCCCCAGACCTGGTCTTCCAGGTGCGGCTCGCGGCCTTCGTGGAAGAACGACTTGTGGTAGCCGACGTTGTAGAGGGTGGGCGAGTTGCGGCGCAGGCTGCGGCCCTGCATGCCGATGGCCGTGCCCAGTTCGTAGGAGGTGAAGCCCTGCTCCGGAACATGGCACATGGCGCAGGACATGGTGTTGTTGTGGGACAGGCGGCGGTCCATGAACAGGCGGCGGCCGAGCTCGATCTTTTCCCGGGTCAGCGGGTTGGCCGCCGGGATGGCCAGCGCCGGCAGGCCGAGCGGTGGCGTCAGCTTCACCGGTGTGCCGAGGGCGTACGAACAGGAGACCTGCAGCAGGGCGGCCAGGGCCAGCCACCAGGGTTGGGCCGGCCGGTTCATCGCGCCTCCGCGCCCGGTTCCATCATCAGGGTGAGGATGTCGTTGTAGAGCATGTCCGGCTGCAGGTAGACCGTGGTGTAGACCTCGCGCACGGCATGCTCGCGGTCGATCAGGAAGACTTTCAGCACATGGCTGAACGAACCCAGCGCCTTGCCGGTGGCGGGGTCGAGCTGGATGAACACATCCTGGCCGAAGTCCTCGAGGATGGGGACCAGCTGGTCGACTGAGGCGGTGGTGAGGAAATCCCATTCGACGGGCTGATTGGGCAGGGCGTGGTCGCCGGCATACAGCTTCAAGACTTCCGGGGTATCGCGTTGCGGGTCGAAGGAGAGGCTGACCAGGCGGACCTTGCCGTGCAGCGCGGGGTTCTTTTCGATCCGGTTTTTCAGGGCGTGAAACACCATGTAGGCATAGGGGCAGCCGTTGGGGTCGGCGCAGGTGGAATAGATGAAGGAAAGCAGGGTCAGTTTGCCGCCGGTGTAGCGGTTCAGCCGCTGGCGCTTGCCGTCGATGTCAAGTACCTCGCCATCCGCGGCGCGCATGATGTTGAAGAGCTCGTAGGTACCCGGTTCGGGCGGCACGAAGTCGAGCTTGACGCTCTCCTGCGTCTCGATCGGTTGCAATGTTCCTGCCTCCGGTGCGGCCCGCGACGACATGCTGGCGCCAAGCAGGAGCAGGCAGGATGCAACAACGCCTCCCCGCCAGGGGAGGCGCCATGCCTTGAACAGACGGTTGCAAGACATGGACATCGGCTTACCTGGCCGGCGCGTCGTTCAGCGCCACGCGCAGGTTGTCGAGGCCGGCGGCCTCGGCGTGCAGCGGCTTCAGCGAACGCATGTCGCGGACCTGGAACTTCATGTGGTGGGCGCGACCCAGCTTCTCCTTGTAGAAGTCGATCTCGAAGCCCAGCTTCAGCTCCTTGCCGTCCCAGTGGTACATCTTCAGGAACTGCTCGTCGTCCTTGCCTTTCTTGTCCCAGTTGCCCAGCAGGGAGGTGGTGTAGTAGACGCGTGAGCCGTCGTAGCTCTGGGAGACCATGTTGACCTGGGAGCCGATCTTCTTGGTGTAGACCTCCTTCGGGTGCATCGGGTCCTTGAAGTCCCAGAAACGGGTGGTGCCGTCCATGAAAGTGTTGATCCACAGGCCCTGGCCGTTGGCGGTCATGGAGATGTCGACCGGCAGCGGGATGTCGGCGGGGTTGCCGATGGTGCCGACGTCATGCGCCTGCCACTCGCCTTTCTTGTCCTGCTTGTAGACCCAGACCTTGGAGGTGAGCGCGGTGGTGGTCACGGCGAAGTCGTCGCCCTTGCCCCAGTTCCAGCGGGCTTCCAGCGGCGCGCCCGGGGTGCTGAAGACCTTCAGCGGCTTCATGGTCTTGTAGTCCCACATCACCGAGGTATTGCCGAAGTGCTTCATCGCCTCGGGGTCCTTCACCATCTTGCCGAGGTCCATCATGTAGTTGTTCCAGCCGGTGAAGGAGGTCGTCAGCATCGCGTTCTTCTTCGGGTTGATGGCGATGTCGTAGTTGTAGCCATCGCCCTTGTTGCCGCCGATCTCGGTGGTGGGGATGTGGACGGTCTTCACGAACTCGCCCTTGTTGTTGTAGATGACGTTGGCGGTGACGCCGCCGTGATCCTTGTTGTTGGACAGGGCGGCGATCATCATGCGGCCGGGAGTGGCGTAGAAGGTGTGCGGGCCGACGATGCCGCCGGACTTCTCGACGAAGTCCTTGATGACCTTGGTCAGCTTGGGTTTGGCGGGGTTGGTCGCGACATCGAAGATGAAGATGTGGCTGCTGTCCAGGCCACCGGCCCAGAGGTGGCGACGGTCGTCGGACAGGCCCATGTGGTGGGCCTCGTTGCGGCCGCCGACGGACAGGCTGTCGATGACCTTGCCATAGGTCCTGGACTTCGGATTCACATCCACGGTGACCAGTTTGTCGGAGCCGTCGCCGACGCCCTCGACACCGAGGGTCCAGACGTAGACGAAGTCTTCCTGGCCCTTGATCAGGGGTGTGAACGGGGAGCAGCTGGTTTCATCAGCGAAGCTGGTGGCTGGCAGCGCGGTAACGCCCATCGCCACGACAGTGGAGAGCGCGGCGGCCAGGGTTTTCACGGAAAAGCGGTTGTTGCTTTGGGTCATGTCAGTCTCCTCAGACATCCACAGGGGTGAAGCGCACTAGTGCTACGCCGCCGAGCCGCCACAATGGCGGACGGGGTACAAGCGAAGCTACGCCCCTCCTTATTAGCAACCCTCGTGCCAAATATAAAAGCCCATTAATATCAATGTACTAGCGTCATGCATCAGGGTTTCCCCGCCTCTGTCGCGTGACAGACTGGGCTTCGTCGGTGTGACAATATGTCGCAGGTTCGGGTCGCGACGGTCAGTCGTCCGCCTGTGACAGAGTGTCCCGATCCTGAACGCGGCCGGCATCGGGCGTTGCCCGCCATATGGCTGGCAACCTGTTGAATAAAAAGGATATACCAGAAACCCAAGGGGTCTGGCATATGAATTGCTGAATTCGCGAAACCCCAACCAGGTGCAATTCCATGTCCCAAGACGCTATAGACATCATCCCGCAGGCGGGCTTGCTACCCGCCCTGCACCATCTGCAGGACCAGCACGGTTACATCCCCGATCACGCCATCGCCGAACTCGCCCGCGCGCACAACGTCTCGCGCGCCGAGGTGGTGGGCGTGATCGGCTTCTACCACGATTTCCGCACCACGCCGCCCGGTCGTCATCGCCTCCAGGTCTGCCGCGCCGAGTCCTGCCAGGCGATGGGCGCCGAGGCCCTGGCCGCGCATGCCGGCGCCCGCCTGGGGGTCGCGTTCGGCGCCACCACGGCGGATGGCGCGGTGACCCTGGAGGCCGCTTACTGCCTGGGCAATTGCGCCTGCTCGCCGGCGGTGATGCTGGATGGCAAGCTGTATGGCCGGGTCAGCGCCGAGCGGCTGGATGCGCTGCTGGCGGAAGGGGATTCGGCATGACGCCGCGCCTCTATATTCCCCGGGATGCCGCCGCCGTTTCCGTCGGCGCCGGGCAGGTGGCCGAGGCCGTGGCGACCGAGGCGGCGCGCCTGGGCATGGCGCTGGAGATCGTGCGCAACGGTTCGCGCGGTCTCTACTGGCTGGAGCCGCTGGTGGAGGTGGACGTGGCCGGTCAGCGCCACGCCTACGGGCCGGTGACGCCCGCCGATGTGCCCGGCCTGTTCGCGGCGGACTGGCTGGCGGGCAGCAGTCACGCGCTCTACCTCGGCCCCACGGAAGACATTCCCTACCTGAAGAACCAGGCCCGGCTGACCTTCGCCCGGATGGGGCGGTCGGATCCCCTGTCGCTGGAGGACTACGCCGAGCAGGGTGGCCTCGAAGGGCTGGAGCGGGCGCTGGCGATGCGGCCCGAGGACATTGTCGCCACGCTCGACACCGCCGGCTTGCGCGGCCGCGGTGGCGCCGGTTTCCCCACCGGCATCAAGTGGCGCACGGTGATGAACGCCGAGGCGGATCAGAAATACA
>CAYMUY010000052.1:20236-20372 GCA_964393825.1 uncultured Thiobacillus sp. | reverse complement strand
ACCGCACCTCCCGCCGAGCCGTCTCAAGGGAGGGGTGCGCCCCCTTGGGGGGCAGTGAGCTGATGTTGCGAGCGTGGGGGCTCATGACCGCACCTCCCGCCGAGCCGTCTCAAGGGAGGGGTGCGCCCCCTTGGGG
>CAYMUY010000052.1:0-20136 GCA_964393825.1 uncultured Thiobacillus sp. | reverse complement strand
GGCAGCGAGCTGATGTTGCGAGCGTGGGGGCTCATGATTACCTCCTACACGATGGGATGGTGGACGGTCACCAGCTTGGTGCCGTCCGGAAAGGTGGCTTCCACCTGGATGTCCGGGATCATTTCCGGCACCCCCTCCATGACCTCGTCGCGGCCGAGCAGCGTGGTGCCGTAACTCATCAGGTCGGCCACGGTCCTGCCGTCGCGCGCGCCTTCCAGGATGCCGGCGGTGATGAAGGCCACCGCTTCCGGATAGTTGAGCTTGAGGCCGCGCGCGCGGCGGCGTTCGGCAAGCAGGGCGGCGGTAAAGATCAGCAGCTTGTCCTTCTCGCGCGGGGTCAGTTCCATCGTGTAGTCCTCATGTGTTCCATATTCTCGGGGGCAGGGCCTCGCGTCCGGCCAGGGCGGGGCGCAACCGTTGCCAGAGACCGGCGCACCAGTGGCGCGCGGCTTCCGACGAATGGCCCAGGTAGCGGGCCACCAGCAGATCCGGCAGCAGGGTGACGGCCTGGCGGGCGCCGGCTTCGCTCGCGCGCACCTCCCGGCAGGCCGCCAGCAGTTCCGGCGACAACGCCGGCGCCGCCGCCAGCAGAGTGGCGCTGACGCTGAATCCGGCCAGACCGGCCGGCGAATCGAGCAGGCTGGCGCCCCCCTCCAGGCGGCCGCGTTCCAGCCAGATCGGGCGTCCGTCACGGCGGACATGCGTGGCCAGTTGCAGCGCGCCGGTTTCGAAACGCTCACCGCTGGCGCGCCGGCCCAGGCACAGCACGTCCCAGCCGATGAAGCGGGCATCCGCCGTCAGTTCGACGGTGGTGTGCATGCTGGCGCGGGCGCCGTTGAACAGGATGCTCTCCTGCGGCAGCCATTCGAGGAGGCCGCCAGCGGCCACGCTGAAATCCAGCCCCTGCCTGGCCAGGGCGCCGCCGCTGCGATACCACTTGCCGGCCCCCGGCGTGGTCAGCAGGGCATGGGCCCCGGCGCCGACGTCCACCGCGATGGCCAGGTCATCGCCGCCGGCGATGCCGGAAGGCGGATGCAGGACGATGGCATGGCAGACCGCGTCACCCTCGGGATACAGCGCCTTCTGCACCCGCAGGGGGCCGAAGTGCTCGCGCCGGGCCAGGACGCTCCTGCCGGCACGGGCTTCGAAGCCCAGGCGCAGGCGGGCCTGCCAGCCGGTCGGCGTTGGGGTGTGGGCCGGAAGCGGGTGCGGGGCATTCATCGGCGCATCATACCGACAGGCGTTCGCGCACCCCATCCCGGTCCATGTCCCGGCCTTCGCCGCGCAGGATGAACTCGCCGCGTTCCATCAGCAGATACTGGCCGGCCAGGGAGCGGGCGAAGTCGTAGTACTGCTCCACCAGCAGGATGGCCATGCTGCCTTCCTCGGCCAGGACGCGGATGGCTCGTTCGATGTCCTTGATGATGGACGGCTGGATGCCTTCCGTCGGCTCGTCCAGGATCAGCAGCTTGGGGCCGAAGGCCAGGGCACGGCCGATGGCCAGCTGCTGCTGCTGGCCGCCAGAGAGGTCGCCGCCGCGACGGCCGAGCATCTGCTTCAACACCGGAAACATCTCGAAGATGCGCTCCGGGATGGGGGTGCCGGCTGGCCGGGTGGCCAGGCCCATGCGCAGGTTCTCCTCGACGGTCAGGCGGGGAAAGATCTCCCGCCCCTGCGGCACGTAGCCGATGCCGGCTTTGACCCGCAGATGCGACGCGGCCGTGGTGATCTCGCGTCCATCCAGGCTGACCGTGCCGGTCCGGGCGGGCACCAGGCCCATCAGGCACTTGAGCAGGGTGGTCTTGCCGACGCCGTTGCGACCGAGCAGACAGGTGACCTGGCCGGTCGGTACTTCGAAGGACAGGTCGCGCAGGATGTGGCTGCCGCCGTAGTACTGGTTGAGGTGTTCGACTTTCAGCATGGGTGTGCTTCGCGGGGTTCAAGGGGCAAGGGGCAAGGTTCAAGGGGCAAGAAAAGACCACCCCTTGCCCCTTGAACCTTGTTACTGATTTCAGCGGCCAAGGTACACCTCCACCACGCGCGGGTCGGCCTGCACCGTGGCGAGATCGCCCTCGGCCAGGACCGAGCCTTCGTGCAGCACGGTGACCTTGCCGCCGAGCTGTTCGATGAAGGCCATGTCGTGTTCCACCACCACCAGGCTGTGCTTGCCGGCCAGGGACTTGAACAGTTCGCCGGTGCGCTCGGTCTCGTCGTCGGTCATGCCGGCCACCGGTTCGTCGAGCAGCAGCAGTTGCGGTTCCTGCATCAGCAGCATGCCGATTTCCAGCCATTGCTTCTGGCCGTGCGAGAGCAGGCCGGCGAGGCGGTCGGCTTCCTGGTCGAGGCGGATCAGTTTCAGGGTGTCGCTGATCCGGTCGCGGCCCTCGCTGCTCAGCCAGGCGAACAGGCTGGTCCAGGCGCGCTTGTCGGTCTTCATCGCCAGTTCCAGGTTCTCGAACACGCTGTGGTTCTCGAAGATGGTCGGCTTCTGGAACTTGCGGCCGATGCCGGCGTGGGCGATCTCCGGCTCGGTCATCCGGGTCAGGTCCAGGGTCTGGCCGAAGAAACAGGTGCCCGCATCCGGCCGCGTCTTGCCGGTGATGACATCCATCATCGTGGTCTTGCCGGCGCCGTTGGGGCCGATGATGCAGCGCAGTTCGCCGGCGTCGATGGCCAGGGTGAGCCGGTTCAGCGCCTTGAAGCCGTCGAAGCTGACCGAGATGTCGTCCAGGTAGAGGATGACCTTGTGCGAGATGTCGACGCCGTCGCGGCGCAGATGGCCGTCGGTGGCGCCGCCGTCGCCGTGTCCTTCCTCGTATGTCGTTGCCTTGTTCATGCCGCGCTCCGCGCCTTGATACGTTTCCATAGTCCCACCACGCCTTCCGGCAGCCACAGCGTCACCATCACGAACAGGGCGCCGAGGAAGAACAGCCAGTATTCCGGGAAGGCAACGGTGAAATAGCTCTTGAACAGGTTCACCAGGGCGGCGCCGATCACCGGGCCGATCAGGGTGCCGCGGCCGCCCACCGCCACCCAGATGGCGATCTCGATCGAGTTCGCCGGCGACATCTCGCCCGGGTTGATGATGCCCACCTGCGGCACGTAGAGCGCGCCGGCGATGGCGCAGAGCATGGCCGAGAAGGTCCAGATGAATAGCTTGTAGCGCAGCGGGTTGTAGCCGATGAACATGACCCGGCTCTCGGCGTCGCGGATCGCCGTTAGCACGCGGCCGAGCTTGGAGGTGACCAGGTAGCGCCCGGCGACCAGGGTCAGCATCAGCATCAGGGCGGAGAGCATGAACAGGGTGACCCGCATTTCCGGCGAGGTGATGTCGTGGCCGAGGATGCGCCGGAAGTCGGTGAAGCCGTTGTTGCCGCCGAAGCCGGTCTCGTTGCGGAAGAAGAACAGCATGGCGGCGTAGGTCAGCGCCTGGGTGATGATGGAGAAGTACACCCCCTTGATCCGCGAGCGGAAGGCGAAGTAGCCAAACACGTAGGCCACCAGCGCCGGCACCAGCAGCACCAGCAGGGCGGCCCAGAGGAAAGAGTCCGTGCCGGCCCAGTACCAGGGCAGTTCCTTCCAGTCGAGGAAGACCATGAAATCGGGCAGGTGCGAGTGGTAGGAGCCGTCGCTGCCGATCTCGCGCATCAGGTACATGCCGAAGGCGTAGCCGCCGAGCGCGAAGAACAGGCCGTGGCCGAGCGAGAGAATGCCGGCGTAGCCCCAGATCAGGTCCATGGCCACCGCCACGATGGCGTAGCACATGATCTTGCCGGCGAGGGTGATGACATAGTTGGACACGTGCAGGGGACTGCCCTCGGCGGGCAGCAGGTGCAGGACCGGTAGCAGCACGGCGACGGCGGCGAACCCCGCGAGGGTGATCCAGCCGGCGCGCGGCGTGGCGGCGAGGAAGCGGTAAGTGAATGGGGTATGCATTTCAGTTCTCCACGAACCGCCCCTTGAGGGCGAATAACCCCTGGGGCCGTTTCTGGATGAAAACGATGACGATGATCAGCACGACGATCTTGGCGATCACGGCACCCGCCCAGCCTTCCAGGAATTTGGTCACCACGCCGAGGCCGAGCGCGGCCCAGACCGCGCCGGCCAACTGGCCGACCCCGCCCAGCACCACCACCATGAAGGAATCGACGATATAGCCCTGGCCCATGTCCGGGCCGACGTTGGCGATCTGCGACAGGGCGACGCCGCCGAGGCCGGCGATGCCGGCGCCGAGGCCGAAGGCGAGGGTGTCGATGCGCGCCGTGGGCACGCCGACGCAGCCCGCCATCGGCCGGTTCTGGGTGACGGCGCGGACGAACAGGCCCAGGCGCGTCCTTTGCATCAGCGCCCAGACCAGGGCCAGCACGAACAGCGTGAAGCCGACGATGACGATGCGGTTCCACGGCAGCACCAGGCCGGCCATCACCTCGACGCCGCCGGACATCCAGGCCGGGTTGGCCACTTCCACGTTCTGGGCGCCGAACAGCACCCGCGCCGCCTGGATCAGGATCAGCGAGAGGCCCCAGGTGGCGAGCAGGGTTTCCAGCGGCCGCCCGTAGAGATGGCGGATCACCACGCGCTCCAGCAGCATGCCCACCAGGGCGGCGGCGATGAAGGCGGCGGGAATGGCGGCCAGCACGTACCAGTCGAGATAGTCGGGCAGCCAGGTCCGGAACAGGTTCTGGGTGAAATAAGTGGTGTAGGCACCCACCATCAGCAGCTCGCCATGAGCCATGTTGATGACCCCCATGACGCCATAGATGATGGCCAGCCCCAGCGCCGCCAGCAGCAGGATGCTGCCCAGGGAGAGGCCGGTGAACATCTTGCCGAGGGTCTCGCCGAGCACCAGGCGCGATTCGATCGCATCGATTGCGCTGGCGGCGGCCTCGCGCACCCGCGCATCCGGTTCGTTGCCGGCGTCGAGCAGGGGCAGCAGCAGACCGCGGGTGGTCGGGCTGGCGCTCTCCGCCAGCTGGCGTGCCGCCTCCAGGCGGACCTCGGCGGCGGGATCGGCCAGGTTGGCCTGGGCCCGCGCCTGTGCGAGCAGGGCCTTGATTTCGGCGTCGTGCTCCTTCTCCAGCGCCCGCGCCAGGATGGGCACCAGTTCCAGGCCGGCATGGCTTTGCAGCTCCCGCGCCGCGGTCAGCCGCACCGCGCGGTCCGGGTTCATCAGGCGCAGGCCGGCGATGGCGTTGGCCAGTTCGGCGCGGATACGGTTGTTGATGCTGATGGTGTCGTATTCCTCCGGTTGCGGGGTCAGGGCAATGCCGGTGATGGCGTCGATCGCCGTCTCCTCGGGCATCAGGAACACCTGGCCGTCGGGGGTTGCCAGCAGTTCATCGTTGGCCAGCGCCTTGAGCAGCGCCACCGCGGCACGGTCGCCGCTGGCGCCGAGCGCCTGGATGGCGGCGATCTTCGTGTCGGAATCATCGGTCGCCAGTTGCCGCACCACGGCCGGATCGAGGGCGGCCCAGGCGGGCAGGGCGCAGAGCCAGAGGAAAAGGGGCAGAAAGCGTGTCATGGGGGTCTCGGTTCGTTCATTCCGGTGCATCCGTCGCGCGGGTGCGAGCCAGCGCGACAGGGGCCGCACGGGAATGACGCCCTCCCGAGGGAGGGCGCCAGGCCGTCGCTTACTTGCTGTCAGGCACGTCCTTCTTCTTGTCGTTGCCGGGGATGTACGGGCTCCACGGCTGCGCGCGGACCGGGCCCTTGGTCTTCCAGACCACGTTGAACTGGCCGTCGGCCTTCACTTCGCCGATCAGTACCGGCTTGTGCAGATGGTGGTTCTTCTCATCCATCTTGATGGTGAAGCCGGAAGGCGCCTTGAAGGTTTGCCCGCCCATGGCGGCGATGACCTTGTCGACATCGGTGGACCTGGCCTTCTCCACGGCCTGCTTCCACATGTGGATGCCGATGTAGGTGGCTTCCATCGGGTCGTTGGTGACCACGCTGTCGGCGTTGGGCAGCTTCTGCTTCTTGGCCCAGGCCTTGTACATCTTGATGAACTTGGCGTTGGTCGGGTTCTTGATCGACTCGAAGTAGTTCCAGGCGGCCAGATGGCCGACCAGCGGCTTGGTGTCGACGCCGCGCAGCTCCTCCTCGCCCACCGAGAAGGCGACCACCGGCACGTCGGTCGCCTTCAGGCCGGCATTGCCCAGTTCCTTGTAGAAGGGCACGTTGGAGTCGCCGTTGATGGTGGACACCACCGCGGTCTTCTTGCCCTCGCCGGCGAATTTCTTGATCTTGGCGATGATGGTCTGGTAGTCGCTATGACCGAAGGGGGTGTACTCCTCCATGATGTCCGCGTCCTTCACACCCTTGCTGTGCAGGAAGGCGCGCAGGATCTTGTTGGTGGTGCGCGGATAGACATAGTCGGTGCCCAGCAGCACGAAGCGCTTGGCGGAACCGCCGTCCTTGCTCATCAGGTACTCGACGGCGGGAATGGCCTGCTGGTTGGGCGCGGCGCCGGTGTAGAAGACGTTCTTCTCCAGTTCCTCGCCCTCGTACTGCACCGGGTAGAAGAGCAGGCCGTTGAGTTCCTTGAACACCGGCAGCACCGACTTGCGCGACACCGAGGTCCAGCAGCCGAACACCACGTCCACCTTGTCCTTGGCCAGCAACTGGCGCGACTTCTCCGCGAACAGCGGCCAGTTGGAAGCGGGATCGACCACCACGGCTTCCAGTTTCTTGCCCATGACGCCGCCGGATTTGTTGATCTCGTCGATGGTCATCAGCGCGGTTTCCTTCAGCGCGGTCTCGGAGATGGCCATGGTGCCGGACAGGGAATGAAGGATGCCGACCTTGATGGTGTCGGCGGCGATGGCGGACAGGCTGGTCAGACCAGCGGCGGCAAGCGCCACGGTCAACGTGGCGGCCTTGATGAAGTTGCGGCGATGCATGGAAGGCTCCTTGAGGTAAGTGGGTCGGACTGGATGGCAGTCGCGGCCAGATTACGGAGCCGGGGGGGCGGGGGGTATACGTCAGATTGCGTAGATGGGGGCATCGTCCCCGGCCGCGCTTGAGGGGCTGGTTAAATGTTGTACTTGGTGGGAATAGGCCAATATACTGGCCTTTATATAAACTAATGACCAATATGCTGATGGTTACAGAGTCTAGGCTCCCTTCTTCTCTCCCCGCTCAAGCCCAGGCTGGCCTGCGACTTCTGGGGCAGCGGTTACGCGCCTATCGGCTTGAAGCCAACTGGACCGTAGAGCAAACCGCCCAGCGTCTGCTTTGCTCACCAACGACTTATCGCGCTATGGAGGCGGGTAAACCCACAGTGAGCTTGGGCCTGTTGGTCAACGCGCTTTGGGTGTTCGGCAGATTGGATGACCTTGACAAGGTTTTCCCTCTTGGGGAATGGCTGATCGAGAATCGTCGTGCCCGTCGGGCAGGCGGGAATCAAGGCGGGATAAGCGACGATGAGCGTAATTTCTGATCGCACGCTATATGTCGGCCTCTATCTGCCAGCTCAGGCAGAGGCGACAACGGCGGCCATCATGAAGCTGCGTCGGGTCGGCAACGCTGAAGAAGGGAGTTTCGCTTATGGTCTCGGGTACCTTGGCAAACCCAATGCCATAGCGCTGAACCCGGATCACCTTCCCCTGCAACAGCCTGCTTTTCAATTGCCCACCCGACTGATGCGCGAGGGTGGCGCTATGCCGCTCACGATCAAGGATGCATTGCCTGACGCCTGGGGCCGGCTCGTCATTTCGCATGAGCTGGGTGGACGCATTCCGTTGGACGACGAGCTGTTGCTGCTGACAAACGACGATAGGGTCGGGGCGATGGTGTTCTCGGAGACGGTGAAAATGCCGAATCCGGAGCCGCCGCCGCGATATGGACTTGAGCAATCGGCGGACGCCGTGAAGCGGCTGCAATACGATCTGACGGTGCCCAAACCGATGCGACGCTTGCTGCTTCGTGGCGGAAGCCTGGGAGGCGCTCGGCCAAAGGCATCGTTTGTGCATGAAAACACTTTGTGGCTGGCGAAATTTCCCGCAAACGGCGATCCGGTTGATGTGCAGTCACTTGAAGCCGCTACGCTTGGGCTGGCGATGAACTGTGGGATACGTGTACCGCGCTTCATGACCGTGCCCATAGGCAAAGATGAAAACGTATTTCTGTCCCAGCGTTTTGATCGTATTCAGCCCGCCGACAACCCCAAGCGTTTGCACTATCTTTCCGCCAGCGCGTTATTGGGCATCCCCTATGAATCAAATGCCGGCAGCTATGTCGAGTTCGCTCATGCTCTGCGGCGCTTAAGCATCGTTCCAGGAGAGGATCTGAAGGAACTGTATAGGCGGATGGTCTTCAATATCCTGGTCGATAACTCGGATGATCATCTGAAGAACCACGGCGTGTTGTATATGGGGAATGGGCAGTTCCGCTTGTCGCCTGCTTTCGATGTCGTGCCGCAGCTGACCAACCTCGGCTACCAGATGCTCTCCATCGACGGCACAAACAACGATGCAAGTTTGGATCAGGCAGTGCAGGCGGCGCCACATTTCGGTATGTCCGTTGAGGACGGCCGGCGGGTTGTCGCTGAGTTGACCGATGCCGCGTATCGAAACTGGCGGTTTTATTTCAAAGTGATGCGCGTACTTCCAGCGGTCAAGAAACGTGTTGAAAGCTGCTTTCGTCGCCAGGCTGAGATTGTGGGCGCGCCAGGGCACTACTATCGCTGACCCTTGTACGCGGGCCGAAAGTGGGAATCCAGCGGGGTCAACACTCTAGGCTTCCCGCTTTCGCGGGAACGACGACCCAGGAGTTATTCGAGGTGATCCTGGGTACGCCGCCTGACATCAAAGACCAAGCGCCGCCGCGGCGGCGTTGACGCTCGCTGGAAAGCGGGACAGTCTTGCCCGCGTCTCCCGCCGCCGCCCGATCGCTATGAACCGTGTCGCTCACGCCTTCCTCGTCTGTCTCGTCTTCCTGACCCCGTTTCCGGGGGGTGCCGCCGCGCCTGAAGGCATCGTCGCCGCCTCGCATCCGGCCGCCGCCGCCGCCGGCGCGCGCATGCTGGCGCAAGGCGGCAACGCCATCGATGCCGCCGTCGCCACCCAGTTCGCCTTGAATGTGGTCGAGCCGCAGTCCTCCGGCATCGGCGGTGGCGGCTTCATGTTGGTCCGCCTGGCGCACAGCGGCGAGATCTTTATCGTCGACTCGCGCGAGCGGGCGCCGGCGGCGGCCAGCGCCGATATGTTCGCGCCGGACGGCCTGCCGATGCCGTTCGCCCAGGCCTCCAGCAGCGGCCTCGCCGTCGGCGTGCCGGGCACCGTGCGCGGCGTCGAGACCGCGCTGCGTCGCTGGAGCGGCATGAGCCTGGCCCAGACGCTGGAACCTGCGATCGAACTGGCGGAGCAGGGGTTCCGCGTCAACCGCTTCCTCGCCGAGGACATCGCCGACGACCATGGCCGCACTCGCCTGCAAGCGGAGACCGCCGCGATCTTCCGCCCCGGCGGCGTCCCCCTGGCCGAGGGCGACTGGCTGGTCCAGCCCGACCTTGCCGCCACGCTGAAACTGCTGGCCCGCGAAGGCGCGGAGGCCTTCTATCGCGGCCCGCTCGCGGAGGCCATCGTCGCCGCCCAGCGGCGCGCCCACACCGCGCTGGGGGCGCAGGGAACGGGCCGCATGACGCTGTCCGACCTGTCTGGCTACCAGGTCGAGATCCGTCGGCCGCTGATCGGCCACTATCGCGGCTGGGTGATCGCGGGCATGCCGCCACCATCCTCCGGCGGCCTCACCCTGCTGCAGATGCTGGGCATGCTGGAACGCTTCCCGCTCGGCGATGCCGCGCGTGGCTATGGCTTCGCCAGCGCGAAAACCCTGCATGTGATGATCGAAGCGATGCGCCTGGCCTTCGCCGACCGCGCCCTCTGGATCGGCGACGACGATGTGCTGCCGGTGCCGGTTCGAGGGCTGCTTCAACGCGACTATCTGGATCGGCGTGGCGCCCTGATCGAGACGGACCGCCGCCTGGATGCGGTGGCGGCGGGTGTGCCGCCGGCCCTGGCGACCGCCCCCCGCGTGCGCGAGGAAAGCCCGCAGACCACACACTTCGCCGTCGTCGACCGCTGGGGCAACGTGGTGAGCTACACCAGCACCATCGAATACACCTGGGGTTCGGGCATTACCGTGCCCGGCTATGGATTCCTGCTCAACAACGAACTGACCGACTTCAACTTCCTGCCCGCCGCCGCCGCTGACAATCCCGGCGCCAATGATGTCGCGCCCTTCAAGCGTCCGCGTTCCAGCATGGCGCCGACCCTGCTGCTGCAGGGCGAACGGCCGGTGGCCGCGCTCGGCTCACCGGGCGGCGCGACCATCATCAACAGTGTCCTCAACGTCACCCTCAATCTGATCGACCATGGCCTGCCGCCGCAACAGGCGATCGACGCCCCCCGTCTGTCGGTCACCCGCGCCAGTGGTGAGGTGAGCTGCGAGGGCGGCGCCACATTTATGCAGCCGCGCATCGCCATCGCCACCCAGGACGCCCTGCGCGCCCTCGGCCATGCCGGCCTCGGCGAGGCGGGTTCGGATGCCTGCCGGGCGCGCATCGGCTCGGTGCAGGCGGTCTTTCTCGACCCGGCCGGCGGCGCCCATCACGGCGCCGCCGATCCCCGCCGGGAAGGCACGGTGATCCGGGTGCCCGCCAGCGGCGACTGACCGCCCACGTCGCCACGTCCCGGCCGCCGTGCGGGTTTCCATGCCGCGTTTCGCGTAGACGTGTTCCAGACGCGGTCCAGGAACAGCGCAAGGAGGACGGCATGGTCCCATTCCACGGCATCCGTGAGCCGGATGAGCCCCGGCCCCAGGCCCTCAGCCAGGTCTTGCACCGCAGGCCAAGCTCCTCCAGCGCCAAGGCGGGGCTATCGAGCAAGGGCAGCACCACCTCCAGCACGAAATCACTGCAATCGTCGTGCGTCCAGGCAGAGGGACGAGGCGGGCGGGTCTTGGTAAAAGGACAATCCAGGTTCACGCGCCAGCGAGTTCCTTCGCTACCTCCCGTCGTTCCCGGCTCACGACCGCCACCAACCGCTGGCGCCGCTCCAGCGGCACGCTATCCAGGGCCATGACCCGCTCCGGGTAGTCACGGGCCTGTTCCAGCAAGTCGCGCAGGATTTCTTTCGCCTTACCCCCTTTCATGCCGAATGCCGGCGCCAGGGCGATCAGGTTGCCGGCCACGCCGCCGAGTGTGGGGTCGAAGTCGATGGGTATGGCGAAACGCAGGTCGTGCCTGGCCCAGGCCCGCATCGGCGCGGGGTCGTATACCGGCGCCAGCCTGGCATTCCGGGCGCCACCCAGCAGGGAGAGGTTTTCCAGATGCAGGTCGCCGTTGCCGGTGAACAGGGCCAGCGCCACACGGCGGAAGATCGCTTCCTGGGTGGCCTTGACGTCCAGCGCGGCCACTGCCGCGAGCTTCGGGATGGTCCGGCCCAGGTCGTCCAGGGTGATGTCCGCGGTGGACAGGAATTCCCGGCGGCCCATCGCGAGTAGCGCATAGAAACTTTCCAGTGGCACGGGCAGGCCGTCGGCGCGATCGAAGCGTTCCACCGCGAGAAACTCCATCCCGGCCTGGCGGGTTCGCCAGAAGCGTGGCGTCTCAAAACCGCACGCCTGGTGGACTCGCAGGCACAGGGCTTCCAGTTCCGCCAGGCCGGCGTAGTGGGGGGGTTCGATCTTGAGGACCACGTCGGTAAACGGGGTATCGCCGACCCGCGCGGTTCCGGGTGGCGCGATGCGGCCATCCCAATGCGTGGCGTCGGGAATGGCGGCGAGCAGTTTGCTCGTCATCCCGCCCGCGGTGGGCGTGGGGCCGATGAGGCGCTCCACGACCCCCGCATCCAGTGGCGCCAGGTCGTGAACGAAGCCTTCGCGAAGTTGTGCCCATAAGCGCGAGCGCGGCCCGATGGCCTGCCTGGGCGCGGGGGAGGGCTGGCGATACCAACGGTCGGCCGCGAGATCGTCGGCGAAGACATCCAGATGGCCGATGCCGTTGTGTCCCGTGAGCAGGAACAATGCCCATTCCAGATCCTGGCCGGCGGGGATGTCTCTCGTCGCGTGCTGGAGCAACCGGAGGTAGAGCTGACGTTGCAGGTTGTGGCCCGCCGGGGGAATCAGGGCCATCAGGCGGGGATACGTGAAGAACCCCGCTTTGGACTGGAACACCGGTGGGGTGGCCGACTTCGGCATCAGCAGGGAGACGCCCGGCACGTCCTGCCGGGCCAGGGCTTCTTCGCTGTAACTGAAGCGGCTTTCCCGCGCGGTCACGACCAGGCTGCCCAACTTCAATGGCCCGTCGCCGGCGCGCGTCCAGATCACGGCATGACGGTCACTCACAGCAGGTCTCCGCGTTCGATGCGGGCGGTGAGATCGTCATCCGCCACCAGGGCCAGTCGCAGGCCGACCACGCTTGCCATGCGATCCAGGGTTTCGAAATCCCCCCGGCCCTTGCCTTTGAGGCGGGACAGGGTTTCCGGGCGGATACCCGCGCGCAAGGCCAGATCACGCTGGTCGATGCCGGCCATCCTGGCGGCCGCCAGCACTTGCTTGAGCAGACTGGAGAATCTCGTCTCTTCATTAATCATATGATCAATAATATCTTGTAATAAGGGTGATACAAGCTCGTAATTGACGATATGGTCAAGATATGACCTTAAAACACGCGCTATTCGCCGCCCCTGACGGCTCCCATTTTCGTCATGGCCAGATTCGCCGCCGCCGTGCGGGTCTCCACGCCGAGTTTCACGAAGACGTGTTCCAGGTGCTTGTTCACGGTGCGCGGGCTGCTGCCGAGGATGTCGCCGATGTCTTTGTTGGTCTTGCCCTTGCTCACCCAGTAGAGCACTTCGGCCTCGCGGCCGGTCAGGCCGAAGGCGCTGGCCAGGGCTTCGCTGGCGGCGGCGTGGTTTTCCTCGCGCAGCACCAGCAGCCATTCGCCTTCGTGGCCTGGTTGGCCAGGGTCGTGCAGGCTGGCCAGCAGGCGGCGTGACGGCTCGCTCACCAGGACCGGCGGTTCGCGGCCTTCCCGGGTGGCGCGCAGGGCTTCCGCCAGCCAGGCTCGCATGCGCGGGGGCGCCGTGTCCTGTTCGCTGGCGAAATAGGTCTTGAGCAGGCGGCGCGCCAGCGGCGTCTGCCAGAGCAGGCGGCCGTCGTCGCCGCGTAGCACCAGGGTGGCCTGGCCGAAGGCGTCGAGGGCGCTGCGCGCCTGTTTCATCTGGCGGGCGTTGCGCATGTGGGCGGCGATGCGGGCCAGCACTTCCTGGGGTTTGATCGGCTTGGTGACGTAGTCGGCGCCGCCGGCGGCGAAGGCGGCCACGACGTGCTCGGTTTCGGTGAGTCCGGTCATGAAGACGATGGGGATCGGCTGCGAGACCGGGTCGGCCTTGAGCCGGCGCGCCACCTCGAAGCCGTCCATGCCGGGCATCAGCGCATCCAGCAGGATCACGTCGGGGCGGCTCTGGCGCGTGCGCAGCAGGGCGGATTCGCCATCGGTGGCGACCAGCACGGTGTAACCGGCTTCGTCCAGGGCGTCGTGCAGGAGCGCGAGGTTTTCCGGGACGTCATCGACGATCAGGACGATGTCCTGGCTGAGGTGGTCAAGCGGGGTCATGGCGGGAAGGTGAAGTGTCCGGTTCGAGGTGCTTGCGCACGATTTCGCGCATGGCGTCGAACTGGAAACGGTGGGCGAGTTGACGCATGACGGTCACGAATTCGGCGTGGCGGGGATGCAGTGCTTCGATTTCATCCAGCCGGGCGTGAACGCCGCGCGGGTAACCCAGTTCGACCTGTTCGTCGAGGGCGAGCAGATACCGCGCCGGCGGCGGCGTCAGGGCGACGGGCGCGGCGGCCACGGGCGTGGTCGGTGGCGTTTCCGCGTTGACCCATTCCAGTTCCAGGCGCTGGCCGATCCACTCCAGCAGGTCGTCCATGCGCACCGGCTTGGTGAAAAATTCGTCAGCGCCGATGCCGACATCGTTCTCGGCGCCCTTGTCGAAGGCGTTGGCGGAAATGATGGCGATCTCGGCGTCGGCGTGTTCGCCGCGGCGGCTGGCCTCGCGCAGGCGGCTGATGGTTTCCCAGCCATCCATGCCGGGCATGGCCAGGTCCATGAAGATCAGATGGGGCCGGAAACGCGGTACCTGCTCCAGGCATTCGGGGCCGGACGCGGCTTGCGCGATCTGGAAGCCGAGTGGTTCCAGCACGTTGGCCAGGAGTTCCCGGTCGGTCTTCTCGTTGTCGACGATGAGGATGCGGCGGCGCACGCCGACGTAGCCGACGCGGCGTATCCGCGGACGCTCGCGGGCGGCCTGGGCGGCATGCAGGTGCGGCAGGTAGAGGCGGATGCGGAACAGGCAGCCGCCGTGCCCGGCTGGTGGTGTCGGGCTCTCCACCGTCAGTTCGCCGCCCATCAGATCGGTGAGCATCCGGGCGATGGTGAGGCCGAGGCCGGTGCCGCCGGCGGTGGCGGCGCTGCCGCGCGAGAACGGTTCGAAGATGCGCGCCAGTTCCTCGGGCGCGATGCCCGGACCGGTGTCATCGATCTCGAAATACGCCATCTCGCGCTGGTAGCGCAGGCGCAGGCGGATCTCGCCGCGGCTTGTGAACTTGACCGCGTTGCCGAGGATGTTGAGCAGGATCTGGCGCAGCCGGCGCGGGTCGGCGCGCACCATGGCGGGCAGTTCGCCGAGCGCCTGATAGCGGAAGTCCAGCCCCTTGTCGCGCGCCTGCTGCTCGAACATGGCGACGATTTCCTGGACGAAGTCGGGAAAGTCCAGGGGCTTCGCGTCCAGCGTCAGCTTGCCGCTCTCGATGCGGGCGAGATCGAGGGTGCCCTCGATCAGCGACAGCAGATGGTCGCCGCTCTTTCTGATGACGCTCACGGCCTGGCGGCGGTTGTCGGGCAGCGCCTGGTCCTGGCCGAGGATCTGGGCATAGCCGAGGATGCTGTTGAGCGGTGTCCGCAACTCATGGCTGATCGCGGAGATGTAGCGGCTCTTCGCCTGGTTGGCCAGGTCGGCCGCCTGTTTGGCCTGTTGCAGCAGGCTGTCGGTGCGGCGATGCGATTCGATCTCCAGCATCAGCAGCCGTGTCTGGCGGTTGGATTCCTCCTGCGCCACCTGGCGGCTTTTGTGGGTCAGCACCAGCCACCAGGCGACGATGCCCGATACCAGCAGCAACACGACGAAGGCGCGCAGATAGGATTGCCGCAGTGTCGGCAGCAGGGCGCCGGCGCTGTCGGCCAGGGCCAGCACTTCCTGGTAATAGAGCAGGCCCACGAGCAGCGCCAGGAAGGGCAGCACCCCGGTCATCAGCAACAGGTAATGGCCGAGCCCCGCCTCCAGGTAGGGACGCGCACGCACGGGGAGATGGCGTTCCAGCAAGGCCGCCCATTGCTGGCCCAGGCGCGCCTGAGGCTTGCACTGGTCGTGGCAGCGCGCGTCCAGGGTGCAGCAGAGCGAGCAGATCGGCCCCTGGTAGGCGGGACAGCGGGCCATGTCCTCGTGTTCGTAGTCCTTGCCGCAGATGCAGCAGCCCTGGGTGGCGGCCGGCGCCGCTTCGGGCTGACGGGCGATGTAATAGCGGCCACCGGTCAGCCAGGCGATCAGGGGCGAGCAGGTCAGGGCCGCGGCGAGGGCGATGAAAATGGCATAGGGCTGCATGCCGGCGCCGAACAGGCCCAGGTAGGTGGCCACCGAAAGGCCCGAGGCGATGGCCATGGCGCCGACACCGACCGGGTTGATGTCGTAGAGGTAGGCGCGACGGAACTCGATGCCTGGCGGCGACAGGCCGAGCGGCTTGTTGATCACCAGGTCGGCGACCACCGCCATCATCCAGGCCACCGCCACATTGGAGTAGAGGCCCAGCACCCGCCCGATGGCCTGGAACAGGTCCATTTCCATCAGCATCAGCGCGATCAGGGTGTTGAACACCACCCAGACCACGCGACCGGGGTGGCTGTGGGTGAGGCGGGCGAAGAAGTTGGACCAGGCCAGGGAGCCGGCATAGGCGTTGGTGACGTTGATCTTGAGTTGCGAGACAATCACCAGCAGGGCGGTGGCCGCGATCGCCCAGCCCAGGTTCGGGAACACGTACTGGTAGGCCACCAGATACATCTGGTTGGGGTCGACGACCCGCGCTTCCGGTACGCCATGGCTGAGGGCGAGCCAGGCGAGGAGGGCGCCGCCCAGCATCTTGATCACCCCCGGCACCACCCAGCCCGGCCCGCCCACCAGCACCCCGGCCCACCAGCGGCGATGGTTGGCCGGGGTGTGCTCCGGCATGAAACGCAGGTAGTCCGCCTGTTCGCCCATCTGGGTGATCAGGGCCAGGCCCACCGCCATGGCCGCCCCGAACAACTGGATGTCGAACCCGGCGCTACCCTGGCCGGCATAGTCGCGGATGCCGGCGAGGCTGTCCGGCTCCAGCACCAGCACGAAGCCGTAGGGCAGTACCAGCAGGGTCAGCCAGACGGGCTGGGTGAGGGTCTGCAGCTTGCTGATGGCGGTGATGCCGTGGGTGACCAGGGGAATCACCACCAGGGCGCAGATCAGGTAGCCCCAGGCCGGCGGGATGGCGAAGGCGAGTTCCAGCGCGTAGGCCATGATGGCCGCTTCCAGCGCGAAGAAGATGAAGGTGAAGGAGGCGTAGATCAGCGAGGTCAGCGTGGAGCCGAGATAGCCGAAACCGGCGCCGCGCGTCAGCAGGTCCATGTCCAGGCCGTGGCGCGCGGCGTAGAAACTCACCGGCAGGCCGGCGAGATAGATGATCAGGCCGCTGGCGAGGATGGCCAGCGCCGCATTGATGAAGCCGTATTGCACCAGCAGCGTCGCGCCCACCGCTTCCAGGACCAGGAAGGCCGCCGCGCCGAACGCGGTATTGGCCACACGCCCCTCGGACCACTTGCGGTAGCTGCGCGGGGTGAAGCGCAGCGCGTAATCCTCCAGGGTCTCGTTGGCCACCCAGGTGTTGTAGTCGCGGCGCACCTTGACCACGCGCTGGATGGGGGCGTCGCTATTCATGGTGAGTCGGGTGGGTGGATGGGCTTCGAATTTTGTTGTTGTTTGGCTTTTATCGCGAACGTCTCGGCGTTTTCATCGCCCCGAGCGCTGGCCAAGGTGGCCAGGGCATCGATCATGGCACGAGCCTTTTCGATTTCCGCGAAAAGGCGGCTGCAGGTCAGGCATGGGCATCGCCGACCATCGGGACGCGCCGGTCCAGCTGTTTCACCGCGCCGATGCCTGATCTTTCGTGTGGCAGCAACGGATGAAGGCAGTGGCTCATGACAATGCCGGTGCGCGGATGGGCACCGGCCTGTCCTGATTCCAGTTCGTGAGTGGCGTTCATGGCGATTTCCTTCCGTCACTTCGTGATGTCCGCGGTGGGCGTGGAGCACGTTCCAGCATCGGCGCGGGAATGCCCGACCTGGCAGCACGCTGCGGCTTCGGTCAGTGGTATCCATGCATGATCCGTGCCGGATATATATCCGTTTGATTATTAAGGGGGCCTTGTAAGCGCCATGGCGCGGACGCGCGCGCGGATGCACAACCGTGGGGCGTGATGCACCTTGTTGCATCCATTTTATTGAGACTGATCGGCGCGGTTTCCGGCGGCGAGCCGATGGCGATGCCCGTTCGCCTTGGCTTCTGATCCTTTCCGCCTTTGCAAAAGGCGGGAAGGGGGATTTCTCCTCGGCTGGCGAACAGCGCCACATGGAAACAAGCTGAACTCTGCCCGGGGGCAGACAAAACCCTGACCTGTCCTCTATCGTGCCAGGCGTTCAACTCGACCCAGACAGTCCTGATCATGCCCTTCATCAAGCTCTGCCCACTGCATGAAACAGAAGCGGTTCGGCCGGAAGATTTCGGTCACGGCAACCCGGCCCGCTGTATTGCCGAGCGTCGCTTCAGCGCGCCCGAGATATTTCTCAACATCGCTCATATCGTCGCCTATGAGGAGTGCCCGCTTTATCTCATCTGCGACGCCGAGCCAAACGGACTGGTGAATGGCGTGCGCCTGCGTCTCGCCGATGGCGCCATGCTGGTGGTGCCGGACGACCCGGAAGATGACGAACCCGGTTTCGCCGCCGCGCTGGAACAGGCGGCGGGCGGGCGAATCGCCGAACTCGGTTATTCCCGCTATCTCGCGGAACTGGAACGCAAGAAGTACACCTGATCGATCTCCAGCCCAGCCAGGCTCGCCCACCACCGTAGCGGAGATTCCCATGTCATTGCGTTTCGTCATGCTTGCCGGCCTGATGCTGGTTTTCTTCGCGCTGCCCGTGCGCGCGGGGGAGTTCCCGCTGTTCGATGCCCATATCCACTACAGTCACGACGCCTGGCAGCGGCTCACGCCGGAAGAGGCCGTGCGGCGCCTGCGGGCGGCCGGAGTGCGGAGGGCATTGGTGTCCAGTTCCAACGACGACGGCACCCGGATGCTTTACTGGGCGGCGCCCGACCTGGTGGTCCCCGCCCTGCGTCCCTACCGCAAGCGTAGCGACCTCTCCGCCTGGACTCGGGACGAGAGCATTCCCGCCTATCTTGAGGAGCGGCTCGGGCAGCATCGCTACGTGGCCATCGGCGAGTTCCATGTGGATGGCACGGAGGCCGACACCCCCGTAGTGCGTCGGGTGGTGCAACTGGCCAGCCAGCACGGCCTGATGCTGCATGTGCATGGCGATGCCGATGCCATCGCCCGCATCTTCCGCCAGGACCCGGAGGCCCGCATCCTCTGGGCCCATGCCGGCTTTGAAGGGGTGGACACGGTCGCGCGGATGCTGGCCCTGCATCCCAGGCTATGGGCCGACCTCTCCTTCCGTGGCGAAATCGCTCCGAAGGGCAAACTGCGCCCGGAATGGCGCGCCCTGTTCCTCACCCATCCCGACCGTTTCATGGTCGGCACCGACACCTACACCCCCGCCCGCTGGGACCAGGTGGGCGAGCACGCGGACTGGGCCCGCAGCTGGCTGGCAGAACTGCCGCCCGAGGTGGCCGCGGGCATTGCCTGGCGCAACGGCGAAGCGGTCATCGCTACCGCCTTCACGGCCAGGCCCGCGGCTGCGGGCGGCCCTTGAGCCAGGGAGCACGCGGTTGATCTCGTCTTTTTCGCCCGCATGCATCATGAACGCAGGCGGGAGCGGGTATCCGTAGCTGCAGGCGCTCCTGCAACGCGGACAACCGCGGTTTGCAGGGTCAGGCCGGGTCCAGCAATGCGGCCCGCATTTGTGCCTCGGCGATGGGATACGTCAGCACGGCATGGACGGAGAACACCGCCAGCAGCTTGTCGATGTGAGCCGCCTCGGCGGGCTGCATGACGATGATGAACTTCGCTTGCGGCGCTACGGCCTGAAGCGTGCGAAGGGTGACATCCAGATTGGAGATCGTGTTGCCCGCGTAGTCATTGCCCCAGGCATAGACGAACTCGCCCACGAAGAAGTCAGGCCGCTGCTGCTTCAGGGCGCGGTGCAGGTTGCGGGCTGAACCGAAATCCTCCACCACGATCCCCTGCGCCTGGAAAAGATCGGGGAAATGGGCGGCGTAGGGGGAGGCGAGAAGGGTGTAGAGGAATTTCATGGGGCTGGCGGTTTGTTCAAGGGGGCTGAAAGGTGTCCGAAAAAACCGGGCGGTATCGCGACACTGACAGTCCATAAAACAATGGTGAGGTTGACCACTATTGCTGCATTTTCACCGGAGTAGATTGGGATTCTTGGAAAATAATCCATGGCAAACAGATTTATTCGATAAGTCACCCTTTTCCATCTGATGCTTCTCCGCCTCTTGGCCAAGTTCAATCAACAAGCAGCCATGCATCGCGGCATATTCCTGCGTTGTGGGTTTCTGTCGTGGCAGGCTCTCCTCCTTCCGCGGCATCGCGTTCCAGCACGGTACGGCGGAGAAGCGGAGCGCCTTCCGCCGAATGCCACACGCTTGATTACATGCGGCGGATAACGCCTGCGGCTCATCCGCCCTACCTTGCTGGCGAGGCTGGCCGGCGCCGCGTTGATGAAACCGTATTGCACCCGCAGCGTCGCGCCCACCGCTTCCAGCACGGGCGGAAAAGCGGAGCACCTTCCGCCGAATGCCACTCGCTTGATTACATGCGGCGGATAACGCCTGCGGCTCATCCGCCCTACCT
>CAYMUY010000051.1:0-21501 GCA_964393825.1 uncultured Thiobacillus sp. | reverse complement strand
CTTCCGGAGCGATGACCTCCCGTACAACTCTTACACCACTCCTCGGGACACGATCAGCATGGGTAGATTGCGCCATAAGCACGGCCTCGCCATAGCCAGGGATAGCCGCGAAAAATGGAGGGCGCGGCACTTTCAAAGCCGGCGATTCCTAGGCCCGTACCTGTCTGACCAGCTTGGCCAGTTCTTCCGCCGGCAAGGGCGAGCCGAAGTAGTACCCCTGCACGATCTGGCAACCGGCCTGCTTCAGGAATGCGAGCTGTTCCTCGTTTTCCACGCCTTCCGCCGTGACCTCGATGCCGAGGCCCGCCGCCATGCCGATGATGGCGGTGGCAATGGCGGCGTCGTCCGGGTCGATATGACTTTCCCGCACGAAACTGCGGTCGATCTTGAGCCGGTGGATCGGCAGGCGCTTGAGATAGGAGAGCGACGAGTAGCCAGTACCGAAGTCGTCGATCGCCAGCTTCACGCCGAGTTCGGCCAATTCGGTCAGTTTCTCGATCGCCTCCATGTTGTGCTTGATCAGCACACTTTCGGTGATTTCCAGTTCCAGCGCGCCGGGTTCGAGACCGCTTTCCGCGAGGGCGTCGCGCACCTGTCTGACCAGGTCGCCATTATGGAACTGCCGTGGCGACAGGTTCACCGCCACCCGCAGGCCGGCAATCCCGGCGTCGCGCCACTCCCGCATCTGCCGGCAGGCCGCCGTGAGTGCCCACAGACCGAGCTGGTTGATCAGGCCGGACTGCTCGGCGATGGCGATGAAGTCGCCGGATGCGAAGGTGCCGAACTCCTCCGACTTCCAGCGCAGCAGGGCTTCGACACCGACGATGGCGCGGGTTTCCACATCCACCAGCGGCTGGTAGTAGAGCAGCATCTCGTCGCGCTCCAGCGCCTTGCGCAAACTGGTTTCGATGGCGAAATGCTGCAGCGCCTTCAGGTTCATGTCCGAGGTATAGAACTGGAAGTTGTTGCGACCGTTGTCCTTGGCCTGATACATCGCGGTATCGGCGCAGCGCAGCAGGGCGGTGGCATCCATGCCATCCTCGGGGAAGCGGGCGATGCCGATGCTGCCCCCGACATAGACTTCCTGTTCATACACCGGCACCGGCTGGCTGATGGCTTCCAGCGCCCGTTCCGAGACGGCCTGCGCATCGCCGCGACTGCAAGGGTGCAGCAGGATGACAAACTCGTCCCCACCCAGGCGGCACACCGAATCCCCGGCTCGCAGAAGCCCGCGCAAACGCTCGGCGACGGTCAAAAGGAGGACATCGCCAGCCTCATGGCCGAGGGTATCGTTGACCAGCTTGAAATTATCCAGATCAATGAACAGCACGGCGATGCCGCGTCTCACCTCGCGTGCTTCGTTGACGGCATCGCGCAGGCGCTGCATGAACAGATTGCGATTGGGGAGCTTGGTCACCGGGTCATACCAGGCCATGCGGCGGAGGTCCTGTTCGGCATCATCGACCTTGCGGCGCAACCCCATGAACACGCTCCAGGCCACGCCGAGGCCGATCATCACGGTCACCAGGCCGATGCCGAAGAACCAGGCCAGGCGGCGAGCCAGCGCATCGACGCTGGCCTTGACCACCAGATGCCCGATGATCTGGTTTGCCTCCAGCAGGCGCTGGCGTTCGATCCTGGTCCAGCCCCGGCCCTGGGCGTCGAATTCCGGAACCGTGGCCCACTTGTCGCGGCGATATTCGGCCAGACGCGTGCCATCCGGCGCATAGAGGCTGGCGGCGACGATCTCCGGCGCGCCGCTGAGCGCCTGGAGGATGGCGGTAGCCTCCTGCCGGTCCTGGCGCTTCAGCGCGGCCCCGGCGCGCACCGCGGTGATCTGCACCTTGGCCACCAGGCTATCCTGGAAGGCCTCGTTCAGTTGCCAGAAATGCGTCACCAGCAGCACCGCGAAAGCCAGGCCCAATGCCAGGACGGCCATCGCCAGCTTGGCCCTGACCATATGCGCCAGCATGCCGGCATCGTGGCCACGGGTGGAGGAGGTGCCATTCATCGGCATGGTTCGGCTCGGAGGGGAATGCGCAGCATTCTAAGCGGATTGACTCATCCAGCCCGTGACGGGCGGAACACGCTTTCGTCCAGATAAAACGCCGGATCGACATTGCCCGGCCACCACCCGGGAATACCCAGCACCGGCAGCGGAAACAGCTCGGCGGGCCGGCTGATACAGCCTTCCTGCCAGGCCGTGGCGAGGGCGGCGTCCAGCCAGTCCGGCGGCGCGCCCGGTTCAGGCAGGGCTGACACCTTCAGAAACAGGCACTTGGCGGTGATACCCGGCCATGGCGACAGCAGTTTCTCCAGCAGGGCATGGCCGAAGGCGTAGACCCGCGTCCACTCCCACAACCGCCGACGATCCACGAACGCCGCGTGCCATTGCCGCGTCGCCAGCAGGTCCGCCAGTTCGTCATCGGGGGCAAGCAGCAGCAGGCCGCTCTCATCGAACAGGGTGGCCGCGTCGGAGACCGGGCCGCGCGTCGTGCCCCGGCGACGTTCCAGTTCCGCGCACTGCATCGCGTTGAGCGCCGCTTTGGCGCGCGGGAAGGCCAACCAGGTCAACGCATTGAGCAGATCGTGCCAGTTGCGTTCCCGGCTGGGCACCTCGCCACTGGCAAGGATGGCCGCTTCATAATCCCATTGTCCGCAGCGCGTATGCTGCGCGGCGAAGCGCACGGGCAACCCGGCGTGGTTGCGCAACCCTTGCGCCCTGGCCAGGGCATCGAGCCGCGCCAGGGCCGGCCAGTCGGCGCCCGCCAGGCGAGCGGCGAACGGCGCGACATGGTGAAACGCCGTCGTCGCGGCAAACGCCTCCCGCCAGGCATCCGGCGCCGCCGCCCTGACCGACGCGACGGCACTCACGTCGCCAGCCCCGCCAGGCGTGAGCGATAACGCCGCGTCAACTCATGGTCGCCGCCAAGCAGGGTGAACAGCGAGAGCATGGCGCGGCGGCCGATGTCATCACGGTAATCGGGTGCGGTGCGCGCCAGTTCCAGGAAACCCTCCAGTGCCGTCGCCGTGTCGTCGGACAACAGGGCGCGCGCGGCCGCAGCCAGGCGCGCGGCCGGCGTGTCCGGGGTGGCGTCTTCTTCGGCGGCGGCGACGATCAACTCAAGATGGATCAGCAGGGGCGCGATGTCCTGGCGCCGACGCGCCTCCAGCGGCAGGGCCGCGAGCAGGGACAGTGCCTCGTCGGGGCGACCGTCCAGGGTCAACAGCTTGGCCAGATCCAGGGCCACCGCCAGATCTTCCGGTTCCGCCACCGCGGCTTGCGCCAGCAGGGCGATGGCCTCGGCGGTCTGCCCCTCCTGATGCAGGCGCAACGCTGCCATGCGCGGTTGATCGCGGTCGCTGGCGAGAAAGCGACCCAGCGCCTCGTGAAAGGTGCTGTCGGGTTCGGCGCCATGGAGGGTATGCGCCACCTCGCCGTGCAGATAAAACTTCACCGTCGGCACGCTGGTCACCCCGAGATCCCGCACCCGTCGCCCCAGTTCATCGGTATTCACCATCACCAGCAGGAAACGACCGCCGTACTCCCCGGCCAGCCGCACCAGGCGGGGCATCAGCACCAGGCAGGGACCGGCCTTGGGATTCCAGAAATGCGCCAGGACCAGGCCACGCATGGAATTGCCGAGCACGAGCTGATCGAAATTCTCGCGTGTGGCATCGAACACATAAGGTGAAAGCGACATCAGTATCCCCAGACAGCCTTCCAGTTGATCGTCGGCCACCCCGGCTGGCGCTCGGCCGTGCCGATGATGGCGTGAGTGCGCGCGGCGATATCGCGCGATTGCGGCGGCTCCAGCAGGCGGTCGCGGCCATCGAGGACGCTGACCGCCCAGCGCCCGCCACCGCCGGGCGCGCGGCGGGCGACACAGGCGGTCTCACGGGATGCGAGACGCACCAGCGTGCCCGGCGGGTGGATGCCCAGTCGGCGCAGCAGTTGCGCGGCGATCTGGCTGTCCAGCAAGGCCTTGTCGCGTCCGAACAGGTCCTGGAACGCCACACTGGCGGATTTCGGCGGCCGGTAATAGCGGCCGCTGATCTTGGCGCAATAGAAATCCGCCACCCGCAGCAGGCGCGCCGGCAGGGAAATCATGCCGCCCGACAAGCCCAGGGGATAGCCGCTGCCATCCATGTTCTCGTGATGCTGGCGGACCGCATCAAGCCACGCCGCATCGCGAACGCCCGCGGCCTCCAGCCGCGTGACGCTGGCTTGCGGATGCCCGCGCAGCGCGATGCGATCCGACTCCGGCACCTGGCCGGAGAAAGCATGCAGCCGATCATGCAGTTCGAGGCTGGCGACATTCATGGACAGCGCGGCGGCCGCCAGGCTGAGCTGTTCGGCCTCAGTGAACGCCATCTGATCCGCCAGCACGCCGGCGATGAGCAACACGCGCAGGGCATGGCCGACACACGGCCGCGCCAGCGGCACCAGGCAGGCATATCCGATGCAGGCATCGGCATCGGCGCGCAACAAGGCCAGCAGTGCGCCCGTCAGCTCGCAAATCGCGGCGGCGTCGGGACAGGCCAGGACGGCCTCGGCCTGTTTCGCCAAAGCAGTCAGGCGATCGAGCGGGGAATCCGCCGTCTCGCCCCCTTCGCTCATGCGAAACAGCGGCCGCGCGGTGAGCTTGTTGAAATGCGCCTCGTCGGCCAGCACCAGACCGGCACCCGCGACCAGCACGCCAGCACTGGTGTAGATATCCCAGGGCAGAGGCTTGCCGATCAGGGCGGGATCGAGACGGAGGGGTCGTAGCACGGCGCGGGTATCGGGAAGAATGGCGGGCGCGGTATTATCCCATCACCCATCCCCGACCATTCAACGAGGCTCGTCATGACCATCCACGCTTTGAACGACCAGGAAGTCCGCCTGTTGAGAGAGGAGATCGAACTGCTGATGACCGAACGGCAGGCGTTGCTCCAGGTTGCCGGCTCCGCCGCGGTACTGGTGGCCAATCTGGATTCGGACAACCTGCCCGATGACCAGGACACCATCGACGCCGCCGAAGTGCTGGCGGAAAGTCTCAATGAGCTCACCGAGGAAACCCTCAAGGAAGCGCTCGACATCGTCCGCGCCGAATTCGACCCGGAAGCACAGCAAGACGTGGTTGCCCAACACTGAGCGACACGACCCCGGCTCAGAACTTCCACACCAGCAACCATTGCGGATGACTTTCGTTGACGCCGGCGACACCAAACTTGTTGCGCCAGTATTGATGCTCGATGCCGGCATAGAGCTGGCCCTTGCGGCCGAACGGCTTGCCGATGTCGAAGCGCAGTTGCGGCTGGCTCAGCACCTGGTGGACGCTGCCGGCGCCGCGTGAACCGATATAGTCAATGAAACCGGTGAATTCGCCATCGACGCCCGCCAGTCTGAAGGGAATCGACCAGGACGGCGTCACCTGATAGCTGGCCCGGTAGTCGGGACAACCGCCGCCATGGCAGCCATGATCCCAGTAGCCCAGCAGATCGACATTGAAGAAACCGCGCGGTACCGCGAAATCCACGGTGAGGCCGGCGAGGTAGACCCGCGGTTCCGGATTGAAGCGGCTGTTCTTGGCGCCCAGGTTGATGCCGGCGGTGAGACCGACATCGCGCACCGGCCCCGCCGCGAACGATCTCCCGCTAAGACGCGACAGGGACAAGGTGGTATAGGCTTCGCCATAGATCTCGGTGGGCGATTCGCGGCTGCCGAAAGCATCCCGTTCCTGATTGCCCGACTGGACCAGGTCAACGAACATGAAGTTGCGGCCCAGGCGGTAACCATTGACGTGTTGCAGGGTGACGATGTCTTTCATCACCCGGTCGGGATTGAACGGTTCGCGAAACCCCGCACTGTGCAGGTATTCGATTTCCGTGGCGGACCATTCGAGGGCGGCGGCGGGACAAGGCGCCCACGAGGCCGCCAACATCCATGCGGGGACGGCCCAGCGGCGGTAAGTGTTCGACATGACTCTCGGATTGCGGGATACGTCAGGGCCGCCATATTAGCCTCGCGCATCCCTGCCAGCACCGTCACGGCACATTTCCAGGCGTGGTCGCACCCGGACGGGCACCCCAACCCGCCTGGAAGAAGCATGGGCGATGGCGTCTTCACCGGACGATTGATCTAATAAGCAGAACGAAATACAAATACCAATCTACATATTTGATAAACTCGCCAGCCCGGACCCATGGCTATGCCAGGAATATGGATTTATTGTGGCAAGAAGCCGCGAACAGGTAGCCCGCAACGACCGGGCTTGCACTAGACTACGACCGCCCGCTCGAGGCCTTTTCCTGATTATTTCATCGTCACCAAGGAGACATGCATGAACAAGACCGAACTTATCGACGCCGTCGCCGAAACAACCAAACTCACGAAAGCTGATGCGGGCAAGGCCATTGTGGCAGCGCTCGATGCCATCAGCGCCGCCGTCGCCAAGGGCGAGAGCGTCCAGTTCATCGGCTTCGGTACCTTCAGTGTCCAGGAACGCGCCGCCCGCACCGGCCGCAACCCCCAGACTGGCAAGGAAATGAAGATCGCCGCCAAGAAAGTGGTGCGCTTCAAGGCCGGCGCAGCCCTGACCGCCGCCGCCAACCCGGTCAAGAAAGCCAGCAAGAAGAAGTAATGCCCATGGCCAGCCCGCTCTCCAACTCGGAAGAGCGGGCCGCCATTTCCAACCTGCCGTGACACGACGGCGCACGTGATCCTCGGGAGTCCCCTCCCTTCCTCCCCCGAGACCATGAACACCAATCTCCAGCAAGCCATTCAGCGCCAGCGCGACATCCTCGGGGGCTGGCTCGCCTCCTCGCTCACCAGCCTGGCCGAGACCTGCCGCGATATCTGGCCCGCGCGCGACAAGCTTGAAGCACACCTGCGGGAGGGCATGATCGAACTGCCCTATTGCAAATACCTCTACGTACTGGATGCCCAGGCGCGGCAGATCACCTCCAACGTCTCTCGCGCCGGCCTCATGCCGGAACATCACGGCCGTGACCGCGGTGATCGCCCCTACCTGGCCGCCGCCCTGGCCGGCAGCCGCTTTTCGCTGTCCGAGGCCTACATCAGCCGCAACGCGAAACGCCCCTCGCTCACCGCCATGCAACGGATCGAGGCCGCCGACGGGACGACCCTCGGTTTCCTTGGCGCCGACTTCGACCTGCGCGAGCTGCCCGCCACCCAGGCGCTCTACGCGCGGCCCGACCAATGGATGCAGATGCGCGGCGACCCCGCCATCCGTGCCGGCCTGTTCCACCAGGAGCGCGTGAACAGCCCGATGGACCAGCACATCGAAGAGATCCTCGCCCTGCTGATGGAATTGATGACGGTGCATGGCGTCTACCACGGGAAGCTGCACTTCTCCAGTTCCCGTGCCACCCTCTGGATGCTGGACGACCCCTACAGCTACCGCATCCACGGCTTTGACGACCTCTCCGACCCCAACCTCTGCCTGGCCTACCCGCGTCACCCCTACCCGGAAAAGGCCATCGTTCCCGCCGAGGCGATCCCCAGAATATTTCGGTGCTTTCGCGACCTGCGCTTCATGGACGAGACCCTTTATCTGCGCTCCGGCTCGCTCAACCTGTTCAACGGCCTGGTCGGCCTCACCTTCTCCTGCGACGGTTCCCACTACATGCCCTGGGACGAGTTCCTGGAGAAAAACCTCGGCTTCTGGCTCGGCACGGAAACACCCGCCTGTGCCTGAGCGGCGGCCCTCTGAAGGTCAGCATGCTAGACCGCGATCTCGCGCGGCAGCGACGGCGACATGAAGCCAAGATGCCGGGGTACATCCGGCGCACAGCGACCGAAGGCGTGGCTACGCGAATCGCGGCAATGGCTTGGACCAGACAGGGGCAACGATGACTCGCATGCAAGCTGACAGCACGCCCACCGTCCTGATCGTCGACGACAACCCCAACAATCTGCGGGTGCTGGAAGGCATCCTGCATACCGCGGGCTACAAGGTTCGTCCGGCGCTCAATGGTGACACGGCGCTGCGCGCGGCCGCGTCCACCCTCCCGGATCTCATCCTCCTGGACATCCGCATGCCCGTCATGGATGGCTTCGAGGTCTGCCGCCAGCTCAAGGCGCGATCCGAAACCCGTGACATCCCGGTGATATTCATCAGCGCCCTGCAGGAGATGGACGACAAGGTCCAGGCGTTCAAGGCCGGGGGCATCGACTACATCGTCAAGCCTTTCCAGGGCGAGGAAGTCCTCACCCGCGCCCACACCCATATCGAACTGGGCCGCGCGCGCAGCACCCTCGCGCGCAGCAACGAACGCCTGGAAGAACTGGTGGCCGAGCGTACCCGCGAGCTTTCCGCCACCAACGACCGCCTCGCGCAGGCCATGCGCGAGGAGCATGCGCTGCGCGAATTGCTCGCCCTCTCGCACCATCATTTTGCGGACCAGGACTACCCGAGCCGCGCGCTCGCCAGCCTCAACGAAAACGTCGGTTGGCACCCGCATATCCGCAGCGCCATCCTCAGCGTGGCCGCCATCGACGGCCAGCGGCTGCTCCTGTCCGCTTCTCATGGCTATACCCCCAGCCAGGAAGCGGCCATGGCCGCCATGACCCTGAGCAGCTGCAACCGGGCCAACGGTCAGTTCTGCCTCAAGCGCGACACGAACGAGTCCTGCACCCGGATCCACGACATTCTTGGCCTGGGCGCGAATGACAGCAGCCTCTGTTTGCCGCTGACCTCCGGTGACCGGATCTTCGGACTCATGATTCTCGCCAGCGGCGTCCCGGACGCATTCAACCCGATGCCCTTCCTGCTGCAGGTGGCCGAAGTGCTGGCCATGGGCATCGCCCGGCGCCAAGCCGACGAGCAGCTGGCCTGGCAGGCCTATCACGACGAACTCACCCACCTGCCCAACCGCCGCCAACTTGAAGAAGAATTGCCGCGGGAAATGCGCAATGCCGACCGCCACGCCAATTATTGCGGCATCCTGCTGATCGACCTGGATCACTTCAAGCTGCTCAACGACGCCCTGGGCCATAACATCGGCGACCAGTTCATCAAGGAAGTGGCGAAGCGGGTGCGACAGACGGTGCGGGCATCGGATCTCGTCTTCCGCTGGGGCGGCGACGAATTCATCGTCCTCCTCCCCGCCATCGGCCAGGACGAGGAGGAATCCGTCACCCATGCCCGGGCCGCCGCCGAAAAAATCGCCCAGAGCCTGGTCGAACCCATGCGGGCGGGCGAACAGAGCGTGCACATCAACGCCAGCATGGGTATCACCCTCTATCCCTGCGACGGCGCCACCAGCGAAGAGCTGCTCATGCATGTGGACCTGGCCATGCACAAGGCGAAACAGGCCGGCCGCAACAGCGTCCACTTCTTTCAGCCGGAAATGCAGAGCGATGCCGAACACCGCCTGTCGCTGGAAAAGGAATTGCGCGAGGCCCTCAAGGAACAGCAATTCCTGCTCCACTATCAGGCGCAGGTGGACGACAACGGCCGCCTGATCGGCGCCGAATCCCTGGTGCGCTGGCGACATCCCGCGTATGGCCTGGTTCCACCCGGACGGTTCATCCCCATCGCCGAGGACTCCGGCCTCATCCTGCCGCTGGGAGACTGGGTACTCGAGACCGCCTGCCGGCAATTGCGGGGCTGGTCCGAAGGCGCCCCTCCTCCCGGCCGCCTCCTGGCAGTCAACGTCAGCGCCCAGCAATTCCATCAGACCGATTTCATTGACCGCGTCCGCCGCGTGCTCGAACTCACCAACGCCCCGCCCGGCGCGCTGGAGCTGGAAGTCACCGAAAGCCTGCTGCTCGCCGACATCGACGGCGCCGTCCAGAAAATGGGATGCCTGCGTGACCTCGGCATCCGTTTTTCGGTGGATGACTTCGGCACCGGCTACTCCTCCCTGGCCTACCTCAAGCGCCTGCCGGTCGACCAGCTCAAGATTGACCGTTCCTTCGTGCACGAGGTGCACAAGGACGGCCGCAACGCCTCCATCGTCCGCACCATCATCTCCCTGGCCCACAACCTGGACATGGAGGTGATCGCCGAGGGTGTCGAGGAAGCCGCCGAATTCGCCTTCCTGCGCGAGGCGGGCTGCCGCCAGTTCCAGGGCTTCTACTTCAGCAAACCCTTGCCCGTGGAGGCGTTCGATCAGCAGTGGCCATGGCGGGGATGATGTGTTGGCCTTCCTCCTGCGGCCCGCACCCGGCACACAGCACGGAAAAGGAACCGTCATGACGCGCGTGATGTCCCTCCTGGCAAGCCTCCTCCTGCTCCTCCTGGCCGGCTGCGAACGCCCCGCCGAAGCGCCGGCCGGTCCCCGCTACGGCGCCGGCCCGGCGGGCGACGGGAAACGGCTGTTCCGACTCGCCATCCACCCGCTGCATAACCCGCGCAAGCTCTCCGAGGCCTATCAACCGCTCATCGACCATCTGAACGCGCGCCTGCCGGAGGCCCGTTTCGAACTGGAAGCCTCGCGTGATTACCAGGCCTACGAGGCCAAGTTCCGCGCCCGCGAGCCGGAACTCCTGCTGCCCAACCCCTGGCAAACCCTGGAAGCCATGAAGGTGGGCTACCGGGTCATCGCCATGGCGGGCGACGCCGAGGATTTCAAGGGCATCTTCCTGGTACGCCGCGACAGCGGCATCCAGACCCCCGCCGACCTGAAGGGCAAGGTGGTCAGCTATCCCTCCCATACCGCCCTGGCCGCCTGCGTCATGCCGCAGAACTACCTGCACCGGCACGGCATCGACATCCGCAAGGACATCGTCAACCGCTATGTCGGCTCCCAGGAATCCTCGATCATGAATGTCTACCTGGGCGAGGCCGCCGCCGGCGCCACCTGGCCGCCGCCCTGGCGCCAGTTCCAGAAGAGCCAGCCCAGGGAGGCCGCCGAGCTGAAAGTCATCTGGGAAACCCCATCGCTGCTGAACAACGCGGTGATGACGCGGGACGACGTGCCGGCCGCGCTGCGCGACAAGCTGCGCGCGCTCCTGCTCGCGCTGGACCGGACCCCGGAAGGCCGGACCATACTGGCCGCCATGGAAACCGCCCGCTTCCACCCCGCCGACGATGCCAGTTACGACAAGGTGCGCGACTACGTGGCGACCTTCGAGCGGGAAGTGCGGCTGGTGGAACAGAAATGACAGCGGCTGGCGGCCTGACACGCGTCTTCCCTGGCGGCGCGCGCCCCTCCCGAACCCCTATCCTCCCGTCTCACCGTCATGCTTGAACGACTGCGCGTGCTGCTGTTCGGCACGCTCCGACGACAATTGATCCTCGGGGTGGCGCTGGTGCACGCGGTGATGATGACCCTGTTCATCTGGGACCTGACGGTGCGACAGCAGGCCATGCTGCTGGACCGGCAGACCGAGCACGCCACCGCCCTCGCCCGGAGCATCGCCACCACCTCGGCCGGCTGGGTCGCGGCACGCGACTACTATGGCTTGCGGGAGATCGTGCTGACGCAGAGCCGCTACCCCGAATTGCTGTTCGCCATGATCCTGGACACCCGCGGCCGAGTGGTCGCCCATAGCGACACCACCCGCCTCGGCCAGTTCGTGAGCGACCTGCCCAGTTCCGGATCGAAAAACGGTGACATCATCCTGCTCAGCCACGGTGCCGCCCTGGTCGACGTGCTCAGCCCGATCACCCTCGCCGGGCGCCAGGTCGGCTGGGTCAGGGTGGGACTGGGCCAGCGGGTCATCGGCCAGCAACTGGCCGTGCTCATCCGCGATGGCATCCTCTACGCCCTCGCCGCCATCGTCATCGGCTCCCTCCTGGCCAGCTACATGGGGCGGCGGCTCACCCGCCGGCTGAACGCCATCCAGCAGGTGACCGATGCCATCCACACCGGCGACAACAGCCGCCGCGTCAGCGTCACCGGCGCTGACGAAGCCGCCCACCTCGCCCGCCAGTTCAACGAGATGCTGGATGGCCTGGCACAAAGGGAAGCGGCGCTGCGCGACCGGGAAACGCATCTGCATACCCTGTTGCAGACGCTGCCCGACCTGGTCTGGCTGAAGGATCAGCATGGCGTCTATCTCTCCTGCAACACCCGTTTCGAGCGCTTTTTCGGCGCCAGGGAAGCGGACATCGTCGGCAAGACCGACTATGACTTCGTCGAGCGGGAACTGGCCGACTCCTTCCGCGAACATGACAAGAAAGCGATGGCCGCCGGTGGCCCCAGCGTCAATGAGGAATGGATCCCCTTCGCCGACGACGGCCACCGGGAACTGCTGGAAACCATCAAGACCCCGATGTTCAATGCCAGTGGCAAGCTGATTGGCGTCCTTGGCATCGGCCGCGACATCACCGCGCGCAAGCGCGCCGAAGCGGAACTGACCCAGCACCGCGAGCATCTGGAAGACCTGGTGGCCACCCGTACCCGGGAACTCGAAGCCGCCCGCGATGCCGCCGAAGCGGCCAACCGCATGAAGTCGGTCTTCCTGGCCAACATGAGCCATGAGCTGCGTACCCCGCTCAACGCCATCCTCGGCTTCGCCCAACTGATGGAGCGGGACGCGCGCATCCCCGAGGATGAACGCAAGAACCTCGCCATCATCAACAACAGCGGCAAGCACCTGCTCAACCTGATCAACGATGTCCTGGAAATCTCCCGCATCGAGGCCGGCAGGCTCTCCCTCAAGCGGGAAACCATTGACCTGCACGAACTGCTCGCCAGCCTCACCGAGATCATGGCCCTGCGCGCCCAGGGCAAGGGGCTCGCCCTGCGCCTCGAACGCGCCGTAGCGCTCCCCCGGTTCATCGTCGGCGACCTGGGCAAGTTGCGCCAGATCCTGCTCAACCTGCTCTCCAATGCCGTGAAATACACCCCACACGGCGAAGTCGTCCTGGCGGCCGGCGTCGCCGAGCCGGACGCGAACACCCCGGAAGGGGCATCGTCGCTGGTCTTCGAGGTCCGCGATACCGGTGTCGGCATCGAGGCCGACGCCCACGAAAAGATCTTCCAGCCCTTCTACCAGACCGAATACGGCATCCAGTTGGGTGAGGGAACCGGGCTGGGCCTGACCATCTGCCGTGAATATGCCCGGCTCGTGGGCGGCAGCCTGAGCGTCGACAGCACCCCCGGCGTCGGCTCGACCTTCCGCTTCGTGCTCCCCGCCGAACCGGCGCCACCGCCGGAACACCTGGACACACCGCGCGGCCATGTCGTCCGGCTGGCCCCGGACCAGCCGGCCTATCGCATCCTGGTGGCCGAGGACCAGCCGGACAACCAGCGCCTCATCACCCAGTTGCTGCGACAGGTCGGCTTCCAGTGCAGGGTCGCCGACAACGGCCGCGATGCGGTGGAACTGTTCCAGTCCTGGCACCCCCACCTGATCTGGATGGACATGCGCATGCCGGTCATGAACGGCTACCAGGCTGCCCGCGCCATCCGCGCCCTGCCCGGTGGCGCGCGGGTGCCCATCGTGGCGCTCACCGCATCGGCCTTCGAGGAGGACGAAGCGGACATCCTCGCCGCCGGTTGCGACGAAATCCTGAAAAAACCCATCCGCCAGGATCGTTTCTACGACGTCATGGCCAGAAAGCTCGACCTGCGCTACCTCTATGTACGCGAGCCACGCGAGCCCACCCACCCCGAACGGCTGGCCAACGGCGGCCTGAAGGGCTTGCCCGCGGCACAACTGCAGGCCCTGGCCAGCGCCGCCGAACAACTGGATACCGACGCGGTGGCCGCGGCTATCGCGGCTATCCGGGAAAACGACAAGGCGCTGGCCAACGATCTGGCCCAACTGGCCGACGACTACGAATTCGACCGCATCGCGCGCGCCTGCCGCGAGGCGGCGGGCGGCATCCACGACGACACGGAAGCCACCCCATGACACACCATCGCGGACTAATCGCATCCCTGGGCGCCCTCCTGGCCGGGAGCGCCTTCTGGCGCCGGCAGGTCGCCGAGCGCCCCCTCGACAAGGTCGGTACGGATCGACTGGCCTGCGTCACCGGCAAGGCATGCGCCGAAGTCTTGCTCGAGGGCGAGGCCGATCTCGCCACCGTCGCGACATCATGCCCCTGACCCCCCTGCTGCCGCGACTGCTGCTTGTCGCCCTCGCCTACTACCTGTCCGGCCGGATCGGCCTGACGCTCTCCTCCTATGGCAGCCAGGTCACCCTGATCTGGCCCCCCACCGGCATCGCCCTGTTCGCGCTGCTGGCATGGGGGTATCGCGTCGCGCCGGCGATCTGGCTGGCCGCGCTGCTGGTGAACCTGCACATGGGCACGTCGTCGGCGGCGGCGCTGGTGATCGCCACCGGCAATACCCTGGGTCCGGTCCTGGCGGTCTACGCACTGCGACGATTCGGGTTCAACCGGGACCTGCGCGCCGCCCGCGACGTCTTTCTCTATATCGCCATCGCCGCCCTCGGGGGCATGGCGATCAACGCCAGCATCGGCACGGCGGCCCTGGTGCTTGGCGGCATGCTGCCACTGACGATCACGTATGAAGTCTGGTTGACCTGGTGGCTGGGCGATGCCCTCGGCGCCATGCTGGTCGGGCCGGCGCTGCTGACCCTGCTGCCACCCCTGTCGGGGGCGCTGCCGGGTCACCTGATGTCCCGCCGCGAACAACTGATTGCCTGGAGCGCCCTGATCGGCGTCGGCCTGCTCACCACCAGCCCGCTCTCGCCCCTGCGGGAAGGCCAGTCGCCCTATCTCGCCTTCCCTTTCCTGGCCTGGTTCGCCCTGCGCGCCGACGCCCGCCAGGCCACCTGGGCCACCCTCTGTCTCGCCGGCCTGGCGGTCTGGGGCGTGGTGCTCGGCCATGGCGGCCCCTTCGTCAAGGCCGATGGCAGCGCCGCGGTGATCCACCTCTGGTCCTTTATGTTCACCCTGGTGCTGGCCACCCTGCTGATCACGGCGTTACGCGGCGAGTCGTCCCGCGCGCTCGACGAGATCCGCCGCAGCGAGGCCCGCCTCAAGGAAGCGGAGCGGCTCGCCCTGATCGGCAACTGGGAACGCGACCTCGGCAGTGGCCAGCTCACCTGGTCGGATGAAATCTTTCGCATCCTCGAAATCGATCCGGCAGGTGTGGGCGCCAATCATGAAGCCTTCCTCGCCAGCATCCATCCGGAAGATCGAGAGAAGGTCGACACCGCCTACAAGCGGTGCAGGGAAAGGCGTGAACCTTATCGTCTGGACTATCGCCTGCTCATGCCCGACGGCCGCCTCAAGCACCTGCATGAGGAATGCAAGACCTACCACGGCGCCGACGGCAAGCCGCTGCGCAGCGTCGGCACCGTGCAGGACGTCAGTGCATTCGTCCGCCTGCGGGATGCGCTGAAGGACGAACGGGATTTCGCCGAGGGGCTGATCGAAACCGCGCAGGCCGTGATCCTGGTGCTGGACGCCGAGGGCCGCATCGTCCGCTACAACGCCTACCTGGAGGCGCTGTCCGGCCAGCCCCTGGCGACGATGAAGGGCAAGGACTGGATGGACCACTTCCTGCCCGAACGCGATCGGGAACGGATCCGCGCCGTCTTCGCGGAGGCCAGTGCCGGCGTCCAGAGCCGCGGCAAGATCAACGCCATCCTCACCCGCGCGGGCGAGGAGCGGCTCATAGAGTGGTATGACAAACCGCTCAGGGATGCGGCCGGCAAGACCATCGGCGTGCTGGCCATCGGTTACGACGTCACCCAGCGCATCGCCACCGAAAAGGAACTCGAGCAGCACCGCCGGAACCTGGAAGGCATGGTGGCCGAGCGCACCCGGCAACTGGAACAGGCCCTGGCCACCGCCGAGGCCGCCAACCGCGCCAAGACCGTGTTCCTGGCCAACATGAGTCATGAACTGCGGACACCGCTGAACGCCATTCTCGGCTTCGCCCAGCTCCTGGAGCGGGACGCGCGCATCCCCGACGACGCGCGGCGCAGTCTGGCCACCATCAACCGCGCCGGCAGCCATCTGCTCGCCCTGATCAACGACGTCCTCGAGATTTCCCGCATCGAGGCCGGACGCACCGGGGTGGTGCGCGCAGCCTTCGACCTGGCCGCCACCCTCGCCACCGTTACCGAGATGACTCGCCCGCGCGCCGAGGCCAAGGGTTTGGTCTTCACTATCAGCCATCCCGACCCCCTGCCCAATCAGGTGGTGGGCGACGGCCACCACCTGCGCCAGGTGCTCATCAACCTGCTCGGCAACGCCATCAAATACACCGACCAGGGCCAGGTCAGCCTGAACGTCAGCGTGCTGCCCGCCCAGACCCTGCGCTTCGAGGTCGGCGACACCGGCCCCGGCATCGCGCCGGATGAACAGGGCCACCTCTTCCAGGCCTTCTACCAGACCCGGGACGGGATCGCCAAAGGCGAAGGCACCGGCCTGGGACTGGCCATCAGCCGCGAGTTCGTCCGCCTCATGGGCGGTGAACTGATCCTGGACAGCGCGCCAGGCAAGGGCAGCCGCTTCAGTTTCACCCTGCCGCTGCCGGCCACCGACGACGTGCCGCTGGCCAGCAACGGCCACCGGGTCGTCGGCCTGGCCGCCGGACAGACGTCGCCGCGCATCCTGGTGGCCGAGGACCATCCCGACAACCAGCAGGTGGTGACACAACTGCTCGAACAGGTCGGCTGCCAGGTCCGCATCGCCCAGGACGGACACGAGGCCATCGAACTGTTCCAGTCCTGGCGCCCCCAACTCATCCTGATGGACATGCGCATGCCGGTGATGGACGGCTATGCCGCCACCCGCGCCATTCGCGCCCTGGCCGGCGGCGACAAACTGCCCATCGTGGCGCTCACCGCATCCGCCTTCGAGGAGGACAGGGGGAAAATCCTCGCGGCCGGCTGCGACGAGATGGTGTGCAAGCCTTTCGAGGAAGCCCGCTTGTTCGATGTCATCGGCCGCCTGCTCGGTCTCTGCTTCGAATACGCGCAACCCAGCCAGGCACGGGCAACCCCGGTTGCGAACGACCTGAGCGCGCTGCCCGCCTGGATCCGCCAGTCGCTGGCGGACACCGCCATCACCCTGGACAAGGAGGCCATCCTGGCCATCGTCGAGCGCCTGCGCCCTGAGCATCCCGAGGAGGCCGAACTCATCACCGGACTGGTCGAGGACTATCGTTTCGACACGATTGAAGCCCTGAGCAAGTGAACCCGCCCCGAGGCTGCCGTCGAGGTCTCGCCGCGGCGGACCTGATGCACCCGGCTTCAAGCCCATCCAGGCGGGACGCATCCCCCGCCATGTCGCATCCAGGATGACGCCCCCTGGGGATCTCCCGACAAGAAATGCCCACAATAAGTGATATAACTAAAGCAATGCATCCTGGGATAAAGGGTCATATCAGGTAATCCGGATGCGAAACGAGCGCATGGCCGGCCGCAACCGGCGATGCATCCCTTGTCCATGATGGGGAAACACCCCCTGTGACAACCCTCCACCCGGTTCGCCCTGCGTGCGCAAGCTGAACCTGATCCTTCTCATTGCGGCGGTGCTCTGGACGGCACTGCTGGCCGCGGCCCTGGCCTGGAGCCTCCAGGTCGAGCGGGCGCGCACGATGACACTCGCTGAAAACGAGGCACAGGCCAACTTCAACAAGGATGTGGCCTTCCGCAAATGGGCCACCCGTCATGGCGGGGTCTATGTCCCCACCGACGCGCGCACGCCAGCCAATCCCAATCTCGCCGACGTCCCCGAACGCGACCTGGTGACCCCCTCCGGCCGCCGATTGACCCTGATGAACCCGGCCTACATGCTGCGCCAGTTGATGCAGGAATATGGTGAGGAATATGGCGTCAAGGGCACGATCACCAGCCTCAGGCTGCTGAACCCGGCCAACGCGCCCGACGCCTGGGCGCATGACGCACTGTATGCCTTCGAACACGGCATCGAGGAAGTCAAGGCGGTCGTCGATATCGACGGCGCCCCCTACATGCGCCTGATGCACCGGCTGACGATCCAGCCGGGCTGCCTCAAGTGCCATGGCAAGCAGGGCTACAAGGTGGGCGACGTTCGCGGCGGTGTCGGCGTCGCCGTGCCCCTGAAACCGTATTTGACGCTGGAGCGCGAAAAGAACCGGGTGCTCTGGCTGCTCCATGGCGGCATCTGGCTGCTGGGCCTCACCGGCCTCGGCACCGCCGGCGTCTATGGCCGCCGCCAGATCCGGCTGGCCAACGATGCGCACCAGGACATGACACGGATCAGGGAACGCATGGAACTGGTGCTCGCCAGCAGCGGTGACGGCAGTTGGGATTGGGATGTGCAAAGCGGAACCGCCTATTTCGACTCGCGCTGGACCGGCATGCTTGGCTATGGCCCCGACGAGGTGCCCGCGGCTGTCGAAGGCTGGAAGGCCCTGATCCATCCGGATGACCGGCGCGAGGTGGAGACCACGCTGCGCGAGCATCTCGACGGCCTCCGCCCCGACTATGAAGTCGCCTTCCGCATGCGCACCCGTTCCGGCGCCTGGAAGTGGATCCAGGCAAGGGGCAAGGTGGTGGAACGGGATGCCACCGGCGCCGCCTTGCGCATGACTGGCACGCACAGCGATATCGACGCGCGCAAGGCCATGGAGCACGAACTGATCGAACTGGCCCAGCGCAACCGGCTGATCCTCAACTCCGCTGGCGAGGGCATCTTCGGCCTCGACCGCCGCGGCAACCACAGCTTCGTCAACCCGGTGGCGGCGCGGATGCTGGGCTACCGCCCCGAGGAACTGATCGGCCGTCACAGCCACAGCACCTGGCACCACAGCCACCCCGATGGCACCCCCTACCCGGAGACGGAATGCCCGGTGTATGCCGTGCTGCGCGATGGACTTTCGCGTCATGTCGCGGAAGACTGGTTCCTGCGCAAGGATGGCAGCAACTTCCCGGTGGAATTCTGGGCCACGCCCATCCTCGAGGAAGGCGCGGTCACCGGCGTGGTCGTCAGCTTCCTCGACATCACCGAGCGCGAACTGGCCGAAGCGGAAATCCACCGGCTGAACAGCGAACTGGAGGCGCGCGTGCACAGCCGCACGCTGCAACTGGAAGCGGCCAACCAGGCACTAAGGCAGGCGAAAGAAGCCGCCGAAGCCGCCAACCGGGCCAAGAGCGTCTTCCTGGCCAACATGAGCCACGAATTGCGCACGCCGCTGAACGCCATCCTCGGCTTCGCCCAGCTCCTGGAGCGGGACGCGCGCATCCCCGATGACGAACGCGGCAACATCGCCACCATCAACCGCTCCGGCCATCACCTGCTGGCCCTGATCAACGATGTCCTCGAGATTTCCCGCATCGAGGCCGGCCGCGCCGCCGTCGTGAAGGAAGCCTTCGACCCGCTCGCCGCGATCAGCGATGTCGAGGACATGATCCGGCTGCGCGCCGAAGCCAAGGGCCTGGCCTTCATCGTCGCACGCCCGGACGACCTGCCCGCGCAGGTCCTGGGCGATGCCCATCGCCTGCGCCAGGTCCTGATCAACCTGCTTGGCAATGCCGTCAAATACACCGAACAAGGCGAAATTCGCCTCGACGTCGCAACAGAGCCCGGGGACCGCATGCGCTTCACGGTCAGCGACACCGGCCCGGGCATCGCCGAAACGGAACAAACACGCATCTTCGAAGCCTTCTACCAGACCGAGGCCGGCATCACCCAAGGCGAGGGCACCGGTCTCGGCCTGACCATCAGCCAGGAGTTCGTCCGCCTCATGGGCGGCGAGATCAGCCTGGAAAGCGAGCCGGGCCAGGGCAGCCGCTTCAGCTTCAGCGTGCCGCTGCCCGTGGCCGACACCCCGCCCCCGGAGATCCGCAGGGGGCGCGTTGCCAGCCTGGCGCCGGGGCAGGTGGCGCCGCGCATCCTGGTGGCCGAGGACCATCCCGACAACCAGCGGGTAGTGACACGGCTGCTCGAACAGGTCGGCTGCCAGGTCCGCATCGCCCAGGACGGTCACGAGGCCGTCGAACTGTTCCAGTCCTGGCGACCGCGACTCATCCTGATGGACATGCGCATGCCGGTGATGGACGGCTACGCTGCCACACGCGCCATCCGCGCCCTGCCCGGCGGTGCGGGTCTGCCGATCGTGGCACTGACTGCTTCTGCCTTCGCGGAGGATCGTGGCAAGGTCCTGGCCGCGGGCTGCGACGAGATGGTGAGGAAACCGATCGAGGCGACGCATCTGTTCGAAGTCATCGGTGCGCTGCTCGGGCTGACGTTCAACTACACGGAAGTCGCCGGCAAGACGGCGATGACGCACGGGGATCTCACCGCCCTGCCCGCGACGACGCGCCAGGAACTGGCGGAAGCCGCCGCCGCCCTGGACAAGGAAGCCACCCTGGACATCGTCGCCCGCCTGCGTGCCAAGCACCCCGACGAGGCCGACTTCATCGCCGCTCTGATCGAAGACTATCGTTTCGATCTGTTGCTGGACCACTGCACCGGCGGTTGACAGCCGCGCCGGCAGCGTTCGGCCCGTCAACCAGCGGTCGAGAAAATGGGGGAATACCCGACATGGATCAAACTATCGCGCGGGCATTCCGGCACGCCGCCATACAAGGGGCTAGTATGACTGGCCCGCGCACAACGGGAGCCGTAACGGATCGATACCCATCCCACCTCTGGAGACACCCATGAATCGAATCGCCTTCCTGTTCGCCGCCCTCGCCAGCACCGGCCTCGCCCAGGCCGCCGACACCCCGTCCAGCGCCGCCGCGCCCGCCACCCCGCAAGCCTGGGCGGCGAAGATGCTAGACCCCACCCAGAACGCCTCCGCCTTCAAGGACCCCGCCGCCTTTCAGCAGTGGACCAACGCCATGATGAACCCGGCCACCTCGATGGCCATGATGCAGCAGGGCATCGACCCCAACACCGCCATCCGCATGCTCTCCGGCATGATGAATCCGGCCGCCATGCAGAACTACATGCAGTTCAGCGACCCCAACATCGCCATGAAATGGATGGCCGCCGGCATCGACCCCCGCTTCGCCACCGCCCTGCTCAGCCAGGGCCTCAACCCGAACGCCTACCTGAACATGATGCAGGCCCCGGTCAGCCCGCAGATGATGAACCTCGGCACCCAGATGCTGAATCCGGGCATGTACGGCAACTGGATGACCGCTCCGATGAACCCCGCCGCATTGAACGCCATGATGGCGCCGATGAACCCCGGCATGTACACCAACTGGATGGGCGCCGGCATGAACCCCAACAGCTACGGCCCCTGGGGCCAGATGATGACCATGCCCGCCGCCATGCCCGCGATCGACCCCGCCCTGCTGATGAAAATGCTGCAGGCGATGCCGAGCGCGCCGCAGGCCCCGGCGCCGGCTCCGGCCCCCGCCGCAGCCAAGTAAGCCAGCGCCACCCCGCGCACGACCCGGCCACCGCGAGGCGGCCGGGTTTTTTATCGCCCTGATCACCCACGCGACGGCATCGCGGCAGGTCAGCGCAACCCGTCGCCATCTCTTGATTTCACGACAAGTCTTGGGGATAGGTCGCCCACGACGACGTGACCGCATGATGTGTCGAACATGCGCTTATTTACTGGGGCGGTTTCAAATCCCAAGTGCAACGCCCCTGGATCAATGGATTGAGGTTGAGG
>CAYMUY010000050.1:0-24109 GCA_964393825.1 uncultured Thiobacillus sp. | reverse complement strand
CTGCGGCCAGGCTGGCGGCACCGAGCAAGGCGGCGACTGTCTCCATCATTGCCCATTGCGGCCAAACAGGCCTGGACCAGCGGATTTCGGTGAGAAGCCCCAGCCCAAAAACGGTGTTGAAGCACACGGATGGTATTGGCTGTCTGGAATGGGGGTGGCCTCGTCAATACGGATTCCTGAGGCGGCTTCATGCTCAAGCTCGCTGCTCGATAGGGTGGGGAAATACCATAGCGATCGCCGCCATCCCATGAAAGCGAGAAATCAGAGAATCAGACGGTCATTTTTCCAAAGACCCACGGGCATCCGCTGGGTAGACTCGGAACGCGGGACCATGCCGTGACCGCCAAGTTGTTCGTGCTGTCGATTTGCATGGTGCACCGTAGGCTATTGAGGCTGCGCCGCAGGTCCACTTGTTTCCTCTCTTCCGCGAGTCTGCTGCCTGCACGACCCTTCTGGGCGGACGCCTCTGGCTGCAGCCTGAGTGGGCCTTGTGATATGTAGGAGAGGGCAGCGCCCCTGCATGGCTAAATTCGCTCCCGTCTAAGCTCGCGGGCAACCTCAGTCGGTCATTCAAACAGCCGGACTACATCTGATACCTGCCTGACACCGTAAGCGTGCTGTTCGGCCAAACCGGCCGCTGGCCCTGACTAGGTAGCCGCCGTTCGAGAATGGCTGCTCCCACCTGCCTCGAATGAGTCAAACCGACCCGTTTCGGACCTACGGTATAGCGAACTCAACGTCTGAAAGGAGTCCGGTAGCAGCCGTATTCCCGTACGTAGCATGCCACCCCGTCACATCGTTGGCCTCATGACTGTGCATGAATCTCAACCCGGCAGTCTTGCTTCTGGTAAGCCCGGAAATGTGATCAGGTCTGAAGATAGGCCGCGTAAGAACCCACACCATAGGACGGTTGCCTCTGGCTAGAATACTGTTGTTATATATATAGCCTGCATGTATTATATATAACAACAACATCACGCAGTTCCCGCGTACATGAGCTATCTCGCCCTCTTCATCAGTTTGCCCACCAAGGCGTCCACCGGCCGCATGCGTGTGTGGCGTGCGCTCAAGGCGCTGGGCTGCGCCACGCTACGCGACGGCGTGTACCTCCTGCCTGAGTCAAACAATCATGCTGCTGCCCTGACACGGGTCGCTGTTGATGCTCAGGAGGTACAGGGAAGCGCCGAGATATATCGGCTCTCCGGCTGCGAAGAGGCCCAGGAAGTGGGCTTGCGTGCGCTGTTCGACCGCAGTGACGATCATGCCGCCCTGCTCGACGAGATCACCGGGCTTGCCGCTCGACTACGCAGCGAACCGACGGAAACGCTCATCCGCGCAGTGCGCGCCCTGCGGCGCCGTCACGATGCCCTGGCCGCCATCGACTATTTCCCGAACCAGGTCAGCGAGCATGTTCACCTGGCTTTGGATGATCTTGAGGCCAGCCTCGCCGAGCGACTTTCTCCGGATGAGCCGAGGGCCATTGATCGCGCCATTCCTCAACTCGACTCGGCCGAGTACGTCGGCCGCACCTGGGCGACACGCCACGACCTGTGGGTGGACCGCGTCGCCAGCGCCTGGCTGATCCGCCGATTCATCGACCACAAAGCTCGTTTCCTCTGGCTGGAAAAACCCGATGCCTGCCCGAAGGACGCCCTGGGCTTCGACTATGACGGCGCACTCTTTACCCACGTCGGCCACCGCGTGACCTTTGAGACCCTGCTCGCCGCCTTCGGCCTGGAGGGCGATGCCGGCCTGGTGCGCCTGGGCGGTGTGATCCACGCCCTCGATGCCGGCGGCGTGACCCGACCTGAAGCCGCTGGATTGGCCGCAATGCTCAGGGGCATCAAGACCGCCAGCCGCGACGACGACGATTTCCTGAAACGCGCCACCCCCGTGTTCGGCGCACTCCACACCAGTTTCAATGAGGAAGCAACGATATGACCGAGAACCTGCAACGCCCCGCCCACCCCTCCTTCTGGGAGGCCTTCTGGTACTGGCTGAAACTCGGCTTCATCAGCTTCGGCGGCCCCGCCGGGCAGATTTCCATCATGCACCAGGAACTGGTGGAAAAACGCCGCTGGATCGGCGAGCGCCGCTTCCTGCACGCCCTCAACTATTGCATGGTGCTGCCCGGCCCCGAGGCGCAACAACTGGCCATCTACATCGGCTGGATGCTGCACCGGACCTGGGGCGGCATCGTCGCCGGCACGCTGTTCGTGCTGCCGTCGCTGTTCATCCTGGCAGGGCTGACCTACGTCTACCTGGCCTTCGGCGAGATCACTCTGGTCAAGGGCATCTTCAACGGCATCAAACCGGCGGTGGTTGCCATCGTCGTGTTCGCCGCCTGGCGCATCGGTTCGCGCGCCTTGAAGAACAAGCTGTTGTGGGCCTTGGCGGCGGTCTCCTTCATCGCCATCTTCGCCCTCAAGATTCCCTTCCCCTACATCGTGCTGGCGGCGGGCATCCTCGGCTTCATCGGCGGCAAGGTTTGGCCGGACAAGTTCAAGGTCGGCGGCGGCCACGGCGCTTCCAACAAGACCTACGGCCCTGCCCTGATCGACGACGACACCCCGTCCCCGGAACACACCAAGTTCAAGCCGATGTACCTGGCCTTGCTGCTTCTGGCGGGGCTGGCCCTCTGGGGTGCGGCCATACTGACGCTGAGTAACCCGGTGCTAAAGGACATGGGTGAGTTCTTCACCAAGGCCGCCCTGGTCACCTTCGGCGGCGCCTATGCCGTGCTGCCTTACGTCTATCAGGGCGGCGTCGAGCATTACCAGTGGCTCAGCGGCACGCAGATGATCGACGGCCTGGCCCTGGGCGAAACCACGCCGGGACCACTGATCATGGTGGTGTCCTTCGTCGGCTTCGTCGGCGCCTGGAGCAAGCAGATCTTCGGCCCGGACGCCTTGTTCCTGGCCGGTTTCGCCGGTGCATCGGTAGCCACCTTCTTTACCTTCCTACCCAGCTTCATCTTCATCCTGGCTGGCGCGCCCTTGGTGGAAGCGACCCACGGCGACCTCAAGTTCACCGCGCCCTTGACCGGCATCACTGCCGCCGTGGTGGGGGTGGTGCTGAACCTGGCGCTGTTCTTCGGCTGGCACGTGATCTGGCCGCGCGCCACGGAAACCGCTCCTTTCACCGGTGGCTTCGAGTGGTTCTACGCCCTCATGTCCATCGCCGCCTTCCTGGCTTTGTGGAAATACAAGCAGGACATCATGAAGGTCATCGGCGCCTGCGCGGCGGTCGGCCTGGCTTACTCCTACATCGTTTGAGGAACAAACATGACTTATGAACTGAGACCCCTGTCCTGCGACCCGACGAAACTGACTGGCCTGTCCGAGAAGCTGATCGTCAGCCACTGGGAGAACAACTACGGCGGCGCGGTGAAGCGGCTCAACGCCATCGAAGGCAAGCTCGCCGAACTCGATTGGGCCAGCGCGCCGGTGTTTGTGGTCAATGGCCTGAAGCGTGAGGAACTGATCGCCGCCGGTTCGATGATCCTGCACGAGGTCTATTTCGATTCCCTCGGCGGTGCGGGCAGCGATCCTGCGGGCGCACTCAAGGCCGCCATCGAGCGCGATTTCGGATCCCTCGTCGCCTGGCGCGCCGAATTCACCGCCATGGCCAAGGCGCAAGGCGGCGGCTCCGGCTGGACCCTGCTGGCCTGGAGCCCGCGCCGTAATCGTCTGCTCAACACTTGGGCCGCCGATCACGCCCACAACCTGGCCGGGGCGACGCCGCTGATCGCCCTGGACATGTACGAGCACAGCTACCACATGGATTTCGGCGCCAAGGCCGGCGCCTACGTGGATGCCTTCATGAACAACCTGTCCTGGACGGCCGCCGAGGCCGCCTTCACCAAACTGGGAGCCTGACATCATGGAACGCACCATCAAGATGAGCAGTACCGCTTGGTCGATAGTCACCAGTCTTGCCCTCTGCGTGGCTGCAAGCGCGCCCTGGGGATCGGCGTCGGCCGGGGAACAGGATGAAGGTCAGCAGAAAGTGGCTCTGGTCAAAGCCCTTCCACACAGCAAGCTTGCCTTGGTCGATGGAATACGGCAGGCCGCCAAGTCCGGTGGGGTTCCCGTCTCCGCCAAGTTCGAGTTCGACGATGCCGGAAAGCTTTCGCTATCTGTCTACATCGCCGAGAAGGGCCTCAATAGTGATGCCGAACACAATGTCCTCAAAGAACTGAGCGGTAGCCCGGAGCAGGACAAATGGAGTCCGGAAACCGAGGTGTTCAAGGATGCACCGCACGTTGCGAGATCTTCCGAGCAGTTGACCTTGATGCGGCTTTCGCGGCTTACCTTGGTTGCAATCCTTGCCAAGGTGCAAAAGGAACACCCTGGAACCGTCTTCTCCATCACTCCAATGGTCAAGGGACACGAGCCGGTGTTCGTCGTTCTGGAGGTTATTGGGGGAGGCAAGGTTACCGAGCTGGATTACAGCCTCGCAGGCGGAAAGCTCTCGCCGTCAAGTAGATGATGCCGCTGGTTCATCCCCTTTGAGTGCGACGGGCGAACATACCCAATTTTGAGGAGTAAGACGTGTCGATGAATCATTTCATGGTCATAGCCACAGTACTGGTGGTCAGTATGTTCGCCTTTGATGCCACATTCGCCGCCGACGTTGCCGGCTCCAAACCGCCAGGCGTTGCTCCAACGGTGAATATCTTTGTCGGAGGGAAATGCGTGGATGACACAGGAATCATGCGCAGAAATCACATGGATTTACTTAGGCATCAGAGTGATAACACCTTGCGCAGGGGCATCCGAACGACGAAGTACAGCCTGAAAAATTGCGTCAACTGCCACGCCGACCCCAAGACTAACAGCGTGCTCGGCAAGGATGGATTTTGCGAGACCTGCCATGCCTATACCGCAACGAAGATTGATTGTTTTAGTTGTCACTCCCCCTCGCCGGAAAAGAAAAGCCCGTCGCCCAAGGCTGCTTGGACCCCAGGCACTGGCTCGACCGCTGGCAATTAGCGTCTTTCAAGATCAATAGGAGATTCCCATGAAAGGCAATCGAAGGACTATCTATTTACCGATCATTGCGCCAGCAATACTCGCCGGCGTCTTCACTCTTGGTTTGACCGCCTGTAGTGAATCCGACGATGAAGGACATGGCGAACAAAAGATAACGATGGAACAGGTACCTGCAGCCGTGAAGGCAACGCTTGATCAAGCGCGCAAGGGAGGATACGTCAAGGAGGTCGGGAAGATCACCGCCGATGGGAAAACGGTCTACCTCGCCGATATCGTCATGGACGGCAAGGAGCAGGAAATTCTTGTTGCCGAGGATGGCAAGGTCATCCCGGGCCACGCCAAAGGCACAAAGGATAACGATTGACTAGAAATTGCCGGCACCTGTATGGACGGCCGCCGAGGCCACTCCACCCGAGTTATTACCAACCAATGATTTTGTCCTCATAGGAGACGAATTATGGAACGCACCATCAAACCCGACACCCTGAAATCCGACTTGGTTGCCAACCCTGGCGGCAAGTACATCCTCGACGTGCGCCGCACCGGCGACCGGGAAGCGGCTCCGGAACACCTGTCTGGCGCGCAATGGAAGAACCCGGAGCAACTGGCCGAGTGGGCCGACGGCCTGCCAAAGGATCAGGACATCGTGCTGTATTGCGCGCGCGGCGGCTCGGTGTCCAACAGCGTCGTCGATGCGCTGCAGGCCAAAGGACTGAAGGCGCGCTTCATCGAGGGTGGCATCGAAGGCTGGAAGGCGGCCGGCGGCGAGGTGGTGTGCTAATGAGCCCTCGCCGCTTTCTGAGCGTTGCCTTTCTGGCGGTCGGCATCGTGTCCAATCCGGCCAGAGCCCAATTCGACAGCGCGGAACCCGCCATCAAGTATCGCCAGGGCGCCTTCCACATGATCTCCATCCACATGCAGCGCATCAATGGCATGTTGCGTGGCGAGGCGCCCTTCGACCGTGCCCGGCTGGTGCGCAGCACCGGCCTGGTACGCGACCTGATCGCCCTGCCCTGGGAAGCCTTCCCGCCGGGCAGCGAGGGCGGCAACGCCAAGGACGACATCTGGCTGGATGATGCCAAGTTCCAGGAATGGTCGCTGAAGGTGCAGGAAGACACGCGAGCATTCGCGGAACTGGCGAAAACCGCCGACGCCCCGCGCCTGCACCAGGCCTACAAACAGATGCGCGAGGTTTGCCGGGAATGCCACCAGAAATACCGCAATCCGGAAATCACCCGTGGCAACTGAAGGAGTTGGATCATGAAATGGATTACCCGCGCACGCCCCAAGGTGGATCGGCTCGCCTGCGCCTGGTTGATTGGGCGGTTTGTGGACAGCGAGGCTGAATTCCTTTTCGCACCCACCTACCGGGTGATGGAGGAAGCTCGGCGCAACGGTGCCACGCCCTTTGACGTGCCGGGCGTCGAATTGGGCCATTCCGGGCCATTTTGCAGCTTCGACGCCATCCTGAAGAAGTACGAACTGGACGATCCGGCGCTGAAGCGGATCGGCCAGATCGTGCGCGGAGCCGACACCCGCTACCCCGACCTGGCCGACGAAGCGGCGGGGCTCCAGGCCATCGCCGTCGGCCTCAATACCAGCATCGCCGACGATTACGAACTCCTGGCCCAGGGCCAGGTGCTCTACGACGCCCTTTACGCCTGGTGCGCCCGCCCGGTGCGTGTACCGGCGGGTTTGCTGGGCGAGCTGACACGATTTTTCAAGAAAGGCAGAACCTCATGAAATGGATCACCCGCGAACGCCCCAAGATCGACCGCATCGCCTGCCCCTGGCTCATCGCCCGTTTCATCGACAAGGAACCGGAATTCCTCTACGTCCCCGGGGACAAGGTCATGAGCGAGGCGCAACGTCTGGACGCCACACCTTATGACGTGCCGGGCGTCGAACTGGGCCACCACGGCCCGTTGTGCAGTTTCGACGCCTTCATGCGCAAGTACCCGCGCAACGACCCCGCGCTCGATCGCCTCGCCCTCATCGTGCGGGGCGCCGACACCGACAGTCCCGACCTTGCCCCGGAAGCGGCAGGACTGGTCGCCATTTCCTGGGGCCTCAACCACAACTTTCGCGACGATCATGAACTGCTCGCGCGGGGCATGGTGATCTACGACGCGCTCTATGCCTGGTGTGGCCGTTCGGCTGCCTGAGGCCGTCGACAAGGTCACCCGGCAGTTGGCATGAGATGACCCCGCCCACTGGGACTGCGCCCGAGGCGCGTCTGCTGCTCATCGGCCGTGGGTTGCGCGCCTGCGTCGATGGTTATGTCACCGTGCTGCTGCCCGCCTACCTGCTGGCCCTGGGCTTCGGCACCTGGGCGGTGGGGCTGCTCAGTACCGCCACCCTGCTGGGCTCGGCCCTGGCCACACTGGCGGTGGGCGCCTGGGGCCATCGCTACCACCACCGCAGCCTGCTGCTGGCCGCCGCGCTGCTGATGGCCACCACCGGCCTTGTCTTTGCCGGCCTGTCCAACTTCTGGCCGCTGCTGCTGGTGGCCTTCGTCGGCACCCTGAACCCCAGTTCGGGCGATGTCAGCGTCTTTCTGCCACTGGAACATGCGCGCCTGGCGGAAACGGCCCAGGGCGAGGCGCGCACCACGCTGTTCGCCCGCTACAGCCTGACCGGTGCCCTGTGCGCAGCGCTGGGGGCACTGGCTGCCGCCGTGCCGGATGGGTTGGCCGGGCTGGGCATCGACCGGCTGGCTGCCTTGCGGGGCATGTTCGTGACCTATGGCCTGGTGGGCCTGGCGCTCTGGCTGCTGTATCGAAACATCCCAGAACCGCCTCCGCACGAACAACCGGCGCCGCCCACGCCGCTTGGCGCATCACGCGGCATCGTGTTGCGGTTGGCCGCCCTGTTCTCGGTGGATGCCTTCGCCGGCGGGCTGGTGGTCAATTCGCTGCTGGCACTGTGGCTGTTCCAGCGTTTCGATCTTTCGCTCGCCGCCGCTGGTACCTTCTTCTTCTGGGCCGGGCTGCTCTCAGCCTTCTCGCAACTGGCGGCCCCGTGGGTAGCGAAACGCATCGGCCTCATCAACACCATGGTGTTCACTCACATCCCATCCAGCGTGTTCTTGATCCTCGCCGCCCTGGCCGACAGCCTGCCCTGGGCGCTGGGGCTGCTGCTGGCACGCGCCGCCTTGTCACAAATGGACGTGCCCACCCGCTCCGCCTTCGTCATGGCGGTGGTGACGCCGCCAGAACGGGCGGCGGCGGCCAGTTTCTCCGCCGTGCCGCGCAGCCTGGCGGCGGCGCTGAGCCCCTCGCTGGGCGGGGCGCTGTTCGCGGCGGGTTGGCTGGCCACGCCGTTGATCGCCTGCGGGCTGCTCAAGATCGCCTACGATCTGGCGATCTGGCATGCCTTCCGCCGCGTTGCCCCACCAGGAGCCTGACATGGATTGGACGCGGTTGGCGCACTGTGCCGCCGCCCTGGACGCGGCGTTGCTCACCCCGTTTTTCAGTTTCAGCCTGGGGTGGGGCTGATCTGACGCGATGCCCCGATTCCGGATCAGCTTTCTCGTTGCCCTGGCGTTGTCGCTGGTCTTTCACGTCGGCTGGCTGGTGCCATGGACGGTCAAGGTACCGCCGACATCTTCACAGCCCCTGCAGGTAAGCCTCTTGGCCGCGCCGGTGCATGAGAAGCAGCCCTTCTCCCAGGCAAGCCGAGCGAAACCGCGCTCAAAGCCCACCCGCCCCACGCAGCCCAGCGAGGCGAAGCCGGAAACCACTCCCGTCGCAGCTTCTGTTCAGCCCTCAGCAGAGAAAAAACCGGCGTCTTTGGCCGCACCACCCCCGCCAAGTGCTGAGGAATGGAAGCTCGCCTCGACCTATACACTCAGGAACAGCAAGCGTTACCGGTATAACTGGGGTCAGTTGGTTCGAAGCATGATGGGAACGGCGGTGGAAGGCCCGGATCAGGGACAGGTTCGTTTCCGTATCGAGATCGCGCCTGACGGAAAGGTCGCCAAGGTCGAAACGCTTTGGGCGACCTCGCAGCTGGCTGAAAAACTCGCCTTGAACGCCATTCAATCCCTGCCGCCGCTGCCGCCCACGCCAACAGGCAAGCCGCTTGTCTTTGAGCAGACCATCTCGTTTGTGCCGTTCGAGACGGGGTGGCCGCCCAGCTACAAGCTGGACTGTCTGCCGGAACCTGTACCTTTCCATAACCCGTACGTGTGGGACGGTTCTTCGCCCCAGAAGGCTGCGCATGAACTTCCAGAAAGATCGCATAGACCTCCTCCCCCGGACGACTGCATCTTCGACTCCACAGCGGATTCCATCGAAGAGGAAGAAAGGGAATTGAAACGCCAAATGGATCAATGGCGGTGGGGACGTTGAATGGAAACTGAGCCACCAAGGCCCGCTGTGCGGTTTCGACGCCTTCCCGCGCAATTCTGAAGAGAAAGTCAGGAACTCTTCAGTGGTGATCCGGCTGCCACACGCCTAACCTTTGTCCAGGACGAATTTCGAGCGACGCGATGCGCATTTTGATAGTCGAAGACGAGCCGAAGCTGGCCCAGGCGCTCAAGCAGGGCCTGGAGGCGGAGCACTATGAGGTGAAAGTGGCCGCCACCGGCGAGGACGGCTTCTTTCTCGTCAGCACCGAGGTCTTCGACCTGATGCTCCTCGACCTGATGCTGCCCGGCCGCGACGGCTTCGAGGCGCTAGCGGCACTGCGCGGCCGGGGCCTACAAACGCCGGTGCTGATCCTGTCGGCGCGGGATGCGCTGGAGGATCGCGTGCGCGGCCTCGACGGCGGCGCGGACGACTACCTGGTCAAGCCCTTCGCGTTTCCCGAATTGCTCGCACGCATCCGCGCCCTGATCCGGCGGGGCCGCACCGACCAGATCCTGCGCCTCAAGGCCGCCGATCTGGAAATGGACCTGGTCACGCGCAAGGTGTGCCGTGGCGAACAGGTGCTCGATCTGACCGGGCGCGAGTTCGAGTTGCTCGAATACCTGCTGCGCCACGACGGCCAGGTGGTCTCGCGCGAGATGCTGGCGCGCGACGTGTGGCACGAGGTGCAACGCGCCACACCGCTGGACAACGTGATCGACGTGCATATCGCCCGTCTGCGCAAGAAGGTGGACGGTGGCAGCGGACCGAAACTCATCCATACGCTGCGCGGCGTCGGCTTCCTGCTGCGCGAGGGCGCGCCGGATGGGGGGCCGTGAGATGCGCGGCCAATTCAAATGGACGCTGATCGCCAACGCGCCCATGCCTTTTCGGAACGAGGCGGCTATTCGTTCCTCTTTCAGGAGACTGCAATGAACGCAACGGGCACAGGCTGGTGGAGACGGGGTTGGGTGATGGGGATGGCCGCTTTATTGGGTGCCATCGGCGTTCTTGACGCGGCGGCGCAGCCCCCACGAACGCCGACGGAAATTCTCTCGGCCCAGGGGACCAACCCGCGCGTGGTATCCGGGCAGGCCTTCTTCGGCGACGCCAAATACGTCGGCGCCGAGGCTTGCAAGTCCTGTCACGCCGATCAATTCAGCGATTGGAAAAACACCTGGCACGCCAAGATGGAACGCCTGCCGAGCCCCGACATCATCGTCGGGGATTTCGCCGACCGGACCATCCAGTTCAAGGACATCAAGGTCAAGGCCAAGGACGGCAAGGAAGCAACGATCTCCCCGTCCGTGCTGGCCTTCCGCAAGGGCGACAAGTTCTTCTTCACCCTGATCGATGCCGACAACGCCGCCAACAATCAGACTCACGAGATTGGCAAGGTGCTGGGCGGCAACTGGGATCAGGGCTACGAGGTCAGGTTCGGCGACAACTACCTTCCCGCGCCGTTGCGTTGGTCCGTAGCCAAGAAGGACTGGCTGACCGGGGGGTTCAACCCGCAGAACTGGTTCACCGCCGACGGCACGCTGGACGGCCGCCCCTTCAAGCCAGAGGAAATGCCGATGAAGTCCGTCGCCGAAGCCAAGTGCAACGGCTGCCATACCACCGGGTTCAAGTTCGCCAAGGACAAGGACAGTGGCGTGTGGAAGTCGCAGGGCAAGGGGGAGTTGGGCATCGCCTGCGAGGCCTGCCACGGTCCGGGCAGCCGGCATGTGGACGAGGCCAATGCCGCCAAGGCCGCCGGCACCAAGCTCGCGGCCGGCGCCTCCACCATCGTCAACCCGCGCAATGACCTCAATGCCGAACAGGCGTCACAGGTCTGCGCCCAATGCCATGGCCGGGGCACCAACAAAGATCAACCCGACCTCGCCTTCCAGACCGGCTTCCTGCCCGGCGACACGGACATCGCCAGCCGCCTGCGTTTCTGGAGCTACTCGGGCACCTCCGACAAGAAGGAAATGGCGCATTTCTGGGGAAATGACTGGGCGGCAAAAAATCGCCAGCAGTGGCAGGACTTCACAAAAAGCGCGCACTACACCAAGGCCGGGATGAACTGCACCACCTGCCACACCTTCCACGGCAAGGCCGAGTCCGCGCAACTGCGCCAGCCGGCGACGGCCATGTGCGCCGAGTGCCACTCGGCCGGCGGCCGCGCGAAGCAGCCCAATGCCGAGATGTACGCGGACAGCCCGATGCAGAAACAGGGGGTCGCCTGCGTCGACTGCCACATGGCGAAGATCGGCAACCGCACCGGCAAGACCGCCAAGGCCGGGCCGCAGTGGGATACCTCGGCGCATACCTTCGCGGTCGCCACGCCGATGCTGGAGAAGACCCTGGGCGTGCGCAGCGCCTGCACGCAATGCCATGGCGGCACCGGCAAGCTCATGGCGTCTGGCGCCCAGGCGCCCGCCATGGACAACGCTACCCTGCTGGCCATCCTGGCGCAGCGGCAACAGGAAACGCGCGATGGCATCGACGCGGTGCAGAAGACGCTTGCCACCGTCAAATCCCGGAAGGCGGAGGCCGCCACGCTGGTCGACCAGGCCCATGCGAAACTGGCCTTCATCCTGCTCGACGGCAGTATGGGTGCCCATAACCAGGAACGCGCCGCGACCCTGATCGCCGAGGCCAGGAAGCTGGCGGAAAGGGCAGCCAGGCTCAAATAGCCGTCCACCGCCGTGGCGGGGGATAGGCCCCGCCACAAAGAATTCAGCAACTGATGGAATTAGGAACACCGACCATGGATAAATCAAACTTGGTGCCGCTCGCCGTGGCCTGTGTCGCGATGCTCACGGCGGCAGCGGCGTTTGCCGACGCCCCCGAATTTGGTACCCCTACTTTTTATGGCCGACTCAATCTGACCCTGGAACAGGCCAATGTAGGGGGCGCCGATACCACTACCAAAGTGGTAGATAACGTCTCCAGACTTGGTCTACGGGCCGGCAGGGGCCTGGGCGACGACACCACCGCCATGCTCCAGCTCGAGGCCATGCTGAAGCAGCAGGATCCCACCGTCTGGGGCGTCAGGAGCCGCGATAGCTGGGTCGGGCTGCGCAACGGCCAGTACGGCACCCTGATGCTCGGCATGATGGAAGGCCCGCTGTTCCACGCGACCTATGACGAGATCAGCATGCACAACCACAACAGCGGCCGCTCGGAAGACAAATTGCTGGACGAGGCCGCGACCGGGGGGCGCATGGAACGCTCCGTCTATTACCGCCTGCCGGATCAGGGGCCGTTCAAGATCGAACTGCTGCATGCCTTCCTGAAAAAGGATCCCGCGACCGCCAACGCCAGCCATCCCCGGCATGACGAATTTGCGCTGACCTACGAAAGCGGCGATTCCTGGATCGCCGGCGGCTACGCCGAAAGCCGCAACCTGAAGGTGGACAAGGCCTGGACACTGGCCGCTGCGACCACCGTCAAAGGCATTGTCGTCGCCGGCGTGGTCGAACGATCGGCAGCGGCCCCGGCGGCGGGCGGCCCTACCGACTATCGCAACTATGCCCGCGTCGCACTCAAATATCCCGTCGGCAAGCACGAATTCCATATCAACTACGGCGTCGCCGGCAGCCTGTCGACCACACCGGACAGCGGCGCCACCCAGGCCACGCTGGCCTACAACTACAACCTCACCAAGGACACCAAGCTCTATGCCTTCGCCACCCGGATCGACAACGACCGCAACGGCGCCTACAGCTTCCTCGACAATACGCCGGCCGGCGCAAGCAACCGTTCGATCGCGCTCGGCTACCGGCACAATTTCTGACCGGGTATCACGGGAGGAGCGGTGAAGATCTGGCATGAACTGAGCATTCGGGCGCGCCTGGCGATCGGCTATGCGGCGACTCTGAGCCTGCTCCTGCTCATTTATGCGGTTTTTGTCTATGTGATAGTGCATGGGCGCTTCAGCACCGAGATCGATCACCGGCTGGATCAGGAGGTCGAGATCGCCGAGCGCTCCCTGACCCGTGGCGCAGCCGGCGAGCTGCTGTGGCGGCCGCTGCATGAAGGTGACGTGGGCTATCAGCCGCTCGCCAACGTGTTGTGGATCGACGTGCATCGCGGCGACGGCACTCTGGTCAAGCTTTCCCTGGGCGGCTATGCACGGGGGGCCACGCCGGAGCCGCTGCCTTTCACGCCACGTCCATCGGGTTTCTTTACGGCACGGCTGCCGAGCGGCATCCCGCTGCGCGTCCTGCAGGTGGAGGTCGATGTCGCCGGGGAGCGTGCCGTCATCCGTGCCGCCTACGCCCAGGAGCAGCTCGAGCATGAACTGGCCTCCTTGCTCTGGGTGCTGGCCCTGGGTCTGCCACTGACGGTCGGGGCCGCCACGCTGACCGGTTACTGGCTGGCCGGCCGGGCGCTGGCCCCTGTCGCCCAGATCACCGAGGAGGCGCGCTCGATATCGGCTGCCCGGCTCGATGCCCGCCTGCCGGTGCTCAACGCCCACGACGAACTGGGGCAGCTCGCTGCCACGTTCAACGCCTTGTTCTCGCGCCTGGAGCGGTCGTTTGAGCAACTGCGCCGCTTCACCTCCGACGCCTCCCATGAATTGCGCACGCCGTTGACCGTGATCCGCAGCGTGGGTGAGGTGGGCCTGCGTGAACGGCACGACGAGGCCGGTTACCGGGAGGTCATCGGCACCATGCTGGAGGAGGCCGACCGCCTGACCCTGCTGACGACCACCCTGCTCGAACTCACGCGCGCCGAGGGCGGAAGCGCAACGTTGAAGTGGGAACCCATCGATCTGCGTGAACTCGCCCGCGACGCAGCCAGCCTTATTTCCGTCCTGGCCGAAGAAAAGAACGTGCGCCTGATACTCGACATGCCGCAAGCGCCGATGATGGTTCAGGGTGACTGGACGATGTTGCGCCAAGCGCTGGTCAACCTGATCGACAACGCGGTGAAGCACAGCCCGCCGGGCGCCACGGTCAATCTTGTCTGCCGCGACGAGGGCGATGGGGTGGAGATCGCGGTGGTCGACCAGGGGCCCGGCATCGCCCCCGAGCACCTGCCGCACATCTTCGAGCGCTTCTACCGCGTCGATGCCTCCCGTAACCGCGCCGAGGGCGGCTTCGGCCTGGGCTTGGCCATCGCTCGCTGGGCGGTGGAGGCCCACGGCGGACACCTGGACGCCGAAAGCAGGCCTGGTGTAGGCAGCGTTTTCAGGATCGTTCTGCCCCGCCCAATACCGCCAGCCTTCGCATCAACCTCAATATGAGAAACCCAATGATTCACTCCGTCATCACAGCAGCGCTTGCCGCGATATTTGTCCTGGCGGGCTGCGCCACCCCAACGTCCCGGATGAATGCCGCTTCGCTAACTTTCCCTCAGGTCGCGACGCTGGCAGGCGATGGCAGCGCAGGAGCCGTCGATGGACAGGCCGGCCGGGTCAATCGCCCCCATGGTTTGGCTCTCGCCGCCGATGGCGCCTTGTACTTCGCGGATCGTGGCAACCACCAGATCCGCGCTGTAAAGCGTGACGCTGGCGTGATTACTGTGGCCGGTGCAGGCAAACCCGGATTCGCCGATGGTCCCGTCGACCAAGCGCAGTTCAACGAGCCTATCGCCGTTGCCGTCGAGCGTACCGGCGCCATCTATGTCGCGGATCGCAACAACCACCGTATCCGCAAAATTCGCACCGATGGCTCCGTGGCGACATTGGCGGGGAACGGTGAACCCGGTTTTGCCGATGGATCGGGCGGCGCCGCGCGCTTCAACCAGCCTTACGGCGTGGCGCTGAATCAGGCGGAAACCGCGCTCTACGTCGCCGACTATCTGAACCACGCCATCCGCCGGATCGATCTGCTGACCGGGCAGGTTTCCACGCTTGCCGGCAACGGCGTTGCCGGGAACGTGGACGGAGAAGGCCGCGCCGCGCGTTTCAACCAGCCCTATAACGTCAGGGTCGATGCCAAAGGGATGCTCTGGATACCCGACCAGTTGAACCACAGCATCCGCACCGTCACCCCGACCGGTCGCGTCCTGACCGTCGCCGGTGCCGGCAAGCCCGGCGCTGCGGATGGCCGTGGCGCTGCCGCGCAATTCAACAACCCCACCGGCGTCGTTGCGCTCCCCGATGGCTCGGCTATCGTGGCGGATCGCAACAACGAGAAGCTGCGCCGCGTGTCGGCCGATGGCAGCGTAACGGCACTCGCCGGTACCGGCGAGGCGGGATTTGCCGATGGCCCCGTCGTCTCTGCCCGCTTCAAGCAGCCGCTCGATGTAGCGTTCGATGCAAAGACCGGCCGTTTGTTCGTCTCGGAGGACAAGGGGCATCGAATCCGCGTGCTGGACAAGGACGCACGTTGATGGCGGATGCGCCTGCCGCCCTGCTCGCCGTGCGCGGGATCGCCAAGCGCTACGGCGACGCCGAGGTATTGGCCGGGGTGGATTTCGATCTGCGCCCCGGCGAGATACTGGGCATCATCGGTCCCAACGGCGCCGGCAAGACTACGCTGATGGAATGCTTGGTGGGGCTGCTGCCGGCGGATGCGGGCGAGGTCAGGGTGCGCGGCGAGGCGCTGCCGCCCGCAAGGCGGCGCGAGGCGATGTTCTACCTGCCCGACGGCATCGCCCCCTGGAACGATCAGGCGGTGTGGCGGGTGACCGGCCTGTTCCGGGAATTGCACGGTTTCGATCCGGCGCGCGAAGCGGTTGTCGTCGGGCGGCTGGAACTCTCGCCCGTGCTCGGCAAGCGCGTGGCGGAACTGTCCAAGGGCTACCGGCGGCGCCTGCTGCTGGCGCTGGCACTGCTCACGCCGCAGCCGATCCTGATCCTGGACGAGCCTTTCGACGGCTTCGACCTGCGCCAGACGCTGCACGTCATGGCGCTTCTGCGCGAGGTAGCGGTCGATCGGGCCTTGATCCTCTCCATCCACCAGTTGAAGGATGCCGAACGCATCTGCGCCCGCCTGCTGCTGCTCGATGCCGGCCGCCGCCTGGGTTTCGGCACCCTGGCCGAGCTGGCGGCCCAGGCGGGCGCGGCACATGCCGATCTGGAGGAGGTGTTCCTTGGACTTACCTGACCGTTTCCGCATCGCCCGTATCCTGCTGGCGCACGAAGTTCGCGGCCTGCTGGCCTCGAAGGCGCTGTGGGCCATGCTGCTGGCGCTCGCGCCGCTGGTGGGCTACGGCTTCGTGCAAGCCGTAGCGCTGTTTGCCGAGGCGAGCAAATCGGCCATCGAGTTTCCCGAACTGGCGCGCGGCATGACGCCGCTCGACGGCATTCTGGTGCCGACGCTGGGCGCTTTTTACCTGGCCGTGACCCTGCTGTTTCCGTTCGTCGCCATCCGCGCCGTCGGCCAGGACAAGCAGACCGGCGCGGCGAAACTCGCCGAGCAGTTCCCGGTCGGCGCGCCAACGCTGCTTATCGTCAAGACGCTCGCCGTCGGCGCCGCCTGGTGCCTTGCCGTGCTGCCCGCGCTGTCGGCTGTCGCCATCTGGGCGCTGCTCGGCGGCCATCTCCATGCCCCGGAAGTGCTCAACCTGGTGCTCGGCCACGCGCTCTACGCCTTCGCCGTCACCGGCATCGCCTTCTTCGCGGCGGCGGTCGCCGATTCCGTCGCCACCGCCGCCATCGTCGCGCTGGCCTTCACCCTCGGTTTCTGGGTGCTCGATTTCGCCGCTGGCAGCGTGCAGTCGCCCTGGCTCCAGGCGCTGTCGCAGCTATCGCTGACGGCGGCGCTGCGCCAGTTCGAGCACGGCCTGTTCAGTCTGCCCCATGCGCTGGAAGCAGTAAGCATCGGCGCGACGCTGATCGCCGCCGCCGGCGCCTGGGTGCCGGGCGGGCGCACGCTGCCGCGCAAGATCGGCCTGACCATCGGCCTCGCCGCCCTGCTCGCGATGCTGCTGGCGGCGGCAGGACAGGTCGGCGTCTACCGCGATGTCTCGGAGGATCGCCGCAACAGCTTTGCCCCCGCCGACGCGGCGGCGCTCGCACGCATGGACAGGGGGCTGACCATCACCCTGAACCTGTCGCCCGACGACAGCCGCTACAAGGACATCGAAACCAACGTACTGAGCAAGCTGCGCCGCCAGGTGCCCAAACTTGCGATCCGCTTCGGCGAGGCCGGTCGGGTGGGACTGTATGGTTCGTCGGGCGACGACCGTTATGGCCTGGTTGCCTACGAATATGCCGGCAAGCGCGAGGAGAGCCGCTCCAGCGACCCGCGCGAAATCCTGCCCATCCTGCACGGGCTGGCGGGCGCCACGGTCGCGTCGGCGGATACGCCAGGCTACCCCGGCTACCCGCTAGTCGCGGACGCTGGCACCTGGGGCGGCTGGTTCTATCTCGGCCTACCAATCCTGACCCTCTTGTTCTGGTGGCGCTGCCATCGGCCGGCAAGAACGAATTTCGACAAGGAGGAAATATGACGCTCGACAAGCTGCTGTACCCGCTCATGCTCGGAGCCTGCCTGTTCGCCGCTCAACCGGCGGCGGCAGGCAAGGAAGTGAAATTCGACTTTGCCACGGAGAAAGTCGGCGCCGAACCGGCGAGCTTCGTCCCCACGGTCGGCAACTGGGTCGTCGGCTTCGTCTCGGAGGACAAGGGGCATCGAATCCGCGTGCTGGACAAGGACGCACGTTGATGGCGGATGCGCCTGCCGCCCTGCTCGCCGTGCGCGGGATCGCCAAGCGCTACGGCGACGCCGAGGTATTGGCCGGGGTGGATTTCGATCTGCGCCCCGGCGAGATACTGGGCATCATCGGTCCCAACGGCGCCGGCAAGACTACGCTGATGGAATGCTTGGTGGGGCTGCTGCCGGCGGATGCGGGCGAGGTCAGGGTGCGCGGCGAGGCGCTGCCGCCCGCAAGGCGGCGCGAGGCGATGTTCTACCTGCCCGACGGCATCGCCCCCTGGAACGATCAGGCGGTGTGGCGGGTGACCGGCCTGTTCCGGGAATTGCACGGTTTCGATCCGGCGCGCGAAGCGGTTGTCGTCGGGCGGCTGGAACTCTCGCCCGTGCTCGGCAAGCGCGTGGCGGAACTGTCCAAGGGCTACCGGCGGCGCCTGCTGCTGGCGCTGGCACTGCTCACGCCGCAGCCGATCCTGATCCTGGACGAGCCTTTCGACGGCTTCGACCTGCGCCAGACGCTGCACGTCATGGCGCTTCTGCGCGAGGTAGCGGTCGATCGGGCCTTGATCCTCTCCATCCACCAGTTGAAGGATGCCGAACGCATCTGCGCCCGCCTGCTGCTGCTCGATGCCGGCCGCCGCCTGGGTTTCGGCACCCTGGCCGAGCTGGCGGCCCAGGCGGGCGCGGCACATGCCGATCTGGAGGAGGTGTTCCTTGGACTTACCTGACCGTTTCCGCATCGCCCGTATCCTGCTGGCGCACGAAGTTCGCGGCCTGCTGGCCTCGAAGGCGCTGTGGGCCATGCTGCTGGCGCTCGCGCCGCTGGTGGGCTACGGCTTCGTGCAAGCCGTAGCGCTGTTTGCCGAGGCGAGCAAATCGGCCATCGAGTTTCCCGAACTGGCGCGCGGCATGACGCCGCTCGACGGCATTCTGGTGCCGACGCTGGGCGCTTTTTACCTGGCCGTGACCCTGCTGTTTCCGTTCGTCGCCATCCGCGCCGTCGGCCAGGACAAGCAGACCGGCGCGGCGAAACTCGCCGAGCAGTTCCCGGTCGGCGCGCCAACGCTGCTTATCGTCAAGACGCTCGCCGTCGGCGCCGCCTGGTGCCTTGCCGTGCTGCCCGCGCTGTCGGCTGTCGCCATCTGGGCGCTGCTCGGCGGCCATCTCCATGCCCCGGAAGTGCTCAACCTGGTGCTCGGCCACGCGCTCTACGCCTTCGCCGTCACCGGCATCGCCTTCTTCGCGGCGGCGGTCGCCGATTCCGTCGCCACCGCCGCCATCGTCGCGCTGGCCTTCACCCTCGGTTTCTGGGTGCTCGATTTCGCCGCTGGCAGCGTGCAGTCGCCCTGGCTCCAGGCGCTGTCGCAGCTATCGCTGACGGCGGCGCTGCGCCAGTTCGAGCACGGCCTGTTCAGTCTGCCCCATGCGCTGGAAGCAGTAAGCATCGGCGCGACGCTGATCGCCGCCGCCGGCGCCTGGGTGCCGGGCGGGCGCACGCTGCCGCGCAAGATCGGCCTGACCATCGGCCTCGCCGCCCTGCTCGCGATGCTGCTGGCGGCGGCAGGACAGGTCGGCGTCTACCGCGATGTCTCGGAGGATCGCCGCAACAGCTTTGCCCCCGCCGACGCGGCGGCGCTCGCACGCATGGACAGGGGGCTGACCATCACCCTGAACCTGTCGCCCGACGACAGCCGCTACAAGGACATCGAAACCAACGTACTGAGCAAGCTGCGCCGCCAGGTGCCCAAACTTGCGATCCGCTTCGGCGAGGCCGGTCGGGTGGGACTGTATGGTTCGTCGGGCGACGACCGTTATGGCCTGGTTGCCTACGAATATGCCGGCAAGCGCGAGGAGAGCCGCTCCAGCGACCCGCGCGAAATCCTGCCCATCCTGCACGGGCTGGCGGGCGCCACGGTCGCGTCGGCGGATACGCCAGGCTACCCCGGCTACCCGCTAGTCGCGGACGCTGGCACCTGGGGCGGCTGGTTCTATCTCGGCCTACCAATCCTGACCCTCTTGTTCTGGTGGCGCTGCCATCGGCCGGCAAGAACGAATTTCGACAAGGAGGAAATATGACGCTCGACAAGCTGCTGTACCCGCTCATGCTCGGAGCCTGCCTGTTCGCCGCTCAACCGGCGGCGGCAGGCAAGGAAGTGAAATTCAACTTCGCGGCGGAGAAGGTCGGCGCCGAACCGGCGAGCTTCGTCCCCACGGTCGGCAACTGGGTCGTCGGCAAGGAAGGCGACAACGTGCTGCTGACGGTGGAAGGCTCGGTATGGTCGCGCGGCCAGCCGTCCGCCGGCATTGCCGACAAGGCGCGGGCGCTCTATGGCGCGCGCTACGCCGAGTTCCTCGATAACGTGAAGTCCTACGCCTACTTCCCGCTGGCGGTGGCGAAAGAGGTCGAGGATTTCCGCGAGGGCGAGATCAGCTTCCGCTTCAAGGGCATCAGCGGCCGCATCGACCAGGCGGCCGGCATCGCCTTCAACCTCAAGCCCAACGGCGACTACCTGATCCTGCGCGCCAACTGTTTGGAGGACAATCTCGTGCTGTTCAAATACGAACGCGGCAACCGGAGTTCGGTCAAGTGGATACGCAACGCGCCGACGCCTTCGAAGCAATGGCATGAGCTGAAACTGGTCGTGCAGGGCAAGAACGTCAAAGGCTATCTGGACGGCAAACAGTACCTGGAACACACGCTTGCAGAGCCGGTCTCGGGACGGATCGGTCTGTGGTCCAAGGCCGACAGCGTGGTGTATTTCGATGATGTAAAAATCGAAGCAACGAACCGATAATCGGTGGAAGGTTGAGCAACGGTTTTGGTATCGGATCCCTTGTTCGGAGAGGAAGAGCGTGCTTGTGAAGCAGATACGTACCGCGTCGGCGGCAAGTCTTGCGATCGGCGCCGCCTTGCTCTTCGGCGCGAGCACTCCTTTTGTCAAGCTGCTGGTTGGCGATCTTCCGGCGCTCACTTTGGCGGGGTTGCTGTATCTGGGCAGCGGCGTTGGACTCGCGACCGTGCGGATAGTGCGCGACCGGGGATGGCAGCCTCCGGCGCTTTCGATACCGGAGTGGCTGTGGTTCTCCGGCGCGATAGGCTTCGGGGGAATTCTTGGGCCGACACTGCTAGTTCTCGGCCTGGCGAAAACCGGTGCCGGTACGGCGTCGCTACTCCTCAACCTGGAGGCCGTACTGACCGCCTCGCTGGCATGGGTCGTCTTCGCGGAGCACGCCGGCCGCCGCATCGTCCTCGGCATGGGGCTGATCGTCGCGGGCAGCGTTGCACTGTCCTGGCCAGACTCCGCAACCGCCACTTCGGACTGGGCGGGGCCACTGGCGATCATGGGCGCCTGCCTATGCTGGGCCATCGACAACAATCTGACACGGAAAGTATCAGCCACGGATGCCCTGTTCATCGCCGGCATGAAGGGCATGGTGGCAGGCGTAGTCAATCTCGGCCTCTCGCTTGCTCTCGGCGCGCAGATTCCTGCCTGGCCACTGGCCGGGGCGGCCATGTTCATTGGACTGCTGGGCTACGGCATCAGCCTGGTCCTCTTCGTGCGGGCACTGCGTGAACTGGGCACCTCGCGTACCGGCGCGTACTTCTCCATCGCACCCTTCACCGGCGCTGTCTTGAGCATCCTGCTGTTCGATGAGCCGACCCCTCCTTCATTCTGGTTGGCCGGAATCATGATGGGTATCGGCGTCTGGCTGCACCTCACCGAAAGCCACGGCCATGAACATGAACACGAGGTGCTGACCCATGCTCACGTTCACGTCCATGACGAACACCACCAGCACAATCATGATACGACCTGGGATGGGCTGGCCCCCCACAGCCATGCGCACACCCATGCGCCCATACGGCATGTGCATTCACATTTCCCCGACATACATCATCGGCATTCACACTGATTGCTGACCAAGGAGTACGGTGCTGAGGGCTGGGGCATACCATTGCAGACTTGAATAAAACTTGGATGGCAGTTGTTAGTACTAAGCGGCCAGAAATCCCAGTTAGTTGATAGTCCGGAACTGGCCGGGTCCGGTCCGATGCTCGCGTTCCCCAAAGCCGCCCTTCACACGATTTGACGGCACTACCTCGAATGACTCTTATGGCCGACCTGCCGTCTGCCCTTCGCAGCGCTGTATGACTGTTCCATCCCACTTACCTGCCGCTGGTTCCTGCACGGCGAACGACAAAATCAAGCGCCTGCTGTCAGCTATGTAGCTGCCCGAAGCACGGAATCCACGAATTAATTCATGGGCGCGTGACGCCATGTCCCGATCTCGGTGCCGGCAGTCAGGTTGTTGCAACCCTTTTCGCGGCTGTCCTTTTACCCTTCCACTTACAAGGTATCCCCTTGCCCGTTAAACCCTTGCCCCTGCCCGGCCACGAGGGCAGGCCCTTTGGGTAAGCCCCTTCCCCTTGCCGTTTGGCGGGCTTGCAGGGTCCTTTCGCTTCCAGCCGAGTTAGCTTCCACGTCGAGCCCGATGCATGGCCGCGGAGCAGCACAGTTACGCCGTTTCGTCTCGGCAATAGGCGACAAATCGATTTTGCATTTCGGGGCGACATGCCACTGCCCCGTCCCTAGTCTCCACTCCCGCTGACACCTCATCCTTCGCGCCCCCTTCGGGGGGCTTTTTATCAGCGGTAAGGAAGACCCAAGTGCAAACACCGCATTTCACATCATGGCCCCCTTCGTACGCATGGCCGCGGTCATGACCCTGGCCCTGTCGACCGGGGCATCGGCCTGCTGGGACGAGGCCGCCCGGGCCCATGGGGTGGACCCGTGGCTGCTCTATGGCATCGCCTCGGTGGAGTCGGGGCTGGATCCCCACGCCCTGAACCTGGGCCATCTTCAGCGCACGGGCTCCTACGACATCGGACTCATGCAGATCAACTCACGCAACCTGCCGGCCCTGGCGGAATTGGGGGTCGCACCCGAAAGGCTGTGGGACCCCTGCACCAGCGTGCAGGTGGGCGCGCGCATCCTGCGCGAGAAGCTCGACCGCTACGGCGACACCTGGGAGGCGGTGGGCGCCTATAACGCCGCCTGCACCCGGCTCAAGGGTGCCGCCTGCCGAAAGGCCCGCACGGATTACGCCTGGAAGGTGTACCGGGCCATCGGGAGGGCGCTGCGGTGAGAGCCGCACTGGCCTGCTGCGCCCTGCTCGCCGGGTGCACGGTCCAGCCGGCGGAACCGGTGGCTGGCGTGTTGACCATGCCCGCCCCCACTCACCTGGACATCGCCCAGACAGGCCATGGCCGGGAGGCGGCGTTCCTGCTGTGCAAGGACTGTCCCGCGCCCACGCGCAAGGTGCTGGCGCCGGTGCCGCCGCCCATCCGGCTCGCCGAAGTCCCCAAGCCAAAGCCGGTGCCACCCCCGCGGGAGGAACGTATCACCCGCGCGGTCCACTTCCCCTTTGCCTCGTCGCGGCTGACCGCCGAGGCACGGCAGGCCCTCGACAGCCTGCGTCCCCTGCTCATCGAGGCCCGCTCCATCGCCCTGACCGGTCACACCGACCGGGTGGGGAAGCCCGCCTTCAACCATGGGCTGGCCCTGCGCCGCGCGCAGACCGTCCGCCAGGCCCTGCTGGGCCTGGGTATCACGGAGGACCGGATCGTCCGGGTGGAGGCCGAGTGCTGCATCGAGGACCCGCCCCCGGTGCATCCCCCCGCGCGTCGCACCGACCTGGAGCTGCTGATCGTGAGGCCGTCCCCATGAGCGAGCGCGACTGGGAACCCGGCTACAAGGCCGTGCTGATCCGGGAGGAAACCAAGCGGCGCCTGCAGGAGCTGCGCAAGGCCCTGCCGGAGCGGGACCTGAACCAGGAGAGGCGGCTGGCTACCGCCGCCATCGAGTACTGCCTCACCGACGCGGTGGCCCGGGCGGGTTTTCTGGCCCTGGTGAAGGACATCGTGCGCCTGGACCTGGAAGCCAGCTGATTTCGAGACGACGAGACCACTCCTTCAATTCCACAGGAATGCCATTCATGAAACTCACCCACAAACTCGCATTGCTCCTTGGTGGCCTGGTTCTCGGCGCCGGCCCGGCCCTGGCCGGCGTGCCCGCCGACCCGGAGTTCGCCGCCCTGTCCGCCCGGGTCACCAACTGGGCGACCGGCAACCTGGCCATCACCATCTCCATCGGCGCGCTGATCATCG
>CAYMUY010000049.1:0-27166 GCA_964393825.1 uncultured Thiobacillus sp. | reverse complement strand
TACGGTGGGACTTGCACCCACAAGAGTGCGCCCATGCTGGGCGCACCAAAAAAAAGCCCGGCCAACAGGCCGGGCTAAATCCACCTTAGAAGGAGGATGGAGGAGACGACGCTGACAACACTCAGGGAGGTAAGCGTTAGCGCCAGCGTCATAAGCATCTTCTAATATTCGGAAGGTCCGGGCAACCCGGGCGACGACCCGAGAAGAATATTCAGGAATGCGAGTCGCCCATCCGCAACATTGCACTGCAACATGAACGCGGCCATGCCCCTCAGCGCTGGGCGACCGGCACGAAATCGCGGCGTTGCGGACCGGTGTAGAGCTGGCGTGGGCGGGCGATCTTGTGGCCGGGGCTGTCGATCATCTCGTTCCACTGGGCAATCCAGCCGGCAGTGCGGGCAAGCGCAAAGATGGCGGTGAACATGGAAGTGGGAATGCCCAGCGCGCGCAGGACGATGCCGGAATAGAAATCGACATTGGGATAGAGCTTCTTCTCCACGAAGTACTCGTCCTCCAGGGCGATTTGTTCCAGCTTCAGGGCCATCTTGAACAGCGGATCGTCATGCAGGCCGAGTTCGTCGAGCACTTCGTAGCAGGTCTGGCGCATGATCGCCGCGCGCGGGTCCATGTTCTTGTAGATGCGATGGCCGAATCCCATGAGGCGGAAACCGGAAGCCTTGTCCTTGGCCCGATCGACGAATTCGCCGATGCGGGAGACATGCCCCATCTCCTCCAGCATCGCCAGCACCGCCTCGTTGGCGCCACCATGCAGCGGCCCCCACAAGCAGGCAGTACCCGCCGCGATGCAGGCGAAGGGGTTGGCATAACTGGAGCCGGCCATGCGCACCGTCGAGGTGGAAGCATTCTGCTCGTGGTCGGCATGCAGGATGAAGATGCGGTCGAGCGCCCGCGCCAGGACCGGGCTCGGTTCGTAGGTCTCGCAGGGCGTGGCGTGCAGCATGTGCAGGAAATTCGCCGCGTAGGAGAGGTCGTTGCGCGGGTAGATGAACGGCTCGCCCTTGTTGTACTTGTACGACCAGGCCGCGACCGTCGGCACCTTGGCGAGCAGCCGGAACATGGAGATCTCGCGCTGATACGGGTCGGCGACGTCAGCACTTTCCGGATAAAAGGCGGCCATCGCACCGATGATGGAGACCATCACCGCCATCGGATGCGCGTCGCGGCGGAAGCCGCGGAACAGGTTGTTCATCTGGTCGTGCAGCATGGAATGCCGGGTCACCAGGACATCGAACTGGGCCTTCTCGGCGGCAGCGGGCAATTCGCCATGCCAGAGCAGATAGGCGGTTTCCAGGAAGTCCGACTGCTCCGCGAGTTGTTCGATGGGGTAGCCGCGATAGTAGAGCAGGCCCGCGTCGCCATCGATGTAGGTGATGCTGGAGGAGCAACTGGCGGTGGAGAGGAAGCCCGGGTCATAGGTGAAATAACCGTGGCTGCCGAGCGCGCGGGTGTCGACGACGGCGGGACCGATGCTGCCCTGCATGGTCGGGAATTCGATGGACTGGCCGTCGATCTGGAGTGTGGCGTTGGGCGTGCTCATGGTCTTGAATACCGGGTTGTTTTGATGGCATCCACCACGGCCTTGAATTCGGCGGGTGGTTCGCGCGTCCCCGTGAACCAATCGAACAGCGCCATATCGTCCTCTTCAAGCATGCGGGCAAAACTGGCCTGCACGGCCGGGTCGAGGTCGGCATGGCGGGTGTCGAGAAACAACGTCAGCCAGGCATCCAGTTCCAGCATGCCGCGCCGGCAGAGCCAGCGCACACGGTTCATGGAAGCCGTCACAACGCCCGTTTCACGAGGAGCGACTTGATTTTGCCGATGGCCTGGGTGGGGTTCAAGCCTTTCGGGCAAACCTCGACACAGTTCATGATCCCGTGACAGCGAAATAGACGATAAGGATCTTCCAGGAAATCCAGGCGTTCGTCGGTGGCCTGGTCGCGGCTGTCGGCGATGAAACGGTAGCCCTGCAGCAGGGCGGCGGGGCCGAGGAACTTGTCCGGATTCCACCAGAACGAGGGGCAGGAGGTGGTGCAGCAGCCGCACAGGATGCATTCCCAGAGGCCATCCAGTTCGGCACGATCCACCGGACTTTGCAGGCGCTCGTTCTCCGGTTCCGGATCGAGGTTGATGAGATAGGGCTTCACCGCGCGGTAGTGCTGATAGAACTGCGCCATGTCGACGATCAGGTCGCGGATCACGCCCAGGCGCGGCAGCGGCCGGATCTCGATCGGCTCCTTGAGGCCCTCCAGCGGCGTGATGCAGGCGAGCACATTGCTGCCGTTGACATTGACGCCATCGGAACCGCACACCCCCTCACGGCAGGAACGGCGGAAAGAGAGACTTTCATCGAGCGTGTCCTTGATCGCGATGAGTGCATCCAGGACCTTCCTGCCTTGCGGATCGATGTCGAGTTCGTAATCCTGCATGCCCGGCTTGTTGCCGGACTCGGGGTCGTAACGATAGATACGGAAGCGCATATCAGTACGTCCTCTCTTTCGGCTGGAAAGTCTCGACCGTCAGCGGCTTCAGCTTCACCGGCTTGTAGTCCAGTTGATCGTCCTCGCTGAAATACAGGGTGTGGCGCAGCCACTGGTCGTCGTCGCGGTGGAGATGGTCTTCGCGGGTATGGGCGCCGCGGCTTTCCGTGCGCGCCAGGGCGGACACCAGGGTGGCGCGGGCAATGGCCATCAGATTCTCCAGTTCCAGCGCCTCCAGGCGGGCAGTGTTGAACAGCCTGCTGTGATCGGAGAGTGCCGCGTCGGGCAGGCGCGCAGCCACCTGGTTGAGCTTTTCGATGCCCTCGCGCAGCAGGGCCTCGGTGCGGTAGACGCCGCAGTGGTCCTGCATCACCTTCTGCATGTCGGCGCGCAGGCTGGCCACGGTTTCCTTGCCTTCCTTCTTGTCCCAGCGCGCCAGGCGGGCCAGGGACTTGTCCACCTCGACTTGCGGTAGCGGCCGTGGAATCGGGTTCTCGCGCAGGTATTCGATCATGTGCATGCCGGCGGCGCGGCCGAACACCACCAGGTCGAGCAGCGAGTTGCCGCCGAGGCGGTTGGCGCCGTGCACCGAGACGCAGGCGCACTCGCCGACGGCATAGAGGCCGGGCACTGCCTCCTCGGGGCCGGTGCGCACCGGCGCCACGACCTGACCGTGCATGTTGCTGGGGATGCCGCCCATCATGTAATGCGCGGTCGGGGTGACCGGAATCGGATCGGTGATCGGGTCAGCGCCGGCGAACTGCATGGACAGCTCGCGGATGCCGGGCAGCCGCGCCTTGATCTTCTCGGCGCCAAGATGCTCAATCTTCAGATGCACGTAATCGCCATGCGGGCCGCAGCCGCGTCCGGCGCGCAGTTCCTGGGCGATCGCGCGCGCCACCACGTCGCGCGAGGCCAGGTCGCGGGCATTGGGCGCGTAGCGGGTCATGAACTTCTCGCCGTCCTTGTTTTCCAGGTAGCCCCCCTCGCCGCGCACGCCCTCGGAAATCAGGCTGCCCACTTCCGGGATGCCGGTGGGGTGGAACTGCCAGAACTCCATGTCTTCCAGCGGCAACCCGGCGCGCAGCACCATGCCGAGGCCGTCGCCGGTGTTGATGTGGGCGTTGGTGGAATGGCGGAAGACGCGACAGGCGCCGCCGGTGGCGAGCAGGGTGGCGCGCGCCTCGAACAGCCAGGGCTCGCCGGTCTCGATCTCCATGGCGGTGACGCCCAACACATAACCGTCCTCGTCGCGGATCAGGTCGAGGGCGAAGAATTCATCGAAGAACTGGGTACGGGCGGCGATGTTGCGCTGGTACAGGGTGTGCAGCAGGGCATGGCCGGTGCGGTCGGCCGCCGCGCAGGTGCGGATCGCCTGCTCGCCGCCGTAGTGCTTGGACTGGCCGCCGAACGGCCGCTGGTAGATCTTGCCGTTGTCCAGGCGCGAGAACGGCAGGCCCATGTGTTCCAGTTCGTAGACGGCGGTGGGCGCGTTGCGGCACATGTATTCGATGGCGTCCTGGTCACCGAGGTAATCGGAGCCCTTCACCGTGTCGTACATGTGCCAGTGCCAGTTGTCGTCGGAGACGTTGGCCAGCGCCGCCGTGATGCCGCCCTGGGCGGAGACGGTATGCGAACGGGTGGGGAACACCTTGGAGATCAGCGCCACCTTGAGGTTGGCCTCGGCCAGTTGCAGCGCCGCACGCAGGCCGGCGCCGCCGCCGCCGATGATGACGGCATCGAATGTTCTCTTGGGAATTCGCGTCATTTCACGCTCCACAGGATGTCCACCGCCCATACCAGACAAGCCAGGTAGAGCACGGCGACAGCGAAATACAGGGCCAGGCGCAACATCGTGCAGCGCGGGCAGTGCAGGTAATCGATGAAGATTTCGCGCAGGCCGATCCAGGCATGCGCCAGCAGCGCGGCGACGAACAGCAGCGCCGCCGCCTTCATGCCCAGCGGCAGGAACAAGGCACGCCAGCCGGCGTAATCCAGGCTGGGACCGGTCAAGGCGCAAAACAGGAAGACCGGCAGGAACAGGGCCATGTAGACCGCGCTGGCGCGCTGCGCCAGCCACATGTCGAGGCCGCGATGGGCGCCGCCGACACTTTTCGCGACTGGGCTCATGCCAACCTCCACAAGGCGATCAGCGCAGTGACCCCCGCTGCCGCGAGCAGACTGATCCAGGCAGTCCTGCGCGCAACCCATTTGTCCTCGCCCCAGCCGAGATCGAAGCCGAGATGGCGCAGACCGGCCAGGAAGTGGTGCAGCAGCGCCCAGATCAGGCCCATGGAAACCACCCCGCCGAAAAAGCCACTGAACCAGTCCGTCACCCGCTGGAAGTCTTCCGGCGAGCGCAACGACAGCATCAGGCTGAAGAGCAGGCAGGGCACCGCCAGGGCCAGAACCGCGCCGCTGGCGCGATGCAGGATGGAGACCATGCCGCCGATGGGCAGGCGAATGGCGGCGAGATCAAGAAAATAGGGGCGCGATGGCTTCATTCTCCGTCCTCTCGGGCTGACTCGGCCCGGTTTCGTTGCGGGGGATTAAACGCTTATTGCAGCGCACAATCAACAATCCGGCCGGCTGTGCCGGCACCCTCGGGAAGGCAAGCCGGCGCCGCATCAGAGCATTCCCAGAGTGCGTGGCAGCCACAGGCTGAGGCCGGGCCAGTAGGTGACCAGCAGCAGGAAGCCAAGCATGGTGAGCAGCCATGGCCAGACCGCGATGGTCAACTCGGTGATGCCCATCCTGGTGATGCCGCTGGCGACATAGAGGTTCAGCCCTACCGGCGGGTGGCACATGCCCACTTCCATGTTCACCACCATGATGATGCCGAAATGCACCGGGTCGATGCCCAGTTTCATGGCGATGGGAAACAGGATCGGCGCCAGGATCAGGACGATGGATGAGGGCTCCATGAAGTTACCGGCGAGCAGCAGCAGGATGTTGGCGATGACCAGGAAACCGATCATGCCCAGCCCCTGCCCCAGCATCCAGTCGGCCATCTCCTGGGGAATGTTCTCGTGGGTCATGAGGAAGGAGAACAGCACCGCGTTGGTGATGATGTAGAGCAGCATCGCGCTCATGTTGGCGGCGTTGAGCAGCACCTTGGGCACGTCGGCAAGGGTGAGGTCGCGGTAGACGAACACGGCGATGACGAAGGCATAGACCGCGCTCATTGCCGCCGCCTCGGTGGGGGTGAAGATGCCGGAATAGATACCACCCATCACCACCACGATCAGCAGCAACCCCCAGACACTCTCGCGGAAGGCCTTGAAACGTTCCCCCAGGCTGGCGCGCGGTTGCCGCGGATAGTTGTGCTTGCGGGCGCGATACCAGGTGGTGAAACCAAGCAGCAGCGCCAGTAGCGCGCCGGGAATGACGCCGGCCATGAACAGCGCCCCCACCGAGGTGTTGGTGGACACCGAAAACATCACCATGACGATGGACGGCGGGATCAGGATGCCCAGCGCCCCGGAGGTGGTGATGACGCCCGCGCCGAAGCGTTTGGGATAGCCCGCCTTGATCATCGCCGGCAACAGGATGGAGCCGATCGCCACCACCGTCGCCGGGCTGGAGCCGGACACCGCCGCGAACAGGGCGCAGGCGAGCACACCGCCGAGGCCGAGGCCACCGTGCCAGTGCCCGACCATGGCGGTGGCGAACTTGATCATCCGCCGCGCCACGCCGCCGTGGGTGAGGAAGCTGCCGGCCAGGATGAAGAACGGGATGGCCATGATCTCGAATTTCTCGATGCCGGTGAACAACTTCAGCGCCACCGACTCGATCGGCACCGAGGTCAGGGTGTAGAGGAAGGCCAGCACGGTCAGGCCCAGGGAGATGGAGATCGGCATGCCGGTGAGCATCAGCAGCACCAGCAGCGAGAAGATGATCAGGGTGCTCATGCGCGGTTCCCCTTATCCTTGCCGGAATCACGGTGCGCGATCTCATGTGGATGCAGGTCGTCGTCCATGCGATAGATGCGGTCATCCTCGCCAGCGTGCGGCGGCCCGGGATGGATGCCCGCCTCCTCTTCCAGGCCGTCGACATGGCCGTGGTCGTGATGCGGCAACTCGCCGCTGCGCAGGAAATTCACCGTCACCTGCAGGAAGCGGAAGCACATCAGGCTGGAGCCGAGCGGAATCGCGGCGTAGACGACCCAGGTCGGCCATTCCAGGTCCGGCGTGGTCGGGCCTTCGATCATGTCCGAGACATCCCGCCCCAGCCATTGGTAGAAGGCGTAATGCGCGCCGTTCTCCCAGACGAAGACTCCGCCCAGGCTGGCGACGACGCCGGTGAACAGGGCGCCGCAGAGCAGGCCGAAGACGATGAAACGGCCACGCATGCGGTCGTCCAGGCGGTTGATCAGCACGTCGACGCCGACGTGGATGCCGGTGCGCACGCCATAGGCGGCGCCGAACTTGGCCATCCACACGAACATGATGATGGTCAGTTCCTGCGCCCAGGCCAGGTCGAGTTCCAGCAGCCAGTCCTGGACACCGGGGATGGGCAGGTCGATGCCCGCCAGGTAGCGGTGCATGACCGAAGTGAAGATGACCAGGGTGGCGCCAGCCATCAGGAAGGAGATGAAGACTTCCTCAAGCCGGTCCAGCATTCTCATGAACATGTGCGTGGCCTCCGGGAAAGATCGACCCCCGCTCCGGCGGGAGAGGGGAAAGGCGGCTGCCTTACAGCTTCGTGGGGTCGAAGCCGGTTTCCTTGTAGATCGACTGGACCAGGTCCATGCCGACGCGGTCGTCCATCTTCTCGTGCACCTTCATCAGCGCCTTCTTGAAGGCCAGCCGTTCCGCCGGGCTGGGGACATGGACGACGGTCTTGCCCGACTTGCGAACCTTGTCGAGAGCGTCATCGTTTTCCTGCTTGGCGATGAAGTTGGCGTAGGTGGTGGCTTCCTTCACCGCCAGTTCGAGTTGCCCGCGCACATCGGCGGGCAGGCCATCCCAGAACTTCTTGTTGGTGATCAGCGCATAGCCCAGGTAGCCGTGCTCGGTCAGGGTCAGATGCTTCTGCACTTCATGCATCTTCTGCGTGTAGAGGTTGGAGATCGGGTTCTCGGTGCCGTCGACGACGCCGGTCTGCAGCGCCTGGTAGACCTCGGAGAAGGCCATCACCTGCGGCAGGGCCCCGAGCGCACGCATCTGGGCATCGAGCACCTTGGATGACTGGATGCGCATCTTCAGGCCGCGCAGATCCGCCGGCGAGGTCAGTGACCGGTTCGCGGAAAACGACTTGAAACCGTTGTCCCAATAAGCCAGCCCGGTAATGCCGCGCGCGGACAGCTTGTCCAGCAGATCACGGCCGATCGGGCCCTGGGTCACCTTATGCAGGTCGTCATAACCATCGAAGATGAAGGGCAGGTCGAACACCTCGAATTCCTTGACTCCCAGCGGCCCGAACTTGGCCAGCGACGGGGCCAGCATCTGCACCGCGCCGATCTGCAGGGCTTCCATCTCCTCCTTGTCCTTGTACAGGGTACTGTTGGCATAGACCTCGATCCGCACCTTGCCGCGGGTCAGCGCCTCGGCGCGCTTCTTGAAATACTCGGCGGCCTTGCCCTTGGGTGTGTCGTTCGCCACGACATGGCTGAACTTGATGACGATGGGCTCGACGGCGAGGGCCGAGCAGGAAATCACGGTGGCGGCCAGGGCGGCCAGCAGGGAATACGGCTTCATGTCTGTCTCCTTCATGAGTGAACCCGAGGGAGTGCGGGCTCAGGCGAATGCATTGTTCCGCCTGGCCGGGCGACGGCGATATTGTGGATATCCACTACCCGCGCCGCCGCGAAGCCCTCTACCATCAAGCCATGTTCCCCCCCATCCCGGCCGACGCCGATGCCCGTTCCGCCCGCTGGTTGTGGCTGTTGCCACGGCTGGCCCTGCTGCTGTTCGTCGTCTCCGTGGCCACCCAGTTGTGGCTGCGGGAACGGGCGGACAGCGAGGAGGATCGCGCCACCCTGATCAACGACGCCCTCTGGCTGGAACAGAACCTGCGCTTCAATCTCAGGCACAACGAGGAACGGCTCGCCGCCATCGGCACGGAACAGGCGGCGGACGCGCGGCAGTTCGAGGCACACGCGCGCACCCTGCTGGCGAACAACAGCGGCCTGCGCCAGGTCGTCTGGCTGGATGCGGCGGCGCGCCCCACCCGCGCCCTGCCGGCGAGCGACTTCAAACCTGACGTGGAGACCGCCAGCCTTGCCCACGCACTCGGCCGCCCGACCTACGGCGATCATTTCCGTGACGCGGCGGGGGAATGGCGATTCAGCGTGCATGTGCCACTGTCACGGTCGGGCCAGGTCGTCGGCACCGTGGTCGGCATCTACGCCCTGGACAAGTTGCTCGACGAGGGCGTGCCCTGGTGGCTGGCGCAACGCAACCATATCGGTGTGACCGATCTCTCCGGCCTGTTCCTGGCACGCTATTCGAAACAGGCGGTGCCGGACCTGAAAGAAGGCCACCGCATCGAGTTCAACCCGCCCGGGCATGGACTCGGCCTGTGGCTGTCAGCGATCCGCAAGCCCGCCCCGCTCTCCGGCAAGTTCCTCTCCGTTTCGCTGGTGCTGCTTGCCTTGCTGGTGCTCTGGAGTCTGTGGGCGTTGCGGCGGCATTTCCTGCAACGACTGGAAGCGGAAGGCGCCCTGCGCGAGCAGCATGCCCTGCGCCAGGCGATGGAGGACTCGTTGCAGACCGGGCTGCGTGCCCGCGACCTCAAGGGCATGATTACCTACGTCAACCCGGCCTTCTGCCGCATGGTTGGCTGGAGCCAGGACGAGCTGGTGGGGCGGGCGCCGCCGATGCCCTACTGGATCGACGAGGAAATCGACAGCACCCGCGCCCTCAACGAGAGCATCCTCGCCGGAGAGGGGCCGAAGCAGGGCTTCGAGATCCGCTTCAAGCGCCGTGACGGGGAGATCTTCTGCGCCCTGGTGCATGAAGCGCCGCTGGTCGATGCCGGCGGCCGCCAGACCGGCTGGATGAGTTCCATCGTCGACATCACCCCGCAGAAACAGGCCGACGAGCGCGAACGGCAGCGCGAGGAGCGCCTGCAGGCCAGCGCCCGCCTGATCGCCATGGGCGAGATGGCCTCCAGCCTGGCGCACGAACTGAACCAGCCGCTGGCCGCCATCTCCAGCTACACCACCGGCTCGATCAACCTGATCGAAGCGGGCCGCACCGACCTGCCGGAACTGCGCGGCGTCCTCGCCAAGATCCGCGAGCAGTCACAGCGCGCCGGCCGCATCATTCACCGCATCTACGCCTTCGTGCGACGCGCGGAACCCAAATCGGAGCCGTGTGACATCGGCCACATCATCGAGGAGATGGCCGACCTGATCGAGGCCGATGCCCGCCGCCGCCAGGTCGCGGTGCGGCGCCACCTGGCGGCCGACCTACTGGTGATCCGGGGCGACCGCGTCCTGCTCGGCCAGGCGTTGCTCAACCTCATGCGCAACGGCATCGAAGCCATGCAGGGCAGCGCCCGGGACGATAGGGTCCTCGCCATCGACGCGCGCGCCGAGTCGGGGCACATACACATCGCCATCGCCGACCGCGGCCCCGGCATCGCTCCCGAGGTCGCCACGCAACTGTTCGAGCCGTTCTACACCACCAAGGAGGAAGGCATGGGCATGGGGCTCAACATCTGCCGTTCCATCGTCGAGGCACACCAGGGTCGGCTGATCCTGGAAGCCAACCCCGGTGGCGGCAGCCGCTTCACCGTCAGCCTGCCGCTGGAGGCGGCATGAACCCGCCCCTCGCGCATCTGGTCGACGACGATGCCGCCATGCGTGACGCGCTCGCCTGGCTGCTGCGCTCGCGCGGCGTCGAAACCCGCGCCTGGGATTGCGCCGAGACCTTCCTCGCCGATTACCGCCCTGACATGCGTGGCTGCCTGGTCCTGGACATCCGCATGCGTGACATGACCGGGCTGGAACTGTTCGACCACCTGCTCGCCCTGGGCTGCGCCATGCCGGTCATTTTCCTCACCGGTCACGGCGAAGTGCCACAGGCGGTGAAAAGCCTGAAGAAAGGCGCTTTCGACTTCCTGGAAAAGCCCTTCGATGACAATGAACTGGCCGACCGCGTGATCGAGGCACTTGGCCGCGATGCGGAAAACCGTGCCAGCGGCCAGGCCAGCGGCGAGGTACAGAAGCGCCTGGCCAACCTCACGCAGCGGGAACGGGAAGTGATGAACGCCGTCCTCGCCGGCAAGATGAACAAGGTCATCGCCGACGAACTCAACATCGCCATGCGCACCGTGGAGGTCCACCGCGCGCATGTGTTCGAGAAGATGGGGGTCAGGTCGGCGGTGGAACTGACCCGGTTGCTGGCGCGCCTGCCGCGCTGACTCCGCGCGGGGGCGGGATCAGACCTGGTAGCTACGAACTGGCGAGCCGACCCGGTCCCAGGCGAGTTGCACGGGCGCCGGTGCGCTGGCGACGGTGACTGGCGGATCCGCGGCATGGAGCGGCTGGCAGAACAGCAGGGTCAGCAACACCAGGGCGGCGGTGAGGGGGCGGAAACCTGGGAGGCTGTTTTTCACGATGTCTCTCCTCTCCCGGGGCGCGATCAATTCAGGCTCGCCGAGGCGGCCGGCGCCGCTTCGACGATGAGATCGCGCGCCGCCTGGTAGGCCGCCTCCGTCTGGATGCGCCGGCGTACCGGCGACTCGCCCAGCAATGCCTGGAGTTCACCGATCAGGGCGAAGCGGTCGCTGGCCGGAAGTGGTGCCCGGCAGGCCACTTCGAGGGCGTTCCACAGGTAGGCCGGTTGCCGGTCGCGCTGGAACAGTCGCTGGCAGGCGCGCATCAGGGCATCGCCCTTGCCACGCCGTGTCTCGCCCTCGGGCAGGGTCATCAGGTCCTCGAACTGGGCGCCGAGGATCTCGTTCTCGATGGCGGCGGCGAGCGGTTCGTCGCTGCGGCCCAGGGCCTGCAAGGCGGCCTCCTCGTAGGCGCGCGCCTTCGTCGAGGACGGATCGGCGATGCTGTAGGCGAGACCGGCCCAGTGCAGCAGGCGGGCGCGACCGGCGTCGCGCGCGTCCATGCAGGTCACCAGGTAATCGGCCAGTCCCTGGGCGCTGTCGTCCCGATTCGCCGCCATCAGCTCATGCAGGGCACGGATATAGGGGGGGCAGGGCTCCAGCAGGGTGACGTGGGCCTTGATCCAGAGTTCGCGCTCGATGTCGCGCAGCCGGTCCTGGTTGTGCTCGGCGATGCGCTTGGCGCTGGTCGGGTTCTCCCAGTTCTGCACCGTGGTCACCGAAACACTGGCCAGCGCCGCCAGCCGCTCTTGCGACAGCCGATAGCGCCGGCGCAGCCCGCTGACCCAGTCGGCCTCGAACTCGCGCTGGCTGCTGTAGCGCCGCAGCGGCTTCGACTGGTGCTCATTCCATTTCTGCTGCAGATACGACATGCGGCCTCCTCGCTGACGGCTTCGGGTACGGTTGCAGGATAGCGCCCCGTGCCGGGACGCGACACCAACCCGGTTGGGGCGGGCCTACTGTTCCTGGTAATAGCGGATGGCCGCCTTGGCGAGCACCTGCGCTTCCTCGTTGTTCAGTTGCGGATAGGCCTCGTGGATCGCGCGCGCCACCCAGAAATCGGTGCGGCTGCCGTTGAGTTTGGCATCGGCCTGGAAAAACGGCGCCACCTGTCGCACGACATCGTCGAACAGATTGCGCAGATCGACCCGCTTGCGCCGTTCCGGCTGGGCCATGTCCTTTTCATCCGAATCTCGTTCCATGTTCATCTCCATCGCTCAGGTCTCCGCTTAACGGCGTCTCCGTCCTCAGCTTTAACTTGATTGCGGTTTTATTGACGCGGATCATGCCTGTCCCGCCAGAGCCCACCAGAATGCACGCATGACCGCCTCCCTCCCCTGCCCCTGCGGATCCGGACAGCGTTTCGCCGTCTGTTGTGGCCCCCGTCTCGACGGCAGTGCCCCGGCTCCGCATGCCGAAGCCCTGATGCGCTCTCGCTACACCGCCTATGTGCTGCGCGATGAAGCCTATCTGCTGGCGACCTGGCATCCGGATACCCGCCCGCCCGAACTCGGTCTCGAGCGGGAGACCGGGGTCAAGTGGCTGGGGCTCAAGGTCAAGCGTCACGAGGACAGCGGCGACGGCCATGCGATCGTCGAGTTCGTGGCGCGCTACAAGGTCGACGGGCGTGGCCATCGCCTGCACGAGACCAGCCGCTTCCGCCACGAACAGGGCCGCTGGCTCTACCTCGACGGCGATTGCGCCTGAATGCGATTACCCTGATCCAGAATCCAATCGAGCCCCGCCATGACCGTCTCTGCCCAGGAAAAATCGCGCCACACCCGCAACACCCTTGCGGCCATTCGTGAACTGGACATCGCCATCGCCAATCACATCAACTGGCTCAGGCAGATCCATGCCGCGCTGATCACCGACACGCCCTGTCCGGAGGCGGACCTGCGCATCGACGCCCACCACCATTGTGAATTCGGCCGCTGGTATTACGGCGAGGGGATGGCCCAGCATCAGGACGAACCGGAGTACCTGGCCATCGAAAAGGTTCACCAGGACATGCACAAGGCTGCGCGCCTGCTGCTGAGCCACAGGATCAGCGGCGCTGCCATCAACATCGTGGAATATGAGCGGTTCATGGATCTGGCCTTCCAGTTCAAGCAGGACGTGCGGGTCTATCAATACGCCCTGATCAACCAGGTCTGCACCGTGGACCATCTCACCGGGGTCTGGAATCGCCATGCCATGGCCATGAAACTGGTGGAGGAAAGCGAGCGCACGCAACGCTCCGGGCAGGCCTGCGCGCTCTGCATGCTGGATATCGATCACTTCAAGCGGGTCAACGACGACTACGGCCACATGGCCGGCGACGAAGTGCTGCAAGCCTTCACCTCCCTCATCGGCGACGAACTGCGCAAGTACGACAGCCTGTTCCGCTATGGCGGCGAGGAATTCCTCCTGGTGCTGCCGAACACCACCCTAGAGAATGCCGAACTCCTGCTCAATCGCATCCGCGAGATCCTGTCCAGCACGCCGATCACGACAGGCAAGGGCGCGGTGATCCATATCACCGCTTCGTTTGGCATCGCCCTGCTCGGCGGCCATGAAAGCATCGAGGATGCGCTGGAGCATGCCGACCACGCCCTCCTTGCCGCCAAGGCCAATGGCCGCAACAAGGTCTGCACCTGGGACGTCCCGCTGCATTGAGGGCGGATGAACAATCCCGATGCGCCCCGTAGAATGCGGCCCATGAAAATCACCATCGCCCAATACAACGCCACGGTCGGCGACCTCGACGGCAATGCCGACCGCCTGCTCGAACTGGCGCGCCAGGCCGCGGCCGGCGGCGCCGTCCTGATGCTGGCACCGGAACTCGCCCTGTGTGGTTACCCGCCGGAAGACCTGGCGCTGCGCCCGGATTTCTACGAGGAAAACGCGCGCGTGCTGGCCATCCTGGCCACCCGCCTGCCCGACGGCCTGGCCGTGGTGCTGGGCTACCCGCTGGAAGAAGACGAGGCACGCTACAACGCCGCGGCGGTGCTGCGCGACGGTGAGATCATCGCCCGCTATCGCAAGCAGAAACTCCCCAACCACACGGTCTTCGACGAGGTGCGCACCTTCACCCCCGGCGATTCGGCCTGCGTGTTCGAGCACGCGGGCGCGCGCTTCGGCATCACCATCTGCGCCGACATCTGGGAAGCCGGCCCGGCGGCGCAGGCGCGCGATGCCGGCGCGGAAGTCCTGCTGGCGCTCAACGCCTCGCCGTTCCACATGGACAAGCAACTGGAACGCCAGGACGTCGCGCGCCAGCGCGTCGGCGAAAGCGGCCTGCCGCTGATCTACGCCAACCTGGTCGGCGGCCAGGACGAACTGGTGTTCGATGGCGCCTCCTTCGCCCTCGATGCCGAAGGCAACCTGGCCGCCCAGTTCCCGGCCTTCACGGAAGGCCTCTACTGGCTGGACCTGGCCGAGGGTAAGCCGACCGGCGAGAACTTTGAATTGCCCGACAGCGAAGCGATGGCCTACCAGGCCCTGGTCCTGGGCGTGCGCGATTACGTCACCAAGAACGGCTTCCCCGGGGTCCTGCTGGGCCTTTCCGGCGGCATCGACTCGGCGCTCACCCTGGTGGTGGCGGTGGACGCCATCGGCGCCGACCGCGTACAGGCGGTGATGATGCCGTCGGAATTCACCGCCAGCATCAGCCTGGAAGACGCCGAAGCCCTGGTCGAGAACCTTGGCGTGCGTTACGACATCCAGCCGATCAAGCGGATGTTCGACATCTTCCTGGAAGAACTCTCCGACGAATTCGACAACCTGCCCTTCGACCAGACCGAGGAAAACATCCAGGCACGGATCCGTGGCGTGTTGCTGATGGCCCTGTCCAACAAGTTCGGGCAACTGGTACTCACCACCGGCAACAAGAGCGAGATGGCCAGCGGCTACGCCACCCTCTACGGCGACATGGCCGGCGGCCTCGCGGTGCTCAAGGATGTACCCAAGACCCTGGTCTGGCGGCTCTCGCGCTATCGCAACCGCCTGGGCGAAGTGATCCCGGAACGCATCATCACCCGTCCGCCCAGCGCCGAACTGCGCGCCAACCAGTGCGACCAGGACAGCCTGCCGCCCTATGCAGTGCTCGACGCGATCATGGAGCGCTACGTGGAACGCGACATGTCGCCACGCGACATCATTGCCGCCGGCTACGATGAAGCGGCGGTACACCAGGTGGTGAAACTGATCGACCGTGCCGAATACAAACGGCGCCAGTCCCCCCCTGGCATCCGCATCACCACGCGTGGCTTCGGTCGCGACCGGCGTTACCCGATCACCAACAAATACCGTGCCCCCTAGGAGATCCGCATGAAAAAAATCGAAACCATCATCAAGCCGTTCAAGCTCGACGAAGTGCGCGAAGCCCTCTCGGCGCTCGGCGTGTCCGGCCTGACCGTCACCGAGGTGAAGGGCTTCGGCCGCCAGAAGGGCCACACTGAACTCTATCGTGGCGCCGAATACGTGGTGGATTTCCTGCCCAAGGTGAAGATCGAACTGGTGCTCGCCGACAGCATGGCCGAGGCCGCCATCCAGGCCATCGTCAAGGCCGCCCGCACCGGCAAGATCGGCGACGGCAAAATCTTCGTTAGCAATGTCGAACAGGTGGTGCGCATCCGCACCGGGGAAACCGGCGAATCGGCGGTCTGAGGCCGATTCGGACACCGGCCCGCAGCGGGCGGGCCGGGACCGCGTGATTACATGCGGTCGATGACCGCCAGGTCGGCGTCGCTCAGGCGACCGGCCAGGGCCTTGAGCTGGATGCCGGCGAGGAGATGGTTGTAACGCTCCTTGTTGAGGTCGCGGCGCACGGAAAAGACCTGCTGCTGGGCGTTGAGCACATCGGTATGGGTGCGCAGGCCGGCATCGCGCCCCACCTTGGCGCCCTGCAGGCTGGTTTCCGCCGCGCGCAGCGCCTGTTCCAGGGCACGGATCTTGGCGCTGGCGTTGCCGATGCCGAGGAAGGCCTCCGCCGCCTTGACCGAGGCCTCGCGGCGCGCGGCTTCCAGTTCTTCCCGTGCCTGGATGCGCAGCGCGGCGGCGCGGTCGGAGATGGCGCTGGTACGCCCCCCTTCGTAGATCGGCAGAGACAGGCGCAGGGAGACACCCTGGCTGTTTTCCAGCGAGGTGTACTGGTTGGGGTCGCGGGTGTGGGTGGCGCTGGCGATCAGATCAACGCTGGGATAGTGGCCTGCACGGGCGCGGTCGGCGGCATGCCCGGTCACCTCCATGGCGGTGCGGGCGCTGATGATCTTGGGATTGGCGTCCTCCACGGCACGCAGCCAGGTCTCCAGGTTGTCCGGCTCGATCGCCAGCGGCCTGAACTGTTTCAGCGGCCGTGGGCTGTCCGGCGGCAGGGTGCCAACGATGCGGGCCAGTTCGCGATGACGCAGTTCGAGGCCATAGGCCGCTTCGATGGCGTTGGCCTGGGACTGGAGCTCGCGGGCGCGGGTGTCTTCCACATCGGTGAGGGTCAGCACGCCAGCCGCGCGCAACTGCTCGGCCTCCTTGCGTTGCGAGGCGTAAGCCTCCTTCTGCGCTTCGGACAGCGCCAGGTTGTCGGCGGCCAGCAGGGTGTCGAATACGGTGCGCGCCAGGCGCAGGGTCAATTCCGTGGACGCTTCCACGAACTTGAGTTCCGCCAGCGCGGCGCGCGCGTTTTCTTCCTTGTAACTGGACCACTTGCCCAGGTCGAACACCGGCTGCGAGAGGCGCCAGGCGACGGTCTTCGACTGGGTGCCATAGTTCAGCGGGGCGGCGCCATTCGAGTAGTTACGCTCCAGGTCGCTGTCGCCGACCTCGAACGTGGCCGCGAGGGTGGGCAGCAATTGTGCGCGACCGACTCGTCGCGCCTGGATACCGGCATCGCGGGCGGCGGCCGCGGCCTTGTAATCGGGGTCATTCTCCCGCGCCAGCTGGAGCAGGCCGCCGAGGCCTTCCCCCGCGTGTACAGGCATGGCCGACACCAGCAGGAAACCCAGCAGGGCGGCGAGGGCGACCCGACCCGGGCCGATATGGGAGTGGGCGGTTTCCAATCGCGGCCGGGAGGCCGCTCCCACGGGGCTCATCTCATTCATGGTCAACGCTCGGTAAAGGCAAATTGCATGCGCGCCAGCAGCGGCTTCAGCAGGTAGCTGGCAAAGGTTCGCTCGCCGGTCTTGATCACCACGTCCACCGGCATGCCGGCCTGGAGCTTGTGCTTGCCGAGTTTGGCCAGCAAGGCGCTATCCACCGCGACGCGGCCGACGAAATAGGTGATCTCCGGACGATGTGGATCGGACTGGCGATCGGCGGAGACGTAGATCAGGCGGCCCGGCAGGGTGGGCGCGACGGTCTGCTCCAGGGCAAGGAAGTGCACGTCCGCCTCGAGGCCGGGGTGGACATTGTCGATCAGCAGGGTGGGAATCTGGACTTCCACCACCAGGTTCTCGCCGCTGGGGACAATATCCATGATCTTGTCACCAGGGGCGATGACGCCGCCGACGGTATGTGCGGCCAGGCCCACCACGATGCCGCTGACCGGTGCCTTGACCTCGACGCGGGAGAGGTCGTCGAGGATGGCGATATGGCGCTCCTTGAGGTCGCCCACCTGTTTCTGCGTATCGGTTAGCTGGGTGGACACTTCCTTGCGGTAGTTGTCGCCGGTGAGCAGCATGCGCGCGCGGTTCTCCGCGATCTGGCTCCTGGCCTGGCCGATGTTGGCGATGTCCTCGCTGCGCTGGCCGGAAAGCATGGCCATGGCGCGTTCCAGCTCGAACATGCGGTTGCGCGGCACGAAGCCCTGCTCGAACATCGGCTTCAGGTTGTCGTATTCGGCGCGGAACAAGCGCAATTGCTCGGCCTTGGCCTTTTCCTGGGCGGTGAGGCCGCGGATCTGCTCCTGCAGGCCGGCGATCGACTCCCGGCTCATGTTTTCTTCCGAGGTCAGCGCCGCGCGGCGGGACAGGAACAACTGGTTCTGCACGCGCATCGCCTCGCGTGCGTCGGGTTGCTCGCGTTTCAGCAGGAATTCGGGGTAGCGTACGCTGCTCCGGTTTTCCCGTTCGGCGAGCAGACGCGCTTCCACCGCCAGTGCGGAGACCAGTTGTGCCTCGATCACCCCCAGTTGCGCCTTGGATTGCACCTCGTTGAGCTTGAGCAGGGTCTGCCCCGCCGCGACCTTGTCTCCCTCCTTGACCAGGATGGCATCGACGATGCCGCCCTTGAGATGCTGCACGGACTTGATGTTGCCTTCCACCTTGAGGAAGCCGTGCACCGGCACCCCCTGCGACAACGGCGCGAACAGCGCCCAGACCAGGAACAGGAGCACGCCGGCAAGTAACACACGCCTGCCCCAGCGGGCGGGATGGAGGGTGTCGCTGGAAGCGCGCGCGGTGGAATCGGCCAGGATGGCCTGGACGGCCGCATCGGTTTGGTCTTTCTTGAGCAGATGGAAAGGCTTGGGCAGTTTCATGTGGGCATGATCGGGTAGAAGCGGCGGTGCGCCGCGAACAAGGGTTGAGCTGGCGCCGGCATTGAAATCGCCCCGGGAACGCGCCACCCGCGGGAATGAGGGCGGGTATAGATCGACGCGATCGCCTCGCCTCCGTTCACCGGGCCGCTTCCTTGCTCAAGGCGTCCAGCACGGCATCGCGCGGGCCATAGGCGACCAGCGCGCCATCGCGCAGGCAGATCAATTTATCGACGGAAGCGAGCACGGAACGGCGATGCGTCATGATCACCACGGTCGCGCCCTTCTGCTTCAACTCCTTCAAGGCCGCAGCCAGCGCGGCCTGGCCGGCATCGTCCAGGCTGGCATTGGGTTCGTCCAGCACCACCAGGCGGGGTTCGCCATAAAGCGCGCGTGCCAGACCGATGCGTTGACGCTGACCGGCGGACAGGGAGGAGGCGGTCGGGCCCAGCACCGTGTCGTAGCCATTGGACAGGCGCAGGATCATTTCATGCACGCCGGCACGGCGGGCGGCAGCCACCACCTTCTCGCCGTCGATCTCGCCGAAACGGGCGATATTCTGCGCGGCGGTGCCCTCGAACAACTCGACATCCTGCGGCAGATAGCCCAGGTAGGGCCCGAGTTCGCCCTTGTCCCAGGCGGAGACATCGGCGGCATCGAGACGGACATGGCCGGAAGTCGGCACCCACAGGCCCACCAGCAAACGCGCCAGCGAGGATTTTCCGGCGGCGCTGGGGCCGATCACGCCAACCGCATCGCCCGCATTGATGCGAAAGGCCAGATTCTTCAATACCGGCGTCTCGCCGCCGGGCGGTGTGGCAGTGACGTTTTCGACCGTCACCAGGCCGCTGGGCGCCGGCAGTGGCATCGCGGCCGGCGGCGTCGGATAGTCGGCCATCAGGTCGTGTAGCCGCTCATGCGCGCCACGCGCGGACAACCAGCCCTTCCAGTGGCCGATGGCCTGCTCGACCGGGGCCAGGGCGCGGCCCAGCAGGATGGATCCGGCGATCATGCCACCCGGGGTGATGATGTCGTCGATGGCCAGCCAGGCGCCCAGGCCAAGGATCATGGACTGCGAGGCCAGGCGCACGAAGCGGGTCCCGCCGCCGATGACACTGGCACGCTCGGACGCCAGTGCCTGCAATGCCAGCACCTTGTGCTGCAGCATCGACCAGCGCGCCCGCAGGCCGGCCACCATGCCCAGCGCCTCGGCGACCTCGGCATTGCGAAACTGGCCACTGGCCAACGAAGCGGCGCGCATCGAGTTCTTTTGCGCTTCGTCCAGAGGCTGCCGGGTCATCCGCTCGTTCGCCAGCGCCAAACTGAAGATCACGATCGCGGCCACCAGGGCGAACACCCCGAGCAGGGGATGGATCAACGAAATCACCACGATATAGATTGGCGCCCAGGGCGCGTCGAACAACACCACCAGGCCGCCGCCGCCGAGAAACTGGCGCAGGTTGGTCAGGTCGTGCAGCGACTGCACGGCATTTCCTTCCGGCGCCCGCAGATTGCGCCGCAGCAAGGCATCGAACACCCGCGTGCCGAGTTGTTGATCCAGCCCGGTTCCCACCCGTTGCAGGATGCTGGCGCGTGCCTTCTCCAGCGCCCCCATCACCAGCAGGACCACGACCAGCATCAGGGACAGCATGATCAGGGTGGTGACGTTGCGGCTGGACAGCACCCGGTCATACACCTGCAACATATAGAGCGCCGGCGCGAGCATCATCAGATTGCTGAAGAGGCTGAGACTGAAGGCGCGCAGAAAATCGGGGCGATGCGCAAGCAGAGCCGCATCCAGTTCATTGTCCGGATCGAGTTTGGGAAACATGTAGGGGGTACAGCTGAGAAAGGGCGGTATTGTAACCGCCTACAGCAGCGACGTCCTCGCCGCGGCCATCCCATGCCCCCCTCCATCGGCCCGGGACGGGCTTTCTACATGAAAAAAGCCGCCCCGGAGGGCGGCTTGTTATCCTGCATTACCAGCTATCAGGCAAACACATCCTGGCCGTCGACATAGAACGATCCGGCGGAGAAGTTCAGATCGCCGGAAATGTCGACACCAGCCTGACCCAGCAAGCGGATCGTGGCGCCGGTGCCGGTCACGGTCACCAGCAGATCCGAACCACTGTCAGCGATGGTCAGGGCACCGATGTTGGCGACCACGCCACTGTCGAAGGTGAGGGTATCGGTACCCGAGGCAAAATCGGCGATGGTGTCGTTGCCGCCGTTGGCCAGACCGGTAAACACGAAATTGTCCGCGCCGCTGCCACCAACCAGGTAGTCGTTGCCGCCGCCGCCGAAGATCGTGTCGTTGCCGGTGCCACCGTAGATCTGGTCGCCACCCGCGCCGCCGATCAGCATGTCGTTGCCGGCATTGCCGAGCAGGCGGTCGCCATTGGCGCCGGCGATCAACAGGTCGTCACCGGTACCACCGGACAGGGTGCCCTTGGCGCCGACGTTGGTCTTGAGCACGGAACCGTCATCAAAGGTGATCACGCTGCCATCCAGGCTGCCGGTCAGACTGCCGCCGGTGAGGGTGACGCTGTTGCCTCCACTCATCAGCACCACGGAGCCGCTGGTGCCGGAGCCGGCCACGACATCGCCTGCCACGGTCAGGGTAGCTGCGGCGACGCCGATGTGCAGGCTATCAATGCTGCCATCGAACGTGGCCGAGGCCACACCCGCCAGACCCAGGGTTTCATTGACCAGGTCGGTGCCACTGCTGAAGTTGGTCTCGAACACCATCGGCATGCCGGCCTGGTTGAGGTCACCCAGGATGGTCAGGGTGGCGCCATCCGCCACGGCGATGTTGCCGGAAGAGTCCTTGGAGAAGCCGTTCTCGATGACCAGGTTGTCCCAGGCGGAGCCCGCCTTGCTGCCGTAGTTGGCGCTGCCCTCGATGGCGACAGCCATGGCACCGGAGAAGATGATCTGCAGGGTATGGTCATCGTAGACATAGGCGGCAGCCACGTTGCCATTGGCGGTGAAGTCGTTGCTGCCGTTGCCGTCGACATCCCAGTGCAGCTTGGTGAAGTCGAGGTTGGCGGCGACGTCGTCACCGTAGCTCTCTACCACCCCCAGGAAGGACATCAGGGTACCGATGTTGCTGCCCGAGATGATCATCGTGTTGGTGGCCGCGTCATACACCGCGCCGGTGTAGACCGGAGCGGGGATCAACGTGTCGATGGTGAAGTTGCCGGAATCGGTGGCCGCGGCGGGTGCATTGCCGGTGGCATCCGCCATGTCGGCGAAGCCGGTACCGACCGTCACCTTGTTGGTGGCATCCTCAACACCGGCATTCGGGGTCAGGGTGGCGGTGAACACGATGTTGTCCGTGGTGCTGACCGCACCGATGCTGCCGTTCTCGACGGTGACATCGGCCGCCGTGAAGCCCTGAACCGCCTCGCTGAAGGTGAAGGTGACGGTGGGGGTGTCGTAGGCGTTCAGCACCGTGTCGCTAAAGGTGATGGCCACCGTCGGGCGCACCGTGTCCACGGTGTAGTTGGCGGAATCGGTCGTGGCGGCGGGAGCGTTGCCGTTGGCGTCCGCCAGGCCAGTACCCACCGTGATGACGTTGCTGGCATCAGTCGTGGTCACGCTGGGGGTGAACGTGGCGGTATAGGTGTCGCCATCCACGGCGGTGAAGCCACTCAGGGAACCGGCATCAACGGTCACGTCACTGGCATCGAAGCCCGTCACGGTCTCGCTGAACTGGAAGGTCACCGTGGCGGTATCACCGATCTTGAGCGCGGTGTCGTCCATGGTGATGACCACGGTCGGACGCAGGGTATCGACGACCTGCACGGACTGCACAGCGGCATCGTTGCCGTTGCCGGCCACGTCCTGCGCGCCGCCGCTGTTCACGTCGACGGTCATGTTGCCTTCAAAGCCGGACTCCGGCGTCACCGCCAGGGTGTAGACCGTGCCGCTGACGGCCGTGAAGGTGCCCTTGGTGCCATGCGCCACGGTCACGTCGTCAGCAGTGAAGCCGGTCACGGTTTCGCTGAAGGTGAAGGTGTAGACCACATCGCCACCGGCGATGTTGGCCACGCCGGCTTCGTCATCAGTAATCGCGACCGTCGGGGCCAGGGTGTCGACTGCCTGCACGGACTGGGTCGCGGCGGTGCTGTTGTTGCCATTGGCATCGATGGCGGCGCTGCCGGCCACATCGACGGTCATGTTGCCTTCGAAGCCGGCATCAGGAGTCACCGCCAGGGTGTAGACCGTGCTGCTGACGGCCGTGAAGGCGCCCTTGGTGCCGTTCGCCACGGTGACGTCGGAGGCATCGAAGCCGGTGACCGCTTCGCTGAAGGTGAAGGTGTAGACCACATCGCCACCGGCGATGTTGGCGGTACCCGCTTCGTCATCGGTGATCGCAACAGTCGGGGCTTTGGTATCGACCACCTGCACCGATTGCGTGGGCACCACGCTGTCGTTGTTATTGGCATCGATGGCAGCACCAGCCGCCACGTCGACGGTCATGTTGCCTTCGTAACCGGCCTCCGGGGTGACCACCAGGGTGTAGGTCATCGCATCCACCGCGGTGAAGGCGCCCTTGGTGCCATGGGCGACGGTCACATCGCTGGCGTCAAAGCCGGTCACTGCCTGGCTGAAGGTGAAGGTATAGGTCACATCGCCACCGGCGATGTTGGCCACACCGGCTTCGTCATCGGTGATGGCGACGGTCGGGGCCAGGGTATCGACCACCTGCACGGACTGCACAGCGGCGGTGTTACCGTTGCCGGCCGTATCCATCGCAGCGCCACCGGCAACGTCGACGGTCAGGTTGCCTTCGAAGTTGGCGCTCGGGGTCACCGCCAGGGTGTAGACCGTGCTGCTGACCGCGGTGAAGGTGCCCTTGGTACCGTTCGCCACGGTCACATCGCTGGCGTCGAAGCCGGTGACGGGCTCGTTGAAGGTGAAGGTGTACAGCACATCGCCACCGGCGATGTTGGCTACACCCGCTTCGTCATCAGTAATGACGACGGTCGGGTTGGTCGTGTCGATGGTGATGCTGGTCGCGCCGGAGAGGGCGCCGACGTTGCCGTTGACATCAGTCGCCTGGGCGGTCAACGCGTAGGTTGCTTCAGGCAAAGCGCCCATCGCGGCGTTGATATCCACGCTCCAGTTGCCGGAACCGTCAGCCGTGACCGTGTCCACGCTGGCCCCATCCAGGAACAGTTCCACCGAGGCACCCGCTTCCGCCGTTCCGCTCACGATCAGCGTGTCGTCATTGGTGATGCCGTCGCTGTTGCTGCTGCCGTTGTCGTCGGCAATGGCGCTGATCACCGGTGCGGCCGGGGCCAGGGTATCCACCGCCTGCACGGACTGGGTGGCGGCGGTGCTGGGGTTGCCATTGGCATCGATGGCGGCACCGGTTCCCACGTCGACGGTCATGTTGCCTTCGAAGCCGGGCGTCGGGGTGACCACCAGGGTGTAGGTCATCGCATCCACTGCGGTGAAGGCGCCCTTGGTGCCATGGGCGACGGTCACATCGCTGGCATCGAAGCCGGTCACTGCCTGGCTGAAGGTGAAGGTGTAAGTCACGCTACCACCAGCGATGTTGGCCACGCCACCTTCGTCATCGGTGATGGCGACGGTCGGGGCCAGGGTGTCGACCGCCTGCACGGACTGGGCCGCGGCCGTATTGGCATTGCCCGCCATGTCGGTGGCGGCGCTGCCGGCCACGTCGACGGTCAGGTTGCCTTCGAAGCCGGCATCCGGGGTCACCACCAGGGTGTAGGTCTGCGCATCCACTGCGGTAAAGGCACCTTTGGTACCGTTCGCCACCGTGACGTCACTGGTATCAAAGCCGGTCACGGCTTCGCTGAAGGTGAAGGTGTAGGTCACGTCGCCGGTGGCGATATTGGCGACGCCGCCCACGTCATCGCTGATGACGACGGACGGGTTGACGGTATCGACCAGAACGCCAGTGGTGTCGGGCAGGAAAGCCGCCAGGCTCAGGTCGGCATCGGCGCCGCCGCCGTTCTTGATGGTGCCGCCGTTGAGGCTGATCGTGCCGATGTCGATGCCGTCCGCGTCGTTCTGGCCGTCCAGGACGGTGTACTGGAAGGTCAGGGTGTCGGTACCGGTGCCGCCCGTATAGGCGGCATTGACCGACGCCGCACCGATGGTGAGCCCCAGGGAAGGCGTGCCGCCGCCGGTGTTGACCACGACCGTCTGGTCGAACTGGACGGTGAAGGTCATGAGGGCCGTGCCCTCATTGCTGTAGTAGCCATCGGCCGGGGCGGTGACCGCGAGGACTTGCGGGAAGCCGGCGGAAATGGCGATGCTGTCGGTGTCGGACAGGCTGCCGTCGGAGCTGACGATCTGCAGGGAGTCGCTGCCGAAGCCGACATTGCCGGTGTAGACCAGGGTGGCCAGTGCGGCGTTGACATTGGCTACAGAGCCGGTGATCACGACCGTGTCGCTTCCGGAGCCGCTGACGCCGGCACCGGTGGCGGCCAGGGTACCGTTGGTGACGGTGAGGGTGGTGGTCAGGGTGGTGCCGGCGTCCGGGTCGGTCACGGAGACATTGCCGGCGAACGTGACCTGACGACCGGCGTCGGCCGTCTGGGTACCGACAGGCACGGTGTTGACCGGCGTTTCGTTGACATCGGTGACGGTAATGGTGAGCGCCTGGGTATCGGTCAGGGAACCGTCGCTCACCTGGACGGTGACGTTGTAGACGTTGTCGCCGCCCGCATCGGCCGGTGCTTCGAAGTTGGGGGCGGTGCTGAAGCTCAGGGCGCCCGTGGCCGGGTTGATGCTGAACAGCCCGGCATCGGCACCGCCGGAAATGCTGTAGGTGGCGCCGGGGCCATCCACGTCGGTGGAAGTGACGGTGGCGATGGTGCCCGCGGTGTTTTCCGCGACGCTGAAGCTGGCAGTGTCGCCGCCGCCATTGCTGGTGATGACCGGGGCGTCGTTGACCGGGGTGAGGTTGACGCTGGCGGTGGCGGTGTCGGCGGAAGAGGTGTCGTTACCCGCGCCGCTGCCATCCAGGCCGGCGGAGAAAATGCCATCGACGTTGTCGACGGCCTTGACGAGGAACATGCCGGTCACGCCGTTCAGGTTGGCGCCGGCGCCGGGACCCGTCACGGTTCCGCTGGAATTGATTTCGTTCGGGCTCCAGTAGAGCTTGGGATCGGAACCACTGACCTTGACGTTGTTGATGAAGATGCCGGTGATGCGAACCTGGACCCCGCCTGCGGCAGAGGAGAAACTGCTGATCTTGGTGTAATTCGGCGCCAGCGTGCTGCCGGTGTTGTAGTAGAGATCACCATTCAGCGCGGAGCCAATCAGAAAACCGTCGGTATCCGGAGATTCGTTGGCGGCGGACTTGAGGTTGGCGTAGCTGAAGCCGTAGAGGGTGTCCTCGGTACCGGCAGTTGCGAAAGTGAAGTTAGCACCAATGGTCGGGAGCGGCGGCATATTGTGTATCTCCTAGGGATTCAGGTCAGAACATTGCTGGGCTGATGGATGACGAGGGAGCGCCTCAAGACTGCCTCCCAAAAAAAAGTCCAGCGCAAGGATAAACACCCAGGCCGGGGCATGCAACGACGAGTGTCGGGTTTTTTTGCAACATTGGCCTGAATTTTCGTCAAGAAAGGTTACGTTTTATCAGTTGACGCAATGGATTGAACGTACCGGATATGCCTTTCGTTAGAGACCCGGAGGCGCAGTCCAAGTTCGATGTCAATACACCACTTCCTTCTTGATGCTGATGCAGCCCTGCCCCGCCGGCATCAGGTAGATCTTGGCATTGGGGCCGCCGTCGAGCGTGAAGATATGCTGCCGTAACGGCTTGGTGAGGCTGAAATTGGGGAAGGTGGCGGCGACCTGTTCACAGGTGCCGGCCCAGTAGGTGACAGCCTCGTAGACACCGTCACAACCGGTCGCCGAGGGGCTGTAGGCGGTATTGACATAGGACAGGCCATTCGTGCCAAGCACTTCCATCGACACGGAGGTGAGGCCGCGATCCACCTCGTGCGGCGACAGGAAGACGGCGGCGCCGCTGCTGACGGAACCATTGGTGAGGAAGTTGCTGACCTGATCGATGCGGCCAACACATTGACGGACACCATTCTGGGCGGCGAAACCGGCGATGGGACCGAGCGCCATCTGGACCTGAGGCACGGCGGCTGCCGTGGGGGCGGGCGGCGGCGCCGGCGGATTTTTCTTCGTGGACGGCGCCGCGGCGACGGCGTGGGCCAGAAGCATGGCCAGGCAGGCGAACGCGGCGACTTGACTGAAACGGGACGGAGCCATCATGGATTCTTGCGGGGCGGAAGCGGCGGCAGTGTAGCACGCGGCTTTGGCGCATCCAGGCGGGTGGGGGCGGCGTCCCCCGGTGTGAGCACCGTTGGGCGACCCACCCCGTAGGGGCGGCGTCCCGCCGCGATCAACGCCAGCCGCACCACCATCGGCCCGGGACGGGCCTCCTACGGCCTTGTGGCTATCGGCCCGAAGCGGATGTCCTATTTCAGGAACAGGCCGTACGCCGGGTTACGCGATTCGTTCCAGTAGCGGTAGCCGAGACCATCGAGAAACCCCTGCAACTCGTCGCGCTGGGTCGGTGCCACCTGGATGCCGACCAGCACGCGGCCGAAGTCGGCGCCGTGGTTGCGGTAGTGGAACAGGCTGATGT
>CAYMUY010000048.1:0-28136 GCA_964393825.1 uncultured Thiobacillus sp. | reverse complement strand
ACGGTGGGACTTGCACCCACAAGAGTGCGCCCATGCTGGGCGCACCAAACAAAAAGGGGCTTGGCCTGCGCCAAACCCCTGGGTTCTGGTGGGTTGTGAGTGGCTCGAACACTCGACCTACGGATTAAGAGTCCGCTGCTCTACCAACTGAGCTAACAACCCCGACTGCTGCATATTCTGGTGGGCCGGGTGGGATTCGAACCCACGACCAACGGATTAAAAGTCCGCTGCTCTACCAACTGAGCTACCGACCCCTGAAAAGCCCGCGATTATTCATAAAACCAGGCCCCAGGTCAAGCGTTGGGGCCCTGTCTTCAGTAAGTCACCGTCCTTGGCGCCTTCCTGGCAGCCGGCGCCTTGGGCGCCACCGCAGAGCCAGGCTTGCTGTACGTGACTTCCTGGATCGGTGATGCAGCTCCCCGATCCGAGTCATCGGCGAACTGGGTGCTCACTTTTTTTTTATATTCATCCATGAACGCCACGATGCGGTTCAAACGCACCTGACCGGGGATGAACATGACGATTTCACCGTTGGGGTCATAGATATAGGACGTCGGATAGAAGTCGACCGGGCCGACCTGGCGGAAAGGGCTGTCCTGGTTGCGTCGCGCGCCGCCTGCGACCACGGCATGAAAATCGAGGTTGTGACGGTTGGCGGTGTCGCGGACCACACCCTCATCCGGGCCATAGTCGAGACCCACGCCGATCACCACGAAATCCCGCCGCTTGTTGAGTTCGTTGAGCGTCGGCACTTCCACCCAGCACAAGGGACACCAAGGTGCCCAGAAGTTCACCAGCACCCACTTTCCCTTGAAGTCGGAAAGCTGAACCGATTTGCCGTTGATGTCGGTGAACTGGAAGTTGATGGCCTTCACCGGCTCATCCGCCGCTTGGGCGCCTGACACCAGCGCGGCACAACCGATCAGCAAAGCACCCAGCAATTTTTTCATCAGACACATCCTCTTTTCACGCCGCTCCGCGCGGCCACTGCAACCTATATCGGATGAACATCGTAATAACTTGAATGGTTACTGAATATCAGGCTGAGCGCATGAGCAGAAAATACTGAATTTTCATTGTCACCGCCGCACCAACGACGATAGCGAAGAACACAATGAAGGAACTGAGCGCCAGGGTCGAGACACCCGTTACCGCCTGGCCAATCGTGCAACCTGCCGCGGTGATGCCGCCAAACCCCATCAGCACCGCCCCCACGATATGCCGAAACATGTCTTGTGGGGAATTGAAATATTCCCAACGAAACGAACGATTGAACACCGAATAGATGAAGGAACCGATCACCACGCCAAATACGCTGGCCACCCCGAAGGTCACATGTTTGTCCCGCCAGTAGGCCCAGAGATCCATGGTGTAGGCGAGGGGGCCGACGAAGGTCATGGACTCCGCCAACCGGGAATCAGTTCCAAGATAGGACTTTTCCATGAACTCGTTTTCACCGACACCCAGATGGCCGGTGACATACCACCCCGCCACCACCACCAGACCCACTGTCACGCCAGCCAGAAGATTGTCGCCGTTTTCGCGGAATTCCTTGTTGATGAAGACAAAAACCAGAACCAGGACGGCAATGATCGCGGCCATGATGAACGCCTGGCTGGTGTCCGTGACACCTGCCAGGGCTGGCAGGGTTTGCGCCCCCTCGAGGCGCAGCGTGAAGATGTCGGCGCGCAACACGTTGTCGACCACCACACGCAGGACGCCGTTCATGGTCACCAGAGCGGTGTAGCCAAGGAACATGAAAACCACGATGGATTTCAGGTTACCGCCGCCCAGGCGCACCAAAGTCCGCTGACCACAACCGCCGGCCAGGGTCATGCCAACCCCGAAGGTAAGCCCCCCCACCAGGGCCCCGAACCAATAGACGGTGCCACGGGTGTAATAGGTCTGACCGAGATCGAGATAACCGAAATACGCCAGCAGGTTGGTCCCCAGGATGGCGACGGCGATGCCCAGCAGCCAGGCGCGCATGCGTCCCCACTCGCCCATGTTCACCACGTCGGACACGGCGCCCATGGTGCAAAAACTGGTCTTGTTGGCGACGTAGCCGAAAATGAAGGCCAGCACGAACCCCATCCAAGCCACCATCTGCACCAGATCATGAGTGTTTTCCATCGTCTCCATCTCCATGTCTCCTCGGACATCTTTTGTAAACTAGCCGACGGATTATAGGGGCAAGGCCAGGCTCGAAAACCACTCCGATTCAGTACGGAGTCGGGTCGGGAAGCGCGGCATCCTGAAAGCCCTGACGGCGCAATCGGCATGAATCGCAGCGTCCACAGGCACGGCCCTCGGGGCTGGCCTGATAGCAGGAGACGGTCAGCGCGTAGTCCACACCAAGGCGTGTCCCGAGACGGATGATCTCGGCTTTGGAGAGATCGATCAGCGGCGCCCGGATGCGAATCGGTCGTCCCTCGACTGCGCGCTTGGTGGCGACATCCGCAAGCTGTTGATAAGCGGCGATGAAGTCCGGGCGGCAGTCGGGATAGCCGGAATAATCCAGGGCATTGACGCCGATGTAGATCGCATCGGCGTCGAGCACTTCCGCCCATCCCAGGGCCAGTGACAGCATGATGGTGTTGCGCGCCGGCACATAGGTCACGGGGATGCCTTCGCCGGGTGTTTCCGGGACGGCGATGCTGGCATCGGTGAGCGCGGAGCCGCCAAACGGCCCCATGTCCAGGCGCATCACGCGGTGCTCCCGCACCCCCAGATGCCGCGCGACCGCATCCGCGGCGGCCAGTTCGGCATGATGCCGTTGCCCATAGTCCAGGCTCAGGGCATGGCACTCGTACCCTTCGGCGCGGGCCACGGCCAGGGCGGTGGCGGAATCCAGCCCACCGGAGAGCAACACCACCGCGCGTGCGACCAACGGCGTCATCTTCCCCTCGCCTCACTCCACAACAATTTATGCAATTGCACCTGCATGCGCACCGGAAGCCCGTCGCGCAGGATCCATTCCGCCAGCTGGCGCGCCTCCAGCATGCCCCAGGCAGGCGAGAACAACACCGGGCAACACGCCGCGATGCCGCGTTCGAGCAGCACCTCGCGCGCCCAGCGGTAATCCGCCTCTCCGGTGAGGACGAACTTCACTTCGTCACGAGGTGAGAGCCGTTCGAGATTGCTCCAGAGATTGCGCTTCTCCTCGCCCGAACCCGGCGTCTTCACATCGACGATGCGCGCCACGCGTGCATCCACAGGAGCGATATCGAGGGCGCCGCTGGTTTCCAGGGAGACGTCGAAACCGGCATCGCACAATGCCGTGAGCAGATCCAGGCAGCCCTTCTGTGCCAGAGGCTCACCACCGCTGACGGTGACATGGCGGGTCGGGTGTCCCAGCGTCTGACCCAGGAGGTCGCCGACTGTGCGCCATTCCCCACCCTGGAAGGCATATGCGGTATCGCAATAGCCGCAACGCAGCGGGCAACCGGTCAACCGAATGAACACGCTGGGCAGGCCGACCCGGCTGGCCTCGCCCTGAAGAGAAAAAAAGACTTCGCTGATGCGAAGCCGCGTATCCAGCAGCGAGGTCAATTGAGCGTGGCGAGCAGTTTTTTCCCGGCCACGGCGGCTTTGCTGATGGGATATTTCACGATCAGTTGATCCAGCACGCCACGCGCCAGCGCGGTCTCTCCTGACTGAATCCGCGCCCGGGCCAGGGACAGCATGGCGTCCGGGGCCTTGCTGCTGGTTGGATAGTCGTCGATCAACTTCTGGTAGGACGCTGCGGCTCCGACGAAATCACCCAGGTTGACCTGGGAAAAACCCTTCCAGTACAGCGCGTTGGGCGCCAGGCTGCCGCTCGGGTAGTGATCGAGGAAGGACTGCATGGCCTGTGTGGCTTCCTGGTATTTGCCGCCTTTGACCAGTGCGTGGGCGGCACCATAGTCGCGCGCTTCATCGCCTGAATCGGGGGGAACCACCACTGGCACAACAGCCAGGCTCTGCGCGGGTTGCAGACGGATGGTGTCGGCCTGCGTGGGTGCCGGTCGGCTGGCCAGTTCCTTGACCTGCGCGAGTCGGGTATCCAGGTCGACGAACAGGTCCTTGACGCGCTTCTCGGCAATGTCCATCTGGTAGGCCTGTTCCTCCTGGAATCCACGCAAGCGCGCCACCTCGGCCTTGAGTGCCCCGAGGTCGTTGTACAGCCCGATCACGCCCTTGTTCTCCGTCTGCGCCTCCAGGCGGGCAATCCGCTCCTGCTGCGCCTGCACGGTTTTTTCCAGACGGGCCAGCGCATCCTCCAACGGGCCGGCATGGGCGCCGGACGCCGCGAGGAACGCGGCCACCCAGGCTATCCGCGGCATCTTGCTCATTCACACACTCCTTGATTCATTTCCGGTATGGCTCACTCGCCCTGATACACCACCTCGGTGCGTCGATTCTGCTGCCAGGCTGCCTCGTCATGCCCCTCCACGACGGGTTTTTCCTCACCGAAAGACACCGCTTCCATCTGTTGCTCCGGCACCCCCAGCAGATTCAGCGCTTTCAGGACGCTCTCCGCGCGACGCTGCCCCAGCGCCAGGTTGTATTCGCGACTGCCGCGCTCGTCGGCATGACCTTGCAGGATGGCTTTGGCGTCCTTGTGGCCCATCATGAACCGCGCGTGCGCCTCGAGCACCATGCGGTATTCGTCGCGGATGGCGGAACTGTCGTAGTCGAACAGCAGGCGGCGCTTCGACAACGGGCTTTCGGGGTTGGTGAGATCGCCCCAGGCGGGGACCGCATCAGGCTTGGGCAGGAGGGAGCCATCCTGAGCCGTGGCCGTCTGACCACCACCCGCACCCCCGGCCGCCTGAACACCATTGGCTCCGGTGCCCGCGCCCGCACCCGCCGCTTGGCCCTGACCCTCGGTCAGCGGCTTGACCTCGCTGGTCGTCGCGGCCAGGCCGCGCGTCGAGACCGCATCCACCGGCTTCTCGGAGATGGAACGGGAAACACTGGCCGAGGTCTGCACACCCATGCCCGGCTTGCTCTCTGCCTCGGAGACGCGTGCCGCGCCCGCGGCTCCCCGGGTCTCCGCCCGCGACGCCTCGACGATTCTGGCGCCGTCGGTCGCCACGGTCTCTGCCGCCTTGATGCCGCGATCCTCGATGGCCGCCTCCTGGGACGGTGTTCCCGCACAGCCGGCCAACAAGGCGGCGAGCGTGAGTGAATAGGCAAGTTGTTTCATGGGAACTCCTTACTGGATATTGAACGGGGTCGATGATAGCGGCTTCGAAGGGACAGGATGTCAGGGTCCCCAGGCTGGTTCGCGAAGATCGCCGCTCTGCGACAGTCGTTGTTTCACCTTGCCATCCACGCTGACCGTGGCCAGAACGCCGCGATTATTGACCAGTGTCGCATAAAGCAGGAGGCGGCCATTGGCCGCGAAGCTGGGAGACTCGTCATAGACGGTATCGGTCAACACCTGCATCTGGCGGCTATTCAGATCCATCACCGCGACATGAAAGCGACCCTCGCGCCGATGCACGAAGGCAAGCGTGCGGCCGTCGGGCGACAATGCCGGCGACACGTTATAGCCGCCCTCGAAGGTCACCCGGCTCACCGTGCCGGTGGCCAGGGCGGCGCGGTAGATCTGAGGCGAACCGCCGCGGTCGGAAGTGAAGTACAGCCATTGCCCGTCCGGGCTGAATACCGGTTCGGTATCCAGGGCGCCACCGCGGGTGAAGCGCGTGGCTTCGCCGGTCAGCAGGTCGAGCAGGTAGATCTGCGAGGTTTCGTCCTTCGACAGCGCCACCGCCAGGCGGCGTCCATCCGGCGACCAGGCCGGCGCCGAATTGGAGCCGCGGAATTTCGCCACCGGACGGCGGCTGCCATCGGCAAGGTTCTGCACATAGACAACCGGCTTCTTGTCCTCGAAAGAGACATAGGCCAGTCGCCGGCCGTCCGGCGACCAGGCCGGGGAAATCAGCGGCTCCGGCGAAGCGGTGATGGTCACCGCGTTCTGGCTGTCGGCGTCCGCCACCTGCAGTTCGTAGCGGCCATTGCGTTTGAGGATGTAGGCGATGCGACCGCCATAGGCACCCGGCTCGCCGAGCAGGGCCTGATGCACCGCATCGGCAATCCGGTGTGCGACGGCGCGCAGCCCATCAGGGGAGGTGGTATAGGACAGAGCGCTCAGCTGGGTCTGCCGGACCACGTCATACAACCAGAAGCGGACTTCGATGCGGTCGCCACCCTGTGGCCTGACCTGGCCGATCACCACGGCTTCGGCGCCGCGACTCTTCCATGCCGCGAGTTGCGGGGACTGTGGATCGGCGGGCAGTGCCGTGACGTCATCGGTATCGAGCAAACGGAAGTAGCCGCTGCGACCGAGATCGCCCGTCACCACCTCCGCCGGATTGCGCAAGCCGGACGGCATACCCGGCGTCACGGCCAGCGAGAACGGCAGGATCGCGAGAGGAATCCGGGCCGCGGCGCCACCGACGATCTCGATGGTCATCTCCGCTCTGGCCGACAGCGCCAGAAAACCGAACAGGAACGGAAAAAGTAGGCGAATCGAACGAAAAAGCATGGGAAACACCAGTTGGAATGGAGTGAATGGTATCAGTAAAAAAAACGGCGACCCGCCATGACCGGGCAAAGCCTAGTTGTCGCTTGCCCGAAACTTGAGTATCAGGTCCTCGCGAAAAACCGCCGCCACCTCGCGTTCGCTGGGCAACGGCAAGGGCGACGCCTTGTAAATGGCGCGTTCCATTTCCTGGTCATAGGCCTGCTGGCCGCTGCCGCGCAACAGGGTCACGCGCAGGACCTCGCCATTGGGTAGCAACACCACGCGGAACTCGACCGCGGGATTGCCCGAGAGCGACGGCGGCAGTCGCACATGACCGAGAATCTTGTTCCGGATGCGATCCTGGAATTCGCTGACCACACGCGCCTGACGGCTGGCCTTTTCCTGCTGCAGCCGTTGCGCGCCACGCAGCTGGTTCTCCTCGGCAGCCAGTTCCTCCTGCGCCTGGCGCGCGAGTTCCTGTTCCATCTGCCGGCGCTCCGCATCCCGGCGCGCCTGTTCGCGTCGCGCTTGCGCCTGGCGCTCCTTCTCCTCCCGTGCCAGGCGGTCCTTTTCCACTTGCGCCAGGCGGTCCTGCTCGGCGCGCGCCGCTTCTGCGGCCGCCTGCAGGCGCAATGCTTCCTGCTCGCGTGCGTCCTGCTCGCGTTTTTTCTTCTCGGCGCGTTCCAGGGCGATGTCGGGCTTTGCCACCTCGGGCTGTGCCACGGGTGGCACCGGCACCGGCTTGACAGGTTGCGGCGGCGGCTCCGGCAGGGGCTCCGGCGGCAACTCGGGGGGGGCTTCGGGCAACACCACCGATTCCGGCAGGTCGTTCCACAACTCCGCTTCCACCGGCAACTGCGGCATGCTGCGCCAGGTCACGCCCAGCAACAGGAACGCAACAAACGCACCGTGCACTAGCAGCGACATGCCGCCCGCGGAAACATGCTGGAAGGGCCCGGTTCGCGTCATGGCGAGGTCAGGGCTGCGCCGGTTTCACCAACAGCCCGACACGTGCCACGCCGAGTGTTTTCAGGGTGTCCATCACCTCCATCACCTTCTCGTAGCGGACCCCCTTGTCGGCGGCGATCACCACCGGCTGACCCGGTTGCGCCGCCTGCCGCGCGCGCACCGCCTCGGCCAGCGCGCTCGCGGCCACCACCTGGCCTTCCTCGCTGGCGCCGCGGTCGCGCAGGAGCAGATTGCCGGTCTCGGTCACCATCACTTCCAGCGGCGCGACCGGCGCGGCGGCGCTCTTGCCCATGCTGGGCAGTTCCACCTGGGTGGGATTGATGAACGGTGCGGTGACCATGAAGATCACCAGCAACACCAGCATCACGTCGATGTAGGGCACGACGTTGATCTGGTTGACCGCCTTGCGGGTGCGGCGCGGGATCATCGGCGTCCAACCTCCTGCTGCAGGATGTTTGAAAACTCCTCCATGAAGATGTCATAGCGGTTGGCCAGACGATCGATGTCATGGGTGAAACGGTTGTAGGCGATCACCGCGGGAATCGCCGCGAACAGGCCAATGGCGGTGGCGATCAGCGCCTCGGCGATGCCTGGCGCCACCTGCGCCAGCGTGGTCTGCGCCACATTGGACAGCCCCATGAAGGCGTTCATGATGCCCCAGACGGTCCCGAGCAGGCCGACATAGGGCGAAACCGACCCCACCGTCGCCAGAAAAGGCAGATACGATTCCACCTGATCCATCTCGCGCTGGTAGGCGGCACGCATGGCGCGGCGCGCGCTTTCCACCACTGCCTGGGCATCCACCGCGCGATCGCGCTTGGCGCGGAACTCGCGCATGCCGGCGCGGAACACCTCTTCCAGGCTGCTGCCGCGATCTTCCTCGTCGACCCGGTCGAGCACCTTCTTGTGGCCGCCGCCCCAGAATTCCTTTTCGAACGCCTCTGCCTCGCGCCGTTCACGCCGCAGCATGAACAGCTTCTCGAAGATCAGCCACCAGGACATCACCGAGGCGAACAGCAACAGGAGCATCACCGCCTTGACCACCCAGCTGGCCTGGAGGACGAGGGTGATGAAGGATAGGTCGTGGTTGAGAGCGAGTTCCATCAGGGGTGCATTCTTTCGGTGACGAAGCCGGGGATTCTAGCGGGGCGGAAGCCGGCCGGCTCAACGCAGGCGACTTGCACCCGGGCAGTAAGCAGGCGCTCACTTCCCCGCAATACTTCCTGCTCCATGACCAGACTGGCGCGTCCAAGTTCACTCAGGCGGCTGCGGACCAGCAATCTGTCGTTGAAACGCGCCGGCCGCAGATAGTCCGCCGTGACCCGTCGCACCACGAACAACACCCCCGCATCGCGCGCCAGATGATCCTGTTCCAAGCCCAGCGCGGACAGCCATTCGGTCCGCGCCCGTTCCAGGAATTTCAGATAGTTGGCGTAATACACCACGCCACCCGCATCGGTATCTTCCCAGTAAACGCGCACCGGCCAATCGAAAACGGGAAATTCATTCATCACGCTCGCCATGGTCTCTTGTCATCAATCTAGCGGCGCCCGCTCCGCGCCGCGACCAACCGGGTTGCGATCGAGAACTGGCGATTCGTCGCCTATCATGACGTTTTGCGGCGGGAATCGAAACATGAAGAAGGCAATAACGGCATCGGCGGCCCGGGATCTGGAAGCCCTCCCCAACATCGGCCCGGCGGTCGCGGCCGTACTCCGCCAACTGGGCATCCGCACGCCGGCCGACCTCAAGGACCAGGACCCTTACGTCCTCTACCAGCAATGGTGCGTCCAGACCGGCTCCAGGCAAGACCCCTGCCTGCTCGACACCTTCATCGCCGCCACCCGCTTCATGGCCGGCGAGCCGCCACGGCCCTGGTGGCATTACACCGACGAACGCAAGCGCATCGTCAAGACCGCCTGACCTCAGTCTGCCGCAACCTGGCCACGTGTCTTGTTCATCACCTCGGCCAGCGCGAGGACGCGCGGGTCAGTTGGCCAATCCTCCAGATCGAGCGAGAGTTTTCTTTGCCAGTTGGGGTGGGCGTCGGTGGTGCCGGGGAGGTTGGCCTGTTCCAGTTCGCCCAGCATGTCCTCGGCCTGCACCAGGACAACCCGGGCCGGGGTCCGGGCGAGGGAGCGATGCAGTGCCCGAATCAGGGCGGGAGTCATCTCCGGCACGCTCGCCGGCTGCGTGCCCAGGCCCTCCGGCAACAGGCCCTCGCGTTCCAGGGCCAGCAGCAGCCGCGACCGGTCCTCGGCCCGGGCCGCGTCCTGGCGGCTACGCTCTTCCTCGCTGGGGAACAGGCCGAGCCCGGCGCGCAGGTCGAGGTCGACGCCGCGCCAGAACCCGGCCAGGGTGGGCAGATCGTGGATGCTGGCCGCCACCATCGCCGCTTCCGGGTAACGCGCTGGCGCCAGGAAGGCGCCATCCGCCTCACGCTCGAAGTAGAACAGGCGATAGGAGAGCATGCCCATCTCGTGCATGGCCTCGCGCACCGCGTCCGGGACGGTGCCGAGATCCTCGCCCACCACCAGGCAGCCGTTGCGCTGGCTTTCCAGGGCGAGGATGCCGAGCAGGTCGCGGAAGGGGTAGGCCACGTAGGCGCCCTGGTCGCCGCGCATCCCGGGCGGCAGCCAGAACAGGCGCATCAGCCCCATCACATGATCGAGGCGCAGCGCCCCGCCGCCTTGCATGTTGGCGCGCAGCATGGCGATGAACGGCGCGTAGGCGTCCTCGCGCAGGCGATGCGGAATCCAGGGCGGCAGACCCCAGTCCTGTCCGAACAGGTTGAAGTCGTCGGGCGGACTGCCGACGCGGGCGGCGAGGGCGAACAACTCCCGACGGCTCCAGGTTTCGGCACCGCCGAGATCGACTCCCACCGCCAGATCCCGATACAGCCCGACACCGAGGCCGAGCGAGCGCGCGCGGTGGACGACTTCAGCCAGTTGCGCCTCCGCCAGCCATTGCAGGTAGAGAACCTGGTCGATCCGTTCGTGGTGTTCGGCAACGAAGGCGGCGACCTCGGCCGTGTCGGGATCGCGGTAGGCCCGCGGCCACACCGGCCAGCCCCAGAGCCGGGCATCGCGCGCGTGAAGACTGGCTTGCAGGGCGTGATAGATGGCGAAGCGCTCCAGTTCCTCGCCCCCCTGCCGGCGCCACCCGGCGAAGGCGCGGCCGCGCTCGCTGTCGCGGTGATGCGCGCAAAAATGCCGGTGCAGCCGCTCCAGGATGGCGAACTTGGCCGCCGCCACGCCGGCGTAATCGACCAGGGAAGCCGCGCGCAACGCGCGCAGCCGTGCCTGGAAATCCGTCGCCGCCACCCATCGCCGCACTTCATCGCATTCGGCGAACTCGGGCACCGCCTCGACGTCGAGATAGAGAACATTCAGGAAGCGCCGGCTGGAGGGGCTGTAGGGGCTGGCATGGCGCGGATTGTGGGGAAACAGGGCATGCAGCGGGTTGATGCCGACCAGGCTTGCGCCACTCGCCGCCGCCCACTCGATCAGGCATCCGAGATCGGTGAAGTCGCCCATGCCCCAGTTGCGGCGGGAGCGCACGCCATAGAGTTGCACCGACAGGCCCCATACCCGGCCCCGTCCCTGGATCGACCCGGGCAGGTAACAACGCGTGGGCGTCACGATCAGCGGCAGGCTGTCGCGCGCGTCCCCGGCGCGGATCTCCAGCGTGTGATAGCCGGTCTCGGCGATCCCCGGCAACGCCAGCGCGCGCGCCTGCCAGACCTCGCCGGCGAGGTCGCGGCGCTCCAGCAAGTCGAGCTGGCCGGGAACGAAGTCACCGCCGCATTCGCCGCCCGTCTCCAGGATGAGCCGCCACTGCCAGGCCTTTAGCGCGTCATGCTCCGGCAGGTACAGGGTGAGACGGGAGGGCGTATCCCGCGCCACCACATGCACCGGCGGCAGGCGGCGGCGCCAGACCCCCTCCTCCCAGACGCGCAGGGCGGCAGCGGCCTCGTCCTCGCCGCCGGCGAGGCCCATGGCGCCGAGCAGGGCCTGCCAGCTGGCGTCCGAGGTCGCGTGCGGGTTGCCCCAGATGTCGTGGTACTCGGGCAGGATGCCGGCGAGTTCACACAAGCGGCGCGGGTGCTTCACGCGTCCCTCCGATGGGCTGACGATGCTTCCGGTCCGAAATTCACGACGAGGCCTTGCCGGCCTCGTCCGCGGCGCGCGGCGTCCAGCGTTCGATCAGTTCGGCCAGATGCTTGCGATGGACGATCAGGATCACTTCGTCCTCCTTGTGCAGGACCGTGTCATCTTCCGGCAGGATGAACTCGCCCTTGCGGTAGAGACAGATGATGCGGCAGGCCTCGGGCAGGCCAAGGTCGCGCACTCCCTTTTCGTCATCGGCGCGGGCAATGAAGGAATACACCCGCGCGTCGCCCTTGATCCTGGCGGAGATCTCCAGGGGGTCGGTGCCCTCCAGCTTCTCGACCAGGTGGCGGCCGATGGTACGGTTGGGAATGATGATGTCCTCCAGCCCCAGCTCGATACAGATGTGTTCCAGTTCCGGGTCCTCGATCTTGGTCACCACTTGCTTGAATCCAAGCGATCTTCCGACCAGGCTGGCGATGATGTTGGCCTGATCGGAATCGGTCAGGCAGAACAGGAAATCGGTGTGTTCCGGATCGGCCTCACGCAACACCACCGGCCGACCGCCGTCTCCGTGCAGAAAACCGCAGTCCAGCTCGGGGGAGAGGGCCTCGATCACTTCCTTGTCGCGCTCGATGATCACGACCTCGTGCCCGCGCTTGAGCAGGTAGCGGGTGGTGGTGACCGACAGCGAGCCGGCGCCGACGAAAACCGCTCTCATAGCATTTTCTCCTTGTTTCAAGCCACCGCCATCCGCTTGCCCCACCAGGTGGCGGGCGCGAACAGGATCAACACGGCGATGAATTCCACGCGTCCGAACAACATGTCCAGGCAGAGCACCGCTTTCAGGCCCGGCGCCAGATCGGCGCGGGTGACACCACTGGACAGCCCCACCGTGCCGAGGGCGGAGACGACCTCGAAAAGCGCGTTCAAGGGGTCGTGGCCGGCGGCCAGGAAAGGTAGCCAGGAGAGCAGTGCCGCCGCCACGAACAGCAGGATCAACAGCAGCGCCCGCGTGACCATTTCGCTTTCCAGGCGGCGACCGCCGAGCGTGAGATCGACCACCGCGTGGCTGGGCATGGACAGCCGTCGCAACAGCAACTGGAACAGGCGCAGCACCAGCAGGAAACGGAACAGCTTGATGCCTCCGGCGGTGGACCCGGCCGAACCGCCGACCGCCATCGCGGCCATCAGCACCCATGTCGAGGCCGCGTCCAGCCCGGTCAGCGGCAGGGGAGAGAAACCGGTCGTGCTCTGCGCAGAGAGGCCAAGCAGGAACAGATCGAAGGGCGCGGCACGCCCCCCGGCCAGCCCGTTGGCGAGCAGCAACAGCAGGAAGACGATGCCGATCGCGGCGACCAGAGCGCGCCATTCCACGTCACCCGCGACCCGCCGCCAGTTGCGTCGCCAAGCCGCGTGATACAGGGGCAACGACACCGCACCCAGGGTGGCGATGGCCATGATGGCGGCCTCCTGGACGGGTTGCCCGAGGGCGCCGATGCCCGCGTCGTGGAGAGCGAAACCGCCAGTGGAAATCGCCGCGAAGGTGTAGCCCACCGCCGCAAATGCGTCCATGCCCAGCAGCAACAGCACGGCGACGCCGAGCAAGGTCAGCGCGAGATACACCGCGGTCACCCGGCGGGCATGGTTCAGCGTGGTGGTCGCCAGGGATTCGCCCCCGGTCCCCGTCTCCACCAGGCGACGGGCGGCCAGGTCGTAGCTGGCGAGCATCGCCACCGCCAGGACCGCGATGCCGAGGCCACCGTACCACTGTGCCCAGACGCGCGCGAAGAGGAAGGTTTTCGGCATTGACTCCACCTCCGCCACGGTGGACAGGCCGGTGGTGGTGATGCCCGAGACCGCCTCGAACAGGGCGTCCATCGGCGTCAGGCCGCAGCCCAGCATGGGCCAGGCGTTGGCGAGCACGCCGAGCAGGTAGGCCAGTGCCGTGATCGCCAGGGACTCGTTCGCCTGAAGGAGCGATGGCGTCTCGCCGCGCGCCGTGATCGCGCCGAAAACGGCCAAGGCCGTCGCGACCGCGAGATAACGCCAGGCGATCGCCACTTCGCCGAAATAGAAGCCGACGGCCATCGGCGCCAGCGCCAGCGCCGCAAGCACCAGCGACAACTGGCCGAGATACTTCGCCACCACGGCGGGCCGCGCCGCGTAGGTCAGCACCGCATAAGGATCCGCTCTGGCCATGTTCATGCTAGAAGCGGTGGACGGGCGTGTCCGTCCACCGCTTCATGAAGCGCTCCTCGGCAGCAGCAGCAGGGCGAAGGAACGCGCCATCAGCGGGTAGTGCTGGCCGCCGCTGTAATGCTTGCGCGTCGCCAGTCCATCCGGACGCGCCGTGTCCAGCGCCGCTGTCCAGATCGCGCCCCCGGGGCTCTTCGGCAGCATGAAGGGCAAGGGTTCGTGGTGAGCATTGAACAACAGCAGGAAGTTGTCATCTTCGATGCGGCGCCCGTGCATGTCGGTCTCGCCGATGGCGGCGCCGATCAGGAGGACACCCAGGCAACGGGCGTGATGGTGCTCCCATTCCTGGTCGCTCATTTCGCTGCCGTCGGGTTTCAGCCAGTGGATGTCCTTTACCTCGCTGCCATGGAGATAGCGTCCCTGGAAGAAATGGCGGCGGCGCAGCACCGGGTGTTCCCGACGCAGGCGCAGGCAGGTGGCGACGAACGCGAACAGTTCCCAGTCGGCGCCTGGCGCCTCCCAGTTCAACCAGTTGAATGCGCTGTCCTGGCAATAGGTGTTGTTGTTGCCGCCCTGGCCACGGCCGATTTCGTCGCCGCTGGTGAGCATCGGCACGCCCTGGGAGAAGATCAGGGTGGCCAGCAGGTTGCGCTGCTGGCGGGCTCGCAGGCTGATGATCGCGCGGTTCCTGGTCGGCCCCTCGACGCCGCAGTTCCAGGAGCGGTTGTGCGATTCGCCGTCGTGGTTGCCCTCGCCGTTGGCCTCGTTGTGCTTGTCGTTGTAACTGACCAGGTCGGCCAGGGTGAAGCCATCGTGGCAGGTGATGAAGTTGATGCTGGCGTAGGGACGGCGGCCACTGTGGGCGTAGAGGTCGGAGGAACCGGTGAGACGGGTGGCGAACTCGCCGATGAGGCCACCCTCGCCGCGCCAGTAGTCGCGCATGACGTCGCGGTAACGACCGTTCCACTCGGTCCAGCCGACCGGGAAGTTGCCGACCTGGTAGCCGCCCTCGCCGAGGTCCCAGGGTTCCGCGATCAGCTTGACCCGCGACAGCACCGGATCCTGGTGGATGATGTCGAAGAAGGCGCCGAGCTTGTCCACCTCGTGCAGTTCGCGGGCGAGCGCGCTGGCCAGGTCGAAGCGGAAGCCGTCGACGTGCATCTCCAGCACCCAGTAGCGCAGCGAATCCATGATCAGTTGCAGCACCCGCGGATGCATCATGTTGAGGGTGTTGCCGCAGCCGGTGAAATCCATGCAGTAGCGGCGGTTGCCGCTCACCAGGCGATAGTAGGCGGCATTGTCGATGCCGCGGAAGGATAGGGTCGGCCCCAGGTGGTTGCCCTCGGCGGTATGGTTGTAGACCACGTCGAGGATCACTTCGATGCCGGCGGCGTGCAGGGTCTTGACCATGCTCTTGAATTCGCCCGCCGCGCCGCTGGCCGAATAACGCGCCTCCGACGCGAAGTAGCCGATGGTGTTGTAGCCCCAGTAGTTGCGCAGCCCCTTCCCGACCAGGTGGCGGTCGTCGACGAAGGCGTGCACCGGCATCAGTTCCACGGCGGTGATGCCCAGTCGCTTGAGATGCGCGATCGCCGGCGCGCTGGCCAGCCCCGCATAGGTGCCGCGCAGGTTCGGCGGAATTCGCGTGTTGAGGCGGGTGAAGCCCTTGACGTGCAACTCGTAGATCACGGTCTCATGCCAGGGAATCTTCGGCGGCCGATCGTCGCCCCAGGTGAAGGCAGGGTCGATCACCCGGCACTTGGGCATGCCCGGCGCGGAGTCGCGGCGATCGAAGGAGAGGTCGTCGCGACGGTGGCCGATCTTGTAGCCGAAATGCGCATCGGACCACTTGACCTGGCCGTCGATCGCCCGGGCATAGGGGTCCAGCAACAGCTTGTGGGGGTTGAAGCGATGTCCCGCCTCCGGGTCATAGGGGCCATGGACCCGGTAGCCGTAGAGCTGGCCGGGACGGACCTGCGGCAGATAGCCGTGCCAGACCAGGTCGGTGCGTTCCGGCAGTTCGACACGCGCAATCTCGCGGCGGCCCTTGGGGTCGAACAGGCACAACTCGACCTTCTCCGCGTGCTCCGAGAACAGCGCGAAATTGACCCCGCTACCATCCCAGGTCGCCCCCAGGGGATAGGGCATTCCTGGCCAGACGGCGAAATCCGCCATCAATCCTCGCCTTCGAAGGAGCCGCGCAGGGAGCCGTAGCGCTCGCCCTTGGCCAGCACCACGATGCCCGACTCGGTGACGTGATAGCGCTTGCGGTCGCGTTCGAGGTCGTAGCCGATGCGTTCGTTCTCGCCGATGACGTTGTAGCGATCGACGATGACACGCTTGAGTTTGGCGCCGCGCCTGACCATCGAATAATCCATGATGATGCAGTCCTCGATCTCGGCGCCCGGCTCCACCACCACCTCGCGGCGCAACACCGAATTCTTGATCGTGGCGCCGTCGATCAGGCAGCCGGCACTGATCATGCTGTTGTCCAGGTCCGCCTTGACGAAGCGGGCGGCCGGCCCCTGGTAGCCGCTGGAGAACATCGGCCAGCGGGCATTGAACACGTCGAATCGCGGCTCCAGGCCGAGCACGTCGCGATGCGCCTCGAAATAGGCGTCGAGCGTGCCGACATCGCGCCAGTAAGCCTTCTCCTCATAGGGGCGGATACCGGGCACGCTGTTTTCCGCGAAGTTGTAGGCGTACAGGTTGCCCCCCTTCATCAGGTCGGGCAGGACATCCCTGCCGAAGTCGGTGCCGCCGTTGGTGCGGCATTTCTCCAGGGCCTCGAGCAGGACATTGGTATCGAACAGGTAGTTGCCCATGGACGCGTAGGCATGGCTGGGCCGGTCCGGCATCGCCGGCGGCTGGCTGGGCTTTTCCAGGAAGCCCTTGATGCGGCCGCTGGCCTCGGCATCGATGACGCCGAAGGCGGTGGCGTCCTTCAATGGCACCGGCAGCGCCGCCACCGTGGCGGCGGCCTTGTTGTCCATATGGAACTTGATCATCTGGCGCACATCCATGCGGTAGATGTGGTCGGCGCCGAACACCAGCACCATCTGCGGCGCGTGCTGGCGGATCAGGTCGATGTTCTGGTAGATCGCGTCCGCCGTGCCCTGGAACCAGCTCTGGCCCATGCGCATCTGCGGCGGCACCACGGTGACGAAATGCTCGGGCAGCATGGGCGGCAGCACCCAGGCCTTGCGCACGTGCTCGATCAGCGATTGCGACTTGTACTGCACCAGCAGATAGATGCTGTGGATGCCGGAGTTGACCAGGTTGGAGAGGACGAAATCGACGATGCGGTAGCGCGCGCCGAACGGCACCGAGGGCTTCGATCGTTCCAGGGTGAGCGGGCTCAGGCGGCTGCCTTCGCCGCCAGCCATGACGAATGCCAGGACTTTGGGGGTGTTCATGTTGTGCTCTCCGTGAGTTCCAGTAGCCCCTTCGCGGGGAAATGCGGCCGGTGCGGCCGGGTGTACCTATTCATTGAATGCAGGGCGCGCCGCGGGACGAAGCCGCCGCCACGTCGCCGGGTGCCGGTGCGCGGCGCGGGGGATGCGTGGCCGGGCATGTGGCATCGCCAGGCCCGTGCCCAGGCCGCGATCTGGTCGCGGGCGCGCGAAAGGAAAAAGGGTCCGGAAGGGCCGAGCATGGGAAGGATGGGCAGCGGGCTGCGGTCACCTTACACCATCCCCGCACTCCCTCGCCACGGGATTGACCGCGAAACGCCGGCGGCCGCGCCACCAGCGACGCTCAGCCCCCCGGTTGCAGCGTCACGCTGACCGCCACCTCCCGGTTTTCCCGCCACAGCTTCAACTTCACCACGTCGCCCACCTGGTAGTCGTCGAGACGGGCGAACAGCTTGCCAACCCCGTCCAGCGGCTTGCCGTCGAGGGCGAGAATGATGTCGCCGGGAATGATGCCGCCGTCAGGACTCCGACTGACGCCACGCAGTCCGGCCCGGGCAGCGGCGGAGTCGGGGGCGACATTGAGGATCACCACGCCGTCGACCCGCAGGGCGGCGGTGAGACGACGGTTGAGGCCTTCATCGACTTCGATGCCCAGCGCCGGGCGCAGGTATTTGCCATGGCGGATGAGTTCGGGCACGACCCGGTTGACGGTATCCACCGGCACCGCGAAGCCGATGCCGGCGCTGGCGCCGCTGGGGCTGTAGATGGCGGTGTTGATACCGATCAGGCGGCCGGCGGAGTCGAGCAGGGGGCCGCCGGAGTTGCCGGGGTTGATGGCGGCGTCGGTCTGGATCAGATGGTCGATGGTGTTGCCGTTCTCCTCGCCCAGGGAGCGGTCGAGGGCGGAGACGATGCCGGTGGTGAGGCTCCAGTCGAGGCCGAAGGGGTTGCCGATGGCGAACACTTTCTGGCCGACCTTGAGGTTGCCGCTCTCACCCAGCGGCACCGGCGGCGGCCGCTTGAAGCCGACACCGATGCGCAGCACGGCGATGTCATGGGCAGGGCTGGCGCCGACCAGTTCCGCCTTGTAGTCGCGGCCGTCGGCCAGCTTGACGGTGGCGCCGGAGGCGTTCTCGATGACGTGGTAATTGGTCACCACATGGCCGGCGGCGTCCCAGATGAAGCCGGAACCGGTGCCGCGCGGCACGGTAAACACGTTGCGCGTCCAGAAGTCGCGCACCTGCGTCTTCGTGGTGATGAACACCACCGAATCGCGCGAGCGCTCGAACAATTCGATGGTGGCCCGCTCGTCGCCGGCCAGATCGCCGCGCGCCACGATGGCGCGCGGCGCCGCATCCGGCGCAGCGGGAGGTTCCGCGATGCCGCCGAAAAGGCCGGAGAGGCCGCGCCAGAACAGGATCAACAGGGCCGCCGCGACGGTCAGCCAGAACAGACGGGACAGGAAACGGTCGGGTTCGCCGCGCATTCAATCACTCCAGAAAATGCCTAAGCAGGTCGATATCAGGATTCATTCCGGCGCGACCCGGCGCAATTTCACGCGCAGATCGTCCATTTCCTCCAGCAGATCGGCGACCAGGGCGGCGAGTTCCGGCACTGCATCGAAGTCGCGCTCCATCTGTCGCATCCGCTGCGCCCGCAGCAGGCTGGCATCGGAGAAACGCCAGACGCCAGCAACGCTTTCCGCGTGCGGGAACAGGCCCTCGTCGATGTGGTGCAGCAGCCAGGCGGGCTCGACGGCGCAGGCGGCGGCGATCTGTTCCAGGGTGAGCCAGGAGTCTTCCATCAGGCAGCCGATCAGGATGTCTTCGTCACGCATGGCTCAGGCCCTCCCGCGCGGATTGAAGGCGAACGTGTTCGCCATGGTTTGATAGAACTGCCGCGCCTGCGGCGTGTCCGCCGGCGGCAACACCACCTGGAGTTCGAGCAGCAGGTCACCGGGCGGCTCGCCGGGAATGCCCTTGCCGCGCACACGCAACTGGCGGCCGCTCTGGGCGCCCTCGGGAATCCTCACCTTGACGCTGCCATCCGGCAATTCGACCGCGACGATGGCGCCGAGCGCGGCTTCCCAGGGCGCCAGCGGCAGGTCCAGATGCAGGTCGCGGCCTTCCGCGCGCAGGCGCCGGTGCGGCCGGAAATGCACTTCCAGCAGCAGGTCGCCAGCGCCGGCCGGGCCCGGCGCACCCTGGCCGGCGAGGCGGATCACCTGCCCCTCGCGCACACCTTTCGGAATCTTCACGTTGAGGGTGCGATTGGCCAGGCTGACCCGGCCCTGGACGTCCATTTGCGGCACCCGCAGGGAAAGCTGGCGACTGGCGCCGTGAAAGGCGTCCTCCAGGTCGAGCATGACCTTGGCGTGGTGATCCTCGCCACGGGCGTGGCCACGGGTGTCATGGAAACCGCCGCCGCCCATGCGGCCGAACAGTTCCGAGAAGAAGTCGCTGAAATCCGCCGCCTCATGGGGGGTAAACCCCCGCCCGGAGAACTCGAAGCCGGCATCCCAGTCCGGCGGCGGCCGGAAGTCCTGGCCAGGCTGGTAGTTCCGCCCGAGCTGGTCGTAGGCGGCGCGTTTCTCGGGATCGGACAGCACCGTGTGCGCCTCGTTGACTTCCTTCATCCGCAGTTCGGCATCCGGCTCCTTGGAAACGTCCGGGTGGTATTTGCGCGCCAACTTGCGGAAGGCCTTCTTGATGTCTTCCGCCGTGGCGTCGTGGGTCACCCCCAGGGTCTGGTAGTAGTCCTTGAATTGCATGGAATTGCTCCCCGACAAGGCTGGTCAATACCCAGCCTAGATAATGACGGGGGGCTTGAACATCAAGAACTTGAACTCGCCGGGAAATGCCATAGAAAGGCAACAGGCGCATCGCTCCGATGCCCATCCAACCCGACAGGAGGACACCATGCTGTATCGCTCCCCATTCCCCCGCGACCTGTTCGCGGAACTCGACCGCCTGCAACGCGAGATCCAGCAGGCGCACGACTTTTCCCCCAGCATCCGCGGCATCGCCCGTGGCGGCTTCCCGGCCATGAACGTCGGCAGCACAGCGCAGTCCGTGGAGATCTATGCCTTCGCGCCCGGCGTCGACCCGGCCGCGATCGAGGTGCAACTGGAAAAAGGCGTGCTCACCATCGCCGGCGAGCGCAAGGCGGAACTGCCGGCGCCGGAGGCCAAGGCGGCGATCCACATCGACGAACGCTTCAGCGGCCCCTTCCGCCGCGTCGTCACCCTGCCTGACGACATCGACCCCAACGCGGTCAGCGCGAAGTATCGCGACGGCGTGTTGCACATCAGCATCCAGCGACGCCAGGCCGCGCAGCCGCGCCGCATCGACATTCTTTGAATGGAGGCGAAACCATGACCGATACCCCCAACAAACCCGCCAGCCGCGAAGACGCCACCCTGATGCCCCCGGTCGACGTGTTCGAGGATGCCGCCGGCATCACCCTCTACGCCGACCTGCCCGGTGTACCCAAGGACAGGCTGTCCCTGCATGTCGAGGCGGACACCCTGACCATCGAGGGCGAAGTCGCGCTCGACACGCCCGCGGGCATGGAAGCCACCCATGCCGAGGTCGCCCTGCCGCGTTACCGGCGGGTGTTCACCCTGTCCAAGGAACTGGACAGCGAGAAGGTGGCCGCCGAGTTCAACCAGGGCGTCCTGAAACTGCGCATTCCCAAGGCCGAACACGCGCAACCGCGCAAGATCGAGATCAAGGTGGCCTGACCGCGCGCGGCTCGGGGCGGCACGATTGCCCTGAGCCGCCAGGCTTCGTACCATGCGGAACCTTTGTGATCCGCAACGATCACTCGTCGGACCGTGGCCGCACGGTCACCTGTTACGATCACCCGGGGAGAAGATCGAGCACCGCGTTCGCCTCTCCCGGTTCACCCCGTTTCCATGTCCCAGCCGCTGCTCGACTTGCAAGACCTTGTGTACCACTGGCCAGGCCAGGCGCGCGCCTGCCTGGACATCGCCCATTTCCAGGTGGCGGCGGACGAGCAGGTGTTCATCCACGGCGAATCCGGCAGCGGCAAGAGCACCCTGCTCAATCTCGTCGCCGGCGTACTGCTGCCGCAACACGGCCGGGTCGAGGCACTCGGCGAGAATCTCGCCAGCCTAGCCGCCGCCGCGCGCGACCGTTTCCGGGTCGACCACATCGGCCTGATCTTCCAGCAGTTCAACCTGATTCCCTATCTCTCGGTGCTGGACAATGTCCTGCTGCCCTGTCGCTTCTCGAAGCGGCGGCGGCAACGGGCCGGCGACCCGCGCGCGACGGCGGCGGCGTTGCTGACCCACCTCGATCTCGACGAAGCCCTCTGGCATCGCCAGGCCACCCTGCTTTCCGTCGGCCAGCAGCAGCGGGTGGCGGCGGCGCGGGCGCTGATCGGACGCCCCGAAATCGTCATCGCCGACGAACCGACCTCCGCCCTCGATGCCGCCCGCCAGACCGCTTTCCTCGACCTGCTTCGCCGCGAATGCGCGGCGGCGCGGGCAGCACTGCTGTTCGTCAGCCACGACCAGCGCCTGGCCGATCACTTCGACCGCCACGTGGCGCTGGACACGATCAACCGGGCGGGGGCGCGGGAATGAGCCACCTCCTCCCCCTGGCCCTGCGCAGCGCCTGGAACCGCCGCTACACCCTCGGCCTGACCCTGATCGCCATCGCCCTGTCGGTGACCCTGCTGCTGGGCATCGAGCGCCTGCGCCATGACGCCCGCGCCAGCTTCGCCGAAGCGGTGTCCGGTACCGACCTTGTGGTCGGCGCCCGCGCCAGTCCGATGCAGTTGCTGCTCTACGCGGTGTTCCACCTCGGCGAGGCGAGCAACAACATGAGCTGGAGCAGCGCCCAGGCGCTGGCGGCGCATCCCGCCGTGGCCTGGACGATCCCGATCTCGCTGGGCGACTCGCATCGCGGCTTTCCCGTGCTGGGCACGACGCCGGCCTACTTCGAGCACTTCCGCCATGGCGACCGGCAACGGCTGCGACTGCGCCAGGGCAAGCCTTTCGCCGGCCTGTTCGACGCCGTGCTCGGCGCCGAGGTGGCCGACCGCCTCGGCTACCGGCTGGGCGACCCCATCGTCCTGGCGCACGGCATGCATGGGCATGATGACGGTCATGACGCGGAACACGGGCCCGGCCACACTGGGCACGACGACAAGCCGTTCACCGTGGTCGGCGTCCTCGCCCGCACCGGCACGCCGGTGGATCGCACCGTGCACATCGGCCTCGAAGCGATGGAAGCCATCCACCTCGACTGGCAGGCGGGCGCGCCGATTCCCGGCTTTTCCATCCCGCCGCAATTCGTGAAGAAGTTCAACCTGACGCCGAAAGCCGTCACCGCCGTGCTGGTGGGCCTGAAAACCCGGGCCGGCGCCCTCGCGATGCAGCGCCATGTGGCGGATTTTCGCGCCGAACCCTTGATGGCCATCCTGCCCGGCGTCGCCCTGGCCCAGTTGTGGGATCTGCTGGCGGTGGCCGAACGCGCGCTGCTGGCGGTCTCGGCGCTGGTGCTGGTGGTCAGTCTCGCCGGCCTGGTGGCGGTGGTGCTGGCGGGCTTGGGCGAGCGCCGCCGCGAACTCGCCATCCTGCGCGCCAATGGCGCCCGCCCGCGCGACCTGTTCGCCCTGCTCGCCTTCGAAGGCGGTCTCGTCACCGTCGCCGGCGCGATCGCCGGCACCCTGCTGCTGACCCTGCTCACCGCGCTGCTCGGCCCCTGGCTGGAAGCGCACTACGGCCTACTGGCGCGGCTGACGTGGCCCGATCTGGCGGAACTCGAACTGCTCGCCTGGGTGATCGCGGTCGGCACCCTGGCCAGCCTGCTGCCGGGCTATCGCGCCTATCGCCTGTCGCTGGCCGACGGCCTGACGCCCAGGGTGTGACGATGCGTTTCATCAGACACGCGCTGCTGGCCCTGCTGCTCCTGCTGGCGCAGGCCGGCGCCATCGCGCATGGCGTCAAACACCTCCCGGAGCCCTTTCACGGCCATGAGCCGGCCTGTGACCTGTGTATGGCCTACGCGTCGATGGGCGCCGGCGTCGCCAGCACGCCGCCGGTGTGGTCGCCGCCGGCGCTGGAGATCGCCTTCGACGCCGTCCTCCCGACGACACCAGCCACACAGTTGCGGCCGTCCTACCGGAGCCGCGCGCCCCCGCGCGCCTAGCGCCCTCCCCCGTCGGGGGAAGATGAAGCTGTAGCGCCGGCGTCTCGCCGGCTCGTTTTTCACTCCGTACGACGAGGCCGGCGAGACGCCGGCGCTACATTCGCCCAAGCGCCCCATGTGCGCGTGTCACTCCCATTCAAGGACGCATCATGTTCAGACCCACCCTGCTCGCCACTGCCATGGCGTGCGCGCTGCCCCTGCCCTCACTCGCCGCGAGCGACGCCGATCTGGCCGCCGAAATCGTCAAGCTTCGCGCCGAATTCGACCAGAAACTCAAGGAACTCCAGGTCACTTACGACGCCCGCCTGCGCCAACTGGAAAAAACACCCCCGGCGCCAGTCGCGGCCGCGACGCGCGGCAACGATTTCAACCCCGAAATCGGGCTGATATTGCAAGGCAGTTATGCCCAAGGGCAGCCGGGCGAGCGCGCCATTACCGGCTTCCTCGCCGGCGGCCATGAGCACGGCGGTTCGCGCGGTTTCAAACTGGACCACACGGAGCTGACCCTGGCCGCCAACATCGACCCGACCCTGCGCGGTTATGCCAACGTCGCCCTGCTCGACGGCGCGGCGGAGGTGGAGGAGGCCTGGTTCCAGACCCTGGGCCTGGGCCAGGGCTTGTCCGTCAAGGGCGGTCGCTTCCTCTCCGGCATCGGCTACGCCAACGAACAGCATCCGCACGCCTGGGACTTCGCCGATAACAGCCTGATGTACAGCGTCCTTTTCGGCGAGCATCTGGCGCAGGACGGCGTCCAGGTGAAATGGCTGGCGCCGACCGCCACCTTCCTGGAGTTGGGCGCCGAACTCGGTCGCGGCGGCCACTTCCCCGGCTCCGACGGCGGCGGCAACCGCAACGGCGCCGGCGCCTGGTCGGCGTTCGCGCATGTCGGCGACGATATCGGCGACGCCGCTTCCTGGCGCGCCGGCCTGTCCTATCTGTCCGCCAGGCCGAACAACCGGAGCAGCCATGTCGAAGATCTGGGTGGCGTGGAGGCGGAAACCCGGTTCAGCGGGAAATCGAACACCTGGCTGGCTGATTTCGTCTGGAAATGGGCGCCGGATGGCAACCCCAAGGCGCGCAATTTCAAGTTCCAGGCAGAGTATTTCCGCCGTGACGAGCGTGGCGACATGGCCTGTGACGACGCCGATCCGGCTGTCGCCTCGGCCTGTACGGGTGGGCTGACCGACGCGTATCACAGCAGGCAGTCCGGCTGGTATGCGCAGGGCGTCTGGCAGTTCATGCCGCGCTGGCGCGCCGGCCTGCGGGTCGACCGCCTCGATAGCGGCGATGTGAATTACGGCCTGTTGCCGCTGCCATCAACCGACTATCGCCCGGGCAAATGGAGCCTGATGGCGGATTGGTCGCCCAGCGAGTTCTCCCGCTTCCGCCTGCAACTGGCGCGCGACCGTTCCATGCAGGGCAGTCCTGACGACCACCAGGTGACGCTGCAATATGTCCACAGCCTCGGCGCACATGGCGCGCACAAGTTCTGAAATCCGGCGCCCCCCTTTCCAAAGGGAAGGCAGGTCGGGTTAGCGGCTTGATCGCGTCACCCGACAATTCGACGTGTAGAACTCCCCCTGCCCCCCTTTGAGAAAGGGGGGCCACAAAGGAACCGACATCATGCTCAACCGACTGGTATTGCTCATCGTGCTCCTGGCGGCCAACACCGCCCACGCCGCCCTCAACGTGCTCGCCTGCGAGCCGGAATGGGCGTCGCTCACCCGGGAACTGGCCGGTGATCTGGCGCGGGTGACTTCCGCCACCACGGCGCGGCAGGACCCGCATCACATCGAGGCGCGGCCCTCGCTGATCGCCCGCGCCCGCAACGCCGACCTGCTGGTGTGCACCGGCGCCGAACTGGAAATCGGCTGGCTGCCGCTGTTGCAACGCGAATCAGGCAACGCCGGCATCCAGGCGGGGCGTCCGGGCTATTTCGAGGCGGCCGCCTTCGTCCGCCTGCTGGAGAAGTCCGGCGTCGCCGACCGCGCCCAGGGCGACGTCCACCCCGGCGGCAATCCGCACCTGCACGCCGACCCACGCAATCTGCTGCTCGTCGCGAATGCCCTGGCACGGCGCCTGGCGGAACTGGATCCGGCCAATGCCAGCCTGTACGCCGCGCGCAACCAGGATTTCCAGAAGCGTCTGCGCGCGGCCATCGGCCGCTGGGAACAGGACGCCGCCGGCCTGCGCGGCCTGCCGGTGGCGGTACAACACCGGAACTGGAGTTATCTCGCCGACTGGCTCGGCCTCAGCGTGGTGGCGGACCTGGAGCCGAAACCCGGCATCGAGCCTTCCGTGTCCTCGCTGTCGAGCCTGCTGCAGGGGCTCAAGACACGGCCGGCGCGGCTGATTCTGCGCGCGCCCTACCAGTCGTCCAAACCCGCCGAATGGCTGGCCGAGCGCGCCGGCATCAACGCCGTGGAACTGCCCTACACGGTGGGCGGCTCGGCGGCGGCGAGCGATCTGTTCGGCCTGTTCGACGACACCCTGGCGAAGCTGAAGGGGGGGCTGAAATGAGGCGTCTTTGTAGCGCGGGCATCCTTGCCTGCTCGTCCGGGTTGGACCAAAACGCAGGCAAGGCTGCCGGCGCTACCGGGGGTGCGCCATGAACCTGTCCGCCCTTGAACCCGGCATCCTCCTGCCCGCCTTCGCCGCCGGCCTGCTGGTGCTGGCCAGCCATGTGCCGCTGGGGCAGGCGGTGCTGAAACGGGGTATCGTCTTCCTCGACCTCGCCATCGCCCAGATCGCGGGGCTCGGCGTGGTGGTCGCGCATGGACTCGGTGGCGAGGACAGCCCCAGGCTCACCCAACTCGGCGCCGTCGCGGCGGCCCTGCTCGGCGCCCTGTTCCTGCATCGCATGGAACGCCTCGCGCCGGCGCGGCAGGAGGCGATCATCGGCGTCACTTTCGTCGCCGCCGCCTGCCTCGCCCTCATCCTGATGAGCCACGACCCGCACGGCGCGGAACATCTGCGGGACCTGCTGGTGGGCCAGATCATATGGACCACCTGGAGCGACCTCGTTCCCCTGGCCTCGGTCACCGCCCTGGTACTGGCGGCCTGGTTCGGCCTGGGCTGGCGCGACTCGCCCCTGGGCTTCTACGTGTTGTTCGCCGTCACCATCACCGCCTCGGTGCAGGTGGTGGGTATCTACCTGGTGTTCGCCAGCCTGATCGTGCCGGCGCTGGCCAGCGGCGAGCGCCTCGCGCGCGGACTGGTCATCGGCGCCACCGGGTATGCTGTCGGCCTGACCGCTTCCGGCCTGTTCGACCTGCCCTCGGGCGCGGCCATCGTCCTCGCCCTGGTGGCGGTCGCCGCTGCAACCCCCTTATTCAAGAGAGACGCTCATGCGTAAATTCCTCGCCACCCTGCTCCTGGCCCTGACCCTCCCCGCCTGGAGCGCCGATTACAAGGTGGGCGACCGCCTGCCGGACAGCGCGGCGGCGAAATCCGCCTACAAGACCGCGAGCTGGGACGACCTGCTGCCCAAGGAATGGGACCCGATGGCCGCCTTCAAGGGGATCAACCTGGACAAACTCGACGACGCCGATCCGCGCGCGATGGAAGCGCTGGACAAGATGCGCCGTGCCTGGGACGCGGCGCCGGTGAACCCGGCGATCGATGGCAAGTCCATTCGCATTCCCGGATTCGTCGTCTCCCTGGACGGCGGCCCCAACGAACTGCGCGAATTCCTCCTGGTCCCCTATTTCGGCGCCTGTATCCACGTGCCGCCGCCGCCGGCCAACCAGATCATCCACGTGATTCCGGACAAGCCGGTGAAGGGGGTGAAGAACATGGATGCGGTCTGGGTCACCGGCCAGATCGGCATCGGCCGCTCCGACACGCCGATGGGCAACTCCGGCTACCAGATGCGGGCGCGGGAAGTGGTGAAATACAAGGAACGTTGAGCCTGAACAGGACAGCCTGGCAGCCTCCTAGGCCCGCAGGCGCTCGGTCAACACGATCAACTCCTCGACCATGGCGGCCACCCGCTCCTGCAAGGCTGGGTCCTTGATCTTGCCCGCCCGGCCGAAGGCCTTGCCGGCATCGCTCAGGGCAAGCATCTCGGGCAGGACGTGCATCTTCATGTCCCCGAGAACGTCACGCAGGTGGCTCATGCAGTGAAAGGAACCCGCATCCTGTTCCACCGCGCTCATCAGCATGACCGGCTTGTTCTTGAACGGATGGGCCACATCCGGATTCATCGACGGCGTCGCCAGCCACTCCAGCGCGTTCTTCAGTACGGCGGGCATGGAGCGATTGCGCTCCGGCGTCACGATGATCATGGCCTGATGCTCCAGCAGCATCCGGTTGAGCCGCAGCGCATTGGGCGGCACCTCCTTCTGGGTGCGGGGATCGCACTCGCACATGGGCAGCGGATAGTCGGCGCTGTCGACCAGCGTGGCGTCCACCCACATGCCGCGCGCCGTGTCCTCGGCCAGGCGTGCCAGTTTGCGATTCACCGAGTCAAGGCGATGGCTGACCGCCATCACCAGGATACGGGCGCCATCACGCTGTTTAGTGCCACGAACATGACCCGTGGAACCGGATCGGGAAGCGGGGAAAGACATCACCAGGGCACTCTGCAGGATGTGGGATGGGGCGGCATGCTGCCGCAACCGGTGCACCGGCCGCAGTGAGCATACTCACGCCACAAGAAGAAGAAACCTGATCGGGCAAGCATGGACACGACGACCAAATATGAAAATATGCACCAATTGCACATATTTTAATCATACTGTCGATTATTTTT
>CAYMUY010000047.1:0-29766 GCA_964393825.1 uncultured Thiobacillus sp. | reverse complement strand
ATGCCGGGTGGTGTGGCAGGGGTGCAGCTACAATGGCTGCCCCCTATGCCGATGTCGGTGCGAAGATCGATCCTGTTCCGGCTAAAGAATGTCCGGCCTGCGCCGATGAGGACGGCACCCCCTTCGATCAGCATGACAACGGAGATTTCTCATGGACGATACCGGCCACTTCGTCGTGCCCCCTTCCACCGCCGCGCGCCCGGACCTCGATTGGAGCCAGGTGCGCGAAACCATCATGATGCTCAACCTCGCGGTGGCACAGATCGAGTTGGCATTGAAGGAATCGAGCGGGTCGGTCGATGTGCTGACCAATTCCTTCACCGATATCTACGGCAACCTGATGGCCATGGTGGAAGAGGCGCATGCCTTGCCCGACTCGCCGATCAAGCAGACGATCGAGGCCAGCGGCGCCACCGTATCCAGGCAGATGCAGCATGTCATCGTCGCCTTCCAGTTCTACGACCGTCTGTCGCAGCGACTCTCCCATGTCTGTCATAGCCTCGACGACCTCTCCGGCATCGTCAACGAGCCGAAACAGCTCTACAACCCGTTTGCCTGGCATGCGCTGCAGCAGAAGATCCGCTCCAAATACACGATGGAAGAAGAGCGCCAGATGTTCGACACCCTGCTGCAAACGGGCAATGTGCAATCCGCCCTGGAGAAGTTCGTGGCCAGCAAGCACAACGAGGCCGGCAAGTCCTCGGATATCGAACTGTTCTGAAGGATGTCCCCGGATCGCGCTTCGCCCTGGCGTCGGGTGGCCGGATAAACTGCGGGCATGTACAAGATCCCCGTCTCCGTCCTGGTCGTCATCCATAGCGCCGACCGCCAGGTGCTGCTGTTGGAGCGCGCCGATGCTCCCGGTTGCTGGCAATCCGTGACCGGCAGCCAGGATGCCGGCGAAAGCCTGCGGGAAACGGCGATCCGCGAGGTGGGCGAGGAAACCGGTCTCGATGTCGGGCAATATGTGCTCAGCGACTGGAACCTGATCAATCGTTTTGAAATCTTCGCGCGCTGGCGCCACCGCTACGCGCCGGGGGTCACACACAACGAGGAGCATGTGTTCGGCCTGTTGCTGCCGACACCGCGCGCCGTGACCCTGTCCCCGCGCGAACACCTCAACCAGCTCTGGCTGCCCTGGCGGCAAGCGGCGGACAAGTGCTTTTCCTGGAGCAACGCGGACGCGATCCGGTTGCTCGGGGAGATGACCTAGCCGGGTGTGCCGTTGCGTGTGAATCGGAACACGGGATTGCCCGCGCTATAGCGTCCGCGCCACCACCCACACGCTGATGTCCGCAGCACCGGCGCGACGCGCGGTAGTTGCCAGTGCGTCGAGACTGCTGCCGCTGGTCATGACGTCGTCGAGCAGGGCGATCCGCTTGCCGGCGAGCGTATCGGCACAGGCAAAGGCACCGCGCAGGTTGCGTCGCCGTGCCTTGAGGTCGAGACCGGCCTGGGGTGGTGTGTCGCGTTGTCGCTGGCAGGCGTGGCGGCAGGGGACTGCGAGCCTATCCCCCAGATGGCGGGCGATTTCCAGGGCCTGGTTGAAGCCGCGCTCACGCAGGCGCGCCGGGTGCAGCGGCATCGGTACGATGAGTTCGGGACGTGGTTGCCCGGTCAGTTCTGTCGCCAGGGCCGCCGCGAACAACGATGCCAGTTCCTGGGCACCGCCATATTTGTAATGCCGGATCAGCGCGTCGAGCGGGAAATCGTAGCTGAAGACGGCAGTGCAGCGATCGAACGCCGGCGGCTGTTTCAGGCAGGCCCCGCAAAGGGCGCCACCAGGAGAGGGAAGGGCGCAGCGCGGGCAGCGGGCGGCCGGCAAGCGCGGCAGATCGGCCTCGCAAGCGGCGCAAAGCAGGCCGCCACGGGTACGCTCGCCGCAGAGTACACAGGGCTGTGCCAGCATGGACTGCATAATATGTATGCAGTTGTTCAGTATCGAGGTAAGCGGGTTTGACAAGAATCCTCCCTTCACGCACCATGCCGCGCCTTACTGACTGATTTATCACAAAAAATGTCCGGGAATGACAAGCAGCTCATCACGGCGGCGTCCTGTCTGCGCAGCGCTCGTATGTTCAATTATCTGGCGGTCGGCACCACCTTGCTGTCGGCTGCGTTGTTCAGCCTCGGATTGATGATCGCCGACAAAAAGATGTCATTCCTGCCGATGGCGATGTCGCTGCCGCCGGTGATGATCTGGCTGGCGTTTTCCATTTTCGTCTATGCCTCCATCGCCCACCATCCCGACCCGATCGTGCGTCATTACACCAAGTGGGCGGGCTACCGCTATTACGCCGTGGTAGGCACGCTGGTGGTGTTTTCCAACGACCTCGCGCATCTTCCCACCGGCTGGCCGGGCGTCTATGCGCTGATGGTGGTCACCCTGGTGCCCTGGGCCCTGTACGACATCTGGAAGGCCGGTCGTGAAGACTGGAAGGACATCGAAATGGAGCAAGCGCAATGACCGATCTGTCGCAATCCCTTACCCCCAAGACCTGGTCCCTGGCCGAGGTGGAAGCCCTCTATGCCTTGCCGTTCAATGACCTGTTGTTCCAGGCGCAGACCGTTCACCGCCAGCACTTCGATGCCAACGCGGTGCAGTTGTCCACGCTCCTGTCGATCAAGACCGGCGGCTGTTCCGAGGATTGCGGTTATTGCTCGCAATCGGCACGTCACGACACCGGCCTGGAACGGGAAAAACTGCTCGACGTGGCGGAAGTGGTCGCTTCGGCGCGCGCCGCCCGTGATGCTGGCGCCACGCGTTTCTGCATGGGCGCGGCCTGGCGCGGGCCGAAGGAGAAGGACCTCGGTGCGGTCACCGAGATGGTGCGCGAAGTGAAGGCGCTGGGCATGGAGACCTGTGTCACTTTGGGCATGTTGAAGCCCGGCCAGGCGGAACAGCTCAAGTCGGCCGGCCTCGATTACTACAACCACAATCTCGATACCGCCTCCGAATTCTATGGCCAGGTCATCACCACCCATACCCACGGCGACCGCCTGGATACCCTGGCGCAGGTGCGCGACGCGGGCATCCACGTTTGTTGCGGCGGCATCATCGGCATGGGCGAGAGCCGCCGGGTACGCGCCGGCCTGGTCATGGAACTGGCCAATCTGAATCCGCAGCCGGAATCGGTGCCGATCAACATGCTGGTCAAGGTTCCGGGCACGCCGATGGCCGCGCAGTGTGGTCCGGACGCGGACCTCGACCCGTTCGAATTCGTGCGCACCATCGCGGTGGCGCGCATCACCATGCCGGCCTCCCACGTCCGCCTCTCCGCCGGCCGCCAGGAACTGGGCGAGGCGGTGCAGGCACTGTGCTTCCTGGCGGGCGCCAACTCGGTGTTCTACGGCGACCGGTTGCTCACCACCGGCAATCCGGAAGCCGACGCCGACGGCGCCCTGTTCGCCAAACTCGGCCTGCATGGCGAGCCGGTCCAGGGCCGGCGCTGCGCCGGGCACTAGACGCCACCACTTCCCCTCCCGGGGGAAGAGCGCCCCCATGCAGCCAGACCAACTTCAATCCGCCCTCATCGATCTCGATGCCCAGGGCCTGCGCCGCCGTCGCCGTGTGCGCGATGGTGTCCAGGGCGCGCGGGTGATGCAGGATGGGCGCGAGTTCCTGTCCTTTGCCAGCAACGACTATCTCGGCCTGGCCGGGCATCCGGCGCTCGCCGAGGCGGCCGGCAAGGCGGTGGTGGCGAGCGGCGTCGGCGCCGGCGCCGCGCATCTGCTCGGCGGCCATCATCACCTGCACGAGGCGCTGGAACAGGAACTCGCGGCCTTCGTCGGCATGCCGGCGGCGCTGCTGTTCTCCACCGGCTACATGGCCAACCTGGGCGTGATCCAGGCCCTGCTCGACCGCCACGGCGAGGTGTTCGAGGATCGCCTCAACCACGCTTCCCTGGTTGACGCGGCCCTCCTTTCGCGCGCGAAAATGAGCCGCTACCCGCACTTCGACCTGACCACGCTGGACCGGCAACTCGCCACCAGCACGGCGAAAGTGAAGCTGATCGCCAGCGATACGGTGTTCAGCATGGACGGCGACCTGGCGCCGGTGGCTGATCTGCTGGCGCTGGCGGAACGCCACGATGCCTGGCTCTATCTCGACGACGCCCATGGTTTCGGTGTGCTGGGCGAGAAGGGCGAGGGCGCGCTGTCTTGCCTTGCCTCTGGTTCCTTGCCCCTTGCCCCACGTCTGATCTACCTCGCCACCCTCGGCAAGGCCGCTGGCGTATCCGGCGCCTTCGTCGCCGGCAGTGTCGAACTGATCGAGTGGCTGGTGAACAAGGCGCGCACCTATGTCTACACCACCGCGCAGCCGCCGCTGCTGGCGGCGGCGGCCAGCGCCAGCCTGAAATTGATTGCGGCGGAGGGCTGGCGGCGCGAACGCTTGCGCGCACTCATCGCGCGTCTGCAAGCCGGTGCGGAGGGGTTGCCCTGGCGGTTGCGAGTCTCGGAGACACCGATCCAGCCCTTGCTGGTGGGCGAGGCCCAGGCCACCCTGGCGCTGTCAGAAGCGCTGAAACAGCGCGGCATCCTGATTCCCGCGATTCGTCCGCCGACGGTGCCGCAAGGTTCGGCGCGCTTGCGCATCTCCCTGTCCGCCGCGCACGTGTCGGCGGATGTGGATGCCCTGATCGACGCCCTGCGCGAGGCGGCCGACGCATGAGCTGCGGTCCGTTGTTCCTGCATGGCTGGGGGCTTTCCGGCGCGGTCTGGAGGGAGACTATATCGCGCCTGGGCGGCACCGCGTTCGACCTGCCCGGCTATGGCGCCACACCGAGCGTGACGCCCTATACCGCCGACTCCCTGGCCGATGCCGTGGCCGCAAGAATCGAGCAGCCCATCGATCTGGTCGGCTGGTCGATGGGCGGCATGATCGCCCTGGCCCTGGCGGCGCGGCACCCGGACAAGGTCGCGCGACTGGTGCTGGTGGGCTCGTCGCCCGCATTCGTGGCCGCAGCCGACTGGCCGCATGGCATGGCGCCGGAGATCCTGGCTGAATTCGTGGATGCCCTGACGGCGGACTATCGCGCCACCCTGTCGCGATTTCTTTCCTTGCAGGCGCGCGGCGGCGATGCGGCACGCGAGGTGATCAGCCGCTTGCGCGAGCGCATGCGGGAGCAGGCCGAGCCGAATCCGGCCACGCTGGCCGCCGGCCTCGAACTGCTGCGCGCGGTCGATCTGCGTGGCCGGGTCGGACAGGTGACCTGCCCGACGCTGCTGGTGCATGGCGCCCACGACACGCTCTGTCCGGCGGCCGCCGCCGTCTGGCTGGCGCAACGGCTGTCGCATGGCCGGCTGGCCCTGCATGAGCGCGCCTCGCACGCTCCCTTCCTGTCGCATCCGGACTGGTTCGTCGACACCCTCGGGGCGTTCCTGCATGGATGAGCAGCTGAAGCGCGCCATCCGTCGTTCCTTCGAACGCGCGGCGACGACCTACGATGAGGCCGCTTTCCTGCAACAGGAGGTGGCGCGGCGACTGGACGACCATCTCGATGGCGTCAAGATCGATCCCGGCCTGATTCTCGATGCCGGTTGCGGTACCGGCTTTGCCTTCAACCTGCTGAAGGCGCGATTCCCCAGGGCCCGCGTCGTCGGCCTCGACATCGCCGACGCCATGCTGCGGCAGGCGCACGGCCGTCATGGCCAGGAGGGCGGCTGGCGGCGCTGGTTCGGTCGCTTCGCGCCGGAGGTTGGCGGCTTCAGTCCGCTGTGCGCCGATCTGGAGCGGTTGCCGCTCGCCGGCAACAGCATCGACATGGTCTGGTCCAGCCTGGCCCTGCAGTGGGTGGACGACCTGGAGGCGACCTTTCGCGGCGTGCACCGGGTGCTGAAGCCGGGAGGGCTGTTCCTGTTCGCCAGTTTCGGGCCGGATACCCTGAAGGAGTTGCGTGCTGCCTCCAGCGGGGTCGACGGTCATCACCACGTCAACAGCTTCATCGACATGCATGATGTCGGCGACGCCCTGGTGCATGCCGGTTTCAGCCACCCGGTGATGGAAATGGAACACCTTACCCTGACCTACGATGAATTGATCGGTCTCATGCGCGACCTCAAGGCGATCGGCGCCCACACCGTCAAGCAGGACGCCGCACAACGCGCGACCCGCGGCCTCATGGGCAAGGCGGCGTGGCGGCGGTTGACGGAAAACTACGAGCGTTTTCGCCGGGAAGGCCGCCTGCCCGCCACCTACGAAGTGGTCTACGGCCACGCCTGGGCCGGCAGCAAGGATCGCCTGGAGGATGGTCGCCAGATCATTCAGTTCCAGATGTCGAGCCGCAAGGCGGGGCGGCGATGATGCCGGGCCAGGGCGTCTTCATTGCCGGCACCGATACCCATATCGGCAAGACCTGCGTCGCCGCCGCGCTGCTGCAGGCCTGTGCCGCGCTCGGTTATCGCGTCATCGGCATGAAGCCGGTGGCGGCGGGCGCGGAACAGGTCGACGGCCAATGGGTGAACGAGGACGTCGCGCGGCTCACCGCCGCCAGCAACGTCGGGGCGGCGCCGGAAGCGGTCAACCCCTACCTGTTCCGGGAGGCGATCGCCCCGCATATCGCCGCCGATCACAAGGGCGCGCGCATCGAGATTCCCCGCATCCGTGCCGCCTACGATGCGCTCGCCGACGCAGCCGACCTGGTGGTGGTGGAGGGCGTCGGTGGCCTGTTGGTGCCGCTGTCGGAAAACAGGGATGCCGCCGACCTCATACTGGCGCTGGATCTGCCGGTGATCCTGGTGGTGGGCATGCGCCTGGGCTGCATCAATCATGCCCTGCTGACCCTCGAGGCCATCGCCGCGCGGGGATTGCGGCTCGCGGGTTGGGTCGCCAATCGCGTCGATCCCGACATGGCGGCCTACGAGGAAAACCTGCTCACCTTGCGGCGACGGATCAAGGCGCCGCTGTTGGCTGAAATCCCCCATCTGGCCGTGCCGGACGCGGCCAGAATGGCGGCGGCGTTCGTGCCGAAAAAGCTGACAACCCTGTTGTCCTCATAGGTTTATTTCTACCTCCCTGTCCTGAAATCCTTGTTAGCGCGTGAAAACACCCCGCTATAATCATTCCGGATAAAAAACTCTCCTTGGAGTGAGACATGGTTCTGTCGCGCACCAGTCAATACGCCGTCCAGGCTTTGATCTACATCGCCACCCAGCCACCCGGCGAGCCGGTGCTGAACCGGGATATCGCCGATCGCCTCAATGTGCCGGCAGCCTATCTGGCAAAGATCCTGCAAAACCTCTGCAAGCAGGGCGTGCTCGATTCCTTTCGCGGCCGCCTCGGCGGTTTCTGCTTGCGCGAGGGCATGCATCGCACCACGCTGATGCAGGTGCTGGTCCTCACGGAAGGGCCGGACTTCACCAAGAACTGCATCCTGGGCCTGAAGGAGTGCTCCGACGCCACGGCCTGCCCCATGCATTTCAAATGGATTCCGGTGAAGAAGAAGATCCTCGCGCTGCTCAATGAAATGAACCTGGATGAACTGGCCAAGGCCGTGCTCACCGGCAAGTACCGGCTGTCCGATCTGCCGGCCGGCGCCCTGCCGCAAGCGGTCTGATTTCTTGCCAGCAACGTTGTACCTGCTCCGCCAGTTCTGGCTCTACGCGCTTGCGCTGAGTCTGCTCGGCTGCGAGCAGGGCACCAGCGAGCCGTCGTTCACGGGTAGTGATATCAGCGGTGCCGGCTTTGGCCTGCGCCTGGCACTGACCGACCATAACCTGCGACCGGTCACCCTGGAGACGTTCAGGGGCAAGCTGGTCGTGCTGTTCTTTGGCTATACCCATTGTCCCGATGTTTGCCCGACGACACTCTCGGACATGGACGCGGCGTTGAAGTTGATGCCTCCGGAAGCGGCGAGCAGGGTGCAAGTCCTGTTCGTGACCGTCGACCCGGAGCGCGATACCCCGGAGGTGCTCAAGGCCTATGTCCCCTATTTCAACCCGGGTTTCCTGGGCTTGTTCGGCAGCCCGGCGGAAGTGGCACAGGCGGCAAAGGAGTTTCGCATCGTCTACCGTCGTCATGTCGAGCCGGGCGCCAGTGGTTATCTGGTCGATCATTCGGCTGGCAGCTACGTGCTGGACGGCCACGGCCGTGTGCGGCTGTACCTGCCGTATGGTCACACGGCGGCGGACATCGCGGCCGATCTGTTGACTTTGCTCAAGGCGGATCCGGCGTGATTCGTTCTTGTCCGTCAACGGCCCTGCGTCTATACTCGCCCGGCTTTTTTTCCGGTGTGCTTTTTGTAAAGCTTTTCGCCAGTTTTGGCGCTGAAACGACGTTCCGGGTAGGTTCCCGGGCGGTGCGGCAACCCTAGGAGGCGTTATGTCTGCAACCAATCAGGCTGCGACCGAGCAGTACGATTACGACATCATCAAAAAATTCTCCATGATGGCCATCGTTTGGGCCGTGGTGGGTATGTTCGTGGGCGTATATATCGCCTCGGAACTGGCTTGGCCGTTCCTGAACTTCGATAGTCCCTACTTCTCGTTTGGCCGCTTCCGCCCCGTACATACCGGCGCGGTGATCTTCGGTTTCGGCGGTTCAGCGCTGTTCGCCACCTCGTACTATGTGGTTCAGCGCACCTGCCAGACTCGCTTGTTCGCGCCCGGCCTCGCCACCTTCACCTTCTGGGGTTGGCAAGCCATCATTGTGATGGCCGCCGTCTCCTATGTGCTGGGTTACAGCCAGGGCCGTGAATATGCGGAAATGGAATGGCCCATCGACATCCTGATCGAGATCGTCTGGGTGTCCTATCTGGCGGTCTATGTCGGAACCCTGATGAAGCGCAAACAGGCGCATATCTACGTCGCCAACTGGTTCTACCTCTCGTTCATCCTGGCGACCGCGCTGCTGCATACCTTCAACAACCTCGCGGTGCCGGTGAATCTGTTCAGCATGAAGTCCTACAGCCTGTTCTCCGGCACGCAGGACGCGATGACTCAGTGGTGGTACGGCCACAACGCGGTGGGTTTCTTCCTGACCGCGGCCTTCCTGGGGATGATGTATTACTTCGTGCCCAAGCACGCCGGCCGTCCGGTCTACTCCTATCGCCTGTCCATCGTTCACTTTTGGGCGCTCTCGTTCATGTACATGTGGGTGGGTACCCATCACCTGCACTGGACCGCGCTGCCCGACTGGGCTTCCACCCTCGGCGCCACTTTCTCCATCATGCTGTTGTTGCCTTCCTGGGGCGGCATGATCAACGGCATCATGACCCTGTCCGGTGCCTGGGATAAGTTGCGCACCGATCCGATCATGCGCTTCATGATCGTCGCCTTGTCGTTCTATGGCATGTCCACCTTCGAGGGTCCGCTGATGTCCCTGAAGGATGTCAACGCGCTGTCTCATTACACCGACTGGACCGTGGGTCATGTGCACTCCGGCGCGCTGGGTTGGGTGGCGATGATCTCCTTCGGGTCGCTCTATCACATGATTCCGCGCCTGTGGAATACCACCATGTACAGTGTCCGACTGATCAACATGCATTTCTGGCTGGCGACCATCGGTACCCTGCTCTACATCACCGCGATGTGGATCTCCGGTATCTCCCAGGGCCTGATGTGGCGCGCATTCGACGAGTTTGGCAACCTGCAGTACTCCTTCGTCGAGTCGGTCGCCGCGATGCATCCCTTCTATGCCATGCGCGCCATCGGCGGCATGTTCTTCCTGACCGGGATGTTGCTGATGGCCTTCAATGTCTACCAGACCATCCGCCAGGGTGTGCGCGCCGAAGTGGCTGGCGTGCGTGCCGCCGCTGCCACCGCCTGACAGGAACGAGGTTAGGAAATGAGCTTCAAACACGAAAACATCGAAACCAATGCCGGCGTTCTGCTGGTGCTCACCATGTTCGCCATCAGCATCGGCGGTCTGGTGGAAATCGCGCCGCTGTTCTTCATCAAGGACACGATGGAAAAGGTTGACGGCGTGCGCCCCTATACGCCGCTGGAATCGCGTGGTCGCGATCTCTATGTGCGAGAAGGTTGCTATACCTGCCACTCGCAGATGATTCGTCCGTTCCGTGACGAGCAGTTGCGCTACGGCCATTACTCCCTGGCGGCGGAATCCAAGTATGACCATCCGTTCCAGTGGGGTTCCAAGCGTACCGGCCCCGATCTGGCTCGCGTCGGCAGCAAGTATTCCAACGAGTGGCATGTGCAGCACCTGATGAAGCCCACTTCGGTGGTGCCCGAGTCGGTGATGCCCAACTATCCCTGGTTGATGTCCACGAAACTGGATATTTCCGATATCGGTGACCGCATGCGTGCCCTGCGCGTGACGGGTGTGCCTTATTCGGCCAATGACGAGGAATACCAGCGCAACGTCAAGCAGTTCGGTGAGCCGGTGGCCAAGATGCTGCATATCCCTGATGCGGTGAAGAATCTGGTGGCGCAGGCGCAGGAAGGCAACTACGACGGTGATCGCACCAGCGTGTCCGAGATGGACGCCCTGGTGGCTTACCTCCAGGTGCTCGGCACCATGGTGGACTTCAGCAAGATCAAGCCGGAAGAACTGGTGAAATTCCGCTGATGCAATGGTTCGCTGATCCGGAAAACACCAAGCCGCTCGGCCTGCTGATTTTTTTTGTCACCTTTTGCCTGATCGTGCTCTGGGTGTATGGCAGCCGGAAGCGGGGTGAAAAGCTGGAAGAGCACAAGAACATCCCTTTTCTTGATGATGACGAAGTAAAGAAGGACAAGTCCAATGGCTGAGCATTCGACAAACCAGGCGACCGGCAAGGTGCAAACCACAGGTCACGTGTGGGACGACGACCTTCAGGAGTTCAACAACCCCCTGCCGGTGTGGTGGACCTATACGTTCTACGTGACCATGGTGTTTGCGCTGGTGTACTGGGTGGCGTACCCGTCCTGGCCGATCGGCAAGGGTTTCCTGCCCGGGGTCAATACCATTACCTACAAGAATGCTGAAGGACAGGATGAATCCTGGCACTGGAACACCCGTTCCAAATTGCTCAAGGAAACCCAGGAAGCTGCCACCAAGCAGAAGCCATACTTCGACAAGCTGGCTTCACTGCCTTACGAGCAGATCACCAAGGATCCGGAACTGAACAGTTTCGTGGTGTCCGCCGGCAAGATGGTGTTCTCCGAGAACTGCGCCGCATGCCATCAGTCCGGTGGCCAGGGCAAGATCGGCTTCTTTCCCAACCTGACCGATGACGACTGGATCTACGGGGGCTCTCCCGAGAAGATCAACGAGACCATCACCAAGGGTCGCCGCGGCTATATGCCGCCGTTCGCGGAAGCGCTCTCCGCCGCGGAAATCGACGAACTGGCCCACTATGTGGCCAGCCTCTCCGGACTCAAGGCGGATGCCGCCAAGGTGGCGAAGGGCAAGGAGTTGTTCCATTCACATGCGGCAGCGTGCTTCTATTGTCACAACGATGATGCCAAGGGTCGCAAGGATATCGGTTCCGCCAACCTGACCGACAAGGTCTGGCTGTGGGCGGACGTACCGGGCGCGGCGGATGATGCTGGCAAGGTCGACGCCATTCGCAAGGTCATCACCACTGGCCTGAACAAGGGCGTGATGCCTGCGTGGCAAGGGCGCCTGACATCGCAGCAGATCAAGTTGCTGACGGTGTACGTCCACGAACTGGGCGGCGGCAAGTAATTCACGCTCTGTTTGGCGTCCCCAGGTGCGGCCCACGTGCGGCCCGCTCCGGGGGCGGGAAATACCCGGGTGGCCCGGCGTGTTTCTGTTGAGCGACGGAACCCCGGCTTGCCGGGGTTTTTGGTTTTCAGCGGCGCAATCTGGCGCCGTAACTGTGGTTTCGCTGGTGACTGTCAGCGGCGGGACGAAAAGGTATGAACGTGCAAGAACCACAATCCTCAGGCGGTGACCTCTATTTCAAGCGGATACCGATTGTTCCCCGCTCGATCAAGGGTCCGTTTCGACGTTTCAAGAGCGCGCTGCTGTGGCTGGGCTTTGCCGTGTATTTCCTGTTGCCCTGGCTGCCCTGGGGGCGGGTGGACGCCCCCGCGCAGGCGGTCATGTTCGACATCCCGGGGCGCCGCTACCTGATCTTCGATCTGGTCGTCTACCCGCAGGACATCTTCTGGCTGTCCATGCTGTTGTTCATCGCGGCGGTCCTGTTGTTCTTCGTCACCGCCTTGTTCGGGCGCGCTTTCTGTGGCTACTTCTGCTTCCAGACGCTGTGGACCGATGCCTTCATGCTTCTGGAGAAACTGTTCCAGGGTGAGCGCCCGGCCAGGTTGCGGTTACTGCGCGAACCCTGGAGCAAGCGAGAGAAATTACTCAAGGTGGGAGCCACGCGTGTCTCCTGGGTGTTGCTCTCTTTCTGGACTGCGCTGACCTTCGTCCTCTACTTCGGCTATGCCCCGGTGTTGCTGGTCGATGTATTCACCGGTCAGGCCGCCGCCGCCGCCTATATCGCCATCACGGCGCTGAGCATCAGCACCTATGCCGCGGCCGCGCTGCTGCGTGAGCACGTCTGCACTTTCATCTGCCCCTATGGCCGTTTCCAGAGCGCCATGTACGATCCGGAAACGCTGACGGTCCATTACGATGCCAGGCGGGGTGAGGGCACGGCAGGTCGCGCGATCGCGCGCAGCGGTCTGCGCGATCCGGGCGAGCGCCATGCCAAGGGGCACGGGGACTGTGTCGATTGCGGTCTTTGCGTTCAGGTGTGCCCGGTGGGCATCGATATCCGCAATGGCCTGCAGTACACCTGTATTTCCTGTGGCCTCTGTGTCGATGCCTGCAACAGCATCATGGACAAGATGGGATACCCGCGCGGTCTCATCCGTTATGACTCGGAAGTCAACCTGGCTAAGCCGCAGCCGGCGCCGGCGCGGCCACACTGGAAAAGCCTGAAGGTACTGGGCTACGGGGTATCGCTGATCCTCATGTGTGCGTATCTGGTCTATGACATCGGCCATCGCAAGAGCTTCGAGCACAGCACGCAGCAGATCCGCCAGCCTCTCTATGTGACGCTGTCGGATGGCAGCATCCGCAACCGCTACCAGATCCGGCTGACCAACCTGTCCGGTGGCGAGGAAGTCTATGCGATCAGCGCGCGCGGCCTACCGGACGGCGCGCTGGACCTCGGCAATTTCCGGCAGGTCCACATTCGCAACGGCAAGAGCGTGATCATCCAGGCCAGCGTGCAGCTCGATCCTGTTCGCGCCCGGCAATTGCACGAATTCGAATTTCTCATCAGCAACAGCAAAGGCGAGTCGGTGGTCGATACGGCACGTTTCTTTACCGGCAAGTAACGCAAAGGCGTACGCATCATGACTCTGCTCATTTCCATATTCGGCGGCATGTTGCTGACCGTCTTGCTTTACGGCGCGGCTCGCCTGGCCAAGCTGTCAAATTTCTGGGCGGCGGTGGTCGCGGCGGGGCTGCCTTGCGCCGCTTATCTCGTCTATGCCGCGTCCTTGCGACCTGGGCTGGATGTGGTGACCCTTCACCTGGTCGCCTTTCCAACGGTATCGGTGCTGCTGTTCCAGCTTTATGCGAAAAAGCCTGGCGGTGACATGAAGGTGCATTGGGTCCCCAAGTTGCTGATCGCGTTTTTCGTATTCATCACGGTGGTGCTCGGCGGCTTTGTCTATATCGCCGGCAATGGCCTGCCCCCGGCACTGGCCTCGCGATTGCTGCCCAATGCCCAGGGCAAGACGCTGCATACGGGCTTTGCCGGGGTCGTCGAACATGGCGAAGAGGCCGCCAAGAGCATCGCACAGCAGCGGAACATCACGGCGCGTCTCGAACAGTTGGGCTGGAATGTCGAGATCACGGGACTGAACGGACTTTCCGTCGATCGCGTGAGCGCAGTCGAGGTGCGCCTGCGCGAGGCACAGGGGGCGGGGGTCCTCGGCCAGCGTATCGTGCTCGGACTGTCGCGCCCTGGCCAGAAGGTCGCGAACGAGCGCCCCCTGGAGGAGATCGGCGAGGGGGTCTACCGCGTCGCGATGGCCTTGCCCGCCGACGGTGCCTGGCTGGCATCGATCAGATTGGCCGCCGAGGGCAGGGACATTGTCCTGGAACATTCCGTAGGTCGGGACTGATCCCGATCATCATGACGTCATAGGCATGGCGCGAATGGTGTTGAATCGTTCGCGTCGGCATCGACCCTGGTTCGAGAATACGTAAACTGGTGTATAATCAGCAGGTTTTCCATGGGCTTCGCGCCCATTTTTTATTTCGTGGACATGGACTTACAGACACTGATTGAACCAACCCTGGCCGGAATGGGCTACGAACTGGTCACCCTGGAGCGGGCTGGCCGGGGCTTGTTGCGCGTATTCATCGACAGTCCGAACGGGATCAACCTCGACGACTGTGTGAAGGTGAGCAATCAGTTGAGCCGCGTGTTCATGGTCGAGAACGTCGATTACGACCGTCTCGAAGTGTCCTCGCCGGGTACTGATCGGCCTCTGGTCAAGGAGGCCGACTTCGTGCGTTTCAACGGCGAGCGCGCCCTGGTCAAGCTGCATGCGCCGCTCGACGGCCGCAAGCGGTTTACCGGTTTGATCACAGGTGTGGTGGACAGCGTTTTACAAATGGATGTGGATGGTGTGTCGGTGGCGATTCCGCTCGTGGAAGTGGAATCCGCCCGCCTGGCACCGCTGCTGGAAGGTTCAACCCGGAGGGTGCGATGAGTCGGGAAGTCTTGATGCTGGCCGATGTGCTGGCGCGTGAGAAAAACGTGGAACCCGAAGTGGTCTTCGGAGCTTTGGAATCCGCTTTGGCCCATGCCACCAAGAAGCGTTATCAGGAAGATGTGGAAATTCGTGTCGACATTGACCGTCGCACTGGCGAATACCAGGCTTTCCGTCGCTGGGAAGTGTTGCCCGATGAAGCCGGCCTGGAATTTCCGGATCGCCAGTATCTGCTGTTCGAGGCTCTTGAAATCGACCCGGATGTCACGGTGGGCGAGTACATCGAAGAGCCGGTCGAAGCGGTCGATTTCGGTCGCATCGGCGCGCAGGCCGCCAAGCAGGTCATTCTCCAGAAGATCCGCGACGCCGAACGCGAGCAGTTGCTGAACGACTTCCTCGCCCGCAGCGAGTCACTGGTGTCCGGCACCATCAAGCGCATGGAGCGTGGCGCCGCCATCATCGAGTCCGGCCGCATCGAGGGCCGCCTGGAAAAAGACCAGATGATTCCCAAGGAAAACCTGCGGGTCGGCGATCGGGTGCGAGCCTACATGGTGCGCGCCGAGCGCGCCGCGCGTGGGCCGCAACTGGTGCTGTCACGGACAGCGCCGGAATTCATCATGAAGTTGTTCGAACTGGAAGTGCCGGAAATCGAGGAGGGCGTGATCGAGATCAAGGCCGCCGCCCGCGATCCCGGTGTCCGCGCCAAGATCGCGGTCAAGTCAAACGATCCTCGCATGGATCCGCAAGGTGCCTGCATCGGCGTGCGTGGAACCCGCGTCACGGCGGTGACCAACGAACTCAATGGCGAGCGTGTCGACATCGTGTTGTGGTCGCCCGATCCCGCCCAGTTCGTGATCAATGCCCTTTCTCCCGCCCAGGTCAGCAGCATCGTGGTGGATGAGGAAAAGCACGCCATGGATGTCGTGGTGGAGGCGGACCAGGTCGATGTCGCGATTGGCCGTTACGGCCAGAACGTGCGCCTGGCGGCTGAAATGACCGGCTGGGACATCAACATCCTGTCGGTGGATGAGGCCGAGCAGAAGCATGAGCAGGAAGCTTCCAGCATCCGCGGGATGTTCATGGAAAAACTGGATGTTGATGAAGACGTGGCCGATGTGCTGGTCCAGGAAGGCTTCTCGACACTGGAAGAAGTGGCCTATGTGCCGCTCGCCGAGATGTTGGAGATCGAATCCTTTGACGAGGACACGGTCAATGAATTGCGCTCGCGGGCTCGCGATGCGCTGCTCACGGATGCCATCGTCCACGAGGAAGAGATGGAATCCGCCGCCGCCGACCTGATGAGTGTCGCCGGCATGGATGAGGAAACCGTGGCTCTACTCACCGCCAACGGCGTGAATACGGCCGAGGACCTGGCCGATTTGGCCGTGGACGAGTTGATGGAACTCGTCGGCATGGACGAGGAACGCGCCAAGGCGCTGATCATGACAGCGCGGGCGCCCATGCTGGCGGGCGTCTGAATGGGGGTAGCATGAACGTCGAACAATTCGCCACTGAACTCAAGGTAGCGCCGGCACTGCTGGTGGAGCAGTTGAAAGCCGCGGGCGTGGCTGTCGGAGGGGCGGGCGATGAACTTTCCGACCTGGATAAGTCCCGCCTGCTGGACTACCTGCGCGGCAAGCATGGCGGCGCGCAGCCGAAATCCAAGATCACGCTGACGCGCAAGCAGACCAGCGAGATCAAGACCGCAGACAGCAGCGGCCGTACCCGTACCGTGCAGGTCGAGGTGCGCAAGAAGCGCACGCTGATCAAACGCGAGACCGGGCCGGGCGAGGCTGCGGGCCAGGATAAACCGGCGGACGTGATCGAGCCGGTCGAGGTCGTGGACACAACGCCCGCGCTGGAGCCACTGGTCGAGGCCGCGCCTGTCGAGGTGGAGATGGCCGCGCCGGCCCCCGCCCCCGAGCCGATCCCCGAGACTGAAGTGGTGGCCGAAGCCGCACCCGTGGAAGTGACCGAGCCGGAACCCGCCGTTGCGGAAGCCCCGGTCGAACCGGCCCAGGAAGCGGTCGCAGCCGAGGTGGTTGCCGAGCCGGAGACCACGGAGCAGAAACCGGTTGCGCCGGTTTCCGTGATCGACGACGCCGAACGTCTGGCCCGCGCGCAGGAAGCCAAGCGCGCCGCCGCCCTGCGTGCGATTCAGGAAGCGGAACTCAAGGCCAAGCAGGAGCGTGAAGCCGCGCGTCGCCAGGCCGAGGTGGAAGCCAAGGCCGCGCGTGAGCGGGGTCCGGCGGTCGTCGCACCTGCCGCCGAAGCCAAACCGGCGGAGGTGAAGCCATCGGTCAAGCCCTCGGTCAAGCCCAAGGCGGAGAAATCCACCGCCAAGAAAGGCAAGGAAGAACCCGCCAGCGGCAAGCGGCCCGGTCTGCGTACCCGCGGCGCCGTGGAAGGCGATGGCTGGCGTTCGCGCAAGGGCCGTCACCACAAGGGCGAGCACGAGCACGCGCAGCCGATCCCGGTCGAGGCCGTGGTCCGCGAAGTCCTGGTTCCGGAAACCATCAGCGTCGCCGACCTGGCGCACAAGATGTCGGTGAAGGCTGCCGAGGTGATCAAGGCGCTCATGAAGATGGGCTCCATGGTCACCATCAACCAGGTGCTGGATCAGGACACCGCGATGATCATCGTGGAAGAACTGGGGCACATCGCCAAGCCCGCGCCCATCGACACGCCCGAGTCCTATCTGGAAGACGAGGTGCTCGACAAGACGGTGGAACTGCTGCCGCGCGCGCCGGTGGTCACGGTCATGGGTCACGTCGACCATGGCAAGACCTCGCTCCTCGACCGCATTCGCCAGGCCCGCGTGGCCGCCGGCGAGGCAGGCGGCATCACCCAGCACATCGGTGCCTATCACGTGGAAACCGCGAAGGGCATGGTGACTTTCCTGGATACCCCGGGTCACGAGGCGTTTACCGCCATGCGCGCCCGTGGCGCCAAGGTCACCGACCTGGTGATCCTGGTGGTTGCCGCCGACGATGGCGTCATGCCGCAGACCCGCGAGGCCATTCATCATGCCAAGGCCGGCAACGTGCCGGTCATTGTCGCGGTGAACAAGATCGACAAGCCGGGCGCCAGCCCGGAAAAGATCCGCCAGGAAGTCTCCAATGAAGGCGTGGTGCCGGAAGAGTGGGGCGGCGACGCGATGTTCGTCGATGTCTCGGCCAAGACCGGCCAGGGTATCGACAACCTCCTTGACGCCATCCTGCTGCAGGCCGAAGTGCTTGAATTGAAGGCCGCGGTCGATGCCCCCGCCAAGGGTGTGGTGGTGGAATCCCGCCTCGACAAGGGTCGCGGTCCGGTGGCCACGGTGCTGGTGCAATCCGGCACGCTCAAGCGCGGCGACGTCATCCTGGCCGGTTCCGCCTTCGGTCGGGTCCGCGCCATGCTGGACGAGGACGGCAAGCAGATCTCCCAGGCCGGGCCTTCGCTTCCCGTGGAAATTCAGGGCCTGTCCGACGTTCCGGGTGCCGGTGTCGACGTGCTGGTGCTGCCGGACGAGAAGAAGGCGCGCGAGATTGCCCTGTTCCGCCAGGGCATGTTCCGCGACGTCAAGCTGGCCAAGCAGCAGGCCGCCAAGCTGGAAAACATTTTCGAGTCGATGGGCGAAGGCGAGGTGAAGACCCTGCCGTTGATCCTGAAGGCCGACGTGCAAGGTTCCTATGAAGGTCTCGCGCACGCCTTGAACAAGCTCTCCACCGACGAGGTGAAGGTCGTCCTGGTCCACTCCGCCGTCGGTTCCATCTCGGAATCCGACGTCAACCTGGCCATCGCCTCGAAGGCCGTGATCATCGGCTTCAACGTGCGCGCCGACGCGCAGGCGCGCAAGCTGGCCGAATCCGCGGGCGTCGATATCCGTTACTACAACGTCATCTACGAAGCCGTGGATGTCGTGAAGGCGGCGCTGGGCGGCCTGCTCTCTCCGGAGAAGAAGGAAAACGCCCTGGGCCTGGCGGAAATCCGCCAGGTGTTCCGCATCACCAAGGTGGGCGCGGTCGCGGGTTGTTTCGTGCTCGAGGGCGTGCTGAAACGCAGCGCCCGCGTGCGGGTGTTGCGCGACAACGTCGTGGTGCACGATGGCGAACTCGACTCCCTCAAGCGCTTCAAGGATGACGTGAAGGAAGTGAAGGGCGGCTTCGAATGCGGCCTTTCCCTGAAGAATTTCAACGACATCATGGAAGGCGATCAGCTCGAATGCTATGAGGTGGTCGAGGTGGCGAGAACCCTGTAACAGGGGCAAGGGTCAAGGAACAAGGGGCAAGCGCTCCGCCTTGGACCTTGCGCCTTGAACCTTGAGCCCTATCCGACATGGCCAATCAAAGAAACCTCCGCGTCGCCGAGCAGATCCTCCAGGAGCTGGCATCCATCCTCATGCGGGAAATGAAAGACCCGCGCGTGGTGGGTGTCACGATCACCGCCGTCAACGTCACCACCGACCTGGAACACGCCAAGGTCTGGTTCACCGTCTACGGCAACGATCCCGATGTCGCGCGCAAGGGCCTGGGCAGCGCCGCCGGCTTCCTTCGCAGTGAACTCGCGCACCGCATGAGCCTGCGCACCGTGCCCAAGCTGACCTTCGTGTACGACGCGTCCGTGGAGCGCGGCGCGCACCTGTCGGAACTGATCGACAAGGCGGTGGCTGAAGACAAGAAGCACCACCAGGACGAAGACTGAACATCCTGTTTTCGCTGGGTGCGCCGCGCGCGCCTGGTCATTGCTGATGGCGCGCGCGGCGCCCTTACCGTTTCAACCCAGGTTTCCAGAATGAACAAGATCGTCAGGCGCGCCATCTCCGGCGTGTTGTTGCTGGACAAGGTCGCCGGCTTCACCTCCAATGCCGCCTTGCAGAAGGCCAAATGGCTGTACCGCGCGGAAAAGGCCGGCCATACCGGCACCCTCGACCCCTTCGCCACCGGGCTGCTGCCCCTCTGCCTGGGCGAGGCCACCAAGTTCTCGCAATTCCTGCTCGATGCCGACAAGGTCTATCGCGCCGAGATCCTGCTTGGCGTGCGCACATCCAGCGGCGACCTCGACGGCGAGGTGATTTCCGAGCGCCCCGTGGCCATCGGCGAGGCCGACCTGCGCCAGGCGCTGGAACGGTTTCGTGGCGAGATCGAGCAGGTCCCGCCCATGCATTCCGCGCTCAAGCACGCGGGCCGGCCGCTCTACGAATACGCGCGAAAAGGCATCGAGATCGACCGCCCGGCACGGCGCGTCACGGTGTTCGACATCGCACTGGAAAGCTTCGACGGCCGCGTCGCCAGCGTGCGGGTGCATAGCGGCAAGGGATTCTATGTACGCGCGCTGGCCGATGACCTGGGTGAACTGCTGGGCTGTGGCGCCCATCTCACCGGCCTCGACCGCCTGCAGGTCGGCCCCTACTACCTGGAAGATGCCATCACCCTGGACGAACTGGCCGAGATGGATGAGGACGCGCGCGACGCGTGTCTGCTGCCCCCGGACAATCTCACCCTCGACCTGCCGCGCCTCGATCTTGATCTGGAGGCGGCCTGGCAGATCAGCCACGGCCAGGCGATCTGGCGTTCCGGCCTGCGCGTGGGTGAATTGCTGCGCCTCTACGCGCCGGACGGCGGCTTCCTCGGTGTCGCCGAAGTCGACCGGGACGGCAAGGCCGCGCCCAAGCGCTTGCTGGCCAGTCGTGAAACGAACTGATTGACGTTGCCGGCTCGCGGCCATGACAATCCCACCATGAATTCCCTCCAGACCCGCCAAACCGTCGTCCGCCGACTGTCGCTGCACATGTGGCCGTGTCGTGTCGCGTCCGGGGCCGGAGGAAAAGCAATCCAGTAGTCGTCAGCACGTTTTCCCGATCAGGCCGCGGACCGCGAGGTGCGCGGCCTTTTTGTTTTTCCAAGCCCAGGAGTCTCTGCATGTCCATACCGGCGGCCTATCTCACGGTCATCCTGATCTGGTCCACCACGCCACTGGCCATCAAGTGGAGCGCCCAGGGCGCGGGCTTCGGCTTCGCCGTCGCGGCGCGCATGGCCATCGGCCTTGCCGTGGCCCTGCTCATCCTCATCCTCTGGCGGATCGATCTGCCGCTGCACCGGCGCGCCCGCATGAGCTACCTGGTCAGTGGTCTGAGCCTGTTCGGGGCCATGACCCTGACCTACTGGGGTGCGCAATACATCCACTCCGGCCTGGTTTCGGTGCTGTTCGGCCTGGCGCCACTGATGACCGGGGTGCTGGCCTTGTTCTGGCTGAAGGAGGAATCGTTCAGTCCGGCCAAGCTCGCCGGCATGCTGCTCGGTTTGGCCGGTCTCGCCCTGATCTTCGGCGACAGCGGCGAGATGGGCGGCGCGCACGCAATCGCCGGCGTGGCGGCCCTGCTGGCCGCGGTGGGGATATATTCCTCCGGCCTGGTCTGGATCAAGCGCATCGGCGATGACAGCCCGCCCCTGGCCACCACGACCGGTTCGCTGGCGGTGTCACTGCCGCTGTTCGCCCTGGTCTGGTGGCTGAGCGACGGTCATGCGCCCGCCGAGGTGCCTGTCCGTGCCGCTGCCGCCATCGCCTACCTCGGCGTCTTCGGCTCGGTGCTGGGCTTCGCGCTCTACTACTACGTCATCAAGCACATGGAAACCGGCAAGGTCGCGCTCATCACGCTGGTGACGCCGGTGATCGCCCTGCTGCTCGGCAGTCTGCTCAACGGCGAGGCGGTCAGTGTCCGGGTCTGGCTGGGCGCGGCCTGCATCGGCCTCGGCCTGAGCCTGCATCAATGGCAAGCCCTGGCTGGCGTGCTGGCGCCAGGACGTCTGGCCAGGTGACCGGGGTGACGAACGGTATTCCGCTCTTTCAGGCCCGACGGATGCCGGGTGTGCCGCGCCGTGCCGGAACGATCTGGCTGGCACAGCTTGGCGGCCTGGCATTTCGATAGGCGGTGACCGCACCTCCGGAGGTCAGTATGAATCGCGTGACCGGATCGTGGTATATCGACGGAATTCCCAATGTGCCGAGATGACCATGAACGAAGTGAAGCACGACACCATCCGCCAGGCCGTGCGCGAACAATACGGCCGCGTCGCGGAAAGCGATGGCTGCGGCTGCGCCCCCTCCTGTTGCGCGCCACCGGTTGCCGACGCCGTGGCGCTGTCGCAGGCCATGGGCTATACGGCGGATGACACCGCCATCGTGCCGGCGGGCGCCAACCTTGGCCTGGGCTGCGGCAATCCACAGGCCATCGCGGCGTTGCAACCGGGCGAGACCGTGCTCGACCTGGGCAGTGGCGCCGGATTCGACGCTTTTCTGGCGGCGCGGCAAGTGGGCGAGAGCGGTCGCGTGATCGGCGTCGACATGACCCCGGCGATGCTGTCCAGGGCGCGGGTCAACGCGGAGAAGGGCGGCTACGGCCAGGTCGAATTCCGACTCGGCGAGATCGAGAACCTGCCGCTGGCCGATGCCGTCGTCGACGTGATCATCTCCAACTGCGTCATCAACCTTTCGCCGGACAAGCCACGCGTGTTCGCCGAAGCCTGGCGGGTGCTCAAGCCCGGTGGCCGGCTGGCGGTCTCCGACGTGGTGGCATTCGCGGAAGTGCCGGATGACATGCGCCGCGACATGGCGCTGTACACCGGTTGCATCGCCGGCGCCTCGCCCATCGCCGAGCTGGAGGCCATGCTGCGCCACGCCGGTTTCCAGGCGATCCGCATCACGCCCAGGGACGAAAGCCGGAGCTTCATCCGCGACTGGGCGCCGGGGACGCCGATCACCGACTATGTCGTCTCCGCGAGCATCGAGGCGGTGAAGCCGCTGGCCTAGCCCGGATAGTTCATGAGAAGGGGTCGGCGGAACCGCCGGAAGGCGCTCTCATTCAGATGTCGAAGCCGAATTAAGAGGAGTCAACCCATCCAGGGCGCTGCTGTTTGGTCATGGCCGCTCCCTTGATCGTCGGCTGGCGCTTGATGACCCAGAAGAGATGGCCACCCTGTCAGGAGTGCCGTGACAGGTATCCGAGGCAAGTGGCCTATCCGTTCAATGACCACGTTTCTCCAGCCACGCCAGCAAAGTTTCAAACAACTGCTCCGGATCGACCGGCTTGGCGATGTGGTCGTTCATGCCGGCTTCGAGGCAGACCTGGCGATCCTCGTTGTAGGCGTTGGCAGTCATCGCCAGGATGGGGGTATCCGTGTTCAGTGAGTCGGCACGTATCATCCGGGTGGCATCGACGCCGTTGAGATTGGGCATCTGCATGTCCATCAGGATCAGGGAATAGCGGTTCCTCTGAGCCGATGCCAGCGCCTGCCTGCCGTCGTCCGCCACATCCACCACCAGCCCCACATCCTCCAGCATGCCACGCGAGATTTCCTGCGTGATCGGCTCGTCTTCCACCAGCAGGATGCGCGCGCCGGCATGTTTGGATTGCAAGCGTTGTTCGGCCGTGAGGGCCGGAATAGTCAGTGCGGGCGGGACGGCAGCGTGTTCCCGCTTCTTCAGCGGAACAACGAACCAGAAAGTGCTGCCTTGTCCGGGGGTGCTTTCGACGCCGATTTCACCCGCCATGAGCTGGACCAGTCGCTTGCAGATGGCCAGCCCGAGCCCGGTACCGCCGTACTTTCGCGTCATGCTGTTGTCGGCCTGCTCGAAGGACTGGAACAGCCGCGCCTGCGCCGCCGGTTCGATCCCGATGCCCGTGTCGCTCACCTCGAAGCGCACTTGCACCGCATCAGCGGATTCGCCCACCGAACGGGCGCTCAGGTTCACCGCGCCTTGCTCGGTGAATTTGATGGCGTTGCCGACCAGGTTGAACAGGATCTGGCCGAGACGTAGCGGATCGCCCTGGAAGGCTGCCCGGGCCAGATCCGTAGGCAAATCGACGGTCAGCTGGACTCCTTTTCCGGAAGCTTTGTGGCCAAGTGTAGCGACGACGTTGCCTACGCACTCAGCGAGCTGGAGGGGCGCATCTTCGAGCACCATGCGCTCGGCTTCGATCTTGGAGAAGTCGAGGATGTCGTTGAGAACGGCGAGCAGGTTGGTGGCCGCGGTCTTGGCCTTGGCGAGTTGATCCAGCCCGGCAGGATCGGTCATGCGGCGCCTGGCCATGTCGAGCATGCCCATCACGCCGTTCATTGGCGTGCGCAGTTCGTGGCTCATGTTGGCCAGGAAGGCGCTCTTGGCACGATTGGCGGCTTCGGCGGCGATTTTGGCAGCGGTGAGTTCCACCGTGCGTTCCAGCACCAGTTCCTCGAGGTGCTGGCGGTGGCGTTCAAGCTCCGCCTCGTCTTGCTTGCGGGCGGTGACGTCGCGTGCCACGGCCAGGACGGTGCGCACCCGGCCATCGGCATCGAGATCGGGCGTCAGGCGCCAGTTGAAGACGACATGACCGGAAGGGCCATCAAGATCGAATTCCGTTTCGTAGGGTCGCCCCGTGAGGAATGGTTGCCGGATGGCCTCTTCCCAGAGGGCGCACATCGGTTCCGGAAAGCCCAGTTCGTGGTGAGTTTTACCGAGAAATGCGGCGGCAGGTAGACCCGTCACTTCCTTGACGTTTTCGGAAGCGAATAGGTGGCGGCCCTCCGGGTCGAAACGCATGACAACGTCGGGCAGTGCGGCAATGAGCGAACGCTGCGCTTCCTCGCTGGCTTTCAGGGCTAGCTCGGTGCGCTTGCGCGCATCGATATTCACCGTATATCCCGCCCCCAGCAGTGGCTGGCCCGCCGCATCGCGATGTACCACCCGGCCCACCGTATGCACCCAGAGGCTGCCGCTGTCGGGGGGCTGGAGGCGGTATTCGCAATCGAAGGCACCCGCCTCGCCCGGTTGCAACACCCGCTCCACCAAAGCCATGAAATTCGGACGGTCGTCGGGGTGGACCAGCGCCAGCCAGCGTTCCAGCGTATCCGGCACGCTGGTATCGTTTAGCCACTGGCTGCGTAGGGCGCTGCTGTCGTAGTCCAGTTTGCCGGTGACAAAGTCGATTTCCCATACCAGGATTTTGGTGGCGTCCAAGGCCAGGGCGTGACGACGCTCCTCCCGTTTTTGCCCGGTGATGTCGCGGGCAAAACCAACGCTGCCCAACACGCGGCCCGCAGCGTCGAAGACCGGTGCCTTGTAGGTTTCGAACCATTTTCGCTTTCCGTCGGCATCGACGATTTCCTCTTCCACATTCTTCTTGTTTCCGGAAGCGAGGACGCCCCGGTCATCGGCCCGATAGCCTTCGGCCAATTCGGTGGGCGCGATGTCGAAGTCGTTCTTGCCGACCACTTCGTCGGTGCTGCGCAGGCCGAACAACTGCACGAACCCCTGGTTGACGGCGAGGAAGCGACTCTCGGTATCCTTGAGCCAGACGGCGAAGGGAAAGTTGTCGAGCAAGGCTCGCTGGTATTGTTCATGCTGCTGCCGTTCAAGCTCATTCTGCTTGCGCGTGGTGATGTCCGTATGGGTCCCGCACATGCGCAGAGGCTTGCCATCCGGGTCGCGCTGCATCACGCTGGCCTGGTCAAGAATCCAGCGTACGCCGCCATCCTTGTGGAGCATCCGGTATTCAAGCCGATGCATGTTGGAGCGTCCTTCAAGCACCGCATTGATGGAGTTCCATGCGCGTTCGCGGTCGTCGGGATGGATGAAATCCGTCCACTGTTTGGCGGTCTGCCGGATTTCGCCAGGGGAGTAGCCGAGCATCACCGCCCACTGTTCGTTCCGGTAGACCTTGCCGGTCGCAATGTCCCAGTCCCAGAACCCGAGCTCGGAGCCTGCCAGCACGAAGCGCAACTGCTTCTCGCTATTCTCGAGCGCAAGCTCCGACTGCTTGCGTTCGCTGATGTCCTCCACCATGGCGACCACATAATCCAGGCTGCCATCCGGCTTGCGCACATGGCTGACAGCCAGTCGCGTATGGACCAGGTGGCCATCCTTGTGGATGAAACGCTTGTCCATGGCGTAGCTGTTGATCTCGCCGGCCAGCATGCGCTTGAACTGGGCCAGATCGGGCGCCAGGTCCTCCGGGTAGGTGAGTTCCGTCCAGGTCATGCGGGTCAGTTCATCGCGCGTATAACCCAGCGTGGTGCAAAGCGCGTCATTGACCTCGATCCAGCCTTTTTCCATGCTGGTAATGGCAAGGCCGACGATGGCGTGATCGAAGTAGGCATGAAAGCGCTCCATGCTGGCGCGCTCTTCGGCCATCACGGCATCCTGTGCTGCTTGCAAGGCCTCCCGGTCGACCAATTGCTGTTGGTAATTGTGAAAGACAAGGCACAGCAGCATGGTCGCGAAGGGATAGAACAGCAGGAGCACCCACCAGGCCTGTTCGATGAAGGCATACCCCGCGCGATCGGGAATCAGCGTAAATGCAGCCAACTGGGCAACCTGTACCAGCACACCGAGCGCAAGGAAGTGTGCGGGATGCAGAGGGATGCTGCGTCGTTGCCACCAGTGTCGTGCCAGAACGCCGAGCAAGGCGGACTGGAGTACGACCAAGATGCCCACGTTTGCGCCCATGCCGCCCAGTTGGTAGCGATAAACAGCGGCCATGCCCGCTGCAATCGCTGCTGTCACGCCACCGCCCACCACGCCGGCAACCGAGAGCACGATTGAGCGCCCGTCGAAGATCACACCAGGCGCAAAGTTCACCGGGTTCAGCATCCCCAGCAAGGTCACGCTGCCAAACAGGATTCCAAGCAGTATCTGGCGGTTCAGGGTGTCGTTGCGGAAGCGCGAAACAACAAACTGGCTTGCTGCCACCAGAGTGACCAGGAATGCGATGTTGTTGATCAGAGTAATGAGCAAGAGTTGGCGTAGGAGGGGATAGGAGGTGCAATCATTCTTGCGGCAAGGCCGAGCATACACAATACAAAGCGAACAAATGATCTTGGGCAGGTTCCGTGCACATCCACCCTGACACCGGCGGCTATTCGCCGGGAACACAGTTCCGCTCCAGGCCGAGCCAGGCCAGGTGCTCGCGTTGCCCCAAGCCGACCTGCATCCCATTCGACCGCGTTACCACCACCGTCTGTTCAGGGCGATATGCTGCCCCCGATGGCATCCGCCGGCCTATTTGATCATCCCTCCGCCACCGGCAGCGCCGTCTTGTCCACCACCCGCCGCAGCACGAAGCTCGAATGCACCCCGGTCACGCCGGGGATGCGGGTGATGCGGTTGAGCAGCAGGTCCTGGTAGGCGTCCATGTCGCGCACCACGACCTTGAACTGGTAGTCGGCGGACTGGCCGGTGATGAGCAGACATTCCATGACTTCCGGGATGTCCTGGACGGCGGCTTCGAGGCTCTCGAAACGCTCCGGGGTGTGCCGGTCCATGGAGATGTGGATCAGCGCCATCAGGCTCAAGCCCAGGGCCTTGGCGTCGACCAGTGCACGGTAGCCGGTGATCAGGCCGGCCTCTTCGAGGGCGCGCACCCGGCGCAGGCAGGGGGAGGGCGAGAGGCCGATGCGGTCGGCGAGTTCCTGGTTGGTGAGACGCCCGTCCTGTTGCAGTTCACGGAGGATCTGGCGGTCATGGCGGTCGAGTTGCATGGTATTGTCCGTAACGGCGTTGTCATGGCATGAATTGTATCAATCTGTTCATAATTTAGCAGAACATGCCGGTATGACTGGTATTCGTGGCTACTAACGCAATCATTCGCCTCCCCGTTTTGGCTACCATTTCCCCGTCGAAATCGCCGCTCTCCGGAGGCCCGAAATGATGCAAGACCCCGCCCAGAAATACCGTCCGTTCCCGCCTGTCGGCTTATCTGACCGCCAGTGGCCGAACCGGGTCCACACCGCGCCGCCGATCTGGATGAGCACCGATCTGCGCGATGGCAACCAGGCCTTGTTCGAGCCGATGAACGGCGAGCGCAAGATGCGCATGTTCCGCACCCTTTGCGAGGTGGGCTTCAAGGAGATCGAGGTGGCCTTCCCGTCCGCCTCGCAGACCGACTACGACTTCGTGCGCGCGTTGATCGAGGGCGGCCATATCCCGGACGATGTCAGCATCGAGGTGCTCACCCAGGCGCGCGAGCCTCTCATCCGCCGCACCATGGAATCCCTGCGCGGCGCCCGCCGGGCCATCGTCCACGTCTACAACGCCACCTCGAAACCGTTTCGCGACATCGTGTTCGGCATGACCAAGGCGCAGGTGATCGACATGGCGGTGTCCTCGGTGCGCCTGATCCGCGAACTCGCCGCCCGGCAGCCGGATACCGAATGGGTGCTCGAATACAGTCCGGAGACCTTCACCGCCACCGAGCTCGACTTCGCCAAGAAAGTCTGCGATGCGGTCACCGCCGAATGGGGTGCCACGCCGGACAACAAGGTCATCCTCAACCTCCCCAGCACGGTGGAGGTGTCCTCGCCCCATATCTACGCCGACCAGATCGAGTGGATGCACCGCCACCTCGCCCGCCGCGACAGCGTCATCCTGAGCGTGCACCCGCACAACGACCGGGGCACGGCGGTGGCCGCCGCCGAAATGGCCATGCTGGCCGGCGCCGACCGGGTGGAAGGCTGCTTGTTCGGCAACGGCGAGCGTACCGGCAACGTCGACCTCGTCACCCTCGCGCTCAACCTCTACACCCAGGGCATCGCGCCGGGGCTCGACTTCTCCGACATCAACGCCGTGGCGCGCACCGCCGAGTATTGCACCCGCCTGCCCATCCACCCGCGCCACCCCTACGCTGGCGACCTGGTCTTCACCGCCTTCTCCGGCTCGCACCAGGACGCCATCAAGAAAGGCTTTGCCGCGCAGCAACCGCAGGCGATGTGGAACGTGCCCTACCTGCCCATCGACCCGGCCGACCTTGGCCGCAATTATGGTTCGGTGATCCGTGTGAACAGCCAGTCGGGCAAGGGCGGCATCGCCTATCTGCTCGAAACCGGATACGGCGTGGTGTTGCCGCGCCGCTTGCAGGTCGCGTTTTCCGCCGAGGTGCAGCGCCACACCGACCGCCACGGCGGCGAGATGAGCGCGGCCGACATCTGGACGCTGTTCTCGCGCACCTATCTCGAAGCGGGCGGCGCGGTGCGCTACGTCGAGCACCACCTGTTCGAGCATGATGGCCGCCAGGGCATCCGCCTGAGCGTGGAGCGGGATGGCGTGACCCATTTGCTGACCGGCGAGGGCAACGGCCCCATCGATGCCGCCGTGCACGCCCTGCGCGGCATCGGCCTCGACCTCCAGGTGCGCGGCTTTGAAGAGCGCGCCATGAGCAGCAGCGCCGACGGTGGCGACGCCCGCGCCTGCGCTTTCGTCGAGGTCGCCCATAGTGGCGGTGGTCAGGAACGCTTCGGCGTCGGCATCGACGGCAACATCGTCACCGCCTCGATCCAGGCTTTGGTGGGTGCCGCCGGCGGCCTGCTGGCGGGGATGCCGGAGACCATGGCGCGGCGGCTCGCGGCCTGATCGCGGACCACGGCATGGCAGGACCACCCGGAACTCGGCGTCCTGTTCGCGCGGGCCGGCATAACCGGCACCTTCGTCGTGCATGACGTCAGCGCCGACCGCCTGTTCGGCTACGACGAGACCCGTGCCCGCCGCCGCTTCGTGCCTGCCCCAACGTTCAAGATTGCCCACACCCTGATCGGACTCGATGCCAGGGCGGTGACGAACGTCGATGACCCGCTGCCCTACCGTGGTCCCCGGCTGGCCTTCATTCCCGGTTGGGAACGCGACATGGGCCTGCGCGAGGCCATCGTGCTATCCAGCGTGCCCATCTACCAGGAACTGGCGCGGCCGGATCGGTCTGGAGCGCCTGCGCGAGGGTGTCGCCCGCCTCGACCATGGCAATGCCGACATCGGCGAGGTGGTCGACCGGTTCTGGCTGGACGGCCCGCTGCAGATCAGCGCCATTGAACAGGCACGCTTCCTTGCGCGTCTGGCCCAGGAACGCCTGCCTTATTCCGCCGCCACCCAGGCCGCCACCAGGGAAATCGTCCGCATGGAGCAAGGCGACGGCTGGGTCCTGTACGGCAAGACCGGCTGGCAGAACGCTCCCGCTCCTGGCGTTGGCTGGTGGGTGGGTTGGGTGGACAAGGCCAGCAAGGTGCATGCCTTGCCATCAATATCGACATTCGCCAGGCGGGTGCTTCCAGGCAGCGGATTGAACTCGGTAAGGCTCAGTTCGCGTTAATTAGTGACTGGCTCACGTAGTGAGCCCCAAGCTCG
>CAYMUY010000046.1:0-32369 GCA_964393825.1 uncultured Thiobacillus sp. | reverse complement strand
CCGGTGGCCTTCCATGCCATGCGCGGTCTGGCGGCGCATTCCAACGGCTTCCACAGCATCCGCGCCCTGGGCATCCTGATGTCGCTCCTGGGCACCATCGACCGACCCGGCGGCTTCCGTCACAAGGCACCGTTCCCGCGCCCGATTCCGCCCTGCGCGAAAACGCCGAAGGGGCCGGACGACGTGCAGCCGAACACGCCGCTGAACGGCATGCCGCTGGGCTGGCCGGCCGACCCGGACGACCTGTTCGTCGACGACCAGGGCCAGCCGGTACGCATCGACAAGGCCTTCTCCTGGGAATACCCGCTGTCGGTGCACGGCCTGATGCACAACGTCATCACCAATGCCTGGCGCGGCGACCCCTACAAGATCGACACCCTGCTGATCTTCATGGCCAACATGGCCTGGAACTCCACCATGAACACAGTGGAAGTGCGCAAGATGCTCAACGACAAGGAGGAAACGGGGGAGTACAAGATCCCGTTCATTGTCGTCGCCGACGCCTTCCAGTCGGAAATGACCGCCTTCGCCGACCTGATCCTGCCGGATACCACCTATCTGGAACGCCACGACGCCATGTCCATGCTCGACCGGCCAATCTCCGAGTTCGACGGCCCGGTCGATTCCGTGCGCATCCCGGTGCTGCCGCCCACCGGCGAATGCAAGCCCTTCCAGGAGGTGCTGATCGAACTCGGCACCCGCCTGAAGCTGCCCGCTTTCGTCGACGGCGAAGGCAAGCGGAAATACCGTGACTACCCGGATTTCATCACCAATTTCGAGACCGCGCCGGGTTCCGGCATCGGCTTCCTCGCCGGCTGGCGCGGCCGCGGCGGCGAGAAGTCGATGAAGGGCGAACCCAACCCGAACCAGTGGCAGATGTACGAGAAGAACAACTGCGTGTTCCAGTACCACCTGCCCAAGAGCTACCAATACATGCGCAACTGGAACCAGGGCTACCTGCAGTGGGCGCAGGCGCACGGCATGACCCGCCACGCGGAGCCGATCAACATCCACATCTATTCCGAGGTGTTGCAGAAATTCCGCCTGGCGGCGCAGGGCAAGACCGATGGCCGGCGGCCGCCGGAACACCTGAAGAAGCGGGTGGCGACCTATTTCGACCCCCTGCCCTTCTACTACGAGCCGCTGGAAGCCACGCTCAGCGACAAGCACAAGTACCCGCTCTCGGCGGTGACCCAGCGGCCGATGGCCATGTACCACTCCTGGGATTCGCAGAACGCCTGGTTGCGCCAGATCCACGCCTACAACCACCTGTACGTGAACCCGTTGGCGGCACGCGCCCAGGGGATCGGCGACGGTGACTGGATCTACGTCGAATCGCAATGGGGCAAGGTGCGCTGCCTGGCGCGCTACTCCGAAGCGGTGGAACCCGGCACGGTGTGGACCTGGAACGCCATCGGCAAGGCCGCCGGCGCCTGGAACCTGGCGGCCAACGCCAACGAATGCAAGCAGGGCTTCCTGCTCAACCATCTGATCTCGGAAGAACTGCCAGCCAACGCCGACGGCGAGCACCTCTCCAACTCCGACCCGGTGACGGGCCAGGCCGCCTGGTACGACGTGCGGGTGCGCATCACCAAGGCCGAGGAAGGCGCCCACGACACCTTCCCGCAATTCACCGCCGTGCCATCGGCACCGGGCACGCCACCGCGACGGCCGTGGCAGCAGTATTTCGCCGGGGTGTTCGGAGGAAATCGCAAATGACCCAACTGGCCCTCGTCATCGACCTCAACGTCTGCGTCGGCTGCCACGCCTGCGTCACCAGCTGCAAGCAGTGGAACACCTCCGGCGAGGCCGGCCCGCTGTTCGACGACAACCCCTATGGCCGCGACCCCACCGGCACCTTCTTCAACCGGGTGCAGACTTACGAGGTCGGCGAATACCCGTGCACCGAGACGCTGCACTTCCCGAAATCCTGCCTGCACTGCGAGGATCCGCCCTGCGTGCCGGTGTGCCCGACCGGCGCTTCCTACAAGCGCAAGGAGGACGGCATCGTCCTGGTGGATTACGACAAGTGCATCGGCTGCAAGTACTGCTCCTGGGCCTGTCCTTACGGCGCCCGCGAGCTGGACGAGAAACAGCAGGTGATGAAGAAATGCACCCTGTGCGTCGATCGCATCTACGACCAGAGCATTCCGGAAGACCGCCGCAAGCCCGCCTGCGTCATCTCCTGCCCGACCAGCGCGCGCCTGTTCGGCGACGTGCATGACCCGGAATCGGACGTCTCCATCGCCATCCGCGAGAGCGGCGGCTACCCGCTGATGCCCGAGTGGGGCACCAAGCCGGCCAACCACTACCTGCCGCGGCGCAAGACCAAGATGCGTATCCACGAGGACGAACTGGTGCGCGCCGACAACCCGCTGAAGAAGGAAGACATCCGTCACGAAGTCAGCAAGGACGCCACCCTGGACGACTGGCTGATGTAAAGCAGGCGCAAGGTTCAAGGTGCAAGGGGCAAGGAACCCCCGCGCCGCGCCCCTTGAACCTTGCTCCTTGAACCTTGTACCTGGAGTTCCCATGAATCCCGCTTTTTCCGTCGTACTGCTCACCACCCTGATTGGCGTCGGCCAGGGCCTGTTTCTCGCCCTCTTCTCCAGCCAGGCCTACACCAGCGTCAACGTGCTGCCGATGCAGACCGGCGACTACTACGCCCAGGGCGGCCTCATCGCCCTGGCCTTCCTGGTCGGCGGCCTGATCGCCTCCTTCTTCCACCTGGGGCATCCGGAACGCGCCTGGCGCGCGGCGGCGATGTGGCGCACCTCCTGGCTGTCGCGTGAAGTCATCGCCCTGCCGGCGGTGATGGGCCTGATCGCCCTGTATATCCTGGTCAACTGGCTGGGCCTGGACGCCGACCTCTACGGCATCGGCTATCCCGGCCAGGTCGCGCTATCCATCGGCGCCGCCGGCGTCGCCGCCACCCTGGCGCTGTTCGTCTGCACCGGCATGATCTACGCCGCGATCAAGTTCCTGCAGGAATGGGCCAGCCCCCTGACCGTGGTGAACTACTTCCTGCTCGGCACCGCCTCCGGCTTCAGCTTCGCCACTGCCTACGCCACCCTGAAGGCACCCGACCTGGTGCCGTTCTACGGCGGCTGGGCCATCGCCCTGACCGTGGCGGCGCTGGCCACCCGCGCCGCCTCGCTGTTCCGCAACGCCCGGATCAAGCGCAAGTCCACCCTGCAGACCGCCATCGGCGTGCGCCACACCCATGTCCAGCAGCGTTCCATGGGCATGATGGGCGGCGCCTACAACACCCGCGAATACTTCCACGGCCGCACCCTCGCCTTCCTCAAGTCGGTGAAGTGGCTGTTCCTGGTCCTGGTCTTCCCGGTGCCGGTGCTGCTGCTCTGGGCCGGCCTCGCCAGCGACGACAGCAGCCTGCTGATCCTCGCCTTCGCGGTGCAATACCTGGGCCTCCTGTTCGAACGCTGGTTCTTCTTCGCCCAGGCCAATCACCCACAGAATTTGTATTACCAGGTGGTGGGCTGACCCCTCAGGCCTCGCACCCGCCTGGCGGGGGATTCAGCGTGGCCGGCCGCGCGATGCCGTGTTCCTTGAGCACGGCCAGGCCGCGCAGATAGAGGTCGGTCTGGAAGGCTTTCTCGAAGCGGACATCGAACACGAAGGCCTTCACCGTCAGGCGCATCGCCAGTTGATGCGCGATCTCCACCTCCGCGATCACGACATTGACCGGTTTCTGGAGATAGACGTAGCGGCTGGTGACCGCCACTTCATAGAGCAGTTCGCGGGCCAGCGGCAGATCGGCGTCCATGGCGACATGGAAATCGGCGACCACCATCATCTCCAGGGCGCCGGAATTGCCCGAGGAGACCACATCGGTCATGAAGCGGTTGTTGGGAATGGTCACTTCGTTGTCATCGAGGGTGACCAGGCGCACGGCGCGCAGCCCGATGCTCTTGATCTCGCCGTATTCGCCGCCGAAGCTGACGCGGTCACCCACCTGGAAGGGGCGGTCGAACAGGAGGATGAAGCCGGCGATCACCGAGGCCACCAGATCCTTCAGCGACAGCCCCAGCGCCACGGCCGCGCTGCCGCCGACGGCGATCATCAATTCCTTGGGCGGGCGCAGGATGGCGTAGACCAGGGTGGTGCCGCCGACGATGTAAATGAAGAAATTCAGGCTGGTGACCACCTGCGAGATGGCCAGGCGGCGGGCCGGGAATTTCAGGTAGAGCGAGTCGGCGAAACGGCGGATGCCCTTGACCAGCAGCACCAGCAGGATGCCGCTCAACACCAGCAGGAATACGCGATCGATCTGGAAGATGGTGGCCAGACCCGAAAGCTGGCCGAGGTCGGCATCATTCATGGATGAAATTCTTTCCCATCAGTAGCTGGATCAGCGCGAGTTGCGCCGTCGGACTGGCCCGGTAGCGGCGGTCCTCGCCGCGCACGATCGCCTCGCAGTCGATACCGACTCGCAGGGCGTCGTGCACCACGCCCGGCGCCAGGTCGGTGGTGGCGATGGCCTCCTCCGCCGTGAGGTTCTCGTGGCGAAGGATGGCGGCGTAGACGAACAAGGCCTCGTCGCCCACCGCCTCCAGCCCCTTGATCGGCCGCGGCCGCGGAATTCCCACGCGCAGGCGCTGGCCGCCGGCGGCCTGCAAGGCAGCGCGCCAGAGCACGATGGCGGCACGGGGGTTGCCCTTGGACTGTCCCCAGAGCAGGCGGAAAAACTGGGTCTCGATTTGCGCCGTACCGCCAAGATCATCCGTGCTCTGCGTCGCGCGAATGATGGCGTCGTAGGAAACGGTATAACCGGTGCGCTTGTGCCGGGTCAGGATCAGGCTCTGGATGTCGGTATCCGACATCGGCGGCACCGGCAGGGCATTGCGAAAATACTGGTTGCTGCCGAACACCCCGCGCAGATAGTCCCAGGCGCGGCGGTTGAAGGCGGCACACCAGAACAGATTGGCGGTGCCGGCGTTGACCAGTTCCATGAAGGCGCGATAGCCAGCGAAACCGCCAATGGCGCCGAAGTAGAGGTTGTGCGCCTCGTCGACCAGGATCAGGGTCTGTTCCCGGGTCGCATCGCTGGCGACCAGCACCTCCGCCCCCCGCGTCAGATCCAGCCCCAGTTGTTCCGAGAAGAAGGCCAGCACGGCCTCCCGGGTCACCAGCTTGGGCGGCACCGTGATCTTGATGACGCGGCAGTCCTTGCCGTCATGCTCGATCACCCGCAGCAAGGAGGATTTGCCACTGCCCTTGTCGCCGACGATGGCCAGGGAATGCTCGCCGCCGACGGTGGTTCGCCAGGCATCCACCGCAGCCAGGACGTCGCCGCTGATGCCGCTGCCGGGTTCGACCAGCAGGGTTGCGTCGGACGGCGCGCCGAGGTCGAACCAGTCGAGATAATCCTGCGGTGGCGGCGGTGCCTCGGGCGTGTTGGCGTCCTTCTTCTCTGGCGTGGCGCCCTCGACGCGGCGGCGGAACAGTTCGGCGGCGACGCGTTTGAGCGCGTCGGTCTGGCTCGCCCAGTTGTGAATCTGGTTGTACAGCAGGCCGGCGACCACCAGGACCAAGGCCGGCAGGCTCAGTGGCCAGGACAGCCAGCCCGTGCAGGCGTGCTCGATCCGCCGCGCGCCCCAGTCCGGCAGCGCCCGTTTCGCGGCGGAAATGATCTCCGCCCGCCAGTGCCGCGCCGCCAGCGCACAGATGACCAGACCGAGATAGATCATCGCGGCCACCACCAACCGGTAGACCAGCGCCTCGCCGACGACATTCTCGGTGGCGTGCAGCAGGGCGAGGGCGATGAAGAAGAAGGCGCCGATGCGTTGCGCCATCCGCTGCACCCGCCGTCTGCGCGCGGTCAGGCCCTGCATCGCCCCGCTGTAGGCAATGAGACCGATGCCACTGGAGACGAGGGTCACGAAGATGCGGAACCAGACGTAATAGCCGAGGTAGGGCAACACCGCCGCGACATCGGCGAACACCGTATCCGCGATCAGGCGCTCCGCCAGCCAGATGCCGAAGAGCATGACCAGCCAGGGCAGATAGGCATTGAACCGCTGGATGGCGATGGTGGTGACGCGGGCAGCGCGCTGGCGCGCTTCGGGCAGGTTGATCTGCTCGCGCAGCATCCGGTAGCGCAGGCTTTCCAGCTTCGCCGCCGCCCAGCGCACCGAACGGTAGACCAGGAAGGGCAGCGAGACGAACAGGGCGAAGATGAACACCTGCCGGGCGATGTTGCCCAGCCCTGCCATGCCGCCACGCGCCTGCTCGCGGAAATCAAGGTAGGTGGTGGTGATGAAGGCATACAGGCGATAGGGCACGATGCGCAGTTCGCGCAAGAGGTCGGCAAGATAGAGGCTGGAGAATGTCGTCACCTCCGCATGGCCGTGGGCCATGTTCTCGTTCAGTAGTTCGGAACGCAGCTTGCTCGCCGCCAGGAACAAGCGGAAGACGTTGTTCCGCTCCTCCGCGTAGCGCTGCAGTCGCAACGCCGACAAACGCGCATGCTCGGCCTCGGCGGCGCGATAGGCCTCGCGATAGGCCACCGCGCTGGCATCGTTGCCCGCGCGCTCGATCAGCGCGCGCGGCGGTCTGGGCAGGTCCGGGATCGGTTCATAGCTTCCCGGATCGGCGATGCGCGCGAGAATCTGATCCACCAGTCCGCGCCAGATGACGGCGCTTTCCGCATAGGCCTTGGCGACCTGTTCCGGGGTGGCGCCCTGGGTGAGTGATCCCGCGAGACCGGAGAGCCGTTCGGCGATCCCCCGCTGCGCATCGGCGCGCGCGCGCAGATCGGTGGAAAACTTGATCTGGATGCGCGCCATTTCCTGCCGCGTCTTCTCCAGCAAGGCCCGCTGCGTAGCGATTTCGCGCAGGTCGACGGTCGCCGCGGAACGGGCCTGCAACTCCGCATTCTCGACCGAGAGCGAGGCCTCGCTCTGCTGCCGTTCCGCGACCCGTTGTTCGCGCGCGAGCTCGGACGCGCTCTCGCTGTGCAACAGCAGCGATTGCTGGGCATTGACCAGAGTCTCCCGGCGGGCGCGTGGCAGGGTCAGGAATGCCAGCCGCTGTCGTGTGACATCGGCCCGCAGACCGGCCAGCGTCGCCAGCTCCGCCGCCAGTTCCGGCATGCGCCTGGCGCAATCGGCCAGCAAGGTGGGAATGTCCGGATCGATACGGGACGTCTCCAGGCTGGCCCGCAACTCGGCTGCGCGCCGCGTGATGGCCTCCTCGTCGCCCAGATCGACGATGAACAGGGAGGCGGCGGGAATCTCGCCCAGACTTTCTCCGGAAACGAAGGTCGCGAGCCCGGCCAGGGTCGCCCGGCTCTGTTCGATCCGTTGCCGCAACTGGCCGGCGATGCCGGCCGCATCAGAGCAGACTGGCGGATCGTCCGCCACGCTGGGCGGGACTGCCTCCGCGGCCTCGACGCGGGGCAGCCAGACCATCAGCAGCATGAGGCTGGCGAAGAAGCGGTGTTTCATCGTCATGGTTGATCCCATCAGGGCAGCGTCCGGAAAATCGCTTCCAGCCACGCCAAGCAAAAAGGGTGGCCACGCCACCCTTTTTTCATCGTGGAACTGACAGTCGCATCACTCGAAGGGATGCCGCCGCACGATGGTCTCCTCCCGGTCCGGGCCGGTGGAGATGATGTCGGCGGGGACGCCGCAGAGCTCTTCCATCCGGCGCAGGTAGGACTGGGCATTGGCGGGCAATGCCTCGAAGGACTTGACGCCGACGGTGGTGTCCTTCCAGCCGGGATGCTCTTCGTAGATCGGCTCGCAGTCAGCCAGCAGTTCGGAACCCACGGGCAGGATGTCACAGACCTCGCCTCCCATCTTGTAGCCGGTGCAGATGCGGATGGTGTCCATGCCGTCGAGCACATCGAGCTTGGTGACGCACATGCCGGTGAGGCCGTTGATCTGGATGGCGCGCTTGAGGGCGGCGGCGTCGAACCAGCCGCAGCGGCGCGGCCGGCCGGTGGTGGCGCCGAACTCATGGCCCTTCTCGGCCAGCCACTTGCCATCCGCATCGAACAGTTCGGTGGGGAACGGGCCGGAACCGACGCGGGTGGTGTAGGCCTTGGTGATGCCCAGGATGTAGTGCATGGAAGACGGCCCCATGCCGGAACCGGTGGAGGCGCCACCGGCGGTACAGTTGCTGGAGGTGACGAACGGGTAGGTGCCGTGGTCGATGTCCAGCAGGGTGCCCTGGGCCCCTTCGAACAGCAGGTTCTCGCCGCGCTTGTTGGCTTCGTAGAGGTTGCGCGGGACGTCGCCGATCATCGGCTTGATCTTTTCGGCCAACTCCATCGCCTGATCCAGGGTCTTGTGGAAGTCGACCGTCTCCCACTTGAAATAATGCTTGAGCACATAGTTGTGATAGTCGAGCACCTCGCCCAGCTTGGCGGCGAAGCGTTCGCGGTGCAGCAGGTCCTGCATGCGGATGGCACGGCGGGCGATCTTGTCCTCGTAAGCCGGGCCGATGCCGCGGCCGGTGGTGCCGATCTTGCCGGCGCCCTTGGCGGCTTCGCGGGCGTGGTCGAGGGCGACGTGGTGCGGCAGAATCAGCGGGCAGGCTTCGGAAATGGTCAGGCGGCTGGCGACGTCGATGCCGCTCTGTTCCAGCATGGCCACTTCTTCCATCAACGCCTCGGGCGAACAGACCACGCCGTTGCCGATGTAGCAGCGCACGCTCTCGCGCAGGATGCCGGAGGGAATCAGGTGGAGGACGGTCTTCTTGCCCTTGATCACCAGGGTGTGGCCGGCATTGTGACCGCCCTGGAAGCGGACGACGCCCTGGGCGCGGTCGGTCAGCCAGTCGACGATCTTGCCCTTGCCCTCATCACCCCACTGGGTACCGATTACCACGACGTTCTTGCTCATGTTCGATCCTTGAAGAAAGATATTCCAATCCGGGTCGGGCGAGGCGCGGCTGCAAGCCCCGCCACCCGACATCGCATCCCGCCGGGCCGGACGATACCCTCGCCAACCCGACCCACGAAAACCTACCGCACGACCCAGCCCAGCTCGGTCTTCACCAACTGCCGGGCGCACCCGGCCTCTGCCCGACAGGCCTCCTGACCCGGCAATTCAACCACGACTCGCTCGCCGGAGGCGCGCAATTCGGCGATCTTGCCGCGCAGGTCGGCATCCTCGGCAAACGGTGCCAGGATACCGTCACGCGCCGCGGGCGCACCCAGGCAACCGAGTATCTGGCGCAGATCGAGGGAAAAACCGGTAGCCGGACGATGGCGGCCAAACACGCTGCCGGCGCCATCGTAACGGCCGCCGAGGGCGACGGCACGCGCCTGCCCGCCCGCATAGGCGGCGAACATGGCGCCATTGTGGTAGCCATCACCGCGCAGATCGGAGAGGTCGACCGCGACGCTGGCAAGGCCCTGGGCATTGCCAGCGGTGAACAGCCGCTCGAGCTGATCCAGCGCCTGGCGAATCGCGGGCTGGTCGGGCAACACTTCACGCGCGCGACGCAGCGTCTCGGCGCCACCATAGAGGCCGGGCAACGCGTTGAAGGACTGCCGCCAGGGCGCCGCAAGATCGGCGCTGAGCGCCTCCACCTCCGGCACATCCTTGCCGCGCAGGGCGGCGAACAGGGCGGCGGCGCGATCCTCGTCGAGGCCGGCGCCTTCGGCCAGGGCGCGAAACAGTCCGGCATGACCCAGGCTCAGGCGGGCATCCGGCACACCCACGCGATCGAGCGCGGCGAGCAGGAGTTCCTGAATTTCCAGATCGGCTTCAATGCCGGCGTAGCCGAACAACTCGGCGCCAATCTGCAGTGGCTCCCGACAGGCCAGACCGGCCGGTCGGGTACGCAGCACCGGGCCGGCGTAGCAAAGACGGGTGGCCCCCTCGTGATTGATCAGGTGGGCGTCGATGCGGGCGACCTGCGGCGTCATGTCGGCGCGCACGCCGAGCAGGCGACCCGACAGGCCGTCGACCACCTTGAAGGTTTTCAGGTCGAGATCACGCGCCGCGCCGGTCAGCAGGGAATCGAGGTACTCCACCAGCGGCGGGCTGACCTGCTCGTAACCGTAGCCGTCGAACAGATCAAGCAGGCGACGGCGCAGGATTTCCGCCTGTCCGGAGTAGGGCGGCAGGATGTCTTCGACGTATTCGGGCAGGAGCCAGGCTTGGGTCATTGTGTAAGGAACAGAAGGGCCAGGCCGGCCAGCATGGAGATCAGGCCCATGAAACGCAACTGGCCGTCGTTGAACTGGATCATTCGGGAAAAGGTTTCACGCCAGGTGGCGGGGGCCAGGAAGGGAAGCACACCCTCCATGACCAGCATGAGCGCGAGCGCGGGAAGCCAGACATCACCCAGACTCACGCCATGCCACCTTGCTGAGATACCGCGTTATTTGCCACTGCCTCGTGGCGACTTCATGTAGCGGAAGAACTCGGAATTGGGCTGCAACACCATCACGTCGTTCTTGCCGGAGAAACTCTGCTTGTAGGCTTCCATGCTGCGGTAGAAGGCATAGAACTCGGCGTTCTTGCCGAATGCCTCGCCATAGATGGCGGCGGCGCGGCCATCGCCCTCACCCTTGATCCGCTGGGCATCGCGGTAGGCCTCGGCGATGATGACCTCGCGCTGGCGGTCGGCGTCGGCGCGAATCTTCTCCGCCTCGGCGGAACCGGTCGAACGCAACTCATTGGCCACCCGCTTGCGCTCGGCTTCCATTCGGCGATAGACCGATTCGCTCACCTCGGCGGGCAGGTCGACCCGCTTGATGCGCACATCCATGACTTCGACACCGAATCGGCGAGCATCGTTGTCCGCCGATTTACGCAGGGTTTCCATGACATCGTCTCGTTGCCCGGACACCACGTCGTGCACGGTGCGCTTGCCGAATTCGGCGCGCATGCCGTCGTTGACCGTCTGCGACAGCCGGTTCACCGCCTGTCGCTCGTCACCGGCAAAACTGACGTAGAAGGTGCGGACATCCTTGATCCGCCACTTGACGTAGTAATCCACCAGCACGTTCTTCTTCTCGGAGGTGATGAAACGCTCCGGGTCGACCGCGTCCAGGGTCAGGATGCGGGTATCGAAATAGCGGATGTTCTGCACCATTGGCAGCTTGAAATAGAGGCCAGGCTCTTTCTTGATGTCGACCACCTCGCCCAACTGGAACACCATCGCGTTCTGGCGCTGATCGACGGTATACAAGGAGAGGGACAGGACGAACAGGACGACGACCAGTCCAACCACGATCACGGCGGGATTCTTCATGGCCTCGGCTCCCGGTCACGGGTACGGAAGGCGTCACGCGAGCGGAACAGGTCCTCGTTGCGCGGCGCCGCATCCTGGCGCTGCGGCGCCAGTTCGACCTGCGGCGGGCTGACCTGTGCCGGCTGGCTGCTCGTGGTCATGTTCACGAGCTTGTCCAGCGGCAGGTAGAGCAGATTGCCGCCCTGCTTGTCATCGACGAGCACCTTGGTGGTGCTGGAAAGGATCTGTTGCATGGCATCCTGATAGAGACGTTCACGAGTGACCTGCGGCGCCTTGGCATACTCGGTCAGCACCTGCTTGAAGCGGGAGGCCTCGCCCTCGGCCTGCGCCACCACGCGCTGCTTGTAGCCCTGCGATTCCTCGGTAAGCCGGGCGGCGACACCGCGCGCCTTCGGGATCACGTCATTGGCATAGGCCTGCCCCTCGTTCTTCAGACGTTCCAGATCCTGTCCCGCCTTCACCGCGTCATCGAAAGCGGCCTGCACCTGCTCCGGCGGTTGCGCGTTCTGCATGTTGAGCTTGCTCACCGTGATACCCGTCTTGTAGCGGTCCAGGATATCCTGCATCAGCTTGGTGGCGCGCGCGGCGATATCGGCACGGCCCTCATAGAGGACGTAGTCCATCTTGCTCTTGCCGACGATCTCGCGCATCGCGGTTTCCGCCACCTGCTTCACCGCCTCATCCGGAGAACGGTTGGAGAACAGATAGTCTTCCGGATCCTTCAGCAGGTACTGCACGGAGAACTGGAGATCGACGATGTTTTCATCATCGGTCAGCATCAGCGCCTCGGACAGTACCTTGGCCTTCACGTTGTTCTGAAAACCGACCTCGACGGTACGTACCTTCTCGACGTTGACGGTCTCGACGCTTTCCAGCGGCGCCGGCAGGTGCCAGTGCGGGCCGGCATCGGTGGTTTCGAGGTATTTGCCCAGACGCAGCACGACGCCGCGCTCGCCGGCATCGACGATGTAGAAGCCGGAAGCCAGCCAGACCAGCACGGCCAGGCCGATCAGCAGGCCGGCGCCACCGGGGATGTTGAATTCGCGCCCGCCCCCGATCCGCGGCGGCTCGTTGCCGGAACCCCCGCCCTTCTTGCCGAACAACTCGTTCAGGCGGCGATTGAAGTTCTTCCAGAGCTCATCCAGGTCCGGGGGGCCGCCGGCGTTCTTGTTGCCGCCGCCGCCCTGATTTCCCCATTGCGGGTCATTCCAGGCCATCGATATTGGTTTCCACATAGCTTTGAGAAAGTTCGGCATCTTGAGCCGCCAGCACTCGGGTTGCATGTTGTTGGTCACGGGCAAACTCGGCGAGGACGCCTCGCAGCAGATCCACCCCCTCACCCGTCTTGGCGGAGAGCCAAACGGCGGCGATCTTACCATACTCGTCCCGCGCCACCTGAGGCCCGGCACCGGTGAGATCGACCTTGTTCATGACCTCGAAGCGCGGCACTTGTTCCGCACCGATTTCCTTCAGCACTTTTTCGACTTCGACGATCTGGCGCTCGCGGTTGGGACTGGCGGAGTCGACCACGTGCAGCAACAGATCGGCATGGATGGTCTCTTCCAGGGTGGCGTGAAAGGCGGAGACCAGGGTGTGCGGCAGGCGGGTGATGAAGCCGACCGTGTCCGACAGGACAATCTGCTGCCCTGCTTCCGGGAGCCAGAGCTTGCGCGAGGTGGTGTCCAGGGTGGCGAACAACTGGTCGGCGGCGTAAGCACCGGCATGGGTCAGGGTATTGAACAACGTCGACTTGCCGGCGTTGGTATACCCCACCAGGGAGACCGAGAGGACGCCGCCACGCTGCCGGCTGCGCCGCTGCACGGCGCGACTCTTCGCCAGCTTCTCCAGCCTTGCCTCGATGCCCTTGATCTTGACCAGGATCATGCGACGGTCGAGCTCCAGTTGCGATTCGCCCGGACCGCCGCGCATGCCGATACCGCCTTTCTGACGTTCGAGGTGGGTCCAGCCACGGACCAGACGGGTCGAGTAATGGCGCAACTGCGCCAGTTCCACCTGCAGCTTGCCCTCGTTGCTGCGCGCGCGCAGGGCGAAGATTTCCAGGATCAGGGCGGTGCGGTCGAGCACCCGGCATTGCAGGCGCCGTTCCAGGTTGCGCTCCTGAACCGGGGAAAGCTCATGGTTGAAGATGATCAGGGAAGCATCGGCTGCGCGGGCCGCATCGCCGATTTCATCGGCCTTGCCGGAGCCGGCGAACAAGGCCGGATCGGGCCGCCCGCGTTTGCCCTCGACCACGCCGGCCACGACGAGGCCGGCGCTGCTGGCAAGCAGTTCGAGTTCGCTAAGACTTTCCGCGTAATCCGGGTTACCGAAATCCAGGGAGGCCAGGATGACGGCCTGCCCGTGTTCGGGACGTTCGAACACGTATCAGTCGGCGTCGCCGGCGGGGCTGGCTCGCTGCACGGAGATGGGACGGGCGGGCACCACGGTGGAAATGGCGTGCTTGTAGACCATCTGGGTGACGGCGTTTTTCAGCAGCACGACGTAGGGATCGAAGCTTTCGATGATGCCCTGGAGCTTGATGCCATTGACGAGGTACACAGAAACCTGCACCTGTTCCTGACGTAGCGCGTTGAGGAACGGGTCTTGTAATTGCTGCCCTTTGCTCATGATGTTTCCTTATATGAATGCGAATGGCGGAGAAGAACAATCCGGTATGGATCAGGCCAGGAATTTTATCGGGTTTTATTTCCACGGCTTTGATTTTCTTCAAGGCGGGAAGCAACTAGCCCGGCCGGCGTCGCCTATCTCCTACAGCGGTCACAGGGGGTATTCCTCGACTTCGGGCCGGCCGAAATGCCAGCCCTGTCCCAGATCCACCCCCATTTCCCGCAGGATACGGGCGCTTTCCGCATCCTCGATGCACTCGGCCACGGTGATGATGCCTTCCTCGCGGGCGAAGCGCGCAAGGCTTTCGACGATGGCGCGGATCTTCCGCTCCTTGCGCATGTTGGCCACCATCCAGCCTTCGATCTTGAGGAAGGAGATCGGCAGCCGCGCCAGATAGAGAAACGAGGAATAGCCGCTGCCAAAGTCATCCAGCGCGAGGCGGAAGCCGAAGTCCAGTAGCGGCTTCAAATCGGCCTCCAGAGTATCCAGGTTGCGCAGGAACTGGCGTTCGGTGATTTCGAACACCAGCGGCTTGATCGGGCCGAACTCGATCCCGCAGGTCGCACAATAGCTCATGGCGCTGGCGAGCAACTTCTCGACCAGATCACGGCGCGCCAGGAATTGCGGTGACAGGTTCACGAAATGCAGGAAGTCCGGGGCGAAGGCGCCGCCGCCCAACTTGCCGGCGCAGCGCGACATGGCCGCGCGGCAGACGATGTTGTCGATTTCCGGCATCAGCCCCAGCCCTTCCGCCGCTTCGATGAAATCGCCTGCGGGCAGCAGGCGTCCGTCCGGCAGACGCACCCGCGCCAGGGCCTCGTCGGCGACGACCTGGCCGCTATTCAGATCGACGATGGCCTGGGTCGCCATTACCACCCGTTCGTCGCGCAGCGCCCGCTTGATGATCTGCGCCGGCCACAGCACGCCGCCGCCATCCTGCGCCTCGACGCGGTCGCGGCCGTTTGCCTTGGCCCGATAAAGACAGGTATCTGCGATCTCCACCGCATGGTGAAAGCTTCGATCTTCGCCAGAAGGCAGGCCGATGCCGACCGACAGGGTGATCTGGATGGCACCGGCGCCAGTGGCGATGGGTGAGGCCTTCACCTGCGCGACCAGTCGCTCCAGCACGAACACCGCCTCGCGCACATCGGCATTGCGCAGGAACACGAGGAACTCCTCGCCACCCCAGCGCGCCACCCAGTCATCCTCGCGCAGCCCCGCCTCGATCCGGCGCGCCACCACCTTCAGCACTTCGTCGCCGACAGCGTGGCCGTAGCGGTCATTCACCGACTTGAAGTGGTCGAGATCGAGCAGGGCGAGCGCATAGCCCTCGTTGTGGCGGCGTGCCCGCGCCAGTTCCTGGTCCAGGCGAACCTCGGCGGCGCGGCGATTGAGGAGGCCGGTAAGGCCATCGCTGAGCGCGTGCCGCTCCAGCGCTTCCTTCTGCCGCACCTGGGCCAGGTGATAGCCCAGCCAGCCCGACACCAGTTCCATGTAGGCGACATCCGCCTCCGTCCAGGGCGTCAGACGGGGTTGACGACGGAGAAAGGACAGCACACCCTCGACCTCGTCACCCGCCCAGACCGGTACCCCGGCATAAGTCCGCAAGCCGGTCTCGACCACCAGGCGGTGGCCGCGGAACTCGGGGTGCGCGATGAGATCGTCAATGAATACGGGCTCGCGCGCCAGCAGCACTTGCCGGCAGATCACGTCGCCTTTTGGAATCACGCTGCCTTCCGGCAACGCCCCCAGCGTGTCGTGGACATAACGGGCGGTGTATTCGCCGTTGATCGCTCCCAGCATCGCCAGTTCCATCTCCAGCGATTCGCAGGCCAGGCGCAGCATGTCATGAAAGCGCGCGGCCTCGTCGAGATCGCGGCGGGTCGCCAGTTGCCATAGGATGCGCAGTCGCTCGGCGTGGGCGGCGGATTCGGGCATGGTCGGGTTTATTCCGCGGCCCAGTGCGGCGTCGCGATGCCGCTGCCTAGATCGTCTTCCACCAGGCGGCGACGGACTTCCAGCAATTTCTCGATCAGCGCCGGTTCGGCACGACCGTAGGCCTCGGCATCCGGAATCCGCTTGACCACGACGCCGAGCAGTTCGGTGATGGCATTGCCGATCGAATTCTGGCTGATGGTGACGATCAGCTTGCCGGCGTCGTTGCGATAGATGAGTTGCTTGAAAGCCGGCTGCCAGCGGATCGAATTGGCGTACTTGGCGTCCTTGATGCAGCGGTCGCGCACCATTTTCGCGGTCTTCAGCAGGTCATTGTTGAACTGCAATTTATTCTCCACCAGCTCGGGAAAATAGATGTCGCGCGGCAGCGGCGCGTTGCGGGTGGACACCTGGCCGAAGAAGGTGCGGTAGAAGTCGATGAAGCCTTTCAGGATGGTGTCGTATTCCTTCCAGAAGCGGACATCCTTGAGCGACTCGGCGCCGCCGACCACCTCCCAGCTGGGCAGACCCTGCGGGTAGCCGGTGAGCGCGATCCGGCAGGAACCGGCCTGGCAGGGGCGCAGGATCTTCAGGTCGAGTTCGTCGAAGAAGGCCTGGTAGACATCGCGCATGTAGGCCTGGAACAGGGAATGCTGGCCACCATCGGTGAGGTTGGGGTTGCTGGCATCGGCGATGGGGGCATCGCGCAGTTCGGCCTTGTTGAACACGATGAAATGGTTGTGCAGCATGCGGATACTGGGCACCCCCGGCGAAGTCAGCGGCCAGGTCGCGTCCAGGCTCGCCTCGCCGGCCAGGACCAGGGTCTCGTCCGGGTCCGGGTAGCGCTCCAGCATGAACTCGATGATCACCTGGTTCATCCGGTTCCAGACGTTCTTCACCTGCTCCGGCACCTGGGTACGGCGCACCGGCCGGCCGAGAGGATCGAGGATGGTCCGCGAGGTGTTGTAGATGATCGAGGTATCGAACTCGTTGCTGTGGCCCAGCGCCTTCCTGTACAGCAGCAGGCCTTCCGGGTTCTGCAGCAGGCCGTTGTTGTTGACCAGATCGTTGAGGTTCTCCGTGCTGTTGAAGAACTCGTTCGGCTTCATCCCCTCCGGGACATCGAGCGGAATCTGACGGAAGGGGGTGACGATCTCTCTGGGGCCGGACTGCATGAAATACCTCGAAGTAGCCAGTGGAAACGGGATGCGGATATCGGGAATAGTAGCCGCCACCGGGGCAAATTAGCGATAGCGAATACAGCTTACACCACGAGCGGGGGCGTTTTCGTCGTCAGGCAGCGGGCCATCCCGCGACCGTCGTTCTGGGCACCTGCATCGCACCAGGCCAGAACAGTCGGGAGATCGGCAAGCCGGCGCGCGCGTTCCGTGCGTCACCGATCCTCATGGCAGGGCCGGAATGAAAAACGCCACGCACCCGGCCGGGTGGCGTGGCGTCCCGTGCAAGGAGGCAGGCGTTCAGGCGACGCCCAGCAACTCCACCTCGAACACCAGGGTGGCGTTGGGCGGGATCACGCCGCCGGCGCCACGGGCGCCGTAGCCCATTTCCGGTGGAATGGTGAGCTTGCGCTTGCCGCCCACCTTCATGCCGGCGACGCCCTCGTCCCAGCCACGGATCACATGGCCGCGACCGAGCGGGAAATCGAACGGATCGTTGCGATCCAGGCTGGAATCGAACTTGGTGCCATCGGTCAGCCAGCCGGTGTAGTGCACGGTCACCCGCTTGCCGGAAACGGCCTCGTCGCCTTCGCCCACGCTCAGGTCTTCAATGATCAAACTCATGACGTCTCCTGGAAAAAACGCCCCGACGCGGGGCGATTGCGCGGCAGATGGCGTCGAAATCCGGAATTGCAAGCCGCGCTCGGGAACACGGAAGGCGGGCTCTCTGCGACAATCCGAGCCTTTGCCGGGCTCGCCTTCCGATCCGCGAGCCGGCCACCCACCCAAGAAACACGCTCATGTCCGAACCTCTTTACATCGAATCCCTGGATCACGAAGGCCGCGGCGTCGGCCATTTCGATGGCAAGACCATCTTCGTCGAAGGCGCCCTCCCCGGTGAACGGGTGCGCTACAGCAGCTATCGGAAAAAGCCCAACTTCGAGCAGGCGCAGGCCAGCGAAATCCTCGCTGCCAGCCCCTTCCGGGTGACACCGCGCTGTCGCTGGTTCGGCATTTGCGGCGGCTGTTCGCATCAGCACCTGGAGGAGTCGGCGCAGGTGGCGGCGAAGCAGCGGGTGCTGGAAGACTGTTTCGAGCATGTCGGCAAGGTCAAGCCGGAAACCATGCTCTCGCCCATTCACGGGCCGACCTGGGGCTACCGGCGGCGGGCGCGGCTGTCGGTGCGCCACGTGGCGAAGAAAGGCGGCGTGCTGGTGGGTTTCCACGAGCGGCGCAGCAGTTTCGTGGCGGACATGGGCGGCTGCGAGGTCTTGCCGAAGCGCATCTCACTGTTGCTGCCACGCCTGCGCCAGCTGGTGGAGGGGCTTTCCATCCGCGACCGCCTGCCGCAGATCGAACTGGCGGCGGGCGACCACGTCGACGTGCTGGTGCTGCGCGTGCTGGAACCGCCGTCGCCGGAGGACGAGACGCTGTTGCGGGCGTTCGCAGACGCCCACCAGATCCAGTTCTGGTTGCAATCCAAGGGACCGGATACCGCCGTCCCCTTCCACCCGCTCGACGCGCCGGCGCTGGATTACCGCCTGGACGAATTCGACCTGGTGATGCCGTTCCGCCCCACCGAGTTCACCCAGGTGAACCAGGACATCAACGCCATGCTGGTGCGTCGCGCCATGCGTCTGCTCGACCCGAAACCGGGCGAGCGCATCGCCGACTTCTTCTGCGGCCTCGGCAACTTCACCCTGCCCATCGCCCGCAAGGGCGCCACGGTGCTGGGCATCGAGGGCGCGGCCGGGCTGGTGGCGCGCGGCATTGAAAACGCGGCGCGCAATGGCTTGAGCGCGAACACGGAATTCCGCGTCGCCGACCTGTTCAAGATGACGCCCGAGAGCTATCTGGAACTGGGCCATTTCGACAAGCTGTTGATCGACCCGCCGCGCGACGGCGCCATCGACCTGGTGAAATCGCTACCGGACACGGGCGCGCCGCACCGCATCGTCTATGTCTCCTGCAGCCCGGCGACGCTCGCACGCGACGCATCGGTGCTGGTGCATCAGAAAGGCTACCGCCTGGTCACGGCCGGTGTCGCCAACATGTTCCCGCACACCGCGCATGTGGAGTCGATCGCCCTGTTCGAACGCCAGTAAGCGCCGTCGCGCAGCGCAAGAGCGGGCACCGGCGCCTCGACCGGGAAACCGTCTGCGCACACTGCTACACTCGGGCCATCATCACTCTCCCGAATTTCCTTGGACTCAATTCCCCTAGGGGCGCTATTCGGCGTCCTGGTTGTACTGCTCGTGCTGTCAGGTTTCTTCTCGATGTCGGAAACCAGCATGATGGCCGTGAACCGCTATCGCCTGCGCACCCTGGCCAAGGCCGGGCATCGCGGCGCGAAACTGGCCGAGTGGCTGCTCTCCAATACCGACAAGCTGCTGGGCGTGATCCTGCTCGGCAACAACCTGATCAACGCCGCCGCCGCCTCCCTGGTCACCATCATCGCGTTCCGCATGTTCGGCCAAAACGAAATGGCCATGACCCTGGGCACCCTGGCGGTCACATTCCTCATTCTGGTGTTCTCCGAGGTGACGCCGAAGGTGATCGGCGCATCCTATCCCGACCGCATCGCGCCGGCCGCCAGCTACATCCTGGCGCCGATGCTCAGGCTGACCTATCCGGCGATCTGGTTCGTCAACCTGTTCGTGCAGCGCCTGCTCAAGCTGATGCGGTTGAACCCGGACGCGGCTTCGGGCAACAGCATGGGTGTCGAGGAACTGCGCACCCTGCTGGCCGAATCCGGCAATTTCCTGCCCGCGCAGCATCGCGGCATCCTGCTCAACCTGTTCGACCTGGAACACATCAAGGTCGACGATGTCATGGTGCCGCGCAGCCAGATCGAAGCCCTCGACCTCGCCGCCGACTTCGACGACATCCTGCACCAGATCGCCACCAGCCATCACGCCCGCCTGCCGGTCTACGAGGGCGAATCCAACAACCTGATCGGCATGCTGCATGTGCGCCGGGTGCTGACCCGCATCCACGAGGAGGATTTCGACCTGGAGGAACTGCGTGAAACCCTGCGCGAGCCCTACTTCATCCCCTCGGACACCAATCTCTATACCCAGCTCGAACAGTTCCAGGCGACGCGTCAGTCAGTCGGCCTGGTGGTGGACGAATATGGTGAACTCCAGGGCCTGGTCACCCTGGAGGACATCCTCGAGGAAATCGTCGGCGAATTCGCCAGCCTGCGCCCGGGCGGCCAGGAACCTGGCCTGCCGCAGGAGGATGGCAGCTTCCTGGTGGAAGGCGCGATGTCGGTGCGCGAACTCAACCGCAAACTGAAACTGGAACTGCCGGTCGAGGGCGCGCGCACCCTCAACGGTCTGATCCTGGACAAGCTGGAAGCGATGCCGGAGCCGGGCGTGAGCGTGATGATCGCCGGCTACCCGCTGGAAATCGTGCAGGTCCATGGCCGCATGGTGAAAACCGCGCGGATCGGCCCGCGCCGCGAGGTCGGCAATTCAAGTACATGATTGCTTTACATTTCAAACCTCGATGGGCAACATCCGGCGAGTCTATTAAATCTCGGGAGCGGTAGAGGCATGGTCGCGGTCACCGTCGGCGCCAATCTCACCGGTTTGTGCAGAGCCCTGGTCAGCCAGGGCCTGCTGACCGCGGAAGAGGGAGAATCGCTGCAAAATCAGGCGCGAGGCAGCGGTGAGAGCACGCTCGCCACGCTGCTGCGCACGCGACGCTTCCGCGCCGACCAGATCGCCGCTTTTGCCGCGGTCACCTTCGGCCTGCCCTTCCTCAATCTCGACGCGCTCGACCCCGCGGTCCTGCCCAAGAGCCCGGTCGACGCCAAGCTGCTCGCCAAGCACCGGGTGCTGCCCATCGCGCAGCGCGGCAACCGCCTGTTTGTCGCGCTCTCCGACCCCAGCAACCTGCAGGCGCTGGACGACATCAAGTTCCAGACCGGCCTGATCGTCGACGCGATCGTGGTCGAGGACGACAAACTCGGCCGCTGGCTGGACCAATACGGCGAGGCGACCGAGGACAACATCCTCAAGACCATCGAGACCGACGACCTCAACCTCGAGTTTTCCGACGACGAGACGATGGATGCGGCCAGCACGGCCGCCGCCGCGGACATCGACGACGCGCCGGTGGTCAAGTACCTGCAGAAGATGATGCTGGACGCCATCAACAGTGGTGCCTCAGACATCCACTTCGAACCCTACGAGAAGACCTATCGCATCCGTTACCGCCTCGATGGCCTGCTCTACGAGATCGCGCAGCCGCCACTGGCAATCAAGGAAAAGATCGCCTCACGGATCAAGGTCATCTCCAAGCTGGACATCTCCGAGAAGCGGGTGCCCCAGGACGGCCGCATGAAGCTGGTCCTGTCGCGCAACAAGGCGATCGACTTCCGGGTTTCCACCTTGCCGACGCTGTATGGCGAAAAGATCGTCATGCGTATCCTGGATTCGACCTCCGCGACCATGGGGATCGAAAAATTGGGCTACGAGCCGGATCAGCTCAAGCTGCTCACCGACGCCATCGCGCGCCCCTACGGCATGGTGCTGGTGACCGGCCCCACCGGCTCCGGCAAGACCGTTTCGCTCTACTCCTGCCTGAACATCCTCAACCAGCCGGGGGTGAACATCTCCACCGTCGAGGACCCGGTCGAAATCCAGCTTGCCGGCATCAACCAGGTCAACGTCAACGAAAAGGCGGGCCTGGATTTTGCCACCGCGATGAAGGCCTTCCTGCGCCAGGATCCGGACATCATCATGGTCGGCGAGATTCGCGACCACGAAACCGGCGACATCGCCATCAAGGCCGCGCAGACCGGCCACATGGTGCTGTCCACCCTGCACACCAACGACGCACCCTCGACCCTGACCCGCCTGATCAACATGGGCATCCCCAGTTACAACGTGGCCGCATCCGTCCATCTCATCACCGCGCAGCGTCTCGGCCGGCGCCTCTGCGCCAACTGCCGCAAGCCGGTGGAGGTGCCGCCGGAAGCCTTGCTGAATGCGGGCTTCTCGGAGTCCGATCTCGACGACTCCTGGCAGCCGTATACCGCCAGCGGCTGTGATCACTGCAAACAGACCGGCTACAAGGGGCGGGTCGGCATCTACCAGGTCATGCCGGTCACCGAGGAAATCCACCGCATCATCCTGAAGAACGGCTCCACCCTGGAAATCGCCCAACAGGCCGAGCGCGAGGGCGTACTCACCCTGCGCCAGGCCGGCCTGCTGAAGGTCAAGCAGGGGCTGACATCCCTCGAAGAAGTCCTCGCCGTCACCAACGAATAACCAAGGGAAGCAGACCAACATGGCGCAGGCCAAAGCGACCGAAGTCCCCTTCCTCTGGGAAGGCACCGACAAGAGCGGCAAGAAACTCAAGGGCCAGATGCTGGCGCCGGGTGAGGCGTTCGTCCGCCAGGCGCTGCGGCGACAGGGCATCAACGCCCAGAAGGTCAGCAAACAAAGCCTGTTCGCTCGCTCCCAGCGGATCACGGAAAAGGACATCACCCTGTTCACCCGCCAGCTGGCCACCATGCTCAAGGCGGGCGTCCCCCTGCTGCAGGCCTTCGACATATCCGCCCGCAGCCACGCGAACGCGGCCTTGCAGCGCCTGCTCGGCGACATCAAGTCCGACGTCGAGACCGGCACCAGCATGAACGCTGCTTTCCGCAAGCATCCACAGTATTTCGATGGGCTCTACTGCAACCTGATTCATGCCGGCGAGCAGGCCGGCATTCTCGATTCCGTGCTGGATCGGGTCGCCACCTACAAGGAAAAGATGCTGGCGCTGAAGGGCCAGATCAAATCCGCGCTGTTCTATCCGATCATCGTGATGGTCGTGGCCTTCGTCATCACCGCCGGCATCATGCTGTTCGTGATCCCCGCGTTCAAGGACCTCTACGGCAAGGCTGGCGCCGACCTGCCCGGCCTCACCCTGATCGTGCTGCATATCTCCGATCTGTTCGTGAATTACTGGTATCTGATCTTCGCGGGCATCGGCGGCGGCGTCTTCGCCCTGATGCATGCCTGGAAACGCAGCCCGGCCTTTCGCGCCAAGATGGATGCCTGGATGTTGAAAATCCCGGTCTTCGGCCCCCTCATCGAAAAAGCCACAGTGGCGCGCTGGTCGCGCACCTTCGCCTCGATGTTCGCCGCCGGTGTGCCGATGGTGGAAGCCCTGGACTCGGTGGCCGGCGCCTCCGGCAACCATGTCTTCATGGAAGCCACCCAGAAGATCCGCAGCCAGGTCGCCACCGGTTCCAGCCTGGCGAACTCGCTGCAGGGTACCGGCGTGTTTCCCAACATGCTGATCCAGATGGTCGCCATCGGCGAGGAATCCGGCGCGCTCGATTCCATGCTGTCGAAAGTGGCCGACTATTACGAACGCGAGGTCGATGACGCGGTGGCCGGACTGTCCAGTCTCATGGAACCGTTCATCATGGTGATCCTGGGCACGCTCATCGGCGGCATCGTCATCGCCATGTACCTGCCCATCTTCAAGATGGGATCGGTGGTCTGACCCTAGCGCCGGCGCGTCGCCGGCTTTTTTTATTTGCCGCCGCCGTCCCGACATGCTCGAACTCCTCTCCAGCCAGCCCGCCGTGCTGATCAGCCTCGCCGTCATCCTCGGGCTGCTGATCGGCAGTTTCCTCAACGTGGTCATTCACCGCCTGCCAATCATGATCGAACGGGAATGGCGCGAACAGTGCGCCTGGCTGGACGCCGGCGACACCGCCGCCCCGGTTGCGGCGGCCGCCGCCCCCTACGACCTGATGCGACCGCGCTCGGCCTGCCCCCGTTGCAGCCACCAGATCCGCTGGTACGAAAATATCCCGATCCTCAGCTGGCTGGTGTTGCGCGGTCGTTGCAGCGCCTGCGGCATGGGCATCACCGCGCGCTACCCGCTGGTCGAGGCCATCACCGGCTTCCTGTTCGGCTACGCCGCCTGGCGCTGGGGCGCCAGCGGCCTCACCCCGGCGGTCTGCCTGCTGCTCGCCAGCCTGGTCGCGCTGGCCTTCATCGATTTCGACACCCGCCTGCTCCCCGACAGCATCACCCTGCCGCTGGCCTGGGTGGGCCTGCTGGTGAACCTGGATGGCGGCCTGGTTCCCCTGCCGGAAGCGGTGATCGGCGCCGTCGCCGGCTATCTCTCGCTGTGGTCGGTGTACCACCTGTTCAAACTGCTCACCGGCAAGGAAGGCATGGGCTTCGGCGACTTCAAGCTGTTGGCCGCCCTCGGCGCCTGGCTGGGCTGGAAGATGCTGCTGCCCATCCTGCTCGCCGCCAGTTTCTCGGGGGCCATCGTCGGCATCGCCCTGATCGCCTTCGCCGGCCACGACCGCGCCAAGCCCATCCCCTTCGGTCCCTGGCTGGTCCTGGGCGGGCTCATCGCCCTGGTCTGGGGGGATGTGCTGCTCCGCTTCTGGCTGGGATGACCTACTGCGTCGGCCTCACCGGCGGCGTCGGTTCCGGCAAGAGTACCGTCGCCGGGCAGTTCGCGGCACTCGGTGCCGCCCTAGTCGATACCGACACCATCGCCCACGCCCTCACCGGCGCGAATGGCGCCGCCATGGCGGCGATCGAAGCCGCCTTCGGGCCAGGGGTGGTCACCACCGATGGCGGCCTCGATCGCGCCGCGATGCGTGGTCGCGTGTTCACCGACGCCAAAGCCCGCCGGCGATTGGAAGGCATCCTCCACCCCCTGATCCGGGACGAAGCGCGACGTCAGGTGGCCGCCGCGCGCGCGCCCTATGTCGTGCTGGTCGTGCCGTTGCTGGTGGAAAACCTGGCCGCCTATCGCGACGACATGGCGCGCATCGCCGTGGTCGATTGCGACGAAGCGCAACAGCTTGAACGTACCGCCCGGCGCCCCGGCGTCACGATCGACCAGGCACGCGCCATCCTGGCGGCGCAAAGTCCGCGTGCCGCCAGGGTGGCCATCGCCGATGACATCATCGACAACCGCGGCAGCCTGGCCGACTTGATGACCAGGGTCGGGCAACTGCACCAACGCTATCTCGCGCACCCTATCCGGAAGGAATAAAAAACCTGCCGCTTCATTGCCATTGCATGACGCAGGCTGCAAAATCGCCGCCAATTCAAGCCTTTGGCGCATCTCCCTCATGTTCTTCCTCGGGCCCAGCCGGTGACCGTCTACGAATTCCCCCTCAATGAACGCATCCGCACCTGGTTGCGTCTGGAGGACCTGTTCGGCAAGACCCTCTATTTCGTGCGTGGCGGCGACACCCGCGCGCACCATGCCGCCCTACTGGCCCTGTTCGAACTGATCGATGTCACCAGCCGCCCCGAACTGAAAAGCGAGCTGATCCAGGAACTGGATCGGCAGAAAACCAGCCTCGAGGATCTGCGCAACAACCCGGCGGTGGATGGCGCCCGTCTCGACGGTGTGCTCGGTCGCATCGGCACCGCGCTCGCGGACCTGCACGCGATGAGCGGCAAGATCGGCCAGCACATCCGCGACAACGAATGGCTGGCCGGCATCAAGGGCCGCGCCGGCATTCCCGGTGGCACCTGCAGCTTCGATCTCCCCTCCTACCATCACTGGCTGAGCCGGCCCGTCGAGAGCCGCGCCAATGACCTGATGGAATGGCTGGGCCCGTTGCTGCCCCTGAAAAATGCCGTCGAAATGGTCTTGCGCCTGCTCCGTGACAGCGGCCATCAGAGCCGCCATACCGCCAGCCAGGGCCTGTTTCAGCTGATGTTGGGCGGACGCAGCGCACATCTGCTGCGTCTGGCCCTGGACGAGGACTGCACACCGGAAGTCAGCGCCAACAAATACGCCGTGAACATCCGCTTCCTGGTTCCGGACCGCACGCAAAAGCCTCGCCCCTGCGACCGCGACGTCGCATTCGATCTGATCTTCTGCAATCTGTAGGTCAGCCGCCGATGTCGGCCGGGGTGAGCGTGAGCGAACCCCGGCGGGCGATGCGAGCCCATGGCGCTACCACTCACCCGCCCCGAATCGCCTCCTCCAGGAGACGACTCACCCGCTCCAGCACCTCCGGCGACCGGCTATCCAGCGTGGTCGCCCCCGCCCAGCCACGCAGCCAGGTGATCTGCCGCTTGGCGAGTTGACGGGTGGCGGCGGCGCCACTGGCGAACAGTTCCGCCATGTCGATCTCCCCTTCAAGATGGCGCCAGGCCTGGCGGTAACCGACACAGCGCATCGACGGCAATTCCGGATTCAACGGCCAGCGCTCGCGCAAGCCGCGCAACTCGTCGACCAGCCCGGCATCCAGCATGGCCTGGAACCGCTGGTTGATGCGCGCATGAAGCCAGGCGCGCTCCTCCTGCATCAAGGCGATCTCGACCAGCCGGCAGGGCAGGTCATCGGTTCTTTCCTGGCGCGCCAGCAGCGCGGAAAGCGGTTCGTCGCCAGCGAGGCAGACTTCCAGGGCGCGCTGGATGCGCTGGGCATCGTTGGGCGCCAGACGGGCGGCCGTCTCCGGGTCGAGACGGGCGAGCTCGGCATGCAGCGCCGGCCAGCCCGCCGCCTTCGCGCGCGCTTCCAGTGCCGCGCGCAGGGCCGGCGCCGCCACCGGCAGTTCCGCCAGGCCTTCCTTCAGCGCCTTGAAATACAACATGGTGCCGCCCACCAGCAGGGGGATGCGGCCGCGCGCGACGATGTCACGCAGCAGCGCCAGGGCATCGGCACGGAAGCGGGCGGCGGAATAGCTTTCCGTCGGATCGATGACGTCGATCAGGTGGTGCGGCGCCCGCGCCAGGGTCGCGGTGTCCGGCTTGGCGGTGCCGATGTCCATGCCGCGATAGACCAGGGCCGAATCAACACTGATGATCTCGACCGGAAAGCGTTCTGCCAGCGCCACCGCCAGATCGGTCTTGCCGCTGGCGGTGGGGCCCATCAGGCAGAGAGCGGGAGGGCTAGCTCGGATTTCGGATTTCGGATTTCGGATTTGCGCGTCTGGCACGGCATCATTCGTCGTCAGTCGTAGGACTTCTGTTCGCTGCGCTTGCCCGGCTTCTTCTTCATGATGACCACACCCTTGACCACCGACAGCCCTTCCACCGGGATGTTGGGATAGATCGGGTTGAGTGGCTTCAACATCCAGCCTTCCGGGTGCTGCACGATCTGGCGGAAGATGTATTCCTCGTTGACGAAGGCGACCACGTAGGCCCCATCTTTCGCCAAGCCCTCCGGCTCGACCACGATGATTTCGCCTTCGTTGAATTCCGGCAACATGGAATCGCCCAGCACCATCAGCGCATAGGGCTCGGCGCCGGCGCAGGCGGAGGTTTCCAGCTCTTCGGGTGTTTCTTCCGCCGGACGCACCGGAATGGGGAAAGGTTTGCTCATGGCTATTGTCCTCGCATGAAAAGCTTGTCCAGGTCGGACAAAGTAAGTTGAAACCAGGTGGGGCGGCCGTGATTGCATTGGTCGGCGCGCAAGGTGCCTTCCATATCGCGCAACAGGGCGTTCATCTCCGGCTGGCTGAGTTTGCGGTTCGCGCGCACCGCGCCATGACAGGCCAGGGTGGCGAGTAGTTCATTGCGACGCGCCCGCAGGGCACCGCTCAAGCCGAATTCGTGGATGTCCTTCAGCAGTTCCCGGGCCAGGGGTTCACCGTCGGCGTCCTTGAGCATGGCCGGCACGGCGCGCAGCGCCAGATGAGTGGGCGAGACCGGAGCGATCTCGAACCCCATTTCCGACAACGCCGGCCCGGCCTCCTCGGCGGTCGCCATTTCCAGGCCGGTGGCGGCGAACACCACCGGGATCAGTAGCGGCTGGCTGGCCACGACGCGGGCGTCGAAAGCCGTCTTGATGCGTTCATAGAGAATGCGCTCATGCGCCGCATGCATGTCGACCACGATGAGGCCATGTGCGTTCTCGGCCAGGATGTAGATGCCGGAGAGCTGGGCCAGCGCATAACCGAGCGGCGGCGTCTCCGCGATCCCGGATTGCGGGTTACGCCTTTCGGAGTGGGCGGAGAGCGCCTCGGCCACCATCTGGTAGTAGGGGGCGGGTTCCCGGGCGGAATGGCCGGAAGGCGGTTGACCCGCGTAAGGCGCATAAGCCGCCGCGCGGCCTGGCTCCCCCCTTTGCCAAAGGGCGGTTGAAGGGGGAGTCGTGCCATCCGCTGCCTGCGAAGCCCCATACCCCCCCTCCTGCCCCCCACTGAAAAAGGAGGGTGCGGAAGCAGCCGCGTCGACATCGCCCTGCTCCCTGCCCGCCCCCAGCGCCCGCTCCAGCACATGCAATACGAACTGGTGGACGCCGCGTCCGTCGCGGAAGCGCACTTCGGTTTTCGCCGGGTGCACGTTCACATCCACCCCTTCCGGCGGCAGTTCCAGGAACAGCACGTAGGCCGGATGCCGTTCATGATGCAGCACGTCGCGGTACGCTTCGCGCACCGCGTGCGACAACAGCTTGTCGCGGACGAAACGGCCGTTGACGAACAGATACTGGGCATCGCGCCCGGCGCGGGAATAGGCGGGCAGACCGGCGAGGCCATACAGGCGCAGCGGCCCGACGGCTTCATCCAGGGTGCGGGCGGCGGCGGCAAAGTCCTCGCCGAGGATGTCCAGCGCCCGCGTCTGCCAGTCGCTCACGCCCAGGCGGCGGCTGATGCGGCCGTTGTGGGCAAGCGTGAACGCGCATTCCGGATGCGCCAGGGCGACGCGGCGCAGGGCCTCGTCGCAATGGGCGTACTCGGTAGGCGGGCTTTTCAGGAACTTGCGCCGCGCCGGAGTATTGAAGAACAGGTCGCGCACTTCCACCACGGTGCCGCGCGCCAACGCCGCCGGCTCCGGGCTGTGCAGTTTGCCGTCGAGAGCGCCGACCTTCCAGGCGTGCGCCGCCTCGGCCGCGCGGCTGGTCAGGGTCAGGCGCGCCACCGAAGCGATGCTGGCCAGCGCCTCGCCACGAAACCCCAGGCTGGCGACCCGTTCCAGATCATCCAGGCTGGCGATCTTGCTGGTGGCATGGCGGGTCAATGCCAGCTTCAGATCGCCCGGCGCGATGCCGATGCCATCATCGGCCAGGCGAATCAGCTTGATGCCGCCCTCCTCCAGGTCCAGCCGGATGTCGTGGCTACCCGCGTCCAGGCTGTTCTCCAGCAACTCCTTCAACGCGGAGGCCGGGCGTTCCACCACCTCGCCGGCGGCGATCTGGGAGACGAGAAGATCGGGGAGGAGGTGGATTTGCGACATGACGCTACCGTTTCCCCTCCAGTTCTTCCCACCTGGCCAGCAGTTCCAGCAAGACCTCGTCGATCTCCGCGCTGCGCGCGCTCAAGCTTGCGGCGCGGTTGTGGTCGGCGTAGACGGCGGGATCGGACAATTGCCGGGCGAGGTCCGCCTGCTCGGTTTCCAGGGTGGCGATGCGTTCCGGCAGGGCGTCGAGCTCCTTCTGCTCCTTGTAGGAGAGGCCGGATTTCTTCGGCTTTTCCACGGCCGGCGCCGGCGCGGGCTTGGCCGGAACCGGCTTCTCCGCCGGCCGCGCCACTTCCAGCCGCGCGCGCCAGCCCAGCCAGTCGGAATAGCCCCCCGGCAGTTCCAGCAACCGCCCCTCACCGGCGAAGACGATGGATTGCGTCACCACGTTATCCAGGAAGGCGCGGTCGTGCGAAACCAGGATCACGGTGCCGCTGTAGTCCTGCAACAGCTGTTCCAGCAATTCCAGGGTATCGATATCGAGGTCGTTGGTCGGTTCGTCGAGCACCAGAATGTTGGCCGGCCGCGCGAACAGGCGCGCCAGCAGCAGGCGGTTGCGCTCGCCGCCGGAGAGCGCGGAGACCTTGGCGCGGGCCCGCTCGGCGGGAAACAGGAACTCCTCCAGATAGCCGATGACGTGTTTCTTCTGGCCACCGATTTCCACGGTGTCGGAGCCGGGCGAGATGGTATCGATCAGGGTGGCGTCGTCGTCGAGCTGATTGCGGAACTGGTCGAAATACGCCACTTCCTGGCGGGTGCCGTGCTTGATGCGGCCCGCGTCCGGTTCCAGGTCCCCGAGGATGAGCTTGATCAGGGTGGTTTTTCCGGCGCCGTTGGGTCCGATCAGACCCAGCTTGTCGCCGCGCAGGATGCGGGTGGAGAAATCACGGATGAGCACCTTGTCGCCATAACCGTGGCTGACCTGCTCGAACTCGGCGATCAACTGCCCGGAACGGCCGCCGGCATCGAGGGCGAAACCCACCTGGCCCAGGCGTTCGCGCCGCGCCGAACGTTCCAGGCGCAGGGACTCCAGACGCCGCACACGGCCCTCGTTGCGGGTGCGGCGGGCCTCGATGCCCTTGCGGATCCACACCTCCTCCTGCTTCCAGAACTTGTCGAACTTGCGGTTCTGCGCCGCCTCCACTTCCAGTTGTTCCGCCTTCTTGCGCTGGTAGTCGGAAAAATTGCCCTGATATGGGCGCAACTGGCCGCGATCCAGCTCGATGATGCGGTTGGCGACACGGTCGAGGAAGGCGCGGTCATGGGTGACGAACAGCAAGGCGCCGGAGAACTCGGCGAGCATGTTTTCCAGCCACTCGATGGCGGTGAAATCGAGATGGTTGGTCGGCTCATCCAACAGCAGCAACTCCGGCTCGGACACCAGCGCGCGCGCCAGGGCGACGCGCTTCTTGTTGCCGCCGGACAGGGTTTCCACCGGCGCGTCGGCGGCCAGGTCGAAACGGGCGATGGTTTCCTCGACGCGGCTGTTCAGGCGCCAGACGTCATGCACGTCCAGCTCATGCGACAGCCGCGCCAGTTCCGCCAGATCCTCGGCGGCGCCACTGGCCGCCTGATGGGCGGCGGCATGATAGGCGGCGAGCAACCCATGCGCCGGCCCGGCGCCGGCCGCCACCGCCTCGAACACGGTGTGGCCGGGGGTGAAAGCGGGCTCCTGCGCCACGAAGGCCAGATGCAGGCTGGGTTTCAACCAGCACTCGCCGGCATCGGGCCGGATTTCGCCGGACAGCACTTTCAGCAGGCTGGACTTGCCGGCGCCGTTGCGACCGATCAGGCCGATGCGCTCGCCCCTGTCGATGACCAGCGAGGCGCCATCCATGAGCGGCCAGTGGCCGAAAGCGAGTTCCAGTTTGTCGAGAATGGCGAGGGGCATGCGGCAGATGCGCCGGCCCGGTGGCCGGCGCCAGGAAAAGACAGCGGGCCGCGATTATCCCATCAACCCGTGCCGCGGGCTCATATGGAACCGTGCATCTGGCCGGCGTGGGTATGTTCGTAACGCTCCTGGCAGGCCACGCAACGGGTGGCGACCGGGTTAGCGACCAGTCGCGCCGCCGGAATATTGCCGCCGCAATCCTCGCACAGACCGAAATCCGGATCATCCACATGCTTGGCTGCGACCTCCAACGCCCGCAGCGTGCGCTCCTCATGGTCCATCCGCGCGGCGGCGAGATTGCCCAGCGTCACCGCCAGCGCCTCGTCGGCGCTATCGCCGGAAGCCCGCCCCAGCACCGCGTTGAACTGCGTCAGGCCACGCTCCTCCATCACGGTTTTCAGACCCTGCAGGAAATGGTCGCGCTGGGCATCCAGCGCGGCGCGAATGGCCAGGCGGTCTTTTTTGGTCAGGTGGCTCATGGTGTACCCGGTTAAGGAGTGCGATATCTGGATTATTGGCGCCCGACGCGACGGCTTCAAGGAAAGAACCGCATCGAAGCCGCGAACAAGCCTGGCATCCGTCGCCCCAGGCTGCGTTAGAATCGCCCGCCATAACGCCTCCGTAGCTCAGTGGATAGAGCATCCCCCTCCTAAGGGGAGGGTCACACGTTCGATTCGTGTCGGGGGCGCCAAATAATCAATGACTTAGCGCTTGTATGTGGATGCTCATGGTTCTCTGTGCTACCCCTGTGCTACCAATTTGATGCAAGCAAAGACTTGCAGACAGAAAAATCTAGGCGCCGAACTCCTGCAACAATGATAACCCCCTCCCCCTCTCTAGGGCGGGAGACTGCAAGCGCCAGCATCCCGGACAGCACCTACTCCGCGTTTGCCGCATCCCGTCAATGCAAGGGCGATGCGGCTTAACTTGCCCATATATGGCTAGACCACTCACTCGCGCGCTGGTGGCCGGAATCTGAACTGACATCCACAAAAAAATACCAAGGCGAGGTTGGCGGCCTTGGATTTGCTCGCCCATTGCGTGATCAGCGAATCCAGGGCTGCAAGGCCGTTTCCTTGGGCACTGGCGAGAAATGTCAGACGGTTTCCCTCCTGGCTTAGAGATGCGCCCTAGTCATCGCGTCGCCCCATGTAGCAGGCGATCAGCAGGCCACGATAGAGGCCATTGTTGACCTTATCTGCGGTGTAACAGCATGCGTTTTTACGACATTACAAAAACCGTACCGCTCTTTGACCATGTTTGCGTTGTCAATCAGCGTCGAATAGTTACCAGGGAACAGCGTCCAAATCTTTCCAGTTG
>CAYMUY010000045.1:0-33836 GCA_964393825.1 uncultured Thiobacillus sp. | reverse complement strand
TTGATGTAGTTGGCCTGGGTGCCTTTGCCCGCGCCGGGGCCGCCGAGAAGAATCAAACGCATGGGAAAACCTCTTTTAATCAGTCCCTTACGGGAAGGTTGTGGTAGCTGGGGAAAAACCAGAGCGGCCGGTAGGGTATGCGCCCGGCCGGGTCAGGAACACTCAAATTTTTATATTTGGTTATAAGGTCAGGTTATTGAGAACCATTTGCTGCGATGCAATAGAGGTCTGCCGGTGCCGCTGGCCACGTGGCCTGGAGCCCGGCAGACCCGGCCGGGCGGGGCGATCCCGCACGCCCGGTCGACCGTTCAGGCGAAGACGGTCATTTGCCCTGGCGGGTGAGGACCTCGAGGGTCATCTGCAGGGCGTCGATGCGCTTTTCCAGTTGCTCGACACGATGACTCATGTCCGCATGCATCTTGCAGCCGCAGGCCGATTTCGGACAGGCGCGGCCCTCGCCCATCATCATGCCTTGCATGCCCGCGCCCATGCCGGCTGCGGGGCCCATGCCGGTTTTGTTGCAGGGTTTGCCCGGCGCCGACAGGTTGTCCGGTGCCGCGATCATGACCGATTCGATGCTGCCCGTGACTTCGGCGGCGGCCGGCAGGCTGGTGAAGCCGGCCATGGCCAGCAGGGCGATCGACAGGGTGTGTTTCATGTTCGTCTCCTCGGGGTGGTGGCCGGAATGGCCGAAGCGGCTAGACGTGTTGCGTCAGGTTTTGGTTCCGGCGGCGAACAGCGCGCGCACCTGTTCCAGGTCTCCCTGGGTGTCCACGCCCGGCGGCATGGCGGCGGCGCTCTCGATGACCATGATGCGGTGGCCGTGCCAGAGGGCGCGCAGCTGTTCCAGGGATTCGAATGCCTCGATAGCCGGGCGCGACAACGTCGGGTAGGTCTTGAGGAAGCCGACGCGGTAGGCATAGAGGCCGATGTGGCGGGCGACGGGGAGGTGTTCCGGAAGCGGCGCATCATGGGCGGGGCGGCTCTCCGCCCAGGCATCCCGGGCCCAGGGAATCGGCGCCCGCGAGAAGTAGAGGGCGTAGCCGTGCTTGTCGGTGACCACCTTCACCACGTTGGGGTTGAACGCCTCGGCCGCGTCGTGGATGCGATGGCTGACGGTGGCCATGGCGGCATCCGGATGCGCGAACAGGGCCATGGCGACGGCGCGGATCAGGCCGGGGTCGATCAGCGGTTCGTCTCCCTGGACGTTGACCACCACGGTGTCGTCCGCCCAGCCGAGCTGCTCGGCCACTTGCGCCAGGCGGTCGCTGCCGGAGGCGCAATCCGGCGAGGTCATCACGGCCTGGAAACCGTGGCCGGTGACCGCTTCGGCAACGCCGCCGTGGTCGGTCGCCACCCACACCCCGGCGGCGCCACTGGCGGCGGCGCGCTCGGCCACGCGCACCACCATCGGTTTGCCGTGGATGTCGGCGAGCGGCTTGCCGGGCAGTCGGGTGGAAGCATGGCGGGCGGGGATGACGGCATAGAAGGCGGACATGGGCTTTCCGGGCGGGAAACGGGATGCGCGATTGTAAGGGTGCGCGCGCGTGGCATCAGACCCTTCGGGGGGCTCAAGTTTTTGCGGCTGCGCCCGATAATGCTTGCACGCCACGCTAAGAGTGCCCCCACCGATGACGCATCACTTGCCCCGCCGCATGATTCGCCAGCTGCTGGCCGGGTTTGCCGTGCTCATCGTGCTGATGGCGGGTCTGATCGGGCATGCGGTATGGCATATCGGCGACCTCAAGGAGCGGATGCGCGACATCGTCGAATTGCGCAACCTCAAGATCCAGCTGGCGACCGACCTGCAGGAGGCCTCCTACAACCGCCACAGCGCGCTGGTTTACCAGGCCCTGGCGCGCGACGCCTTTGAGCGCGACGAGAACTTCCAGCAATACATCCGTTGGGGTTATCAGGTGGGCCTGGCGCGCAGCAAGCTGAAGGCGATGCCGCTGGACGCCTTCGAGCGCGACAATCTGTCCCAGCAGGACGTGCTGGTCATGCAGATCATCGAGCAACAGGAATTGATCAGCGACCTGGCGGCGCGCGGCCAGATGGAGGCGGCGCGGTCGCGGCTGGCCGCCGACCTGCGGCCGCTCAATCTGGAATACACCGAGACCGTGGATACGTTGCGCCGGCATGAGCGCGACCTCATCCGCGTCGCCCTGGAGCAGACCCAGCAGGCCACGGAGAAGGCCATCAGCCTTCACCTCGGGCTGGGCGCCGTCATGATCCTGCTGGCGTTGCTGATTTCCGAAGCCACACGCAGATTGCTGCGCCGGCATGCCGAGACCATCTTCGAGCAGATGCACCAGCTGGAACAGGCGGGAAGCCGGCTGGAGCACCAGGCCACCCACGACCCGCTGACCGGCCTGGCCAACCGCGTCCTGTTCTACCGGCGCCTGGAGGAAGCCATGGTGCATGCGGAACAGGAGCAGTTTTCCCTCGCCGTCATGTATGTCGATCTGGATGATTTCAAACAGGTCAACGACGTGCACGGCCACGCGGCGGGGGATGCGCTGCTCAAGACGGTGGCGAAGCGGCTGCATCATGTCATGCGCATCGCCGACACGGCGGCGCGGCTGGGTGGCGACGAGTTCGCCCTGTTGTTCGTCGGCGTCCAGGAAACCAGCGACTGTCCGCCGCTGTGCGCCAAGGTGGAAAAGGAAGTCAGCCAGCCGCTGGACTTCGAAGGCGTTCTGCTCACACCCGCGTGCAGCATCGGCTACGCCTTGTATCCTCGCGACGGCATCTCCCTGGACACGCTGCTCAATACGGCGGACGGCCGCATGTATCAGGCGAAACGGAAGCGGAAAGGCCTGTAGCGGCGCGCAGGCGCGGGCAGGGTGTCCGCGCTACAGCAGCAGCGCCAGCGCCAGCAGCAAACCGCTTTCCACCCATTCCACCCCCGCGCCGAGGGCGTCGCCGGTCATGCCGCCCAGGCGCGTCACGAGATAGGCGCGCCAGCCCAGGAGCAACAGGGGGGCCGCGAGCAGCGCCGGCGCCGGCAGACTGGCGGTGGCCAGCGCCAGCGCCCAGAGGAAGATGCCGGTGTGGCCGACTTGCCAGGCGAAACGTTCGCCCATGCCCGGCTTGATCGAAGGCAGGCGCGCCCAGAGCAGGGTACCCAGGCGCGCCCAGGCGGGAATCAGGAGGAGTGGCCAGAACGTCCCCGTCTTGGCCAGCAGCATCAGCAACACCAGTTTGCTCAGCAGTTGCGCGACCAGGGCGGTGACGCCAAACACGCCCATATGCGGGTCGGCCAGCACCGCCAGCAAGCGGTCGCGGTCGCGGTGCGCGGCGCCGAGGGCATCGGCGAGATCGGCCAGCCCGTCCAGGTGCAGCGCTCCGGTCAGGCCAACCCAGGCCAGCAGACCGAGCAGGGCGCCCAGCCAGGGGTCGACTTGCGCACCCAGCCAGGTGGCCGTGGCGATCAGCCCGCCGAGCAGCAGGCCCACCAGAGGGAACCAGATCGCCGAACGCGCCAGCGCGTCCGGCTGGAAATCCCGCACCGCCGGCGTCGGCAACCGGGTCAGGAACTGGACCGCGAGGATCAGGCCACGCATGGCGCCCCCGCATTCAGCGACAGCAGGATGGGGGCCTCCCCGGCGAGAACGGACACCTGGTACTGTGCCGCTTCCGGCAGGGCGACACGGTAAACGTGGCCGGGCGGCAGGCCGAGCCACTCGATCAGCAACGCGCGCATGACGCCGGCATGGGTCACCAGCAGGCGGCGGCCACCCCGCGCGCCGGCCAGCCACGCCGCCCAGCCGGTCCCGACCCGGGTGCGCAGCGCGTCCAGCGTCTCGCCGCCCGGCGCCGCCAGCGCGCCGGCACGGAACGCCGCGTGTTGCCGCGGATCGCGCCGTGCCGCCTCTTCCGGCGTCAGCCCCTCCCAGGCGCCGAAGGCGATCTCCTGGAAGGCCGGGCTGACGAGCAGAGGCACGCCGTCGCGTTCCGCCTGTGCCTGCGCGAACAGCCGGCAGCGGCGCAACGGCGAACTGGCGATGGCGTCGAACGGCGGCATGCCCTCGATGGCCGCCCGCATCTGCCGCCAGCCGGATTCGGACAAAGGGTCGTCCTGCGCGCCTCGGTAGACAAACGGGCGCCCCTCGACGGCGCCGTGGCGCAGCACGGTAATGACGGTCGCGCCGTCAATCGCCATGGCCGCCGCCGTTGCCACCGCGGTTGCCACCGCCGTTGCCACCACTCACCCCGGCTTCGGCGAAGGTCGCCATGCCGCCGTGCAGTTCGCAGGACAGGCGCAGCAGCGGCAGCGCCATCGCCGCGCCGCTGCCTTCACCGAGGCGCATTTCCAGTTGCAGCAGCGGCTCGGCATCCAGGGCATCGAGCAGACGGGCATGGCCGGGTTCCGCCGAGGCGTGCGCGAACAGCAGCCAGCCGCGCGTGCCCGGGTTCATCCGGCATGCCGCCAGCGCCGCCGCCGTGGTGATGAAGCCATCCACCAGCGCCGGCAGGCCGCGCTGCGCGCAGGCGATATAGGCCCCGGCCAGGGCGGCGATCTCGAAACCGCCGAGACAGCGCAGGGCTTCGCTGCCCGCGACCGCGCCGTGCAGTGCCAGCGCCCGGTCGATCACCACCGCCTTGCGGCTCACCCCGTTGGCGTCCAGCCCGGTGCCCGGTCCGGCCAGGTCGCGTCCGGGCAGGCCGAGCAGGGCGCAGGCCAGGGCCGCCGCCGAGGTGGTGTTGCCGATGCCCATTTCGCCGCCGATGAACAGATCGCAACCCTGGGCCAGCGCGCGCGCCACCGCATCGCGGCCGAGGTCCAGACAATGTGTCAGTTGCGTCTCGCGCATCGCCGCCGCGCGGGTGAAATTGGCGGTGCCGTCGCCGGCCTTGGCCCAGCGCACGCCGGGCCGCGGCTCCGGCGCCAGGGTGCCGGCGTCGATCACTTCCAGACGGGCGGCGTTGGCCCGCGCCAACACCGAGATCGCGGCGCCGCCGTTGACGAAGTTGGCCAGCATCTGCTGGGTGACCGCCTGGGGGAAGGCCGATACGCCCTCCGCCACCACGCCATGGTCGCCCGCGAAGATCGTGATGCAGGGCTGCGCGATACGCGGCTTCGGCTGGTATTGCATCGCCGCCAGGTGCACCGCCAGCCGTTCCAGGCGGCCCAGGCTGCCGGGCGGCTTGGTCAGATTGTCCTGGCGCAGGCGCGCGACCGCGCGCGCCGATTCATCGAGGGGTTTGACGGGCTGTTGCCACCAGGGGGTCATGGTCGGGGTTCCTGTTGGGGGTGGGGCAAGGTTCAAGGTTCAAGGTTCAAGGGGGAAGGGGCCGGGATTTTCCTTGCCTCTTGAACCTTGCCCCCCTTGCCCCTGCTTTTCATCACCAGTGGCAGGCCGGCCGTGACCAGGGTCACGCGATCGGCCATGCGAGCGATGTCCTGGTTCAGCCAGCCAGCCTCGTCGACGAAACGGCGGTTGAGTTCTCCCAGCGGAATCACACCGAGGCCGACTTCGTTGGCAACCAGGAGGATGTCGCCGGAAAGCGTCGGCAAGGTGGCGAGCAGGGCGGCGCGCTCGCGCGCGAACACTGTCTCGCCGGCTTCCAGCAGGTTGAGCAGCCACAGGGTCAGGCAATCGATTAGCACGCACTGCCTGGCACCGGCCACAACTTGCAGCGCCTCGGCCAACTGGATGGGTTGTTCGACGGTGCGCCAGTGGGCTGGGCGTTCCGCCTGGTGGCGGGCGATGCGCGCCGCCATCTCGGCGTCGCGCGCCTCGCCGGTGGCGATCACGGTCACCGGCTGTCCGCCGGCCGCGGCCAGGTTCTGGGCGTGGCGGCTCTTTCCCGAACGGGCGCCGCCGAGTATCAGGTGGATCATGCCGCCTCCGGGAGGGAGCGCGGACGCGGCAGGTCGAGATGCGTCTCCACCGCGTCGGCCAGACGGTCGATCGCCGTCTCGCGCAGGGCGTGGATGTCCGGCGCCTGGGCGGTGCGCAGCCCCGCCCAGGCCAGCAGCGCCTCGGCGGCGGCCGGGGTGTCGAACAGGCCGTGCAGGTAGCTGCCGGCGACCTGGCCGTCGGCGGCCAGCGCGTCGTCCGGGCAGCCGTCCAGCCAGGCCAGTGGCCGCGCCAGCGCCAGGCCGCCGGCATGGATTTCGTAGCCCGTCACGGCGGCGTCATCCAGCGCCATCACCAGCGCGCTTTTCCCGGCGCCCGAGGTACACCCCTGGACCATCAGGACCTGGGCGCTCATGTGGCGGGGTGCGCCCAGTTTTCGACCTTCAGGCCGGGGTAGTCCCGGAAATCGGCTTCGTTGTTGGTGATCAGCGTCGCGTCCAGGCTGACGCAGTGTGCGGCGATGAGGCGGTCCAGCGCATCGCGGCGGCGGTCACGGACGGCGGCGCGCAAACGCCCATAGCTTTCCGCCGCCGCTTGGTCAAAGCGCAGGACCGGGATGCGATTGACCAGGAGCTTGAGCGCGTTCTCGTTTTGAAAGCGCGTCTCGTCAAGCATTTCGATGCCGGCGCGCAGTTCCGCGTAGGTCACGATCGACATGGCGACTTCGCCCTGATCCTGTTGGCGCAAGCGCTCAAGGACTTCGGGCGGATGCGCCTTCATGATGTAGATGCAGATATTGGTGTCCAACACATAAGGCATGCGGTTCATTCCTTGCCAGGATTCTTGTCGAAGGAATCCCAGTCACGTTCTTTCTGTTCGTGGAATTCACGGCCTTCGGCCATGAAGTCGGGCGTGAACATGGCAAATATTTCCGGCAGATCCGCCAAAGTGGTCTTCTCCACGGGCCGCACCACCAGCGTGTTGCCCACCTGCTCGATCTCGATCTCCTGCCCGGCCTCGACGATGGCCAGTTCCTTGGGTATCCGCACGGCGAGGGAATTACCGCTCTTGAAGACGCGCGTCAGCATGGCGTTCTCCATCTGTCATGTATATACGGGATATACATGACGCGGTTCGCGCCGGTCAAGGCGGCCCCGGTTACCGCTCACGATCAGGAAAGGCGCTACCCCCGGGCCGCGCCTGGCCCCGCCTCAACGCTTCCTCCGCAGGGCCGGCGCCACGCCTCGCGCCCATTCCAGGGCGCCGCTGGATTGCCAGGCTCCAAGCTGGTCCTCGCGATACAGCCAGGCCTGATAAGCACCGCCTTCCACGACGCCAAAGCGGTCGGGCGCGGCGGGTTTGACCTGCGCTGAAAGCAGGGTCTTCAGCATCACGGGCCAGGCGCGGCTGGCGTCGTGCAGGGCTTGCAGGGCCTCGCCGTTGCGGTCGAGCGCGTAGAGGGCGAGCACCTCCTGGTGGCGCAGTTCCGCGTCCGCGTCCGGATGGCGGCGGCACAGGTCGAGCAACTCGCGCCAGCGCCCGGCATTGGCGTACAGGCGACCGAGGATGAGTCGCGCGCCGGTGTTGTCATCGGGGTTCCAGGCCAGCAATCGATTCGCTTCCGTGATGGCCGTGGTGGAGTCGCCCGTCCGCGACAGCGTGGCGATACGACGCATCTGCATGCGGATGGCGGCGCGGTTTTCGACCCAGCCCCAGGCCAGTCGTTCGGGCTGCCGGGGCGCAGCGGCCAGGGCGACGTCGAGCACGTCCCGGTAGCGTCGACACAGTGGCGCGACGATCCGTTCATCGATCCAGTTCATGGGCTCGTAGTGTTGCTCGATGAACCCTGTCAGCTGGTCGAGTACCGTCAGCGCATCCCAGGCGGCGGGATGTGTTGCCAGCCAGTCCAGTGCGGGATCCAGGCCGCCCTGTTCCAGGTGTGCCATGAAGTCGTCGAGCAGGCGGGTGGACAGGACATCGCGCAGGATGTCATGGCCGTCGCCCGGAAGCTCGATCTTCGGTGGTTTCTTGATCGGTGGCAGCGTCGCCAGCACGGTGGCGAAGGCGTGCAGTTCCGGCAGGGATTGCGCCATGAACTGTTCGCCGAAGACTTGTGGATCGTCGATGATGCCTTGCAGGAGATCGATGACCGAATCCAGTTCCCCGGCGTCCGGGCGCCGGCGCAGTTTCGCGAGCCAGAAGCGGGCGCGCTGCTGAAGCTGGTCGACGCGGCCCTCGCCCTGGAGCATGGTCATTTCCAGGGCCGCCAGCGAGGGGTCGTCCGGGTTTTCGTGCATGGCCTCGTGAAAGGCCTGCCAGGCGGCAGTGGCGTGGCCGGCGTCGAGCAGCATCACCGCCTCGCGCTGCCGGGCCGTGCCGCGCAGAACCGGGCTGGCGCTGGCGAGGCAGGCGCGCAGCAGGTCCTTGCGCTTGCGCGGCTTGTACAATTTCAGATACGCATCCATCAGCACGTCGAAGGCGTCGGCATGGCGCTCGTCGAGCGCGCCCGGTTCCTTGAACAGCGGTTCCAGCAGCAGGCAGGCGCGCGCCGGCTCGTCGTTGAGCGACCATTCATTGGCGGTGACCGCCAGCAGTTCCGGTGAGAAGCGGCGCGGTGGCAGCGCGGCCAGATCCTTCTTGCTCAGGAAGCCGAGGACGATGGGCAGCAGTACTTCCTCGCCGAACGGGGTCGGCGGCCGCCCCATGCCGCCGCAACAGTTCTTGAATTTGCGCCCGGAACCGCACGGGCAGGGGTCGTTGCGCCCCGGATCGCGCAGTTTGCGCGGCTTGTAGTCGTTGTCCGGTCGCGGCAGGTGGTTCCACAGTTCCATGCCGAGCGAGGTCGCCAGGGCTTGTTGCATCTCGCGCGGCATGTCGCGCTGGTCCATTGCTTCCAGGAACAGGCGCACGCCGAAATCGCGCATCCAGGCGAGGAAGGCGGCGGCGTCATCATGGATGAGGGCGATGCGCACGGCATTGCCGAGGGCGAATTGAAAGTCATCGTCGGGGTTTGCGGGGGGCATGGCGGAAATGTCCGGTAAATCTGTCTCAGGCGCTGGCTATCGTACCCGCATCGCGCTCAGGCCAGCAGAGCTTCCAGGAGAAGGTCACGAATGGTCTCCCAGCCCGGCGCGTGCGTCGCCAGCCCCCACCAGGCCAGTTCGCCGAGGCCGATCACGGCCAGCCAGAGCCACACGGCGTGGTGCGCCAGGGCCAGGGCCCGCGCGGCGTCTGTTGGCGCCGGGGCGTCGGCCTCGCCCAGGAAGGGGACTTTTCCCTGGGCGTCGGCGCGGTCTTCCAGGCGGATGCCGAGCACGGCGGCGGCGGTGGCCAGCGGCGGGCCGGCGTTGGCGTCATGCCAGGCGGGCGCCTGTTCGCGCCAGTTCTCCAGCGCCCGCCGGCTACCGCCGCGCGGCAGGCCGAGCAGGGCGTAGGCGAGGGCGGCCAGGCGCGACGGGACGATGTTGAGGGCATCTTCCAGCCACGCCGCCGCCCAGGCCGGGGTATCGCCGTCGCCTTGTCGCGCCAGGGTATCGGCGAGGCGGTAGAGCAGGGCGCCGGCCACCCCCGCGACCAGGAACCAGAACAGCACGCCGAACACGCCGCCGGCCTCCAGCGCCGTGCGGCAGGCGGCATTGGCGTCCCCGGTCGCGCGGACCTGTTCGTGCAGCCGCCGCAGTCCGGGCAGGGTGGACAACACCAGGGCGGCGACCACCGCGCGCCAGGGCTCCGCCGCCAGGCTCGCCGGGGGCAGCCACTCGGCGGCCAGCCAGACCGGTGGCAACAACAGCGCGGTCGCCGCGAGGGCGCCGACCAGGCGATCGGTCGAAGCGATGCGCGTGCGTATCCGCGCGGCCAGCCACGCGAAGCCTGGCAACGGCCGCCAGCGGGGAGGCAATAGCCAGTCGAGCAGCAGGGCGAGGGCCAGCAGCGTCGCGGTCATGTTCGGGCGGCCCCGCCGGCTCCGATAAACTGCCGGCTTTCTTTCCGGTTACCGCGCACATGGCCTTCCGCCTCACCCATGTTCTCGCCATGCTGCTGGCGGCGGCCAGCTTCGCCGCCGCCGCCGCCGACATCGTCGTTCGCGACGACAGCGGCGCCACCCTGCGCCTGCCAGCGCCGGCCCGGCGCATCGTCAGCCTGGCGCCGCACCTCACGGAAAATCTGTTCGCAGCCGGCGCCGGCCAGCGCGTCGTCGGCGTGGTGGACTACAGCGACCATCCCGAAGCCGCGCGGCGCATCACCGGCGTCGGCGACTACTCCCTGCCGAACCTGGAAGCCATCGTCGCCCTGCGCCCCGACCTGGTGGTCGCCTGGCGCGGCGGCAATCCGGATGCGGTGTTGCGGAAGCTGCGCCGTCTCGGCCTCAAGGTCCACGAGACCCAGCCCGGCCGCCTGGAGGACATCCCCAACAGCATCGAGCAACTGGGCCGCCTGGCTGGCACCGAGGCCGTGGCGGAACAGGCGGCGGCGCGCTTCCGCCAGCGCCTGGCGAGTCTGCGCGCTCGCTATGCCGACCAGGCCAGGGTGCCGGTGTTCTATCAAATCTGGCACCAGCCGCTGATGACGGTGGGCGGCGGCCAGATCATCAGCGACGCGATCCGCCTCTGCGGCGGCGAAAACATCTTCGCCGGCCTCGCCGGGATGGCGCCCAGCGTCAGTGTCGAAGCCGTGCTCGCCGCCGACCCAGAAGCCATCATCGCCAGCGGCATGGGCCGCGACACCCCGGTCGGACTGGAGGACTGGCGGCGCTGGACGCGCTTGAAGGCGGCAGCGCGCGGCAACCTGTTCTTCGTCCCCGCCGACCTCATGCAACGCCCCACCCCGCGCCTGCTCGACGGCGCCGAGCAACTCTGCCGGCATCTGGAGACGGCGCGCGGACGGCGCTGAGGGCAGCCGTCCACGCGCGGGATGCTTCATGGCGCGCGCCAGCGCAAACCCGGGTAGCGGCTGAATCCCTGATCCGTGGTGATCCACTCGCATCCGGTCTCGATCGCCAGGGCGGCGTGATAGGCATCGGGAATGAGGTTGCCCTTGGCGTTCGCAGACAGGCATAACTTTTGAAAAATGTCCCAATGGCGTTCCCTTGGCGACACCACCACGCAATTGGCCTGCGATCGTAGGGTTTCGACAAAGGCCAGCGCGTCCTCGAGACGACTGGGCGGATCGAAGATTTTCGGATGGGTGACGATGCGCAGAAACCCGCTCAACACCAATTCGGACACCGCATAGGCCGCATCGGAATTGATCAGCGCCTCCAGCCATTCCCGTTACATCGCATGGTTCGGCGTGTCCTCGCGGTGCGCGTACACCAGGATGTTGACATCGCAGAGCAGCATCAGTCGGCGTCCATCAAGTCGAGCAGCGCGGCGTTGTCGTCCAGGTCGACGCCGCGACGTAGGCCGCGTCCGTTGACGGTCTTCAAAGTGACGCGAGCGGCGGGCGGGCGTTTGGGTTGGGCCATGAGCTTTTCCCTGAGCAGTTCTTCCAGCAGAGCGGTCAGGGTCTTGCCGTTGGCCAGCGCGTAACGGCGCGCCATTTCATGCAGGTTGTCATCGAGCTGGATGGTCGTTCGCATGGCGAGATACTCGGATGCATCAATGTGCGGATTATAGGTGTGGCCGTATCAAGGGAATTCATTCCGGCATGAACCCGTGCCGCCTGTCCGCTTCGATGGCACGCAAGGCGTGGAGTTGGGTGAGGCGGGGCGCGTCGAGCACCGCATCGGCCGACCGGCACGGTTTCCTGCACGCTGGAATCGAAAGCGTCACCCTGGTGAATCGACTGCAGGCGCGCAGGCGGGCGGTGTACCACGCGGGCCGTCGGCGAGGGCGTGTAGCGCCGGCTTCCAGCCGGCTCGCTTGCCTGATCAGAAGAACGAGTGCGGCTGGGACCGACGCGGCGGCTTGACTCAAACCGGCTCCCCGCTAGTTCCAAATCCTTGCGGAAGCGCGCTTCCGCCCAGCTGCCGGTGTTCTATCTGAGCTGGCATAAACTGCTGATGACTTTCGGCTGCGGGAATGGCTTTTTCGCCCATCTTCCCGGCCCGGTTCCCAGCTTCAGCGTCGAAGCAATTGTCACCTGCAGCATGGGCAACGACACCCCAGTCGGCCTGGAGGATTGGTGACGCTGGATGCGGATCAAGGAGGTGGCGCGAAGCGGACGTTGGGTCGATCGATATCAGCGGCTCGGTCAGGCCTCACATTGGCCTGAATACACGATATTGCAGCTGGTTGTCGTGTTTTGGTAACGGAAATATGCCGAGTCGCGACGGTCATGGTCGGATGAGCGGTCAGCCGCGATATTAGCCTGTGACGCAGGTATTACGGATCGGGCGATCTCGGGATTGAATCAGCCGCCCATGGCACAGAAGTAACGCATCCGTCGCGGAAAACCAGAAGGCATTGAACCGGTATTGCCCAAGCACACAGGCTTTGCCATCATCGCGCCGCTGAAAAAATGCAAAAAAGAAAAACGAATCTCGGGAGGGATTCCTGTGACGTCTTACTTCAACCACCACCCCAACCGGGTGGATTCCGCTCGATTTGTCTCGCCGCATGGGCCGCGCGAGGCGCGCCGTCGTTCAGGACAAATGTCCGCGCGGAGAGTCGTTGTCAGTTTGATACTCGGCATTCACGGCGGAATCTGCCTGGCGCAAGCGCTACCCGACCCGGCTGCGGACCTGCATCGGCAGGAACTGCAACTGAAGCAACTGCGCCAGCGCAACGAAGCGCTGCCGGACATCCGTTTGCTGGACACTCCCGCCAACGTACAGGGGCGTTTGCCTGAAGAAGCCCCATGCTTTCCGATTAATTCGGTGACATTCGCTGGGGCGTCCCTTGCGTTATCTGAATTGCAACAGTCCTTGGCCGGCCCGCTGCGGGACGATTCCCCGGAGGGGCGTTGTCTGGGCGCGCGGGGCATTCAGTTGCTGCTGGACCGCGCGCAAAACGCATTGATCGGGCAGGGTTACATCACCAGCCGGGTTCTGGCGTTGCCGCAAGATCTCAAGGGTGGCGAATTGATTTTCAGCATCGACCCCGGCCGGGTCGGTCAGGTTCGTCAGCAGGACCCTGAAACAGCCACGCCGGCGGACTTTGCCTACCTGGCCACCCAGCCGGGGGCCATCCTCGATCTGCGTGCTATCGAACAGACCCTGGAAAATCTGCGCCGCAATCCGAATGCCGCGACCGACATTGAAATCCGTCCAGGGGAAATCTCGGGCACCAGCGACATCCACATCCGCTACCGGTTGGACAAACCCTGGCGGCTGAACCTGAGTCTGGATGACAGCGGCAGCAAAACCACCGGCAAGCTGCAAGGCAACGCCACGTTGAGTTGGGACAACCTTCTGAGCATGGCGGATATCGCCTATGTTTCCCTTGGGCGGGATATTGGGGATCGAGACCCCGGGCCGCGCGGCAGTCAAAACACCGTTCTGCACTACAGCATGCCGCTGGGATATTGGCTGCTGAGCGTCACCGCCAGCCGAAATCGCTATTACCAGACCGTGCCGGGCGCATTCCAGTCATACCGTTACAGCGGGCGCTCCAGCACCAGCGAATTGCAGTTCACCCGCGTCCTGCGCCGCGGCGCAGGCAGCAAGACCAGCGCTTCCCTCAAAGCCTTCGCCCGCGCCTCGAACAACTACATCGACGCTACCGAAGTGGAAGTCCAGCGCCGAAGAACCGGTGGCTGGGAAGCCGGCCTTCAGCATACGCATTACCTGGGGCAGGCCACCCTGGAAAGTCAAATCCACTACCGTCGCGGCACGGGTGCGTTTGGCGCCCTGAGGGCGCCGGAAGAAACGTTTGGCGAAGGCTCCTCCCGCATGCGGCTCACCCATGCCAGCCTGAGCTTGCTCACGCCGCTGGCCGTGGGCTCGATGCAGTGGCATTACAGCGGGCAACTCCGCGCGCAGTGGGAAGGCACCCCGCTGACGCCTCAAGACCGCTTCTGTATCGGCGGGCGTTACACCGTACGCGGGTTTGACGGTGTGCAAAATCTTTGTGCCGACCAAGGCCAGCTCTTGCGCAACGAGATCAGCCTGCCCGTGGGTGACTATTCCCTTCAGGTTTTTGGTGGCATCGACATGGGCCGCGTCAGTGGCGCGAACAGCGCGTACTTGGTCGGCAAACAACTCACCGGCGCCGTTATCGGCCTGCGTGGCGCATGGCAAACCGGGCCCCATGGCGCCCTGCAATACGAACTCTTCGTCGGCAAGCCCTTGCGCCGGCCAGAGGGGTTCGAGACCGCGCGCACCACGGCCGGCTTCAGCCTCGCGTTCAATATTTGAAAGAAACAAGCAACCCAACTTGGAGGTCAACTATGAATCGCACTCGCTACCGTCTCATCTTCAGCCGATCGCGCGGCCAACTCATGGCCGTCGCGGAAACCGCCCACGCCCATGGCAAAGCAGGCCAAGGTGAGCGCACGGGAAATGACTCTCCCGCAAGCGCCGATGCCAGATTCGGGATGCGCCGCATCGCAAAGCCCATCGCCGTGCTGCTGTGTTTGACACTGGGCCTGAATCCAGTGCTCGCGCAAATCATTGCCGATAGCAACGCGCCCGCCAGCCAGCAACCAACGGTGTTGGGGGATGCGCGGAGCCCGTTGGTCAATATCCAGACCCCCAGCGCCGCCGGCGTCAGCCGCAATACCTACAGCCAGTTTGACGTGGAGCCTGGCGGCGTCGTGCTCAACAACTCGCACTACAGCAATCCCTGGCTCATGAATGGCGAGGCGCGCGTCATTCTCAACGAAGTCAATTCCAGCAATCCGAGCTATCTTCGCGGTCCCATCACCGTCAACGGAGTCAGTGCTCAGGTGGTGATCGCCAACCCCTCGGGCATCCAGGTCGATGGCGCCAGCTTCGTCAATGCCACCCGCGCCACGCTCACCACCGGCACTCCCATCATGAACAACGGTGATTTATCCGGTTTTTCCGTGCGCCAGGGCGCGGTTGATATTTCCGGTAGAGGTCTCGCCGCTGCCGACACCCCCTACACCGAGATACTCAGCCGCGCCGCCCTGATCGCCGGCAGCGTCAACGCGCGGGAACTCAACGTCACCACCGGCACGCAGGACATCGACTACATCACCGGCAAGTTGACCCCCGTCGCCGGCGATGGCGAGCCGCGCCCGATTGCCATCGATACCGCCATGCTGGGCGGCATGTACGCCGGCAAGATCACGCTCCTTGCTACCGAGTCAGGCGTGGGCGTGCGAAACGCGGGCACCCTCAGCGCCTTGAATGGCCAGATCATCATCACAGCCGATGGCCAACTCCAGAACACGGGCAGCATTCGGGCCGATGTGACCAGCCTGGCTACCGTCAGCGGCAATATCGACAACAGCGGAACCCTGAGTGGAGAAGCGATGCTGTTGGTCGCGGCGGCGGGCGATGCCCGTTTCTCGGGTGGCCAGTCCAACAACCAGGGCCGGGTTGTCCTGGTCAGCGCCGGGCGAGACATCCTGTTCGACTCACATGTACGGGTCGCGGGTAGTGGCATCGGTGGACAAATCCAGCTCGACGCCAGCCGCAACATCGACCTGGCGGAAGATGGCGAGATCGTCGCGCCTGGCAATGTAAGTTTGAACAGCGGTGGCACCATCACCCTCCGCCATTCGCTGGTCACAAGCGACATGGCCGACGTCACCGTCCTGGCTATCGGCGGCATCGCGCTTGAAGACAGCACAGTCCGGGGCGGCCGAGTTCATCTGGAAACCGGTGCTCCCTTTCAAGAAACCGCGACGGACATCCTGGTTCGCGGCGGAAGGATCGAGGGTGGCCAACAGGCCACGCTGATCGCCACGCGAGACCTGCTGCTCGACGCGCCCGACGCCGTTGCCGTTAGCGCTGACGGTGATGTTGCATTGCGCGCGGGCGGAAACCTGCGCATGACTGCCGGCAGCATCAGCACGGCTGGTGGCGATTTCACCGCCATTGCCGGCGAATCGCTGCAAATGCAGGGTGTGGCGCCCGACACCCCTGACAACGGACAGCGAGCAGGCATTTCCGCGATAGGGAATGTTCTGCTATCCGGTCGTGGCATCGATCTTCCCCGAGGCAGCGTGAAGGCGGGCGGCGAACTCGCCATTGAAGCCACCAGCGCCGACATCCGGTTGGGCGCGCCCGCGCATGTCTATGGCGCCACCCGCGACCACCTGCAACTCGCGGCCATGGGCGACCTGAACATTTCAGCGTACCAAGGCGGCATCACCGCGACGACGCTCGACGCCCAAGGGAAAAACATCCATGTCGTCAGCAACGGACTGACGGAATTCAGCACGGCCGGCGACGGCAGAACCGGGTTCAAGGGCGGCAGCCTGTTTGCGCTGGAAGATCTCACGCTGGGCAGCATCAGCCCGGACCAACCGTTGTCGCTCACCGGCACCCAGCTTTCGGCTGGGGGAAATATCGGCCTGCATTCCAATGGCGGACTGCTCATCGCGAATGTCCAGGCTGATACCGGTGGCGGCCTGTCCGGCACCGCCAGCCACGGCGGCATGACGGTAACGGGTACCCGCCTGACGGCCAAGGGCCTGCTTGATCTGGCTTCGAGCGAGTCGCAACAACACGTTTTCAACACGTACGACGCGGGCGCCATGTCGCTCTACACCGAATCCGGCGCACTCGGCCTCTACTCGAGCACATTGCAAACCCGCGTGAATCAAGAAGCCGGTCTTGGCGACATCTCGGGCCGGCTCAGCCTGGAAGCTGGCGGCAATTTCTACTTCAATAGTCTCGCCCGGCTGACCGCCGCCACCGACCTTTCCCTCGTGGCGGGCGAGGGCAACCTCACGATCAAGCCCACCAACTGGAGCGGCGGCACGCTCTCCACCAACCAACTCAGTGTCGGCCGCGACCTCACGCTCGCCGCCCGCCACGGCGATCTCGTCCTCGATGGCGGCGTGGGCGCCAACGGCGGCGGGATAGGCGTGGACCTCTCCGTCCCGCGCAATCTCGCCCTGGTGGGCGACAACATCAGCATGAAGGGCGGCCGCCTGTTCGCGCGGACGATCAACCTCACCGCCACCAGCGGCGACATCCGCATCGATGCCATCCCGGTGGCCAGCAATCAAGCGGGCTTCGACAACACCTACTGGATTTCGCCTTGGCTCTACGGCACTTTTGGCATCGACCTCCAGGCCGCCCGCGACATCGAACTCAACAGCGTCTTCGCCCGTAGCCACGACACGCTCTCCATCCTTTCAGGCGGCAATCTCACGACGACCGGCGAATACAACCGCAGGAACGGCATTTACGACGGCTGGCACAAGGACGAACACACCCTCGCGCGCGGCATGCTCTACGGCAATAGAGGCGTCACCCTGGGCGCGCTGGGTGGCCACCTCACCCTCAACGCCACGGACGTCATCGCCGCCAGCGGCACCGCCCGTCTGCAAGCCCTGGGCGACATCGTCCTGGAAGCCGCGCAGGAACACCGCCTGTGGCAAACCCAGGTGGACGGCCGGGATTGCGACGCATGGAGCTGGTTCTGCGAATCCTGGACCACTTACTACCACCGTGAAACCCTCACCGCGCAACCGGTGACCGTGACCGCCCGCGACATCGAACTCAAGGCCGGCGGCAACCTCGACACCTACGCCACCCGCCTCAACGCCGGCGGCAACCTCACCCTCGAAGCCGGCGAAGCCATCCACTACTACGCGGTGTACGACCAGCAAGACAACGCCGAGTCCAGAACCTCCAAAAGCAGCCTCTGGGGCAACAGCTACAGCAAATCCACGGAAAGCAACAGCCGCTCCACCCTCATCGGCCAGGCCACCCAATTACAAAGCCAGCAAGACATCCTCAGCCGTTCCGGCGGCGACCAACTGCTGCAAGGCACCCAGGTCAGCTACGGCGGCAGCGCCACCTTCCAGGCCGGCGTCGGCGACAAACCCCGGGCCGACGCCCGCATCCTGCTGGAAGGCCTGAAGAACAGCGTCAGCGAACACCGCACCCTGGAATACAACGCCGTTCTCTGGCAAAAGCAGCTCGACCAGGGCAGCGTGCTCGAAACCCTGGTGCTGCCCCGCTTCAGCGGCCCCGGCCAACCCCGCTTCGAAGCCCCCGGCGGACTCGCCGCGCAATTGCCGGACGCCAGCGACTTCAAGGCGCAAATCCAGACCCTCGCCCGCCAGCCCGGCCTCGCCTACCTCGACGGCCTGACGCAACGCGCCGACGTCAACTGGCAAGCGGTCAAACTCGCCCACGACCAATGGAACTATGAGCAGGAAGGCCTCACCGGCGCCGGCGCCGCGCTGCTGGCGGTGGTGGTCGCCTGGGCCACAGCCGGCCTGGGTGCGGGCGCGAACTTGATCGGCGCCACTGAAGGCACGACCGCAGCCCTGATGGCCGACGCCGCCTTCACCAGCCTCGCCAGCCAGGCCGCGATCAGCTTCGTCAACAACAAGGGCGATCTCGGCAAGACGTTGAAAGACCTGGGTCGCAGCGAAACCGTCAAAGCCACCCTCGCCGCCATGCTCACCGCCGGCGCCCTGAGCCAGATCGACGGACTCGGCAGCGTCAAGGATCTCAAAAGCAGCACCGCCTTCGGCGACCAGCTCACCTACAACCTGATCAACGCCGGCGGCCGCGCGCTGACCCACACCGCCATCGAAGGCGGCGACCTGGAAGACGCGCTGAAGCAGGCCATCCTCGGCGCGGCAGTCGACACCCTGCACGGCGAAGCCGCCAGCAAGATCAAGACCCTGGAAGCCGACTACCTCGCGCACAAACTCGCCCACGCCCTGGCCGGCTGCGTGGCGGGAGCGGCCGCCAACGGCGACTGCCGGGACGGGGCGATCGGCGCGGCAGTGGGGGAAGTGGTGGCGGAACTGATGCCCCCGGCCAACGGCATCGCCTATAGTGAATCGGAAAAGGACAACGTCCTGGCGCTGAGCAAGCTCGTGGCCGGGGCGACGTCGGCCTATGCCGGGGGCGACGCGCAGACCGCCATCACCACGGCGGAAACGGCGGTGCGGAACAATGCGCTGATCCCGGTCATCGTCGGCCTGGCCTGGCTCGCCGACAAGGCCTGGACGGCCTACGAGGTGAGCCAGGACCTTGCCGCGATTCGCGACGGCACCAAGACGGTGGCGCAGGTGGCCCAGGAAAAGGGCGAGGACTATGTCACCGGCATCATCCTCGGCAACATCGGGCGCTATGGCGTCAAGGCGGTGAAGGTTGGTGGGTCGTGGGCGCAGAGTAAAGCAGTGCCTGAAGCTAAAGTTCTTATATCGCAGCAGAGCCGACAAATCGAGTTGCTCCAGATGTTTGACCCGAACAATGCGAGAAAGGGGATTACAGTCGATAACCGGTCGCTACTGCCGCGCGCTGGGCAGGCTGTGCCGATCTACGATGGGTTGAGCGAAAAACAGGTACAGGAATATTTCAAGCAGTTGACCGGGCAGGCGGACTTGCCGGTAGCGCGTGTAATACCTGGGAAAGGAACGATTTATCAGGCCAAGACTGAACATGGAAATTTCTCATTGCGCGATTTTGCAGACACAGCGAGCCAATCGGGGCCCGTGTGGACGATTGACTTCCCAAGAAGCATGCTCCCGCCGAATTACAAAGGCTCACCAGAAATTAAATTCGGGAAAATGTGATGACGGTAAACCTGACTGAATCGCAGATTGCCAGCCTGACTGAAGCTTACCCGCGTGGTTGGATATCTCATTATTGGGAAGAGCTTTGTATGGTGGCACCTGGCTTGTCGTTTAACGAAAAGAAAGAGGCTTTCTTCTATCTCATTGAGCGATTACTACGGGAGGGGAAGGCAGGATTTATCGCTCCAGGCGCGGATTGCTATATTTCGCCATCCAATCCGCACCCCAGATACACGATTAATGATGAAGAAGCCCACTGGAAAGCACCGCCAGCACAAATCGTGGCCAGACTGAGAGAACAATGGCCTGCTAACGCAACCGAAGAAGACGATCTGGATTTGTATGCCTACTTTTATGAGATTCCAGGGATCATCTGGTTTGACCAAGACGGTAAGTGGCATGGTTCGTAGCATGTTCTTGGCGCGGCTCAGTGCTCACCTATAGTGAATCGTGCCGGCACCGCCCTCTTCCAGGCCGGCGTCGGAGAAAAACCCCGCGCCGACGCCCGCATCCTGCTGGAAGGCCTGAAGCACAGCGTCAGCGAACGGCGCACCCTGGAAGCCGAAAGCACCCTCTGGCAAAAGCAGCTCGACCAGGGCAGCGTGCTAGAAACCCTGGTGCTGCCCAGCTTCAGCGGCCCCGGCCAGCCCCGCTTCGAAGCCCCTGGCGGCCTGGACGTGCAACTGCCGGGTGCCAGCGAATTCAAGACGCAAATCGCCAGCCTCGCCAGCCAACCTGGCCTGGCCTACCTCGACGATCTGGCCCAACGCACCGACGTCAACTGGCAACCGATCAAACTCGCCCGTGACCAATGGATCTATGAACAGGAAGGCCTCACCGGCGCCGGCGCCGCGCTGCTGGCGGTCGTGGTCGCCTGGGCCACAGCCGGCCTGGGTGCGGGCGCGAACTTGATCGGCGCGATGCCGGCACCACCGCCGCCCTGACGGCCGACGCCGCCTTCACCAGCCTCGCCATCAGGCGCTCTTGGCGTGCTTGGCCAAGCGCGACCGGCCGCGCTGTTTGACCGACTCGATGTCGACTTCCCGGATTTTCCCCGCCTCGATATCGGCAATTCCTTGTTCGATCTCTGACCGCAGGGCCAGCAGCGAGGCTTCGCGCCTGTTCCGGTAGGCCTCGAACAGGCGCAGTGCTTCACCGATGACCTCGCTGGCGTACCCGTTGTTCAAGTTCAGGGGCAGCGAAACATTGAGCGACAGGGTGGGCTCCAGTGCCGATGGCGGTCTTTGCCATTGGCTGGGTTGGCTCATGTGTCCGGCGCGAACCAGCGCCGCCCGCCGTCCTCGATCACCCGCAGGGGGTGGCCGTAGAGGCGGCTGAGGCGGGGGGCGTCGAGCACGGTTTCAGCCGCGCCGAGGGCGTGTTCGCCGTCGCCGTGCAGCAACAGCGCGCGATCGCCGTAACGGGCGGCGAGGTTGATGTCGTGCAGGACCATGACCAGGGCGGCGCGTTCGTCGCGGACGCGGCGGCTCAGCAGTTCCAGGACGGCGATCTGGTGGTTGAGGTCGAGATGCGCCAGGGGTTCGTCGAGCAGGTATACGCGTGGTTGCTGCGCCAGCAGGGTGGCCAGGGCGACGCGCTGGCGTTCGCCGCCGGAGAGGGTGTGGATCGAGCGCTCGGCGAGGTCGGCGAGTTGCACCGCGGCCAGGGCGTCGCGGGCGATGGCTTCGTCGGCCGCGCTTTCCCAGTCCCAGCGCGAACAATGTGGATGACGGCCGATCAGGACGGTTTCCAGCACGCTGGCGGCGAAGGCGTCGCCCTGGTGCTGCGGCAGCAGGCCGCGCAGGCGGGCGGCGCCGCGCGGGCCGAGGGCCGGGTAGGTCTGGCCGGCGAGCCGGATGTCACCCGCGTCGGGGGCGCGCAGGCCGGCGAGGGTGTGCAGCAGGGTGGTCTTGCCGACGCCGTTGCGGCCGAGGAGGACCAGGCGCTCGCCTGGCTGGAGGCCGAGATTCAGGCCGGTGACGACCATCTTGCTGCCGATGGAGACGGTGAGGTCGCGGGCCGCGAGCAGGTCGATGTAATGCTGGCGTTGCGCTGGCGTGTCGGGAGGCCGGCGGGACGCCGGCGCTACAGGGGAGCTCATGCCTGCCTCGGCGTTCTGGCCAGCAGGAAGAGGAATACCGGCACGCCGAGCAGCGCGGTCAACACGCCCACCGGCAGTTGCTGCGGGGCGATGACGCTGCGCGCGAGGGTATCGGCCAGGGTGAGCAGGGCGGCGCCGGCGAGGGTGGCGGCCGGCAGCAGCAGGCGCTGGTCGTTGCCGAGAGCGAGGCGGATCAGGTGCGGCACCACCAGGCCGACGAAGCCGACGCTGCCGACATGGGTGACGGCGGTGGCGGTGAGCGCGGAAGCGAGGAAGTAGAGCAGCAGGCGCAGGCGCGCCACGTCGGCGCCCAGGCTGGCGGCGAGCAGGGGGCAGCGGGTGAGCAGGTTGAGGTCGCGGGCGAAGAACAGGGCCACGCCCAGCCCCGCCGCCAGGAGCAACAGGGCGGGGAGCGGCTCGCCGGCCTGGGAAGCGTCGCCCATCAGCCAGAACAGCATGCCACGCAGTTGTTGCTCGGGGGCCAGGGTCAGCATCAGGGCGACAGCGGCGCCGCAGCCGGCGGCGACGATGACGCCGGTCAACAGCAGCCGGGTCTGGGTCCAGGAGCCGTCGCCGTGGGCGAGGCCGAAGACCAGGCCGATGGCGGCCAGGGCGCCGGCGAAGGCGGCGATCTCCAGGCCGAATCCCGCGCCGACGCCCAGCAACATGGCGCCCAGCGCGCCCACGGCGGCGCCGCCGGAGATGCCCAGCACGTAGGGGTCGGCCAGCGGGTTGCGCAGCAGCACCTGCATCAGCGCCCCGGCCAGGGCGAGCAGACCGCCGCAGGCGAACACCGCCAGGGCGCGCGGCAGGCGCAGGTCGCGCACCACCGCCACCGCCATGCCGTCACCGGTCCCGAACAGCGCCGCCCAGGCTTCGCCCGGGCTCAGCCCGACGCTGCCCGCCGCCAGCGCCAGCAGCAGGCTGGCCAGGGCCGCGACGGCGAGCAGGGCGAGGACGAGGAGGGCGCGGGCGCGGTTCACGGAAGTTGTAGCGCAGGCGTCCCGCCTGCTTCGTTGTTCTGATCAGGCCTGCGAAGCAGGCGGGCCCAGAAGGATGCCGTCCCTTCCGGACATAACGCCCGCGCTCCATGGCGCGTCACCAATCCACCCCCGCTTGCGCCTTCACGCCATCGCGATACGCGTGTTTGACGTCGGCGATCTCGCTCACCGTGTCGGCGGCGTCGCACAGGGCTTGCGATGCCGCGCGGCCGGTGACGACGACGTGCTGCATCGGCGGGCGGGCGGCGAGGTCGGCCAGCACTTCGTCGCTGTTCAGCCAGCCGTAGCTGAGGAGATAGGTGAGCTCGTCCAGCACCACGAGCGCAAGGTCGGGATCGGCCAGCATTTTCCTGGCGACGGCCCAGCCACGTTGCGCGGTGGCGATATCGCGTTCGAGGTTCTGCGTATCCCAGGTGAAGCCCTCGCCCAGGACATGCCATTCGACGCCCGGCTGCTTGCTGAAAAAGGCTTCTTCGCCGGTATCGGTGCGCGCCTTGATGAACTGGGCCACACCCACCTTCATGCCGTGGCCCAGCGCGCGGGCGACCATGCCGAAGGCGGAGGAGGACTTGCCCTTGCCGTTGCCGGTGAGAACCAGCAGCAGGCCCTTTTCCTGGTCGGCGCGGGCAATGGCGGCGTCGATCACCGCCTTCTTTTTCGCCATGCGGCTGGCGTGGCGTTCGGATTGGTTTTCCATTCGGGGCTCCTTGATCAGGGTGCGCGGGGCGCACCCTACAGGATCAGAACGTGGCCTTCATCCCCAACCGCCAGTGGCGGCTGAAGTTGACCGGATAGATGGCGTCGTCGGTGATCCACATGCCGTTCTTGTGCGCGAACAGGTTTTCCACGGCGGCGAACCATTCGAGCTGGCCATGGCGGTATCGCCAGGCGATATCGGTGGACTGGTAGGCCGCCTGCTTCTGGCTCAGGGCGTTGGCGAAATCATCCGCCGCCCAGGCGCTGCCGCGCCAGGTATGGCTGAGGTTGACGCTGGACGCGGCATTCGGCCGCCAGGCCAGGCCCAGGGTGGCGCTGTGCCGGGAGACGCCGGGCAGGTCCTTGCCGTCGAAGGCGCCACCGCCGTCGTTTTCGTGGTCGATGACCGCGCGGGTGTAGGCGTAGTTGAGGCTGAGGCCGAGGCGGTCCGTGGCCTGCCAGGTGTCCTGAAGTTCCAGACCGTATTTGTGGGTCTGGTCGAGGTTGGTGTTGTAGCCGCTCCAGGGGCCGGTGCTGTAGTAATAGATCTCCTGGTCCAGCCTGGCGTGGAAGACCGTGAGTTTCAGGCGGTTGGCCGGGGTGACGTGGTTGAGGCCGAGGTTGAAGGTGCGGCTACGGGCCGGGGTGATGAAGGCGTTGAAGCCGCCGCCCCAGGTGAAGAAGCGGTCGACGTCCGGCGCCTGGTAGGCGCGGTTGTAGTTGGCGAACAGGGACAGCCGCTCGTCCAGTTGCTGGTTCACGCCGACGTCCCAGGCGTCTAGATCGTGATCCGCCCGGACCGCGGCGCCCGGTGTCGGCGTGTAGGTGTATTCGATGTTCTCGCGCCGCGCGCCGGCGGAGAGGGTGGTGGTGGCGAGGTGGTACTGGCCCTGAAGGTAGAAGCCGGTGTTTTTCTTGCCGGTCTGGTCGGTGGATCCGATGCGGCGGCCATCGAAGCGTTGCGCGCCGCCACTCAGGGCGAAGGCCTCGCCCTGGTACTGCACGCTCAGTTCGTCGCTGTCGTAATCGTAATTCGGGCGCCAGCCGGGGCCGTAATCGGACAGCTTGTCTTCGCGGGCATGGCTGGCGTGGAGTTGCCACGCCGGGGCGAGTTCCAGCGTCGCCGCCAGCCGCCAGGTGTCCGATTCCAGTTGCTGATGGTTGTAGGCGTCGGCGGGCACGGCCCAGGGGTTGCTGCCTGGCTGCGCCGGGTCGGCATTGAATTGCGCCAGCGTCAGCGGCGAGACATAGCGGGTGTCGATGCGGCTGCTGCCGCCGTCGAGACCGAGTTTCAGCCGTTCCAGCGGCCGCAGCTCCAGGTTGCCGCGCCAGGTCCGGTTGCTGGAGGCGTCGCGGTGTCCACTCGGGTCGGGGTTGCTGTAGCCGTCGAGATGGGCGTAGTCGGCGCTGGCGGAAAGGCTCATCCGCTCTTTCCGGAGACCGGCCGCGACAGTGGACGAGCGCGCGCCGCCATTGCCCGCCGAGGCCTGTACCGAGACGCCGTCACGGGCGCGGGTGTGGATCTGGATGGAGCCGGCGGTGGCGCCGTCGCCGAACAATACCGAGCCACTGCCCTTGGTGATTTCGATGCGCTCGATGTCGGCCAGCGGAATCGCGCCGAGCAGTTGCGGCGACATGTCGATGTTGTTGAGGCGGCGGCCGTCGAGGCTGACCACGATGTTCTGGTAGCCGTCGCCGATGCCGTAGCCGCGCATGTCGAGCTTGGGGGTGAAACGGTTGCCGGAACTGGGCATGACGTTCACCGATGTGTGCTGGGCCAGGTACTCATAGAGGCTGGCGGCGCCGGAGGCTTCGATCGCGCGCCGGCTGTGAACCTCGGAGGCATAGGGCGCGAGAACGTCCGCGGTTGGAACGCGTGTGGCGGTGACGATGATTTCGTCGAGCGTGGGGATCGACTCCGCCTGGGCAGGCAGGGCGAAGAGGCTCGCGATGAGCGCGGCCAAAGGGGTGCGGTGCATGGGGTGATGTCCTTTTTCGTTCCCGGCGTCCCCGCCGGAAAGTGCAAAAAACGCGGGCCGAAAAAGGCTTGGATGCTGGGGAATCACCGCCCGCCGCGGCCCGCGTGCCTGCTTCGGGCCGGTCTCCGGGCTGGCGCCTCAGGGTCGTGAAACCCGGGTCTTCCGCCTTCCCGTCGTAAGGACAGTGGCGATTGGAAAACCGTTCGGCGCTTACCGTTGCGGGGGCAGCACAGGTGTCTCACCTGTTTCCCGTTTCACTCGCGTCGCCGCGAGCACCAGAAGCGGGGCGCAGTTTAGAGGAGGGCGGCGGTAGTGGCCATCCCTCGGAGGAGGTAGGGCTCAGTTCTGGCCATAGAAACCACCGGATTTCAGGAGGGTCTGGATCTTCGGGAGGTTGGCGGCGCCATCCACGGTGCAGAAGTAGTGATAGAACAGCTCACGGCGGAAGTCGTTGAGGCCACGTCCCTGGATCGGCTCCCATTTGGCGTAGCGGTTGCGCGACCATTCGCCGCCATTCGCATTGTTGCGTCCGAAGGCGTAGAGCTTGCGCTCCCCGGTCTCGCAGCGCATGCCTTCGAAGCTGACGGTCTCGGCACCGGCCGGGCTCCTGATCACCATGCTGTAGCGCACCACGCCGTCGGCGCCGGTGCTGAGCGAGGCGTAGTCGACAAAGAATTCATTGCTGGAGCGGGCACCGAGGGTGATGGGAATGAAGTTTTCCGGCTTCGGGTAGGGCGGCAACTGGTGTTGCAGTTCATTCCACCTGGCGGTGTCGTCGAATTCGTAATCAAACTGGCCCCAGTTGGTGTTTTCACCCCATATCTGCGCGTTTTCTGCAGCGTGGGTGGTGAGCGTGGACAGTGCAAGAACGAGGATGAGGCTGCGGCGCATGATGAACTCCAGAACGAGGCCCGCATGATAGCGCGGCCATCCGCCCGGTGTGGGAGGCCCGATTGCGGGCGGATCGTGGTGACCACTGCGGATGCGAGCGGGCCTCCTATGCCAGGTCGGCGGCCAGGGCGGCACGCAGCGGTTCCGGCAGGGGATCGAGGCTGACGTTGAGGTTGGGATGGTCGATGCCGGCGGCGATGGCGGCGCCGCCTCTCGCCGCCGCGACCATCTCCGGTGTCAGTTCGAAGCGCATGAAGTGGACGGCGGCGGTCTTGTCGTCGGTGGAGCGGTCGAGATCCTCGTTGCTGATCGGGCGCACCTTGTCGAAGCCCGCCACCCGCATCCAGATGGCGTGCTCGACATCGACCAGCCTGGCCAGGGCATCACGGCGTTCGGCTTCGTCGTCGTATTCGACCATGAAGGTGGCCTTCCAGTTGTGGCCGTCTGGAATCAAGGGGTTGTAGACGTCGAGTTCCTCCTGGATGCCTTTCGCCTCGAAGATGCGTTCGATGCGCAGCATCTCCTGGATTTGATACTGCATGGTCAGGGCGTCCTCGAAATACAGGGCGGCGTGCTCACCCAGCGGCACCCGGCGGTGCTTCTTGTGGGCGATCACCCGGGCGCGGAATTCGGGGCGGACTTCGGCGTATTTTTCCAGGCTGTAGAGGTCTTCTCGGGTCAGTTTCGGCATGGGGTCTCCAATTCAGTTCCGCACGGCCGTCCCGAAGGAACCGACTCCTCCCTCGGGGTACCGAAGGGGAGGGGCTTCATCAGGGAACGCGCGTAGCGAGTAAGGGGGCTGTTTCATCTCAGATGCCGTAGGCGCGGCGCAGCAGGGTGATCGGGTGTTCCGGCGCGCGCCCATCCTTCAGGGCATTCTCGATGTGGTGGCCAGCCATCGCGCAATCGCTGCCGTAGTGGTCGGCCTTGGCCTGGGTCACGCGGCTGGCGACGGGTTTGACGATCTTCATCGCGAACGCGTGCATTTCCTTCTTCACCGCGTAGGTGCCGTCGTGGCCGGAGCAGCGCTCGATGATCTCGATTTCGGTATCCGGCACCAGGGCGAGAATTTCCCGGGTCTTCGGGCCGATGTTCTGTACCCGCTGGTGGCAGGCGGCGTGATAGGCGACGCGGCCCAGGCCCTGCTTGAAGTCGATTTTCAACCGGCCCTCCTTGTGCCGCAGCATCAGGTACTCGAAGGGGTCGAAGAAGGCGGCCTTCACCTTTTGCACGTCGGGGTCGTCCGGGAACATCAAGGGCAGTTCCTGCTTGAACATCAGCACGCAGGAGGGGATCAGGGCGGTGAGGTCCCAGCCAGCGTCGACCAGCTTCACCAGTTGCGGGATGTTGACTTCCTTGGCGGCGATCACCGCGTCGAGGTCGCCCAGTTCCAGTTTGGGCATGCCGCAGCAGCGCTCCTTCTCGGCCAGGGTGACCGGGATGCCGTTGTGTGCGTAGACGGCCGCGAAATCCTCGCCGATGCCGGGTTCGTTGCGGTTCATGTAGCAGGTGGCGAACAGGGCGACCTTGCCTTTCGTGCGGCCGGCCGGCTCGCCCGGGGTGGTATCGGGTAACCGGCGCAGGCGTGAACGTAGCGATTTGCCGTGAAATTCCGGCAACCACGCCTCGGCGTGGATCTCGGCGACCGCTTCCATCGCCTTGCGCGCCGGGGCGAGCTTGTTCACCGCGTTGATGACCGGCGCCACCACCGGGATTCCGGCCAGGCGTCCGACGGCGTCGGTGCTGGTGAGGACGCGGTCGCGCAGCTTGATGTCCCCCTTGTTGAACTTGACCACCTTGGCGCGCAGCATCAGGTGCGGGAAGTCCAGGTTCCATTCGTGTGGCGGCACGTAGGGACACTTGGTCATGTAGCAGAGGTCGCACAGGTAGCAGTGGTCGACCACCTTCCAGTAGTCGGCCTTGGCGACGCCATCCACTTCCATCGACTCGGATTCGTCGACCAGGTCGAACAGGGTTGGAAAGGACTGGCAGAGGCTGACGCAACGGCGGCAACCGTGGCAGATGTCGAACACCCGCTCCATTTCCTTGTAGAGCGAATCTTCATTGATGAAATCGGGATTGCGCCAGTCCAGCGGGTGGCGGGTGGGCGCTTCGAGATTGCCTTCACGGGTCGGGGTGGCCATGGGCGTTCCTTGTGCGGGGTGTGAAGAGATTCAAGCGAAAACCGCGTCTGGCGCGGCTTTCGCTTGAACCCGGCAGACGCCGGGTTCGGGAGGACCAGAGGATCAGGCTTCCAGTTCGTTCAAGGCTTTCTGGTAGCGGTTGGCGTGGGAGCGTTCCGCCTTGGCCAGGGTTTCGAACCAGTCGGCGATCTCGTCGAATCCTTCGTCGCGCGCCATCTTGGCCATGCCCGGGTACATGTCGGTGTACTCGTGGGTCTCGCCATGCACGGCGGTCTTCAGGTTATCGGCGGTGGGGCCGAAGGGCAGGCCGGTGGCCGGGTCGCCGCAGACTTCCAGATATTCGAGGTGGCCGTGAGCGTGGCCGGTCTCGCCCTCGGCGGTGGAGCGGAACAGGGCCGCGACATCGTTGTAGCCTTCCACGTCGGCCTTGGCCGCGAAATAGAGATAGCGACGATTGGCCTGGGATTCGCCGGCGAAGGCGTCTTTCAGGTTCTGCTCGGTTTTTGAGCCTTTCAGTTGCATAGCGCTCTCCTGCTAGAAGTACCCGGCATCTGCCCGTGCCAGGTGGGCGGGGGTGTTTAGATAAAATCTAAAAACTTTGGCAACTCTATGTAAGCAAATGATTGATGTCAACTTCCTCAGGCTGACACGGCGGTGTGGACAACCTGCTTTCAAGGATAGACCACGGGTTTTTCATTAGTGTTGTGGCAGGTTCAGTCTACCGCGATGGCGAGCCCCGCTCATGCCCTTCTACCGGCTGGCGCCGGGGCTGTCATGCGGCATTCACGCGGCGGAAGTCCACGCCAGTAGGTCATGAGGGCATAATGCCGCGACTACCGCTTTTTTCATCTGGATGTTCAAAGTGAAGCCGATCGCCATTTTTCGTCACGCCCCGCAGGAGGGGCCCGGTTTTTTCGCCACCTATTGCGATGATCACGGCCTGCCCTGGCAATTGTTTTCCATCGACGCGGGCGATGCGCTGCCGGCCAGCCCGGAAGCTTTTGGCGGCCTGGTGTTCATGGGCGGGCCGATGAGCGTGAATGACGATCTGCCCTGGATTCCGCCACTTCTGGAGTTGATCCGGTCGGCGGCGGCGGCGGGTATCCCGCTGCTCGGTCACTGCCTCGGCGGCCAGTTGATCGCCAAGGCGCTCGGGGGGGCGGTGGGACGGAATCCGGTCAAGGAAATCGGCTGGGGCGAGGTGAGGGTGCTGGCGTCGGCGACGGCCCGGGATTGGTTCGGCGGGGTCGCGACGTTCGAGGCCTTTCATTGGCATGGTGAAACCTTCTCCTTGCCGCCCGCCGCCGAGCGCTTGCTGGAGAGCGCCCATTGCGCCAATCAGGCCTTTGCCCTGGGGCCGCATCTGGCCTTGCAGTGCCATGTGGAAATGACCGAGGCAATGATTCAGTCCTGGTGCGAGATCGGCGGTGATGAAATCGCTGAGGCCATCGCCAGTCCCGCCGTGCAGACCGCGGAAGAGATGCGGACGCTGAATCCGGTCAACCTGCCCGCCATGCGTGCCGTGGCGGAGCAACTGTACGGACGCTGGGTCCAGGGGCTGCGCGGGTGAATGACGCGCTCATCACGCTGCCCCATCTGCGCGCCTTGATCGGACTGAAGGTGCGCCACGAGGGTGAGACGTGCGTGGTGGTCGAGGTGCTGGAATCTCCACCCGCCCTGGTGCTCGAGATGTCGGCCACTACCACGATGCAGGCCGACATGCATGGCCGTCCCTGGGAGTATGGGCGGGAACATCGGATCGTCCCGGTGCTGAGCGAGGACGGCACGGCTTTGCACGATGCGCTGCTGGCGCTGGATATCCTGGATTGACGTCACCCGTGGGTGGCGGCAGGATGCCGCGGCTAACAACAAGAGAGGATTACGCGATGCGGGTAGATAGTGATTACGGTGATGTCACTGGCTGGCTTCAACCGCCGGATGGGGCGTGTCCGAACAATCGTCATGATCTGGCGTACGCGAACTGAGCGCCGGCGTCATGTCCGTCCCGCCCGCCAAGGATTGCCCCACCCTGAATTCGGCACAGGTGCCGGTCATCGCCGGTTTCGCCATCATGGCCCTGTTGCTGCTGGGTGTGGCGGCGATCGCGGTATCGCACATCCGGATCCTGAGTCATGAACTGACGGCCATCGTCGTCGAGCGTAATCAGAAATCAGAACTGGCCGCGTCGATGAAGGCCCTGCACGAGGCGCGCTATCAGACCATCCTGTTGGCCAGCAACCTGCATGATGCCTTCGAGCGGGATGAGCAGCGGACGCGCTTCTCCGCATTGGCGCGCGACTTCATCACACAGCGTGACCGGTTTCTCGCGTTGCCCCTCGATGCGACGGAAAAAGCGGCATGGAGCGAGGTGCGCAAGGAGTTGCCAGGGGTCGAGGCGCTCGCCCATGAGGCATTCGACCTGTTGCGGGCGGAACGCCTGGATGAGGCCAGACAGAAGATCCAGCAGGAACTGCAGCCCCACCAGGCGCGCATGATGGGGCAGTGGGACGCGCTGGTTGATGTCCAGCGGGCCAGGAACGAAGCGGCGGTGGGCGTGGCCGCCGCCGCCAGCGAGCGCGTGCGGCATCTGGTCCTCATGGGGGTCGCGGTGGCGTCCCTGGTGGGACTCGCCGTGGCGATGGTCGTCATCCGGCTGAGTCGTCGCATGGAGGCGGAACTGTTCCAGGAGCGCGAGCGCGCGGTCGTGACCCTGCGCGCTCTCGGCGATGCCGTCATTCGATTCGATCATGCGCGCCGGTTCGGGTACATGAATCCGGCCGCGGCATCCCTGCTCGGCCTCGATGAGGAGTCTGCCATCGCCGGCGAGGCCGTCGGCGGTTTGCTGCGCCTCTATGAGCGGGAGAGCCGCGCCGATCTGACCCAAACCTTGCTGGACGAAGTGCTCAAGGGAATTCCGTTCGTTCTCCCGCCCTCGGCCTGCCTGCTGTCCGCGCACGGCATGGAATATGAGGTGGAAGGCAAGTGTTCCAGCATCCGTGGTTCGGATGGCGCCATCATCGGCGGGGTGTTGGTCATGAGCGACGTCACCGAGGCGCGCGAACTGCAGCGCAAGCTGCTCTGGCACACGGATCATGACGCGTTGACCGGGGTGGCCAACCGCTATGCCTTCGAGGAGCGCCTGAAACAGTCGCTGGCCGGCAGACGTGTCTCGGAATTGACCTCGTCACTGGTGCTCATCGGTCTCGACCGGATCAAACAGACGCGGGAGGCAGCGGGCCAGGCCTGCAGCGACGAGTTGCTGCGCGAGATCGCGCGCCTGATCAACCTGCGGGTGCGGGAATCCGATTTCCTGGCGCGCCTGGGCGAGGATGAATTCGGCATCCTGCTGCAGGCCTGTCCGGATGATATGGCCGAAAACGTCGCCAAGCAGATTCGCGACAGCATCGTTGGTTTCCAGCTCCCCTGGGAAGGCAAGTCCTACCATGCCGATGTGCACATCGGCGTAGTCCATCTCGACGAGCTGTCGCACGAGAAATGCCTGGCCGCCGCCTACACGGCGCTGCATGAAGCCGAGCGCGCCGGCCATGGCGGTGTGGTTGTGCATCGTCCTGACGCCTTTGATCCGGTGGCATGAAAACAGGCCGGCTGTCGTTCATGGCGCGTCATGGGGCGGTTCCGAGGGCGCGGCGATGAAGATCCTTGCCGGCGATATCGGTGGCACCCATACCCGTCTGGCGCTGGCGCGCAGCGAGGGCCGCCAGGTCGTGATCGAGAAGGTGGAACGGGTCCTGAATGCGGGCCGTGACGGTGTCGAGGGGGTGCTGGTGGATTTCCTCGCGAGCAGTGGCCGGGTGGATGCCGCCTGCCTTGCCGTGGCGGGGCCGACCGACGGTTTCAGCGCGCGTTTCACCAACCTGCCCTGGCAACTGGAATCGGCCACCCTTTCGGCGCGCTTCGGCCTGCCGTTTCGCCTGGTCAATGATTTCGCCGCCGTCGGCTGGGGACTGAACGCCCTGACGGATGCCGATGTGGCTCTGCTGCAGGCCGGCAGCGAACAACCCGCCGCGCCCCGTGTCGCGCTCGGTGCCGGCACCGGTCTTGGCGTTTCCCTCTGCGTGGCGCAAGCCGATGGCCCGCATCGGCCACTCGATTCGGAGGGCGGGCATATCGGTTTCGCCCCGGTCGATGCCGAGCAGGATCGCCTGCTCGTCTGGTTGCGCCGGGAACATGGCCGGGTGTCGGTCGAACGGCTGCTCTCGGGGCCGGGCCTGATCGGCCTGTATCGCTTCTGCCTGGGCGAGGCGGGCCGTGCCGCCATGCTCGATCTGGAGGCACCGGCGGCGGCGCGGGCCATCAGCGAGGCCGGGATGGCGGCAAGGGATGCCGAAGCGGCGCGGGCCGTGCGTCTGTTCGTGCGCGTCTACGGCCAGGTCGCGGGCGATCTGGCGCTGCTGGCGCGTGCGCAAGGCGGCGTCTTCCTCGCTGGCGGCATCGCGCCGCAACTGCTGGATTTGCTTCAGGCGGGCGATTTCATCGCCGGTTTCCGCGCCAAGGGACGCTTTTCCGAATGGATGGAAAGCGTGCCGGTCAAGGTCATCCTCGACCCCGAGGTCGGCCTCAAGGGCGCGGCGCTGGCCGCGACCTCGTAGGCTGGTTTCAGTCCCGCTTCTGCGCCGCTTCCAGCGTGTTGCGCAGCAGGGTGGCCACGGTCATCGGCCCGACACCGCCCGGCACCGGGCTGATCCAGCCGGCGCGCGCCGAGGCGGCGGTGAATGCCACGTCACCGCAGAGACGGCCGTCGTCCAGGCGGTTGATGCCGATGTCGATCACCATGGCGCCCGCCTTGATCCATTCTCCCTTGACCATTTCCGGGCGGCCGACGGCGGCCACCACGATGTCGGCCCGCGCCACCTCGGCGGCCAGGTCGCGGGTGGCGGAATGGCATACCGTCACGGTGCAGCCGGCCAGCAGCAATTCCAGCGCCATCGGCCGGCCGACATGGTTGGAGGCGCCCACCACCACGGCGTGCTTGCCGCGCAACGGCTCACCGGTCGTCTCCAGCAGGCGCATCACGCCATAGGGCGTGCAGGAGCGCAGGGTGGGTTTCTTCACCGCCAGGCGGCCGATGTTGTAGGGATGGAAGCCATCCACGTCCTTGTCCGGACGGATCCGCTCGATCACCGTCTCGTCGTCGATATGCGCCGGCAGCGGTGCCTGCACCAGGATGCCGTCCACGGTCGGGTCATCGTTCAGCTGGTCGATCAGCGCCAGCAGCTCGGCCTGGCTGGTCTCGGCGGGAAGGTCGTGGGAAATCGACAACACGCCCGCCTTGGCGCAGGCCAGCCGCTTGTTGCGGACATAGATGCTGGAGGCCGGATCGCCGCCGAGCAGGATCACCGCCAGTCCGGGGACCCGCTTCCCGGCGGCGAGGCGTGCCTCGACTTCGCGTTTGATGTCCTGGATCAGGGCGTCGGCAATGGCCTTGCCATCGAGAATGCGAGCGGTCATGGCGATGAGGGGGGAATTGAAACCGCGCAATTTTACTTGAGTGCTTGCTTTGCCAGCATTGCTTTTACCCGCGTCGGCGGGTATATTTCCGCGCCTTCGGGGTGTAGCGCAGCCCGGTAGCGCGCTTG
>CAYMUY010000044.1:0-34145 GCA_964393825.1 uncultured Thiobacillus sp. | reverse complement strand
ACCTGTCCACCTGGCGCATCGTCAAATACGTGTTCCAGCAGCACAACCTGACCTTCGAGGTCACCCTGGAAGCCGGCGGCTGGGAAGTCATCAAGAAATACGTCGAACTGGGCATGGGCATTTCCATCGTCACCGACATCTGCCTCACCGGCACCGAGAAGCTGGTCAGCATCCCGCTCGGCAAGTACTTCCCGAAACGCAGCTACGGCCTGGTGTTGCGCCGCGGCCGTTTCCTGTCGCCGCAAGCGCGGCGCTTCATCGAGATCATGGAAGAAGTGTATCGGGGGTAGCGGCTGGCTATACTCGCCGCATCTCACCCAGAAGAACCGCTCCTGGGCATGCCCCGGATAGGGTGTGACCGGTCGCGACTGACGTTGCCCCCCCGCAATCCACTGGCTGGAGCCGTTTATGCGAGATCTGGTCCTCCTCATTGCCACACTCCTGTCCGTGAACGCGGTTGCCGGGCAGGGTATCGACGCGGCTGACATGGCGTTTGATATCGATCCGGCACCGCCCGGAGCACGTGGCAAGGTGACGCCTGTTGCGGACAAGCCTTCCGGCGGCGGCAAGTACACGGATGCAGCCGGTCTCTATACCTTTCTCATGCCAGCAGGCTGGACCATGGAGGCGCTCGATGGCGAGCCCCCCGGGATCGTGTTCCGTGGCGGCAGCGGCAAGGACCAGGTCAATTGCGTGCTGTCCATCATGAACTACCGGCGTGGCCCCCGGACCCTGGCTGAACTGCAGGCGACTCCCGAACAGGTGGCGCGGGCCACTTAGGAGCAGGCACTGATCACCGATACCGGTTGGAAAACCGTGCAAAAGCGGGGCAGGCTGGTGCTGGATGATGGAGCTCAGGCCGGCCGCACCCCGGTCAGGGCCTGGACCTGGGGCAGTCTTTCGCCCAAGGGCGAGGCCTACGATACCGCCGCCATCGTGGAAACACCGGCCGCCGCCCTGCTGGTGTTCTGCGGCAGCTTGCCCAAAGCCGGCGAGGCCGCCGAGCGCGTGATCCGGCGTTCATTCCGCCTCGCCGAGGGCGCCCTGGTCGCACCCGTTGATGGCTCCCCCGCAGCGACCACCAGCGCAGCCGAAGCAAAAGCGGAATCCGGAACCCTCTACAAGGAAGCCATGCGGGCCTATCAGCGCGGCGAACATGATGCCGCCCTGCTGTTGCTCTCGCCACTGGCGGAACAGGGTCATGTCCAGTCGCAGTTCACGCTGGGGGTCATGCATGAACAGGGCTACGGCGTTGCCAGGGATGAAACGAAGGCGGCGACGTGGTATCGCAAGGCCGCGGAGCAAGGGCATATCAAGGCGCAGTACAACCTGGGCTTGCTGCTGCAGGAAGGGCGTGGCGTAGCCAAGGACCCGGTCGAATCGGCTTCCTGGTTCCGCAAGGCGGCGGAACAGGGCCACGCCATCGCCCAGTTCAATACAGGGTTGAACCATGCAAACGGCACCGGCGTGGAAAAAAACCCGACCGAGGCCGCCAACTGGTACCGTAAATCGGCTGAACAAGGCTACGGCAGGGCGCAGACCAACCTCGGCCTGCTCTATTCCAGGGGCGAAGGCGTGGCCAAGGACGACACCGAAGCCGTGAAGTGGTACCGCATGGCGGCCGAGCAGGGCCGGGGTTCCGCCCAGTTCAACCTAGGCCTGAAACTGCTCGGCGGCCAGGGTGCCGCGAAAGACCCGGTTGCCGCCTACATGTGGATCAGCCTCGCGGCCCTGAACGACGAGAAGAAGGCCCCCGCCAGGCTGGAAGCGATGGAAAGGCAGTTGACGCCGGAGCAGGTCGACCAGGCGAAGCAACGGGCGGGCGAGTGCCAGGCACGGGATTACAGGCATTGTCCGTAAGCCATGGCGTCGAGCCAGCTTGTCAGACTTCCAGTGCCCGCCCCAAACGGCAAGGCCTTGCCTGAACTGGCGACCCGCCCGGTCGACATGGGCACACGCTGGCTCACCGACGAGGCGGTCATGGGAAAAGTAATCGAACTGGCCGGTCATGACCCTGGGCCAGTCGCGTTGTTGTACAGACTGGATGAACCAGGGAGACAGGCATGGGTGCGACAAGATTCATGAAGGCAGGTTTGACCGGGATCGCCCTGGCGCTGGGGGTACTGACCGCCTTGGCGGCAGGACCGGTGGACGACGCGCAATATCAAGCGGGCCTGGCCGCCTTCACCAGGGGTGACCGGGCCAAGGCCCTGACGCTGCTCAAGCCCCTTGCCGAACAGGGACACAGCGATGCCCAACTGACGCTGGCCGGGATCTACCTGGGCGGCTCGGGAGTGGCGCGGGACAGCAGGCAGGCGGCCCAGTGGTATCTGAGGGCGGCCGAGGGCGGACATGCCGAGGCTCAGCATCAACTCGCCACGGCATATCGCGAAGGGCTATACGGCCTGGCGAAGGATCATCCACAGGCGCTGAAGTGGTTCCGCGCCGCCGCCGAGCAGGGTCACGCCGCAGCCCGGATGAGCCTGGCCGTCATGTATCAGAACGGTTGGGGCACGGAGAAAAACATCGACGAAGCGGTACGCCTGACGCGCCAGGCCGCGGAACAGGGCTATGCCGATGCCCAGGTTCGCCTGGGCCAGAGGTACGAAAAGGGCGAGGGCGTCGCGCCGAGCACCACGGAAGCCGCCAAGTGGTACCGCATGGCGGCAAACCAGGGCAGCCACCTGGCAACAGCCTATTTGAAGTCGCTGCCCGTGGTCACCCCGCCCCCCACCGTCGCGATGAGCGCAGCCGTGGCCGCCAGCGCCAGGCCGGAAGTTGCATCGGCGCCGCCGCCGCAAAAACCGGCGGAGCCCCCTCGGCCAGTCTCGCCGGCCCAGGCGATGGCGCCCCCACCCAGCCCGGTGGTTGCGGCAATCCCCCCCACCGCGATCGCATCCGACGACAGCTTTGACGTGGACAAGGCGCCGCCCTCGGAACGCGGCAGGGCCATTCCCATCGCCGGCAATCCGGCCTACGGCTCCAAGTTCACGGACGCGAATGGCCTGTATACCTTTATCCTGGCCAAATCCTGGTCATGGGAAAGGGACAGAAATGACCCGAGGGCGAGCCATTTCTGGGGCATGAGCGGCAACAACCAGGCAAGCTGTGCCGTTGCGCCCATGGATTATTGGCGGGGATCGAAGTCGCTCGGTGAATTGCAGGCGGTTCCTGAAGCAAAGGCCCTGGACAGCTTTGAAAAGGGCCTGATGGATACCCTGGGCTGGAGCACGGTGGAAAAGCGGGGTACGCTGGTGCTGGGCGATGGTGGGTGGCCCAAGCGCACGCCGGTCAAGGCCTTGCGCTGGACCGCCGCCAACCCGAGTGGGAGTTACGACACCGCCGTGGTCGTGGAGACCCCGGCAAATACCCTGCTGGTAATTTGCAATAGCAACCGGCCGAAAATGGGCGAAACCGTCATCAATCTGGCCTTCCGCGTGGCCGAGGGTGCGCTCACCCCGGCGACCACCACGTCCGCCCAGCTTGCTCTGGCGTCGGACCCAGGCAAGCAGACCAGTATCCGAAAAATCGCCGAGGCGGATAGGAGCGGTCGCGCCTGGCCACAGCAACATGCAACGTCGACTGGCGGAGCCAATACCGAGCGGGAAAAGCTGCTGCGCGAATTCGATGTCGCGCTCAACCAAGGCGACCGAACCACGATTTACCTGATCGGCCCGAAGATCAAGGACACCCGGTTTTGCCAGTACGTCGACAGCGACCCCTCCGCGACCCCGCAACAGATATACGATGGAGCCAGTTCCTGTCCCGCCGGCCCTTTGTTCGACCGACTGACAAAGCGTTACATCAACGCCTCGACGCCCGCGACCAATTACTCCTATGGCAGCGCATCAGCGTCACCGGCCGGCTATGCCGCACCCGCCAACAGCGCGGCGCCGGTCAACTGGACGCAATTCAATATGCAAACGCAGCACGCCACCGATGCCGCGATTCGCGACATGAACCGGCGCATCGACAATGCCGGCCGTTGATGCGTTCGTGCGGATTTCCGGGCGTCACCGGATCGAGTAAAGCATGGCCCTATACACCCAGCGCCTGCACGCCTTCGTCCCGTCCCGCACTTACACGGTGGCGGACGACGCCCTGCGCTGGCAGGACGACAAGGGCTGCTCCGGGCGGCTGGCTTATGCCGACCTGACCGAGGTGCGGCTGTCCTATGCCCCCACCCGGGTGCAGAACAACCGCTACTTCCTGACCCTGTCCACCAGGCACGACGCCGTCCTCCAGATCAGCAACGAGAACTACCAGGGCCTGGCTGATTTTGAGGACCGCAGTCCTGAATACTGTGTGTTTGTGACCGCATTGCACCGGGCCATCGCCGCCGCCAATCCCGGCGTGCGCTTCGAGGCCGGCAGCACGGGGATGCAGCGCGGCCTGCACTGGCTGTTGACCGGCTTCATCCTGCTGGTGCTGGCCGCGGCGGCGCTGATGTTCATCGCCATGGGGCTGTATTGGCTGATCCTGGTCAAGGTCGGGATCATCGCCTACTCCCTGCCCACGCTGAAACGCTATCTCGGCACCAACAAACCGCGCCGCTACGAGCCTTCCGCCATACCGGAAGACATCCTGCCCGTGGTGCCCGTCGACGCTTAATGTCAACCCGCATGCGCATCGTCCTGTCCCTGATTACGTCGCTGCTGGCCTCCCCGCTGTGGGCCGAAACCCGTGCGAATGCCGGCGCGGAACCACCCGCCGTCGTGATCGCCGCCGTGGCCGACGCGTTGCGGACAGGCGCCAGCGACCCGCGCTCCGCCAGACGCCTGCTGCGGCCGCTTCGGCACAGCCCCGGCACCTGGCTGGCTGATTTCGAAAAGGCCGGCACGGCCGACTGGTGTGGCTCCGGTGGCTGCCGGAGGATGCTGTTCATGGCGCGCGACGGCGTGTACCGGGCGGTGTTCGATCGTCAGGTCCGCAGCCTGGAAATCAGCCCGGACGGCATGCGATTGACCGTGCAACTCTACGGTGGCTACTGCGACAAGGCAGGCAACGCCTCGTGCCCGGCCCGCTACCAGTGGCGCACCGACAAGATGGCATGGCGGCCGATCAGGAACGCGCCCGGGCCATTTGAATATGAATGACCGAGCAGAGCGCTGCGACGGCAAAGTACATATCATTCCGGCGCCATCGCGCTGATCGGCAAGTGACCCGGCAACAGCCGTCAAGACCTGAAAACCAGGCTTTGAGCGCAATCCAGGCTTGCAGGGCGAGCCTCCGCGAACGGTCGGAGAACAAGGATTTATCAAGCAGGAGAGTACTGACCATGCCCAGCAAGACCATACGACCCGGCCTCCGCCTCGCCACCGGCGCGGCCATGTTCGCCGCCCTCTTTGCCCAGCCCGCCGCGGCGGAAGGCGCGGGCAGCGATCTGCCGCTCTATCTCGAAGCCCGGGCCTGGATCGAAAAATGTCCGGCCTGGCTGGATGAGGTCAACAGCAATGCCATACACCAGAAGCTTCATGAACGGGAGGCGGCCATGCAGGCCGGGGCGACGCCGGAACAGATCCAGCAGGCACACGCCATCGCGGACCAGCGCGTGGCCGCGCTCGCCAGGGCGCAGTGTGACGGGGCGCCCGCGGCCAAGGTCCGGGACGGTATCGCCCGGCTCGCCTTCGAAAGTCGGGCCGACCTGACTTCCCGAGCGGCGTCCCTGGCCCAGGCGGCGAAAAAGCTTCGCTGGGCCTCCCGGATGACCGATATGGCGGCCTCCCGCACTTTCCTCGACCAGGCCTTGAAGGGCTATGACGACATCATGGCCCAGGCGGGATTGACGGAGAACTGGAGTCGCCTCAAGGAGAACCATGTCCGGGAAGCGCCGGCCATCCTGACCCTCGCCTGCCAAAGCCAGGAGGCGGCGGGGATCGGGAGCTATGGCTGTCCGCCGGCCAGCCAGCCGCCTGGTCGAAACGCCATCTTTGCCGAGCAGGTATTGAAGAGCGCGCGGGTCTTCGCCGGCGTCTACGAAGCGGCGGTCCGCGAGGAACAGAAACCCGGCGGCATGCTGGCGGCGAAGAATTACTCGAAAATCGTGCGTGCCGACGCCGACAAAAATGCCGCCTGCGCGGCCGGCACGCTGGTAGTCAACCTGAATGAAGAAGCCCCCAGGGATGCCACTGGTCTCGACAAGGCGGACGGTTACCGTGCCCTGATGCTCTACCGCCTGGGCGAGCGGAAGGCGCTTGGCAAAATCATGCTCATGGCGGGTTTCAACGGCTTCGGATATGACAAAAATGGGCGGGACTGGATGACGCCCAAACTCTTCAGCGGGCCTCAGGAACTCTCGGCCATCGGCATCAAGACGGGGCAGGATGTGAATTTGCGGCCCTGCGAGTGAAGGGATGCCGAAAAACCTGAGATGGAGACTGCCGTGAACGAACCACGCTGATGCAATCGCTCGCCTGGCTGTTGCGCGGCATCGACCCCATGCCCGGCGAGTAACTGATGCAAATGCAGGCACCGCCTCCAGCAGGAACACCCATCAATGATGAGCATCACATGAACATGCTGGCACTTGTTTGTTACGCCGTCGCAATCTTATTGATGATGATCGCCATCATCCATCAGCGGCGGGATATCGTCCCTGGCTATGGCGGCACGATGGGCGGAGAGATGACGAGCGGGGTCATCTGGCTCCTCGCTTCCTTCGTGGCTGCGGGGGGAGCGCTCGCCATGATGCATTGGGTGTTTGCATTGCTGCAGTTTCTGGGGCTGTGGGCACTTTCTTTTCTTGTTCGAGCGCTGATCGGGAAAATCCCAAAGGCTTGACCCAGGTAGCGCACGCATTGAGCCAGGCATCCATGGCCCAAGACCGCTGAACCCAACCAGACTGCATTCAATGCCCTTCCACCGGTGGCGCGGCAACCCCATGCCACGGCCCTACCCCCTTATGCGTGGATACGCCGACTCCACCCCAGGACGGCAATTCCGAGGGCAGTGAGGAGGAGGCTGCCAGGCTCGGGAACGCTCCCCTGCGAGGGCGCGATCGCGCGCAACTGGAAACCATTCAAGCCGCCACCGAGCTCGCTGCGGCCGAACTGGATTTCCTGACTGCTCGCATCCGCGGTAAAGGTGCCAATGATGTACTGGCCGAGGCCACCTGCCACCACGTCGCCACTGTTGGCGTCACGCGCGGTATTGGGGTCAAGATCGCTTCCTGTAATGCCATCACCCAGGAAGAGTCCATAACTGAATCGGCCGGAGCTACCGGAGTCGTTGCCCCACGCCTGGAATGCGTAGGTCTGGCCTATCGTCAGGCCAGCCATGGTGAGCAGGGTTGTCCGATCACCGAAAGTCTGCCCTGCCGCCGTGCCAAGCAAGGACTGGTAGCCTGGCGACAATGCGCTGAAAGGCGCGTTCGGCGAGGAGGTGGAGAAGACCGCCAGCGTCTGCGGATCATGCTCAAAAGACTGCAATGCGAGGGTATAGAAGGTATCCACTGTCACCGACATCACCGCTGGCGGCGCAGAGGGCACAACGAATTCCCTGAACGTCACCCCGTTGACCGCGGTCGCCGTGCCACCCAGGTTGTAGGCCCCCACGAGCGTCCCATCGATGCTGATGTCACTGTCTCCGGATATTTGAGCAGGACTATCCCAGGTAATCGGTGCCGCCTGCACCACACTCGTCGCCATCAGGAAAAGGCCCGCCACACGATTAACGTTGCTCATGAGAAAGGCGTCAGGGATGCTCATGGATGTCTCCTTTTGATCAACGAACAGTGCCTCAACACAATCGGGGACACGCCCCCCGGAAGCTATAGCAATGATCACGCCATTCCATATTTACGCCGTAATATCAAATGGTTGCACTTCATCCATGCGACCTGGCACTGCAATTGCCCAACCAGTGTAAAAAAAATTGACAGCCTGGCACGGATACCCGTCGACCATGACATCGACGGGGCGGGTTTTCGCTTCCAGCAGCGACGAGGACGTCGCGTTCACCCCCTGAGCCAGCACGCTGCATGTCAGGATGCCGCTTGCCGACGAACAGTCGGTTCACGAGGAAGCGGCGTTACAGGATTTGTTTTGGCGCAGGCGCATCCTGACCCGCGCCCTCCCTGATCAACACGTCTGCCGGCATCACGGCCAAAGGCAAGGGGGCACTTCCGGGGCCGGGGCTGTGTTGCGGCGTCACCTGACAGCGGCCGCTGCGGCAACTGCCCGGGGCGGCGGCTTCGATGCCGCTCTCGCCCATGCTCTTCAAGAGCCAGTAGATCACACCGACCCCGCTCACTAACAACGCCAGGACAACGACTAGCCACATGATGTGATGCTCCACTCCGGAAGGTAACAGGCGACAGGATAAGGGCGACGCCCGGTATCACGGGCGTGCCGCAAGCCCTGCCCGCTCAAAGGCCGTGATACTGGCGATACCACGCCGCCCAGTTGGCGATGCCGGTGGCCAGTTCCGTCTTCGGCTCGAAGCCGACGTCGCGCTTCAAGTCGTCGACGTTGGCGTAGGTCGCGACCACATCGCCGGGCTGCATGGGCAGGAAGTTCTTCTTCGCTTCCTGGCCCAGTGAGTCCTCGATGGTCTTGATGAAGGTCATCAGTTCCACCGGCTGGTGGTTGCCGATGTTGTAGACCCGGTAGGGCGCGTAGCTGGTGCCGGGGTCGGGGGCGTCGGTGGTGAAGTCGGGGTTGGGGGTGGCAATCTTGTCGAGCACCCGTACCGTGCCTTCGGCGATGTCATCGATGTAGGTGAAGTCGCGCTGCATCTTGCCCATGTTGAACACGTCGATGGTGCGATCTTCCAGGATGGCGGAGGTGAACAGCCAGGGCGACATGTCCGGGCGGCCCCAGGGGCCGTAGACGGTGAAATAACGCAGGCCGGTGGTGGGCAGGCCGTAGAGGTGGCTGTAGGTGTGCGCCATCAGCTCGTTGGCCTTCTTGCTGGCGGCGTAGAGGCTGACCGGGTGGTCGACGTTGTCGTGCACCGAGAACGGCATGTGGGTGTTGGCGCCGTAGACGCTGGAACTGCTGGCGTAGACGAAGTGCTCGACATTGTTGTGGCGGCAGCCTTCCAGCAGGTTGCCGAAGCCGACCAGATTGGTCTGGATGTAGACGTAGGGATTCTTCAGCGAGTAACGCACGCCAGGCTGGGCGGCGAGGTTGATCACCTTGTTGAATTTCTCGGCGGCGAACAGGTCTTCCATCGTCACCCGGTCGGAGATGTCGCCGCGCACGAACTTGAAGTTGGGATAGGGCTTCAGCCGCTCCAGGCGCGCCAGTTTCAGGTTCGGGTCGTAGTAGTCGTTGAGGTTGTCGATGCCGACCACCTGGTCGCCACGCTTCAACAGGATTTCCGATACATGCATGCCGATGAAGCCGGCGGCGCCGGTGACGAGGACTTTCATGGGGTTCTCTCTTTCAGTTTGAATGGTTGGAATCGACCGGTGCCATCGAGCAGGCGGGTCTGTTCATGCGCGATCCGCGCGGTTTCCTGCTGGTAGAGGTCAAGCCGCATGCGCCTTCTCCCAGTAGTAATCCTCCAGGTCACGCCAGGCGCGGGTCAGGAAACGCCCCCAGGCAAGGCTGTCCTCGCCCTTCAGCGGCAGGCCTTCCTCCGCCACCAGCGCGCGCATGGCGAGGCGGGCGCGGGGAAGTTCGATCAGGTCGATGTCATCCTCCGTCCCGCCCAACAACCCGGCCAGTTCGTGACGCAGGCTTTCCAGGCGGCCGCACTGTTCCAGGAAATCCGTCCCGTCGCGCGCGAACTGGACGGCGATATCCCAATCACTGCCCGGCCTGGCCGTACCGTCGGCACGGCTGCCCACCAGGATCGCCAACTCGATCGCCGGCCGCGTCGCGAGAAATCCGCGCAGACGCGCAATGGCATCGGCATCACGGGCTGCGGGTCGGGCGGGCAGGATGGCGGGGGGCATCAGAAAGGCGCGGATTCCGGTCACGTTGAAAGTCGCGGGATTATAGACTTCGCCCCTCCTCCATCGAGAACCGTCCCATGCGTCTTCTCTATTCGCTGGTCTGGCTGCCGATCCTGCCCATCGCCTTCCTCTACCTGCTCTGGCGGGCGCGGCGGCAGCCGGAATACCTGTATCACTGGCGCGAGCGCCTCGGCTGGGCGCCGGAGGGAACCCGGCCCCTGATCTGGCTGCACGCCGTCTCCGTGGGTGAAACCCGCGCCGCCGCGCCGCTAGTCAAGGCACTCATGACACGCCACCCGGATCACGCCATCCTGCTCACTCACGCGACGCCGACCGGGCGGGCGACCGGCGCCGAACTGTTCGGCGAGGCGGTGTCGCAAGCCTACCTGCCCTATGATTTTCCGCCCCTGGTATGGCTGTTCCTGCGCCGCACGCGGCCGGTCATGGGCGTGATCATGGAAACGGAAATCTGGCCGAATCTCTATGCCGCCTGCGCCCGCCGGCACATTCCCCTGTTCCTGGTGAACGCCCGCCTGTCGGAGAAATCGGCGCGTGGCTACGCGCGCTTCCGCGCGCTGGTGGCGCCGGCGCTGCGCAGCCTCGCGGGGATCGCGGCGCAGACCATGAATGACGCGCACCGCCTGCGCGAACTGGGTGCCGAGGCGGTGGAAATCTGCGGTAACGTGAAATTCGACGTCACGCCGCCGGCCGACAGCGGCGAACGCGCCCGTGACTTGCAGGCGCTGTTCCACGACCGCTTCGTGCTGCTGCTGGCCAGCACCCGCGAAGGCGAGGAAGCGTTGCTGCTCGACGCCCTCACCGGCCTGGAGTTGCCCGGCTTGCTGCTGGTACTGGTGCCACGCCATCCGCAACGCTTCGATGAGGTGGCAACACTCCTGGCGGCGCGCGGGCTGACCCATGCGCGGCGTAGCGATCGCCGCGCGCCGGTGGCCGACACCCGCGTCTTCCTGGGCGACAGCATGGGCGAACTGGCGGCTTATTACGCGGCGGCGGACCTCGCCTATGTCGGCGGCAGCCTGCTGCCGCTGGGCGGCCAGAACATGATCGAAGCGGCGGCGGCGGGCTGCCCCGCCCTGTTCGGCCCGCATACCTGGAACTTCATGGAGGCGGCGGAGCAGGCGGTGGCACGCGGCGCCGCGCGGCGAGTCGCCGATGCCGGGGAACTGGCGACGGCGGTGGCGGTGCTCTACCGCGACCCGGTCGCGCGCGAACGCATGCGCGAAGCCGGGCTGCAGTTCGCGGCGGCGAACCGGGGGGCGACGGCGCGGATCATGGCGATGCTGGAGCAAGGCGGGTGAGGCATGCACAGGATTCCGCCGCGGTGCATCCGGGCCAGGTTATTTGACTCGACGGACGCTGGAGCGTGGGCGCCAATAGTAAGCGTCACCACTGGGATGCCAGCGTTGCGTGACTATTTGAGTTCTTCCACCAGCAGCGCGTCGAGCGCCTTCAGGTCGGCCGCGTCGAGTGCGCCGGCGGCGGCCTGCAGGGTGAGGCCGGCGAGCAGGGTCTGGTAGCGGGCGGCGGCGAGATCCTTGCGGGTGGTGTAGACCTGTTGCTGGGCGTTGAGCACGTCGACGCGGGTGCGCACCCCGACTTCCAGACCCAGCTTGGTCGAGCGCAGTTGCGCCTCGCTCGAGACCAGCGCCTGCTTCAGCGCCTGCACCTGGGCATTGCCGGAGATCACGCCGAGATAGGCCTGACGCGTATCGAGCGTGGCCTGGCGGCGGGCATTGTCGAGTTCCAGGCGGGCTTTTTCGAGGTTGGCCGAGGCTTCCCGCACGCGCGATGCGGTGCCGCCCCCCTGGTAGATGGGCAGGGCGAATTCCAGGCCGATGACACCGCTCTTGCTGTTGATGCCGGTCACCGCGCCGGCGGCCTGGTTGCGGTTGTCGCTGTAGCTGGCGGTGAGATCGAGGGTGGGATAGTGCCCCCCCTTCTGCCGGGCCACCTCGCGGCGCGCCGCCTCTTGCGCGGTCTGGCCCAGGGCTACGGCAAGGCTGTTGGCTTCGGCCTGTTTCACCCAGGCGTCCATGTTGTCCGGCTCGGGCAGGCGCATCCTGGCCTGTTCGTCGAGCAACGCGAGTGGGGGTGCCTCCCGGTTGATGATCTTCTCCAGCGCGCGTTTCTTCACTTCCAGGTCGTTCTGGCCGGCGATCTCCTGCGCGGTGGTGAGGTCATAACGCGCCTGCGCCTCGTGGGTATCGGTGATGGTGGCCGCGCCCACCTCGAAACTCTTGCGCGCCTGCGCCAGCTGCTCGGCATAGGCCTGTTTCTGGGCACGGGCGGTGGCGAGCACGTCCTGCGCCTGGAGCACGTCGAAATAGGCCTTGGCCACGCGCAGTTGCAGATCCTGTTCCGCCACCTTCAACGTCTGTTCCGCCTGCAGCACCTGCAGCTTGGCCTGTTCGTAGCTTTCCAGGTTCTGCTTGCGGTAGAGCGGTTGCGTCAACGACAGGGAGAGACCGCGCGAGTTGTAGCTCTGCGCGCCGGAGAGGCTGGAATCGCTGTCGTTGTATCGCAGGTTGCCGCTGAGGCCGATGGTCGGTCGCAGCAGCGCCTTGCCCTGCGGCAACTTTTCCAGGCCGGCCTTGTAGGCTTCCTGGGCGGCAGCATAGACGGCGTCGTTGGCGTGGGCGAGATCATAGATGGCGCTCAGATTGGCACCCCAGGCGGTGCCGCTGGCGACGACGAGGGCGGAGGCAAGCAGGGTCAGGCGCATGATTCGGCTCAATAGGTGGGCATGGAGGGATCGACCATCTTGGCCCAGGCATCGATGCCACCGGTCAGGTTGATCACATTGCTGAAGCCATTGGCTTCAAGGAAGCGCGCGACATGGAAACTGCGCACGCCATGATGACAGATCACCACCGTTTCGCGCTGGGCGTCCAGTTCACCCAGCCGGGTCGGCACGCTGCTCATGGGAAACAGGGTCGCGCCTTCCAGGTGACAACGGTCGTATTCCCAACCCTCGCGCACATCCAGAAGCAGGGGCCGGGCGCGCGCGGCGTCGTCCAGCCAGGTCTTGAGCTCGGTGGGGCTGAGTTGGCGCATGGTCAGAACACGAAACGTTCAGGTTCGGCCGCGTTCGCGAGCGGCTTGCATACCGTCTCGAACAGGCTGTCGCTGCGCTGGACGCCGGCCGCGATGCGGGTGACCAGGGTGGCGGCCATCGCCGGCCCCTCGCCAACGATGGCGAACAGGCGGCCACCGGCGTTGAGCCGGTCCAGATAGGCCTCGGGCAACAGCGGCACCGAACCGGTTAACACGATCACGTCGAAATGGCCGTCGACGGACCAGTCGCGGGCGCCATCGCCCTGGCGGGTCTGGATATTGGCCAGGCCGTGGGCATGGAACTTCTTGTCCGCCTCGTCGCGCAGGTCGGCATGGATTTCGACGCTGACCACGGCATCCGCCTGACTGGCCAGGAGGGCGGTGAAATAGCCGCTGCCGGTGCCGATCTCCAGCACCCGGTCGGTCGGCTTGACCTGCACGGCCTGCAAGGCGCGCGCTTCAATCACCGGCGCCCACATGGTCTCGCCGTGGCCGAGGGGAATGGCCATGTCGACGAAGGCCAGCGACTGGTAGACCGGCGGCACGAAATCCTCGCGTTTCACCTTGTGCAGCAGGTCGAGCACCTTGGGATCGAGCACCTCCCAGGGGCGAATCTGCTGCTCGATCATGTTGAAGCGGGCCTGTTCGTAATCCATGACGACTCCATGCATATCAATGTGTTGGATGCGCGGCATTGTACTCCGCCGCTTCCGGCCGCCGCACCCGGAACCAGGCGGCGTAGAGCGCCGGCAGGAACAGCAGGGTCAGCACGGTGGCGATGAACAGCCCCCCCATGATGGCGGTGGCCATCGGCCCCCAGAAAACACTGCGGGTGAGCGGGATCATCGCCAGGATGGCCGCCAGGGCGGTCAGCATGATTGGCCGGAAACGGCGCACCGTGGCACCGACGATGGCATCCCAGACCGCGTGACCGGCGGCGATGTCCTGTTCGATCTGGTCGAGGAGGATGACCGAATTGCGCATGATCATGCCGAACAGGGCGATCACCCCCAGTTGCGCGACGAAGCCGAACGGCGCGTTGAGCAGCAGCAGCGAGGCGGTGACGCCGATCATCCCCAGCGGCGCGGTGAGCAGCACCATCAGGGTGCGCTGGAAGCTCTGCAACTGGATCATCAACAGGGTCACCACCACCACGATGGCCAGCGGGAACACGGTGCGGATGGACTGCTCGGCGTGACCCGATTTCTCTGCCGTCCCGCCGACCTCGATACGGTAGCCGGGGGGCAGTTTTGCCCGGATGGCAGCCAATTGCGGGTCGATGGCGGCACTCACCGTGGGCGCCTGGATACCCTCGCGCAGGTCGCAGCGCACGGTGATGGTCGGCAGCCGGTCGCGGCGCCAGATCAGGCCTTCCTCCAGTTCCGGAGTCAGGGTCGCGATCTGCGACAGCGGCACGAAGCGGCCGTCGCGGGTATGCACCTGCAGGTCACCGAGCCGTGACAGGCGCTCGCGGTCCGCCGCCTCGGCGCGTCCCATCACGTCGATCAACTGGTCGCCCTCGCGGAATTGGGTGATGGCGACGCCGTTGAGCAGGTTGTTCATGATCAACGCCAACTCCTGCGAACTGATGCCGAGCGCCCTGGCCTTGTCCTGGTCGACCCGCAGGTGTACCTGCTTGATCCGCTCGTTCCAGTCGAGATGCACGTCCTTGGCATAGGGGTGCGCGCGCATCACCGTCGCCACCTCGCCGGCGAGACGGCGCAGGGTGTCCGGATCGCGGCCGCTCACCCGGAACTGCACCGGGAAACCGACCGGTGGCCCGTTCTCCAGGCGCAGCACGCGTCCGCGCAGACCGGTGAATTCCTGTTCCAGGCGTTGTTCCAGGCGCGCCTTCACCGCCTCGCGCGCCTTGAGATCGCTGGTCATCAGCACGAACTGGGCGAAATTGTCATTGGGCAACTGCGGGTCCAGCGGCAGGAAGAAGCGCACACTGCCCATGCCGACATAAGCGGCGTAATGCTTGACCCGTCCCTTCAGTTCCGGATCGCTGGCGAGCATGGCCTCGATGCGCTTCACTTCGATGTCCGTGGCCTGGATCGAGGCGCCCTGCGGCAGCCAGAGGTCGATCAACAGTTCCGGGCGATTGGTTGTGGGAAAGAACTGCTTCTCCACCCCCTGCTTGAAGCCGACGATGGCTAGCGCGAACGTGGCCAGGGTCAGGCCGATCACGACCCAGCGGTGGGCCACGCACCAGCTCACCAGGATCTTGAAGCGCAGATAGAAGGGCGAGGCATAAGGGTCGCCGGAATGCCTGGCGGCCTGCGCCATCAATTTTTCCCGGCTCAGGATGCGCGACCCCAGCCAGGGGATGAACAACACCGCCGCCACCCAGGAAGTGAGCAGGGCAATGCCCACCACGGCGAAGATCGAGAAGGTGTATTCCCCCGCCGCGCTCTTGGCGAAGCCCACCGGCAGGAAACCGGCGGCGGTGATCAGGGTGCCGGTCAGCATGGGAAAAGCGGTCGAGGTATAGGCGAAAGCCGCCGCCTTGGATTTCTCCCAGCCCTGTTCCATTTTCACCACCATCATTTCCACGGCGATGATGGCGTCGTCCACCAGCAGGCCGAGGGCGATGATCAGGGCGCCCAGGGAGATCCGTTGCAGGTCGATGCCGGCCGGCTTCATCAGCAGGAAAGTCACCGCCAGGACGATGGGAATGGAGATCGCCACCACCAGGCCGGTGCGCAGCCCCAGGGACAGGAAGCTGACCGCCAGGACGATGGTGACCGCCTCCAGCAGGCTCTTCATGAACTCGTCGACGTTGCTTTTCACCACCGCCGGCTGGTCGGACACTTGTGCCAGTTCCAGGCCAACCGGCAGTTCGCCGCGCAGGCGCGTGATCTCGGCCTGCAGGTGCTCGCCCAGCGCTAGCACATTGCCGCCCCGGGTCATCGACAGCGACAGTGCAATGCCGGGTTTTCCCCGCCAGCGGAAGTGAGGCTGCTCGGGATCGGCATAGCCGCGCCACACCTTCGCCACGTCACCCAGCTTGAACAATTTGTCGCCGGCACGAATGCCGATGGCGCGGATCGACGCCACCGAATCGAAACTGCCGCTCACCCGGATGCGCACCCGGTCCGTGTCGGTGTCGACGGCACCGGCCGGCGTCATTGCATTCTGCGCCTGCAGGGTCTGGATGATCAGGCGCGGGTCGAGCCCCAGGGTGGCGAGCTTGGCCGCCGACATCTCGATCCAGATCCGCTCGTCCTGGATGCCCGACAGTTCCACCTTGGCCACGTCCGGCACCCGCTGAAGCTCCAGCGCGATGCGATCGGCCTGGCGACGCAACTCGGCCATGCTGTAACCGTCGCCGGTGAGCGCGAAGACATTGCCGAACGCGTCGCCAAATTCATCATTGGGATATGGCCCGCGCACCCCATCGGGCAGGGTATGGCGGATGTCGTCGAGTTTCTTGCGCACCTGATACCAGAGTTCCGGCACCTTTTTCGGCGGCGTGAAATCCCGCAACTCCACAAAGACCAGAGATTCGCCCGGCTTCGAGTAACTGCGCAGATTGTCCAGATAGGGCAACTCCTGGAGCTTTTTCTCGATGCGGTCGGTGACCTGCATCTCCACTTCGCGCGCGGTCGCCCCCGGCCAGAAACTGCGCACCACCATCAGCTTGATGGTGAAATCCGGGTCTTCCGAGCGCCCGAGATTGAAATAGGCAAGGACGCCCCCCAGGGTCAACACCACCATCAGATAGGCCACCAGACTGGGATGTTCCAGCGACCAGGTGGAGAGGTTGAAGGATTTCATGGCGCGGCGGCCTGTAGCGCAGGCTTCCAGCCTGCGTCTTCAAGGCATGCAGGCTGGAAGCCTGCGCTACAGGGCGATGTGATCATGGCCGTCCTCCTTCCGCCACGCGCACCGCCTCGCCTGCGACCAGCTTGTGCGCGCCGGCGGCGACGATGCGCTCGCCATCGGCCAGCCCCTCCTTCACCGCGACGCCATCTTCGCGCCAGGCCGCCACCGTGATTGGCCGTGGATGGACATGTCCGTCCACGCCGATCAGCCACACCGCCGGCCGCGTCCCCTGCTGGAAGACGCTGCCCAGGGGAATCAGGATCTGCGCTTCGCCCGGGGTGTTGTTCAACAACACCCGCGCGGTCTGACCCAGTCGCACCTCGGCATCTGCGTCGAGGATGGACACCCTTGCCGCGTAAGTGCGCGTCACCGGATCGGCCTGCGGCGCCACTTCGCGCACGCGCCCGCGATACTTTCTTTCCGGCGCCGCCCAGAGGGTCACCCCCACCTCGCCGGCCTTCCCCAGTTCCGCCACACGGTTCTCCGGCACCGCCACCAGCACTTCCTTCTCGCCGCTCTTCGCCAGCTTCAGCACTGGCTGCCCTGCCGCCACCACCTGGCCGGCCTCGGCCAGCACGGCGGCCACCACGCCGGCGGCATCGGCGCGCAGTTCCGCGTAGCCACGCTGGTTGCTGGCCAGCCCCGCCTGGGCGGCCAATGCCCGGTATTTCTCCTCGGCGGCCTTGAGCGCGGTGTCCTTGGCTTCGAGCGCGGCGGCGCTGACGAACTGCTGGGCACGCAACTCGCGGTAGCGCCTGACTTCCGCCTGGGCGTAGCTGCGCTCGGCGGCGGCGGCGGCCAGGTTGGCGTCGGCCCCGGAAGAGGACAGGGCCAGGTCGGCGGCGTCGAGACGCGCCAGCACCTGGCCGGCCGCGATGCGGTCCCCGACATCGACCAGTCGTGCCACCAGCTTGCCGCCGACGCGGAAACCCAGACTGATTTCATGGCGCGCCCGCACCTCGCCGGAATATTCGGCCTCGGCGACGGCGCTGCCGGCATGAACCGTGTGGGCCAGTACCGTGCGTGGCGGCGCGACCGGCGTCGCCGCTTTCTCGCCACACCCCAGCAGGAGTACTGCCGGCAACAGCCAGATCAAGCGGTTCATGAGCCTTTCCTTTCCGTCTGAAGTGAAGTGGTCGCCGGCTCCGCGGCGATCCCCGCGAGCGCCATGTCCAGCGCCACGGTGAAGTAGCGATCCATGTCCATGGGAATGGCCTCCAGCGGCATGAAGGAATGTTTCCAGAATACCGCCATCATCATCGGCGCGATGAAGATGCGCACCGCCAGATCACTCGGCAGGCGACGGAATTCGTCGCGTTCCATGCCTTCTTCCATCACCTTGCGCATGACCGCCCAATGGCGCTGGATCACCGCCTCCAGAAAGAAGCGCGCCAGTTCCGGGAAATTCCCCGCATCGGCCAGCATCAACTTGGGAATGCCCGACAACGGCGACAAGGCGATGGACCGCCACATGGCTTCGACCATCGCGATCAGCAGCTCCCGGCTCGACCCGGCATGTTCGCGCGCCAGCGCCTCGACATTCTCCACCTCGGGCACGATGGCGCTTTCCACCAGCGCCTTGAGCAGGTCCTCCTTGCTGGAGAAGTAGAGATACACCGTGCCCTTGGACACGCCAGCCCGTTTCGCCACCTCATCCAGCCTGGCCGCGGCGAACCCGCGTTCCACGAACACATTCAGCGCCGCATCCAGCAATTCCTGAGGACGTTCGTCGGCGCGGCGCTGCCAGCGGGGAGAGATTTCGTTATCCGTCATGAGCGTGATGACTCGGCATTTAGTTACTGACTGGTCGGTAATTTATAGCCATCCCCGGAGGCATGTCCAGCCCTGATTTGTGCTCTGCACAATGGCGTGTGTCCAGAATGCCTGTACGCACAAATGCAAACGGCCGGACAAGCCGGCCGTTTTCGGTCATGGGCAAGACTCAGTTGAACAGGCCTCGCAGCAGTTTCTTCTTCAGCTGCTCTTCCGGGCTTTCCTTCTTCTCCGGCTCCGACGCAGGCGCGGGCACAGCGACCGGAGGCGCGACGGGAACGGGCTGCGCGACCGGCACCGGCTGGGCGGCGGCGGGCATGGGATAGGAAATCACCTTGGCCTTTTCCTCGGCGGCCTTCTTTGCGTTGTAAGGCTGGCCATCGGCGCCCAGCTTGATGCCTTCGATCAGCAGGGTGATGTCCACCTCGTTGCCGACCGGGCCGCCCGCGGCGTATTTGGTGATGCCGAAATCGGAGCGGTTGATCTGGGTGGTGGCCTTGAAACCGGCGCGAATGCCGCCCCAGGGGTCGGCGCCGATGCCGAGAATCTGGTAATCCAGGGTGACCGGCCTGGTCACGCCATGCAGCGTCAACTGACCGCGCATGGTGCCCTTGTCGGCCGAGTAGGGCGCCACGCCGCTGGAGACGAACTTCATCTCGGGATAGTTGCGCGCATCGAGGAATTCGTCGGTGAGCACATGCACGTCGCGGCGCAGGTGGCTGGAATTCAGGCTGTAGAGGCTGATCGTGGCCTCGACACTGGAATTGGCGATGTTGCTGGTATCCAGCACCACCTTGCCCTTGATGTCGTGGAAGGTGCCGCTGGTGCGCGCGACCACGTGACGCAGTTCCCAGTTGGCGAAGCTGTGGGTGTTGTCGATGCTGAAGGTTTCGGCTTCCGCGCGGGCACCGGCGGAAAAAGCGATGCTCGCGGCGGCGAGCGTGGCAACGGTGGCAACTAAGGCGATCTGCTTCATGGGAGGTCTCCTGTTGATGGTCGGCCGGCTGGCGTGACTCGTTTTATAGCACTAACCTTGCGCCATCACGTGTTAGCCCGCGCACACCGCCATGACCCGCATCGACTTCTATTTCAACGCGCCCTCGAAAATCGATGTGGCGCGCAAGCTCGCGACCAAGGCGTTCAACGCCGGTCAGCACGTGCTGGTCTACGCCCCCGACCCGACAATGGCGCAGGCACTGGATACGGCTTTCTGGACCGCGCAGCAGCTGTCGTTTCTGCCGCATGTGCGGTGCGGCCACCCCCTCGCCCGCCAGACGCCGATCCTGATCGGGGCCGAAGCGGACGAACTGGCCAGTGCCGACATCCTCATCAACCTGGCCGAGCAGCCGCCGGAATTCTTCGGTCGCTTCCAGCGTCTGCTGGAGGTAGTCAGTGGCGAGTCGGGCGATCGCGAGCGAGCGCGTGAACGCTACCGCTTCTTCAAGCAGCGCGGTTACCCCCTGGAAACCCACGATCTTGCGGAGATGGGCGCATGAGCGGCAGCAAGGATCTCTTCGGCAAGATCGATGCCCTGTTCGAGAAACGCGACCCCGATGTGCTGCTGGACAAGGGACTGGAACACGAAGACTTCCCGGTCCTGACCGAGGTGGTCGCGGCGACGGAAGAGGAAAGCGCCCGCGGCAATGCCACCGAACGTCGCACCGGGGAGCGCCGCGATTCAGACCGGCGCGATCTGGACCGCCGCCTGGGCGAGCGTCGCCAGGTCGGCCTCAACGTGCCCCATACCCCCCGCCCGACCGCCGCCAGCGAGGATTTCGAGCATCTGGTCGCGGCGGTGGAGCAACGCCTCTCCGATCTCTTCATCCGTCAGCAGTTGCGCATGGAAGAAGCCGTGCGCAAGGTCATACGTGATGAACTGGAGAAGGCCGGCAAGCCTTTATAATCCGCCGCTTATTTCAATCTTCAGAACGCGGGTGCGCGCCCATGCACCCGCGTTTGCTTTTACCGGACCGCCCCATGGAACTCGCCAAATCCTTCGAACCCCACGACATTGAAAAACGCTGGTACGCCCACTGGGAGGGCGAAGGCTTCTACGGCATGGGCACCGAGGAGAACAAACCCTTCTACGCCATCCTGCTGCCGCCGCCCAACGTCACCGGCACCCTGCATATGGGCCATGCCTTCCAGCACACCATCATGGACGCGCTCACCCGCTACCACCGCATGGACGGCGACAACACCCTGTGGCAGCCGGGCACCGACCACGCCGGCATCGCGACGCAAATCGTGGTGGAGCGGCAACTCGATGCCCAGAAAGTCAGCCGCCACGACCTCGGCCGTGAGAAGTTCCTGGAGAAGGTGTGGGAGTGGAAGGAACACTCCGGCTCCACCATCACGCGGCAGATGCGCCGCCTGGGCACCTCGCCGGACTGGTCGCGCGAGCGTTTCACCATGGACGACGGCCTATCCACCGCCGTCACCGAAGTCTTCGTGCGCCTCTATAACGAAGGCCTGATTTATCGCGGCAAGCGCCTGGTGAACTGGGATCCGGTGCTGGGCACGGCGGTGTCCGACCTGGAAGTGGTGAGCAGCGAGGAAGACGGCTTCATCTGGGAAATCAACTACCCGCTGGAAGACGGCTCCGGATTCCTCACGGTCGCCACCACCCGCCCGGAAACGCTGCTGGGCGACACCGCCGTGGCGGTGCACCCGGAGGATGAGCGTTATCTGCATTTGATCGGCAAGACCGTGCGCCTGCCGGTGGCGGAACGCACCATTCCCATCATCGCCGACGACTACGTCGACCGCGAATTCGGTACCGGCGTGGTGAAGATCACCCCCGCCCACGACTTCAACGACTGGCAGGTCGGCCAACGCCACAAGCTCGCCGCCATCAGCGTGCTGACGCTGGACGCGAAGATCAACGAATTCGGGCCGACGGAATACCAGGGCCTGGACCGCTATGTCGCACGCCAGAAGATCCTCGACGAGCTGAATGCCCGTGGCCTGCTGGTCTCGGCCAAGCCGCACAAGCTACAAATCCCGCGCGGCGACCGCACCCATGCCGTGATCGAACCCATGCTCACCGACCAATGGTTCATGAGCATGGAAAGCCTGGCCAAGCGCGGCCTGGAAGTGGTCGACAACGGCGAAATGAAGTTCGTCCCGGAGAACTGGACCAGCACTTACCGGCAGTGGCTCAACAACATCCAGGACTGGTGCATCTCGCGGCAACTCTGGTGGGGCCACCGCATCCCCGCCTGGTATGACGAGGACGGCAACATCTACGTCGCCGCCACGGAAGCCGAGGCGAAACGCCAGGCGGGCGGGCGCGAAATCCGCCGCGACGAGGACGTGCTCGACACCTGGTTCTCCTCCGCGCTATGGCCCTTCTCCACCCTGGGCTGGCCGCAAGACACTTGGGAACTGAAGCACTACCTGCCCACCAGCGTACTGGTCACCGGCTTCGACATCATCTTTTTCTGGGTGGCGCGCATGGTCATGATGACCCTGCACTTCACCGACAAGGTGCCGTTCAAGGAGGTCTACGTCACCGGCCTGGTGCGTGACAGCCACGGCAACAAGATGAGCAAGTCCAAGGGCAACGTGCTCGACCCGATCGACCTGATCGACGGCATCGCCCTGGATGACCTGGTGGCCAAGCGCACCAGCGGCCTGATGAACCCTAAGGACGCCGCCAAGATCGAAAAGGCCACCCGCAAGGAATTCACCGACGGCATCCAGAGCTTCGGCACCGATGCCCTGCGTTTCACCTTCGCTTCACTGGCCACCCACGGCCGCGACATCAAGTTCGACCTGCAACGCTGCGAGGGCTACCGCAACTTCTGCAACAAGCTGTGGAACGCCACCCGCTTCGTGTTGATGAACTGCGACGGCCAGGAAATCAAGGCAGGTGAGACCACCTTCGTCGACCGCTGGATTCTCGGTCGCCTCGACGAAGCCACCCGCGCCGTGCGCGCCGGCTTCGACGAATACCGTTTCGACATGGTCGCCCGCGCGGTCTATGAATTCGTCTGGGACGAGTACTGCGACTGGTATCTGGAACTGGCCAAGGTGCAGATCGCCGAGGGTGGCGAACGCGCCGCCGCCACCCGCCACACCCTGCTCACCGTGCTGGAGCGCGTGCTGCGCCTGGCCCACCCCATCATCCCCTTCGTCACCGAGGAACTCTGGCAGGCGGTCGCGCCGCTGGCCGGCACCAAACAGGCCGACAGCCTCATGCTCGCCGCCTACCCCAAGGCCGACCCCGCCCGCCAGGACGCCGAAGCCAGCGCCGAGATGGCCAACCTCAAGGACCTCACCAACGCCGTGCGCAACCTGCGCGGCGAGATGAATATTTCCCCGGCGCTGAAGGTGCCGCTGTATCTGGAAGGCAACGCCCAACAGGCCAACGCCTGCGCCCCCTACATGAAGTTGCTCGGCCGCCTCTCGGACGTTCATGTGGTGTCGATGCTTCCGGAAGGCGACGCCCCCGTCGCCATCGTCGGCAATTGGCGCCTGATGCTGCACATCGAAATCGACCGCGACGCCGAGATCGCCCGTCTGGACAAGGAAATCGCCCGCCTGACCGGCGAGATCGCCAAAGCCAACGGCAAACTCTCCAACGCCAGCTTTGTCGACCGGGCGCCCGCCGCCGTGGTGGATCAGGAAAGGAAACGCCTTGCCGACTTCGAAGCAACGCTGGAGAAGGTGCGGGTGCAGCGGGCGAAGCTGGGTTGAGCCACGCCCGAAACACCGGTTTTGATGTATGTTCCATGTAGGCAAACCCTACATGGAACATACAAATGCACCTTAATATTTCCGCCGAAATGGAGCAGTACCTGCAAGCCAAGGTCGGCACCGGCTTTTACGGCAACGTCTCCGAAGTGGTTCGTGACGCCATTCGGCGCATGCGTGATGAAGACGAAAAGCTGACTGTCCTGCGCGCGGCGGTTCGCGCCGGCGACGAACAACTGGCACTAGGCCAGGGCCGCGATTACACCCCGGAAAGGCTGGAACAGATCACCGAACAAGCCCGCGCGAATTCCAGGAACGGCAAGAAAGTCAACGGCGATGTCACCCCCTAAGAGGCGCTTGATCCTCTCCCCACGGGCCGAAAACGATTTCACCGACATCCTCCAATACACCCTGGAAACCTGGGGCGAGGCGTAAATGCTGGCCTACCGGGCGGTGATTCATCAAGCCTTTCTGTCGATACGGGACAATCCAGAAATCGGCCCGATCAGGGAAGAAATTTCCAGCGCGCACCGCGTTTTCCCCGCCGGCCAGCACATCATCATTTACCGCGTAAATGATGCCGGAGTTTATGTTTCCCGCATCCTGCATGGACGCATGGCTGTACACCGCCACTTGTAGCGCAGGCATCCTTGCCTGCGTCTGTTACAAGCTCTCCCATATGGCAATACACCATCTTGATTGATAATCCCTGCGGTATAGGCCAACAACAAATTCAGGGACCAATGAGAAAAGCACACGCAAACGCCAGGACTGGCGCGTCCAACGACGCGGAATCCTGCAGGGAATAAGCCCATGCGCTTCCTCCTGGATACCAACATCCTGATTCCGCTGGAAGACTCGAAGCTTCCGCTACAACCCAGTCTCGCCAACTTTGTCCGTCTAGCCAACGCGCATGGCCATGAATTGCTAGTAATCGACCTTTGAGGGATCGGAACAACTAAATTGGCATTCCGCCCAGACCACGCGATATCGATTTCAGCCCCAACAATGCTGGCATCCCTGCGGGCCGACTGCTGGAAGCCGGCGCTACAACTGCGCCGCGATCTTGTCCCCCACCCGCAACGCATTGGCATAGATCGTCCAGGTATACGGCACGCTGCCGCCGGTGGGCATGAAGCTGCCGTCGGCGACGTAGAGGTTGTCGACATCGTGGACGCGGCAGTCGGGGTCGAGCACCGAGGTCCTGGGGTCGCGGCCGAAGCGGCAGCCGCCGGCGACCAGGTTGGTGGGCGGCGCGGCGGAGACACCAACCGTGACGTCGCGGGCGCCCAGTTCGCGCAGCACGTTGGCGCCACGTTCGGCGAGATAGGCGCCGACCTTGAGGTCGTGCGGGTGCGGCGCCAGGCGGACCTTGGCCACCGCCCTGCCCCAGCGGTCCTTCACCTTGCGATCGAGGGCGACGTAGCCGTTGTCGGTGGGCAGCCAGTCGCAGAAGGCTTCGCAGTCGATGCGGCGGCCGCCGCGTATGGCGGCTTCCAGACGTCGCTTGAAGGCGCTGCCCCAGACCAGGTGGCCATCCTCGTCACGCCGCTGCGAGAGGGCACGGGACACAACATTGGGATGGCCCATGAGGAAGTCGAGCACCCCGCCCTTGACGCGACCGAGTTCGGGGTCGTCGATCACGTACCAGTCGTGCAGGGTGCGGTTGAGGAAGGGGCCGACCACCCGCGCCTCGGCGCCGCGCTGCGGGCCGAGCGCGTCGAAGTCCAGGCGGCCGTGGCTGACGCCGCCGGCGGAGAAGATCAGGTTGCGGCCGACCTGGCCGTGGCGGTTGCCGAGGCCGTTCGGATGCCGCGAGCCGGAGCTGGCAAGCAGCAGGCGGGCGGTTTCGATGGCCTGGCAGGCGACCACGTAGACCTTGCCGCTCACCCGCTGCTTCTTCCCCGCCCGGTCGAAATACTCGACCGCCCTGACCCGCCCTTTCGCGTCGGAGAGCAGGCGGAACACCTGGCTGTGCGGGCGCACTTCGCAACGCCCGGTGGCCACGGCGTCATCCAGCAATGCCGCGCGGGCACTCCCCTTGGCGCCGCTGGCGCAGCCGTAGCTGCCGCAATAGCCGGAGTACTCGCATGGCCGCCGCTGGCCCCTGGGTTGCGAGAGGATGGCGCGCGGCAGCGGCAGGGCGCGGTAGCCCAGCTTGTCGCAGGCGGTGTCGATCCAGGCCGAGACGGGATGCTCGGCGGTGGGGGGATAGGGAAAATCCGGCGTCGAGCGTGGTTCAAGGAAAGGGTGTTCAACCACCCGCCCGGAGACGCCGACCACGCGTTCCACCTCGGTGTAATACGGCTCCAGGTCTTCATAGGCGATCGGCCAGTCGACCACGTTGGCACCGGGGATGGGGCCGAACTCGGAACGCAGGCGGAAATCCACCGGCTTCAGGCGGTGGAAGAAGCCGGACATGAAGTTGCTGGAACCGCCGACGACATTGCCGTTCCAGAAATCCCAACCGGATTCGGCGGTGGACGTGGCCGACCAGCCCTCGCCGTCGCGTTCCTCGATCACATGACGCTCGTCGCGCAGGTCCGGCGTGTAGACGCTGCGGCGGCAACAGGCGAGTTCATCCTTGAAGTAATCGGCCTCGGTGAACCACGGCCCCTTCTCCAGCACCAGCACCCGCTTGCCCGCCATCGCCAGGCGCCAGGCCACCGCGCCGCCGCCGGCGCCGCTGCCGATGATGACGGCGTCAAATTCGTTCACGCGCGTCTCGCCGGTCGGATGGGCCGGGGAAACCCCGGCTGATGCCCGAGCCACGTCCAGCCGATGCCCCCCGGATTGCCGCCGTAGACCGGGTCGGTCAGCAAGGCTTCACAGAGGTAGAACAGCAGGGTGGCGAGCCAGTTGTCGCCCTGTTCCGAGTCCGCCACCTCGCGCAGCACCTGTTCGCGGCGGATCGGGTCGAGGTCGACGAAGGCGGCCTGGTGGCGCTGCCGCGCAAGGTCTTCCAGCCAGTCGACGCCTTTCAGGATGAAACGCCGCTCGTCGCGGTCGCTGCGCGGGTCGCCCAGCACGCCTTGCAGGTAGGACAGGGCATTGATTTCACGGGCGCCGGGGGCGCCGGGCTCGCTGGGGAAGAGGTGATCCTGGACGGCGGCCAGCACCGGCCAGGGGTTGGCGGTCGCCGCCAGCGCGCCAGCCGAAGCGAACAGGGCGGCCAGCCCGCCGGCGGCGGTGACGAGAAATTCACGGCGCGAGCGCAGCGCGTCCTTGTAGCGCAGGCGTCCCGCCTGCCCGTTCGCCAAATCGGAATGGCAAAGCGGGCGGGACGCCGGCGCTACCTCAGGGAATTTCATGTTCCAGCGTGTAGCCCGCCCCCGTGTCCTGGCGCAGGGCTTCCACCAGCCAGGGCAGGGTCGCTTCCAGCATCGCCGGCAGGGTCCAGGGCGGGTTGGCGATGTAGAGACCGCTGCCGTGCATGCCGAAGCCGTCCTTGGACGGCCCCTGCACGGAAAGCGTCACATTCAGCCAACTGGCCGGCCGCGCCGCTTTCAGGCGGGAGGGCAACTGGCGCGCATCCGGCTTCTGCAGCAGCGGATACCAGACCATGAAGGTGCCGCCGGCAAAGCGGGCCAGGCCATCCTTGAGCGCCTCGACGGTGCGCGGGTAATCGCTTTTCACTTCATAGGAGGGGTCGATCAGCACCAGGCCGCGCCGGGTCGGCGGCGGCAGCACCGCCTTCAGGCCGGCATGGCCGTCGGCCGCTTCGATCCTGACCTGGCGGCCGGACTCGCTGAAGGTGCTGGCGAGCAGGCGGTGGTCGCTGCTGTGCAGTTCGAACAGGCGCAGGCGGTCATCGGCGCGGGCGCGCTGCAGCGCGCACCAGGGCGAGCCCGGGTACAGGCGCAATGGCCCGTCCGGGTTGAGACCGCGCACCAGTTCGACATACTGGGCCAGCATCGGCGGCAAATCGGCGCGGTCCCAGAGGCGGCCGATGCCGGAATCGAACTCACCGGTCTTGCGCGCGTAATCGCCATGCAGGTCGTAGATGCCGGCGCCGGCGTGGGTGTCGACATACCACCAGGGTTTGTCCTTCTGGTTGAGGTAGTCGAGCAGCGCCAGCAGGACGGCATGTTTGAGGACGTCGGCATGGTTGCCGGCGTGGAAGGCGTGGCGGTAACTGAGCATGGGCGCGAGGTTAGCATGAGGCGTTACCATGCCGGGACTCTCCCACGCAGGTACCGGCATGAACCCGAAGATCAAAGAATTGCTGGGCCGCATCAAGGCGCTGCAGGAAGAACTCGAACAGGAAATCGCCGCCCGCCAGGCGGAACTGCGCTTCCACCTGGAAAACCACCGGGTACGCTTCGAGCGGGAGGTACTGGAGCGACAGCGGCAGCTCAAGGTCGGCCTGCTGCGCTACCTCGCCGGCACCACCTGGCGGCATCTGCTCTCGGCGCCGATCATCTACGCCATGATCGTGCCGCTGCTGCTGCTCGATCTTTGCGTCAGCCTCTACCAGATGCTGTGTTTCCCCCTCTACCGCATCCCCAAGGTCAGGCGCCGCGACTACTTCGCCTTCGACCGCGAACAGCTCGCCTACCTCAACCTCATCGAGAAATTCAACTGCGGTTATTGCACCTACGGCAACGGCCTGATCGCCTATGTCCGGGAAATCGTGGCCCGCACCGAGCAATACTGGTGCCCGATCAAGCACGCCCGCCGCGTCGCTGGCGGCCACGCGCGCCAGGCCGTGTATGCCGATTTCGGCGATGCCGATGCCTACCGCAAGGAACTGGCCGAATTGCGCGCACTGCTGAAACGCGAGGCATCCCCGCCGGATGCGGGATAATCCCCACCCTTTTCAGAAACCGTCTGCCCATGCCCATACAGTGGTTCCCCGGTCACATGACCTCCGCGCGCAAGAAGGCGGCGGAGACCATGGCGCAAACCGATGTGGTGATCGAAGTCCTCGACGCCCGCCTGCCGGAAGCCAGCGGCAACCCGCTGATTACCGAACTGCGCACCTTCCGCCAGCGCCCCTGCCTGAAATTGCTGAACAAGGCCGATCTCGCCGATCCGGCTGCCACCCAGGCCTGGCTGGCTTATTTCAACGCCCAGAAGAACGTCAAGGCGGTGGCGATCTCGGCCAAGAAAGCGAGTGACGTCGCCCGCCTGCCGGCCTTGTGCCAATCACTGGCACCGCATCGCGACGACAACTTCAAACCGCTGCGGATCATGATCATGGGCATCCCCAACGTCGGCAAATCGACGCTGCTCAACGCCCTGGTCAAGCGCAAGGTCGCGGCGGTGGGCGACGAGCCGGCGGTGACCAAGTCGCAGCAGCGCATCGCCCTCACCCCGCGCCTCATCCTGGTCGACACCCCCGGCCTGATGTGGCCGAAGATCGAGATCGACAGCGACGGCTACATGCTCGCCATCTGCCACGCCATCGGCCGCAACGCGGTGATCGACGAGGACGTGGCCACCCACCTCGCCGGCATCCTGCTCGCCCGCTACCCGGATGCCCTCACCACCCGCTACGGCCTGAAGATCGAAGGCCTCGACGCCCCCGGCGTGCTGGAAGGCATCGCCCGCAAGCGCGGCTGCATCATCAAGGGCCGCGGCGGCGAGCTGGATCTTGAGAAAGCCGCCATGCAGTTCCTCACCGAATACCGCGCCGGCACCCTCGGCCGCATCAGCCTGGAAACCCCGGAAACGCGGCGGGCGATGCTGGCGGAACTGGCGTCTCGGCGTGAGGAAACATCAGAGGAGTAAGGGCGCCGTACTGTCGGCTTGACCCCGTTCTTGCACGTGGCATATGCTCGACCTATGCCAACCACAGGCCGCTTCCATGCTCACGCAACGTCATGCCCGATTGTTCCGCAATGGCCGCAACCAGGCCCTGCGCATCCCACGCGAATTCGAAATGCCCGGAGAGGAAGTCATCATCCTCAAGGACGGTGATCGGCTGATTCTCGAACCGCTGAAGCGGAATCGCCTACTCGAAGTCCTGGCCACGCTGGAACCCCTGGACGAACCGTTTCCGGATGTGGATGCGGGGCTGCCGCCGCTGGATGACGTCGAACTGTGACCCCGCGCTACCTGCTCGACACGAACATCGTCTCCGATCTGGTTCGCCGCCCAAGCGGGCCGGTCGTCCAACGGATCGCCGAGGTGGGCGCGGAACGGATCGCCATCAGCATCGTCGTTGCCTGCGAGATTCGCTTCGGTCTGGCCAAGAGCGACTCTCGCCGCCTGGCGGAAAACATGGAAAAGGTGATGGCGCAGATCGAAGTCCTGCCGCTGGAGCCGCCGATCGAGGAACACTACGCGGAAATCCGCGCCACTCTGGAACGTGCCGGCACCCCCATCGGTCCCAACGACCTCTTGATCGCCGCTCACGCCCGCGCCCTGGGCATGATCCTGGTCAGTGATAACGCGGACGAATTCGCGCGGGTGCCTGGGCTGCAAATCGAAAACTGGTTGCGCTGAGACGGGAACGGCCACCCGGCGGGTTCGTGCCAGGCAGGCACTTACCTGTCCAGTCGAATGCAGCCGGCTGATTTTTTCGCCAACCCCGCGGTACATCGATAGGGTTGGCGAAGCGCTGATTTATTCCCCATCCGTCGTACCGCCCCCGATTACCCTGTTCGATGGCAGGCCGCGGCGGGAACCCCGTTAAATCAACAATCTGGATGCCCGCCTGCGCGGGCATGACGGCATCAATGGCGCTACGTGAATCGTAGTGGGTAACACGTAGCCGTAGGGGCGGGTTTGAAACCCGCCCCTACTCGCGATGCAACGGTGGCTATCGCGGGCATGTAGGTGGTCGGCTAGCCGCGCTGACCAGCAGCCTGGCGAAGCGCATGCACCAGGCGGTTACTGTGAAACAACCAACCCATCCGCGCGGGTAGGAGCGTCCGCTTGCGGCGCGAACTCCCCCGGCGCCGTGTGGCTCGCGCCGCAAGCGGTCGCTACTACGCCTCCCCTGTTTCATCTTGCGGGGCGGCTGACCCAGCCATGACCAGTTAATTTGCTCCTCCCCGATCCGAGGGTAGGCGGCTACTCCGGCGGAAACCGCAATCGCGAGAAGTTGCGGCCATTCTGGATAGCCCGGGGCTCGATCTCGGCGGCTGAATCCAACCAACCACGCTGTTCCAGAAACTGCAAAAAAGCGCGGGTGCTCACCTTGCGGGCATTGTCCGGCAGCAGGAATCCGGCCCGCGCGATCTTGTGGTCCTCGAACAGAAATACCCCGGTGCGCGGCGGAGTGAGAACGGCGAACTGGTTCATGGCTTCCTGGATGGCGAATTCACCCAGATTGGCTTTCGTGGGGGGTGAAGTCGCCTCGGCCAGCGTCACCTGGTACTGCCGGAACAACTGCGTGGCACGAATCGGCAAGCGCCTGGCCGCCACCCATTCGCCGATGGCGCGACTGGGTGGCGTTTCGTTGCGGGTGACCTCGTGCAACACCATATCGACGATTTCCACCGACCAGCCAGGTTTCAACAACAGATCCAGCGCTCCCGCATAAGCCAGGGTGATCAAAGGCCCGGCATCGGGCAACAACACGACATCGCTGGACATCGGTTCAGCCTGCCAGCGCGTTCAAGCTCTCCAGCATCGTTTGTGTCGTCGCCTCCGGCAGGCGCGGCATGGGCAGATGCGCCCGCGCCATCAACAAGAACAGGTCTTCTTCGCTATCGATGCCCAAACGCGTCATGGTCGCCCGGTCGTCCGCGCGTCCCAGCGAGAAATCCAGCAAAGCCCGGAAGTTCTGATTGCCGCCCGCCTCCGCCGCCTCGAAGGTTTCCACCAGATGCCGCAATTCGGCATTGAACAAGGCATTGATCGACGTATCCGCCTTCGCCGCCACCACCTTGGCGCGCTTGAGCAGATCGCGATCGACGGAACCGGTGAAGTTGACGGTGTTGGACATGGTTTTTCCCTTGCCTGGTGAAGACTACGGGCAGAGTAGCACATGATTATGTGTTAAATCACTAACCGTCGATTTAATGTCGCCGTAGCCTAGATGCGGCACATCGGAATCCAGACTGGTGTCTGTTTCAGATTGGTTCCTGACGGTTGGCATGTGCCCTTGGCCGGCTCCTGACGACCCACAAAAGACGCTCAGCCGTCGGCACCTTCACGGTCGGCTATCTGGGGTCGATCCGCCATTCAACAAGTCACGGCGGATACTGGGTCATCGGCCGAAGGAAACTGTCAGCGTGGTCGCGCTGTAGTTGGCTCACCAGAGCAGACAAATCTGAGAACCGGTGTGAGGTGATACAGATGCCTGGATAGTTGTGTCGATCTGCTGGAGTCGACCCTTAGTGGTCAGAAAATCATTCAGAGCCTATGTCACAAAGCCTGCAACACAATCTCCGCACATCCATTCCCCGTCATCATAAATGCCGCCTGTCATATCCTTTATCTGGTGGCACCATCCGCATTCGGTAAGTGTGATGCTGTTGCGATCAATCGATCTCTTTGGTTCCTGATAGCCGACTTGGTTTGATGGTAGTCTCTTCGGATCTGGCGGTGCAGCAAAGCAACCACAGTTCGAACACCAACGGCCACCGTGGTGCTCTATCGTGCTGGCCTTTCCGCACTTAGGACAGACGACTTCGGTAGTGGTGGCTGTATGGACGGAAGGTTGAAGAACCAATTCCCCAAGACTGGCGATTCGCTTGCATTGCAGCCCGTTCTTGTTTATGTGTAGCAATAGGGGATCAAATCCCTTATCTTTTGACAGAACGAAACACTCTGTAAGGGGTGCGTTCTCGATCGTTCTCCCAAGATGAAACGCGATGTGGAAATCCAAGGCGTTTTTACCTGAGCCTTCTATCTTTTGAAAATCAACCCTGGCGAAGCGGTGCGCAGTAGCGCTTTTCTTTGATGCTCTAGGGGGGTTCTGTTGAGCGCCTACAAAGATGATTGCATGATAAGAGTCGTCCAAAATAGATAAATCAATCTTTTGAATGTTCTCGTAATCAACGAGTATTAGTTTCTGGCTCACGGGATTCACCAAGCAGGACAAATCTGAGAACTGGCGCGGGATAGTAACATTGCCACATAGCAAACCTTGTGTAGAGCCTAGTTTGCAATAAGATGCCCAATATCATCAAGTTCATCTAGAAAAAAACGTAGCATTCTGTGTTTTTGGCTATTTCTCTTGATAGTTCCCTGCAGTAACTCGCCAGGTTGAGGTATTGATAATGGCATTGTGTGTAAATTGCTCTGAACCGTCTTTTTAAACTCGTCAAGGCTGGTTCTAGAGTTGTGCGCAATGTGGTTCCTTATTCTGCGTATATCAGTTATTAATGATTGCTTGGCTGCGTATGCGGCTTTTATTGGCCCGCCATTCTCTAAATATGTTTCGGCACGACCGATAACAACGTCAGGCTTATTCCATTCCAAGAAAGGCTGACTTGATTTGATTAGTTCATATGCATGCGCATCGTCCTTGGGGGCAAGGAACGAAACGACTTGAGTGCCACTCAGGGTTGGCCTGCCAAATGAATAATGGATAAACGATTCTTCGGCTAGATTTTCAAATGCTCTAAAAGCTCGGAGAAGAATGGCTTCGTTAACAATAAATAGCTGAGGACTCCCTATATGCTCTTGTGTTCGTTGATCTAAAAAAAATAGTGAAGTGATGGATTGGCGAAAACTGGTGTATGCGTCAGCAAGTAACATGTTTCTTATCTTGCATTACAAATCTAGTTTGCGGCACAAGAATTCACTTCTAAACTGCCTCGTACCAAAATCTGTTGTCGCACGACGCGATGCCTCAATAAAATCAAGATATTCTGCGTCAGGGGCTATGGCTTCCTTCGATGTGACTAGATCGTATTGAGCACTAATTTCATCCAGTCTCACACGGATTTGACCTATAGTCTCCTCGGTGATTCTGGGACGTGGAGCATTCTCTAGCCCTTCTATACCAAACAAGGCGTGAGCAACGGTACAAAATAATGAATAAAACAAATGAATACGTTTGAAGTTTGTTTGCCCTAGGAGTTCTTCAGGATAAATAGCTCCTATGTGCGACATAACCGAATCAAAGGCAGCCGTTGCTATTACGGTATCATTTTCGATGTCGTCATAATTCTTATAGTAGCTTGGAATGGATTTCTTGGCCTGTATTCCACCGAGAAAAACAATCAATAAGTCTGAGGCAAGCTCTGCCTCGGCCATTCGCGTCACTTCTTTTTCCGTTAAGACCTGAGATTCAAGCCAATACTTGACATATTTGTAGCCGCATGAGTAGGCGGCTTGCTTAAAATATCCCAGATACTGAGCGTTCAGTAACTCCTGTGGGTTTAACTTGACCGAGTAAGTGTTTAGGCGTGCGAATATATCTAGTATGTCTTCATACTGTTGGTCAAATAACAGATCAACACCTATTTCGTATTTTAAGAAGTCATCACGAATTTCCTGTGGTAGCGCTTCAAATCTCTTGCCAGCAAACTCTTTGTTATGGGCTCGGGAAATTGTGAAGTCGCCAGAATAAAAGCCCAAAATGGTACGCAATCTTTGTTGCCCGTCAACAACCGTGCGAATATTGCGTCCTGCAGACAACGTTTGTGTAATCAATATTTTTGGAATTGGTTTGCCACGAATTATGGTATCTACAAGATATGACTTTGCCTTTTCTGTCCAGACTGAACGACGTTGGAATTGAGGTGATAAATCGAGCAGGCCTGTCTGATGCCATTCGATAAAGTCAGAGATGTTGTATGCGCGTGTATCAAAGTTTTTCATATTTCTCGTGACCTATTAATGGAATAATGCAAGTCATGCCCGCGTAAGAATACTATTGGTACGTAGTGCAAGTAGGAGCCCCGTTCAAGTCATGTCGTTACACACAACCTCAACATCCGTCCGTAACATGCTGACTTCGCGTAAG
>CAYMUY010000043.1:0-37282 GCA_964393825.1 uncultured Thiobacillus sp. | reverse complement strand
TGTGGAAGCCGTTGGAATGCGCCGCCAGACCGCGCATGGCATGGAAGGCCACCGGGTTGCCGGTGACCGTGCTGTGCTCGTTGTCCCAGACATCGGTCCAGGCGATCGGCAGTTCGATCTTCTGGTCGCGCGCGGTCACCCCCATCTCGTGCGCCAGGCGCTTGATGGTTTCGGCCGGGATGCCGGTGATGCCGGCTGCCCATTCCGGCGTGTAGTGCTCGACCCGCTCCGACAGCAACTGGAAGGCGGGTTTCACCGGGGTGCCGTCCGCCAGCTTGAACTCGCCCATCAGGCGCGGCTCGACGCCGGGGGTCTGGGTGGACACCGGGCGGTTCAGTTCACGGTCCCACCACAACTTGTTCTGCGGATCGAAACAGCCTTCCTCCGGCGGCACTTCGAAACGCACGAACATGCCGTGCTCCGGGCTGTTCGGGTCCTGGTTCACCAGTTCCGCGGAGTTGCTGTAGTTGACCAGGAAGTCGCGGTCGTAGAGGCCGGTCTTGATGATTTCGTGGATGAGGGCCAGCAGCAGGGCGCCGTCGGTGCCGGGGCGGATCGGCACCCACTCGTCGGCGATGGCCGAATAGCCGGTGCGCACCGGGTTGATCGAAATGAAGCGGCCACCGTCGCGCTTGAACTTCGACAGCGCCATCTTCATCGGGTTGGAGTGGTGGTCCTCCGCCGTGCCCAGCATCACGAACAGCTTGGCGCGGTCCAGGTCCGGCCCGCCGAATTCCCAGAACGAGCCGCCGATGGTGTAGATCAGGCCGGCGGCCATGTTCACCGAGCAGAAGCCGCCATGCGCGGCATAGTTGGGCGTGCCGAACTGGCGCGCGAACAGGCCGGTCAGCGCCTGCATCTGGTCGCGCCCGGTGAACAGCGCGAACTGCTTCGGGTCGGTCGCGCGCAGCTTGCCGAGGCGCTCCTCCAGGATGGCGAAGGCCTCTTCCCAGGAGATCGGCTCGAACTCGCCGGTGCCACGGTCGGCGCCCTGCTTGCGGCGTAGCGGCCGGGTCAGGCGGGCGGGCGAGTACTGTTTCATGATGCCGCTGGACCCCTTGGCGCAAAGCACGCCCTGGTTCAGCGGATGGTCGGGATTGCCCTCGATGAAGCGCACTTCCCCGTTCTTCAGATGCACCTTGATGCCGCAACGGCAGGCGCACATGTAACAGGTGGTGGTGCGGACTTCCTCGTGCAGGGTCACGGCCTCGGGGCCGGTGGAAGGGAGGGTCACGCGGTAAATCCTTGTGGTCAGCCCCTACCCGGGCGGGCAGGAGGTGTGCTGTAAATTAGTGAATGCTGATTTTCTCATGCATGCCGTTTTCGGCAAAATCATGATCTGGATCAAGTCCAGATAGCTGTCCGGAATGTGGGGGCGGTGCGACAGGCTGCGGGGTGACGCCGGAACAAGCCTGGACATGCCGCATTGAAACAGGGTTGCCCTGGCTCGCTTTCACTACGGCCATCGGTGCCGCGGGCAGCGCAGCCGTCGGCGTTTGCTGGCAAGATAGCGGCCCATGTCGCGCCTCCCGCTCCTCGCCCTCGTCTTCCTCGCCGCCTGCTCCGGCCCGGTGAACAGCCCCTATCCGCCTGCCGACGCCGGCAAATCCATTCTCTATTCCGCCTTCGAGGAGCGCCCCAAACATCTCGACCCGGCGCGTTCCTACAGCGAGAACGAATACGTCTTCCTCGGCAACATCTATGAGCCGCCGCTGCAATATCACTATCTGAAGCGGCCCTATCAACTGGAGCCGCAGACTGCCGTGGCGATGCCGACGGTGCGTTATCTGGACGCAGAGGGGAGGGAGCTGCCGGCCAACGCCGAGACTTCGCGGATCGCGGTGTCGGAGTATGAAATCCGGATCCGGCCGGGCATCCGCTTCCAGCCGCACCCCGCTTTCGCCAGGAATGCCCAGGGCCAGCCACGCTATGTGCCGATCAAGCCGGAGGAACTGGCGGGCATCGAACGTTTCCAGGACTTCGCGGAAACCGGCACGCGCGAGCTGACCGCGGCCGACTATGTCTACCAGATCCGCCGCCTGGCCAGCCCGCGCACGCAGTCGCCGATCCTCGGCCTGATGGCGGAGTACATCATCGGCCTGAAAGCGCTGGCCAGGGATCTCGGCCAGGCAGCCAAGGCACAGCCCAGGGACCGCTATCTGGACATCGGTCGCTTCGATTTTTCCGGCGCCCGGGTGGTGGACAAGACCACCTACCGGGTACGCATCAAGGGCAAGTATCCGCAGTTCATCTACTGGCTGGCGATGCCCTTTTTCTCGCCGGTGCCGGAGGAGGCGGAGCGCTTCTACCAGCAGCCGGGCATGGCGGAGAAGAACTTCACCCTGGATTGGCAGCCGGTGGGTACGGGCGCCTATTACCTGGCCGAGAACGACCCCAACCGGGTGATGCGCCTGCAAAAAAACCCGCATTACCACGACGATTTCTTCCCGGCCGAGGGCGACCCGGGCGATGCCGAAGCGGGGCTGCTGGCTGACGCCGGCCGCCGCCTGCCGATGGTGGAGACGGTGATCTATTCGCTAGAGAAGGAGGATGTGCCTTACTGGAACAAGTTTCTGCAAGGCTATTACGACGCTTCCGGGGTGAGTTCCGACAGTTTCGACCAGGCCATCCGGATGAACGCCCGCGGCGAGCCGGACCTGACCGAGGACATGCGCCAACGCGGCATCCAGCTCTCCACCGCCGCGCGGCCATCACTCAATTACATGGGCTTCAACATGCTCGACCCGGTGGTGGGGGGCTTGTCGGAACGGGCACGCAAGCTCAGGCAGGCCCTGTCCATTGCGATCGATTACGACGAGTTCATTTCCATCTTTCTCAATGGCCGTGGCCTGCCCGGGCAGGGGCCGTTGCCGCCGGGCATCTTCGGCTACCGGGAAGGCGAGGCGGGAATGAATCCGGTGGTGTTCCGCTGGCAGGATGCCAGGGCACGGCGGCGCCCGCTGGAAGAAGCGAAGCGTCTGCTCGCCGAGGCCGGCTATCCCGGCGGCCGCGACGCCGTCACCGGACAGCCGCTCACCCTGTACTTCGATACGCCTGCCAGCGGCCCGGAAGCCAAGTCGCGGATGGACTGGTTCCGCAAGCAGTTCGCCAAGCTGGACATCCAGTTGGTGGTGCGCGCCAGCGACTACAACCGTTTCCAGGACAAGATGAGCAAGGGTAGCGCGCAACTCTTCGAGTGGGGCTGGAACGCCGATTACCCCGACCCGGAAAACTTCCTGTTCCTGCTCTATGGCCCCAACCGGAAAGTCGGTGTCGGCGGCGAGAACGCGGCCAACTACCAGAATCCGGCGTTCGACCGCCTGTTCGAGCGGATGAAGGACATGGACAACGGCCCCGAGCGCCAGGCGGTGATCGACCAGATGGTGAAGCTCGCGCGAGAGGATGCGCCCTGGATCTTCGCCTTCCACCCCAAGAGTTTCGGCCTGCGTCATGCCTGGGTGAAGAACACCAAGCCCAATCTGATGACCCACAATCTGCTGAAATACCGCCGCGTCGACCCGGCCGCGCGTGCCGCCTATCAAGCGAAATGGAATCGCCCGGCTGGCTGGCCGCTGCTGCTGGCGGCGACCGTCCTGGTGGCGCTGGTCTGGCCGGCGGTGGCCGGGTATCGTCGGCGCCTGAAAGCGACCGCTCATGCTTAATTACCTCATCCGCCGCGTGCTCTATGCCCTGCCCATCCTGCTCGGGGTAAACCTCATCACCTTTGCACTGTTTTTCATGGTCAATACGCCGGACGACATGGCGCGCATCCACCTCGGCGCCAAACATGTCACGGCGGAGTCCATCACTCGCTGGAAGAGTGAACACGGCTATGACAAGCCCTTGTTTTTCAACGACGCGGCGGTGGGCACGACGAAGGCGACCGATACATTGTTCGTGGAGAAGTCGCTCAGGCTGTTCGCGCTGGATTTCGGTGCCGCCGACGACGGCCGCGACATCGCCCGGGAGATCAGGACGCGGATGTGGCCCAGCCTGGCGATCGCGCTGCCGACCTTCATGGTCGGACTGCTCGCCTACATCAGCTTCGCGCTGCTGCTGGTGTTCTTTCGCGGCACCCGCCTGGATACCGCCGGGGTGGTGTTGTGCGTGGCCCTGATGTCGATCTCCGGCCTGTTCTATGTGATCGGTGGCCAGTTCCTGATGGGCAAGCTGTGGCACTGGTTTCCCATCTCCGGCTACCAGCCCGGTTTCGATGCCTGGAAATTCCTGCTGATGCCGGTGCTAGTCAGCGTGGTGGCGAGCATCGGCGATTCGACGCGTTTCTACCGCGCCCTGTTCTTCGAGGAGATCGCCAGGGACTACGTGCGCACCGCCCGCGCCAAGGGCCTGTCGGAATTGCGCGTGCTGTTCCGTCATGTCCTGGGCAACGCCATGATCCCGATCCTGACCGGGGTGGTGGTGGTGATCCCGCGCCTGTTCATGGGCAGCCTGATCATTGAATCCTTCTTCGGCATCCCTGGCCTGGGCAGCTACACCATCGACGCCATCCAGGCGCAGGATTTTGCCATCGTCCGCTCCATGGTGTTCCTCGGCTCCCTGCTCTATATCCTCGGCCTGGTGCTGACGGACATTTCCTACACGCTGGTGGACCCGCGGGTGAGGCTGGAATGATCAAACCCGTGCTCCTCTGGTCCGACGCGCTCATCCTGCTGCTGCTCTGGGGTGTGGTGGCGTTGATGTGGCTGGCGCGAAACAACGACACCCTGCGCGAACCCTGGCGCCGGGTGCTGCGAAGCCGCGTCGGCGCCAGCACCGCCCTGATCCTCGCCGTCTACATCGGCATCGGCCTGCTCGATTCCCTGCATTACGTCGAGCGCCTGCCCGACCAGCCGGGACAAGCGGCGCAATACGGCGGTGAGGTGCGCTCGGCGCTGGACTGGTTGTTGACCCCTTTGCGCGAGAACGTCGAGAAGACCTATTCGGCGCCGTTCGCCACCCACCTCTACGCCAAGGAGACGATGAAGGGTCCGGAGGGCGGCGAAATCCGCGATTTTCCCCGGCTCAAGCACGGCGGCGCCCACCTCTCCGACCCGGTCCGGGAGTTCTGGCCGGATGTGCTGACCCGCGGCGGGTGGGGGCTGTTGGGCGCGGGGATCGTCTGGCTTCTTGTCGCGGGTCTGGCGGAAGGCACTTCGCTTTTCCGTCCAACGTACACCCTTCTTGTCGTTTTTCTTCTTGCCGGCCTGCTCGTTGCGCTGGCGCCCGTTTACCATGTCTTCGGCACCGACAAGGTGGGGCAGGATGTGCTCTACCTCTCGCTCAAGTCCATCCGTACCGGCTTGCTCATCGGCAGTCTCACCACCCTGGTGATGCTGCCCTTCGCCCTGGGCCTCGGTATTGCCGCCGGTTATTTTGGCGGCCGCATCGACGATGTCATCCAGTATCTCTACACCACCTTGAACTCGATCCCCGGCGTCCTGCTCATCGCCGCCGCCGTGCTGGTGGTGCAGGTGCAGATCGAAGCTCACAGCGAGATGTTCAACACCGCCGCCGCCCGCTCGGATGTGCGCCTGCTGGCGCTGTGCGCGATTCTCGGGGTCACCGGCTGGACCGGCCTGGCGCGTCTGCTGCGCGCCGAGACGCTGAAGCTGCGTGAACTGGAATTCGTGCAGGCCGCGCGCGCCTTCGGTGTGGGCCATGGCCGCATCCTGCTGCGGCATCTGCTGCCCAACGTCATGCATCTGGTGCTGATCACCGTGGTGCTCGACTTCTCCGGCCTGGTGCTGGCGGAAGCGGTGCTGTCCTACGTCGGGGTTGGCGTCGACCCGGGCATGATCAGCTTCGGCAACATGATCAACGGCGCCCGCCTGGAGCTGGCGCGCGAGCCGGTGGTGTGGTGGCAACTGGCCGCCGCCTTCGTGTTCATGTTCATGCTGGTGCTGGCGGCCAACCTGTTCGCCGACCAGGTGCGCGAGGCGCTCGACCCCAAATCGGGTGGACGCCAATGAGCACACCAGCGAAAGAGGGCATGCACGGCCTGGAAGTCGAAAACCTGAGTGTGGAAATCAGCTCCGGCGGTCGCCTGTTGAAGCCGGTGGAGGGCATCAGTTTCAGGATCGGCGCCGATGAATGCGTGGCCCTGCTGGGCGAGTCCGGCTGTGGCAAGTCGATGACCGCGCTGGCCATGATGCGCCTGCTGCCGGATGGCGCGCGGGTGGCGGCGGGCCACACCCGGCTCGACGGCGAAGAGCTGTTCGCCCTGCCGGAAGCGGCGATGGGCGCGGTGCGCGGCGGTCGCCTGGCAATGATCTTCCAGGAGCCGCAGACCAGCCTGAACCCGGTGATGACCGTCGCCGAACAGATCAACGAGGCGCTCGCCGCACACCGGCACCTGACCGGCGATGCCGCCCGCGCCGAGGCCGGGCGCCTGCTGGAAGCGGTGGGTCTGGAACGGGGCCGGCTCGACGCCTACCCCTTCCAGCTCTCCGGCGGCCAGCGGCAGCGCGCCCTCATCGCCATGATGCTGGCCGGCGAGCCGGAGATCCTGATCGCCGACGAGCCCACCACGGCGCTGGACGTGACCGTGCAGGCGCAGATCCTCAAGCTGCTGCGCGACTTGCAGAAGCAGCGCGGCATGGGCCTGCTGCTGATCACCCACGACCTCGATGTGGCGCGGGACATGGCCGACCGGGTGGCGGTCATGTATGCCGGCCAGATCGTCGAATGGGCGAGCCGCGACAGTCTTTATGCCACGCCGCGCCACCCCTATACGGACAAGCTGTTCGCGGTGCTGCCCCGCCTGGAGCGTCGTGGCGAACGTCTGGACAGCCTGCCGGGACGCGTGCCGCCGCCCGATGCCGTCATCGTCGGCTGCCGTTTCGCGGAACGCTGCCCGGCGGTATTCGCACGCTGCCATGAGGAAGCGCCGGGCTGGCATGAGGCGGCGCCGGGGCATTTCGCGAGATGCCACTTGGCCGAGGCGAAAACCCTCTCCCCCTCCGGCGAAACGGGGGCAGAAGGCGGCGACATCGATGCTGGGATTGCTACGCACGCAGGCATTCCCGTGACCACGGTTCCTTCCCCGCCCTCCTTTGGGAAAAGGGGGGGTGAAGTGCTCTCCGTGCGTGACCTCGCTGTGCATTTCCCCATCCGTCGCGGCCTGCTGCGCCGCACGGTCGATCATTTCAAGGCGGTGGACGGGGTCAGCCTGTCCATCCAGGCCGGCGAGACGCTGGCGCTGGTGGGCGAGTCCGGTTGCGGCAAGAGCACCCTGGCGCGCGCCATCCTGCGCCTGATCGAACCGACACGCGGCGAAGTCAGGGTGGCGGGCGAGGCCATTGGCGGCTTGTCCGGTGAGGCCCTGCGCCGGAAGCGGGCCGAGATGCAGATCGTGTTCCAGGACCCGTTCTCCTCGCTCAACCCGCGCATGCGTATCGGCGAGATCCTGGAAGAAGGCATGGCAGCCCTGCTGCCACTGGCCGCTTCGGTGCGGCGTGCGAAGGTGGCGGAACTGCTCGACCAGGTTGGCCTGCCCCTCGACGCCGCCAGCCGTTATCCGCACGAGTTCTCCGGCGGCCAGCGGCAACGCGTCGCCATCGCCCGCGCCCTGGCCGTGCAACCGAAACTGCTGATACTCGACGAACCGACCAGTGCCCTCGACGTCTCGGTGCAGGCACAGATCCTCAACCTGCTGGCCGATCTGCAGGCGGAACAGGGACTGGCTTACCTGTTCATTACCCACAACCTGCCGGTGGTGGGCTACCTGGCACAACGGGTGGCGGTGATGCGGGCGGGGCGCATCGTCGAGGACGGCGCGGCGGAAACCCTGCTGACCACGCCCCAACATGAGTACACCCGCCTGCTGCTGGATTCGGCGCCGGGCAGGGGCCGTCGACCGTCACCGAGGCAATGAAAAAGCGGGCCGAAGCCCGCTTTTTCTCGCTACCGGTGGCAGGATCAGTGGGTCATGATCCAGGCGGCCAGCGCGGGCGCGTCAGCGGCGGCGCGAGCTTGCGGCGGCATCGGGATCTTGCCGTAGGCGCCCTTGCTGCCCTTGACGATGACCTCGGCCAGCTTGGCCTCGGCACCCTTGTCGCCCTTGTGCTTGGCGGCGACATCCTTCCAGCTCGGGCCCATCTTCTTGGCGGTCGCGTCATGACAGGCGATGCAGGCATATTTCTTGGCCAGGGCATCGCTGGCCAGGGCGGCGCCAGAGAAAGCCAGGGTGGAAGCGATAGCAATCACGGACAGAACTTTCATGCGGTTTCCTTTCTCGGTGGGTTGTAATGGCTTCAGAGTATAGGAGATTTCAAACCGTGGAATTGACCGAAGTCACGTCGTCCATGGCACTTTGTTACCAGGCCACGACGTGCACGTTGGAGAGGGTGCGACCGAGGAAACGCTCGCCGATGGTCTGGAAACGCAGCGGCACGTCGGTGACCCAGAAGTGATACTCGGGCGGTGTGCGATCCGGGTTGTGCAGGTTGCGGTCGGTGAGCAGGGCGGCGGTCTGTTCGGCCATCGCCTCGGCCGAATCCACCAGCGTGATGTCGGGTCCGGCGACATCCTGCAACAACGGTTTCAGCAGCGGGTAGTGCGTGCAGCCGAGCACCAGGGTGTCCACTTTCTCCGCGAGTACAGGCTTCAGGTATTCCTGAGCGGTCAGGCGGGTGACCGGATGATCCAGCCAGCCTTCCTCCACCAGGGGAACCAGCACCGCGCAGGCTTGCGAGGTGAGGCGGGCATCCGGCTCGATGCTGTGGATGGCGCGGGCATACGCATTGCTATTGATGGTGGTCGGGGTGCCGATCACACCGATGCGCTGGCTCCGGGTGGCGGCGAGGGCGGCGAGGGCGCCGGCCTCGATCACGTCCAGCACCGGCGTCGGCGAGAGATCGCGCACGACCTGAGCAGCAACGGCAGCCATGGTGTTGCAGGCGATGATCAGCACCTTGACCCGTTTCTCCAGCAGGAATTCCGCGATCTGGGTGGTGTAGTGGGCGATGGTCTGCACCGACTTGACGCCATAGGGCACCCGCGCGGTGTCACCAAAATAATGGATTGACTCGAACGGCAACCGCTCCATCAGCGCGCGTACTACGGTGAGGCCGCCGACACCCGAGTCGAATACGCCGATGGGGCTGCGCGGATCAAGACTTTGCATGCTGTTCTGCCTGGCGGGAAAGCGCCCATTGTAAATGCTCGCGCAACAGTGCCGAGGGGTGGTCGAGCCGCGCGCTCAGGGCCGCGACGACGACAGGAGAGGGTGGCGCGTTGCCCAGCGCCACGGCGAGATTGCGCAGCCAGCGCTCATGGCCGATGCGGCGGATCGCAGAACCTTCCATGCACGCCAGGAATTCCGCTTCGCTCCAGCTGAACAATTCGAGCAGTGATGCGGTATCGAGTCCGTGGCGGGGCTGGAAATCGGACTCGGCGCCGAGCCGGGCGAAACGGTTCCAGGGGCAGGCCAGCTGGCAATCGTCACAGCCGTAGATGCGATTGCCGAGAAGGGGCCGCAACGCGAGCGGAATCGATCCTGCATGCTCGATGGTCAGGTAAGAAATGCAGCGGCGCGCATCGACCTCATAAGGCGCCACGATGGCCGCCGTCGGGCAGATATCCAGGCAGGCCTGACAGTCGCCACAGTGGGCGGCATCGCTCTCGTCCGGCGGAAACGGCAGGTCGGTGAACAGCTCGCCCAGGAAGAACCAGGAACCTTGCCGATCCAGCAGCAGGCTATGCTTGCCACGCCAGCCCAGGCTGGCACGGCGGGCCAGCGCCACCTCCAGCACCGGCGCACTGTCGGAAAAGGGACGCGCCTGGAACGGTCCGATTGCCGCGGCGATGCGATCCGCCAGCTTGAGCAGGCGCGCGCGCATCAGCTTGTGATAATCACGCCCCAGGGCGTAGCGGGAGATATAGGCGCGCTCCGGGTTGGCCAGGGTGTCCCAGGCGGGCATCGCCACTGGCAGGTAATCCAGGCGAGCGCTGATGATGCCGGCGGTGCCGGGCAGCAATTCCTTCGGCCGCGCGCGGGTGGCGCCGTGCCGGGCCATATAATCCATGTCCCCGTGAAACCCCTTCGCCAGCCAATCCATGAGTTCCGCTTCCGCATCACCCAGTTCGACGGGCGCGAAACCCACCGCGCTGAAACCAAGTTGCTGTCCCCAGTGTCGGATCATAGGTTTCAATGCGGCGAGCGCTTCGGGAGTACGGTCATGAGTCATGTCAGGGATGATAACGGCGCTTCGCCGTTGGCGGCGGGCGCCGACCATGTCGTCACCCTCCCGGATGACGCCGCCACCCAGGCGCTCGGGGCCCGCCTGGCACGGGTGCTGGTTCCCGGCCTGAGCATCTGGCTCAGCGGTGACCTGGGCGCCGGCAAGACCACACTGACGCGCGGCCTGTTGCGTGAACTGGGTTATGGTGGACGTGTCAAGAGCCCGACCTATACTCTGGTTGAACTTTATCCATTTTCACGATTTAATCTCTACCACTTTGATTTATATCGGTTTGCAGATCCGGATGAATGGGAAGACGCGGGGTTCCGCGAATACTTCAACGACACCAGCCTGTGCCTGGTGGAATGGCCGGAAAAAGGCGGCGAACTGCTGCCCGGGCCGGATATCCGTGTGCAACTGGATATCCCCGACGAAGGCCGAACCGCCACGGTGCGGGGTTTGACGGAGGCAGGCAGAACATGCATCGCCCACTTGTCCACTTCCTGATCGCGCTGCTGGGGCTGTTCGCCACCCTGGCCGCGCAAGCCATCGAAGTCAAAGCCACCCGCCTGTGGCCCTCGCCGGAATACAGCCGCATCACCCTCGAACTCTCGGAAGCGGCCAAGTACAAGTATTTCAGCCTGAAAAACCCGGAACGCCTGGTGGTCGACCTGGAGGGGGTCGAAGCGGAAGGTGCCCTGCGGGAAATGGCGGCCAAGGTCGCACCTGATGATCCCCAGATCGCCAGCATCCGAACCGCCATGAACCGCCCAGGCGTCGCCCGCGTGGTGGTGGAACTGAAAACCGAGATCCGGCCCCAGGTCTTCGAACTGAAACCCATGGGCGACTACGGCCATCGCCTCGTTCTGGATGTCTACCCCGCCACGCTGGCGGCCATGGAAAAACAGGTTGAGGAAGCCATCGGCAAGGCCGGCAAGACCTCCAGCCCCAGGGCTGCCGAAGCCAGCAAGCCCGAATATGTCCGCCTCATTACCGTTGCCATCGACGCCGGCCATGGTGGCGAGGACCCCGGTGCCCGCGGCGCCAACGGATCGCATGAAAAGGACATCACCCTCTCCATCGCCCGCCGCCTCAAGGCGCAGATCGACAAGCAGGAAAACATGCGCGCCTTCCTCACCCGCGACGGCGACTACTTCATTCCCCTGCATGAACGCGTCAGGAAAGCCCGCAGTGCCCAGGCCGACCTGTTCGTCTCCGTGCATGCCGATGCCTTCATCAAGCCGCACGCGCGTGGCTCCTCGGTGTTCGCACTCTCGGAAAAAGGCGCCAGCTCCGCCGCCGCCAAATGGCTGGCGAAACGGGAGAACGACGCCGACCTGATCGGCGGCATCAACATCGACGTCAAGGATGTCTACCTCAAGCAGACCCTGATCGACCTCTCCCAGACCGCGGCCATCGCCGACAGCCTGAAACTCGGGCGCGCCGTGCTGGAAGAAATCGGCGGCATCAACCAGTTGCACAAGGGCCAGGTGGAACAGGCCGGCTTCGCCGTGCTGAAAGCCCCGGACATTCCCTCCATCCTGGTGGAAACCGCCTTCATCTCCAACCCGGAAGAAGAGAAGCGCCTCACCGACGACGCCTACCAGGACAGCATGGCCGCTGCCATCGTCAGCGGCATCAAGCGCTATTTCGACAAGAACCCGCCGCTGGCGCGGAACAAGGTGGCAAGCAGCCTCTGAGCACGCTACTGGAGTGCTCGGGTTCCCTGAATGGCAAGGTGTTCAGGCGAAACCGGTCGGACTACCCGCATGGGCGGCCTGAAGTCTTTCGGGTCATCGCCCCAGCAATACTTCCAGCACGAACTTCACCCCGACGTAGGCGAGCATCAGGCTGATGAAGCCTGCCAGGGTCCAGTAGATGGCGGTGCGTCCACGCCAGCCCTTGAGGTGGCGGCCCAGCAGCAGGGCGGCGAAGATCAACCAGGAGGCGATGCCGAAGACCGTCTTGTGGTTCCACAACAGGGCCTTGCCGAATATTTCCTCGGAAAACAGGATGCCGGAGGCCAGGGTCAGGGTAAGCAGGACGAAGCCGGCCTGGATCATCCGGAACAGCAGTTTCTCCAGAGTCAGCAGCGGCGGCAGGTCGGCAACGACGGTGGGCGGCACCGCCTTGTGCAGGTGCTTTTCCGCGAGGGCGATGAGCAGGGCGTGCAGGGCGGCAATGGTGAACAAGGCATAGGCGGCGAAAGCCACCGCCAGATGCAGTTGGAAGGCCGGCATGGCGCTGTGTTCGGCGGCATGGGAGGCCGGGGAGATGGCTTCGATGGCGACCGCGACGCCGGCGAAGGCGAGCACGAAGCCCTGCAGGCCGGCCAGATGGTAGCGCCAGGCGGCGACCGCGTAGGTCATTACGGTGAGCGCGGCGACGGCGGAAATGGAGGTGGAGAAGCCCAGGTGGATGCCCTGGCCTTCGAAGACCCCGGCATTCAGGAGATAGAGGTGCAGGACCAGCGGGAGGACCGGCAGCAGGCGCGGCACCCAATCCATGCGGCAGCAGCCCGGGCGTCCCGGCCAGAACCAGGAGGCCAGGACCAGGTAAGCCAGCGTGCAGAGCGTGTAGAGGATGGGGTCTGACATGGGTGGTAGGGGCGGGCTTCGGGTTGACTGGTAGACTGCGCGAGTTTATCCCATACACCCCGAACCAACATGTTTGACAACCTTACCCAGCGTCTCTCGCATGTCGTCAAGAATCTGCGCGGCCAGGGACGTTTGACCGAAGCGAACATCCAGGATGCCCTGCGCGAGGTGCGCGTGGCGCTGCTGGAAGCCGACGTCGCCTTGCCGGTGGTACGTGATTTCATCGCCCGGGTGAAGGACAAGGCGATGGGCGCGGAAGTGCTCAAGAGCCTCACCCCCGGCCAGATGCTGATCGGCGTGGTGCACCGTGAGTTGACCGAGTTGATGGGCGCCCAGGCGGCGCCGCTCTCTTTTGCCTCGCAGCCGCCCGCCGTGTTTCTGATGGCGGGTCTGCAGGGCGCGGGCAAGACCACCTCCTCCGGCAAACTGGCGCGGGTGATCCGGGAGCAGGGGAAGAAGAAGATCCTGCTGGTGAGCTGCGATGTCTATCGCCCCGCCGCCATCGAGCAGTTGAAGCTGGTGGCCGCCCAGGCGGCGGCCGACTTTTTCCCCTCCGATCCGGGCCAGAAGCCGATCGATATCGCGCGTGCCGCGCTCGATCACGCGAAAAAGCATTTCTACGATGTGCTCATCGTCGATACCGCCGGTCGCCTGCACGTCGACGCGGCGATGATGGACGAGATCAAGGACCTGCATGCCTTCCTGAAGCCGGTCGAAACCCTGTTCGTGGTCGATGCCATGCAGGGCCAGGACGCGGTGAATACGGCCAAGGCCTTCAACGACACCCTGCCGCTGACCGGGGTCATTCTCACCAAGCTGGACGGCGATGCGCGCGGTGGCGCGGCCCTGTCGGTACGCCACGTCACCGGTAAGCCGATCAAGCTGGTCGGTGTCGGCGAGAAGCTTACCGGCGTCGAGGTGTTCCATCCCGAGCGCATGGCCAGTCGGGTGCTGGGCATGGGCGATGTGCTCTCCCTGATCGAGGAAGCACACAAGGCGGTGGATCACGAGGAAGCGCTGAAGACGGTCCAGAAGCTGAAGAGCGGCAAGGGCTTCGATCTGGAAGATTTCAAGTCCCAGATGCAGCAGATGAAGAAGCTCGGCGGCCTCTCCTCGCTCATGGACAAGTTGCCCGGCGCCGGGCAGATCGGTGCCGGCGAGTTGGCCCAGGGTGAAAAGCAGATGGTCCGCATCGAAGGCATCATCAATTCCATGACCCCGGCAGAGCGCCGCAACCCGGCCATCCTGAAGGCTTCACGCAAGCGCCGTATCGCCGCCGGCGCGGGTGTCCAGGTCCAGGACGTCAACCGACTGCTGACCCAGTTCGAGCAGGCGCAGAAGATGATGAAGTCGATGGGCAAGGGCGGCATGGCCAAGATGATGCGCGGCATGAAGGGCATGTTGCCGGGGATGCGCTAGCGCTTCCGCACCCGGGCAGAATTCTCCCGCTAAAACAGTTGCTTGGAATACCCGCGCGGTTCCCGTACAATGCGCGGCTTTTCCGCGTGGGTTTACCCCGTTCGCCCGGTATTTCGGGTGTTTCGTCAGATACTTAGGACAGATTAAACATGGTCACCATTCGTCTTGCCCGTGGCGGCTCCAAGAAGCGCCCTTTCTTCAATATCGTGGTGGCGGACTCCCGCAACCGTCGTGACGGCCGCTTCATCGAGCGCCTCGGTTTCTACAACCCCCTCGCCGCCGGCGCTTCCGAGTCGCTGCGTGTCGACCGTGATCGTCTGGCTTACTGGCAAGGCGTCGGCGCCCAGACTTCCGACACCGTCGCCCGCATCGTGCGCGTCAAGGCTGCAGCCTGATTGCCTTGAAGGGCATCTCCGAAGTGGGCGGCGCGCCGTCCGATGGTGAGGATGCCCTGGTCGTGATGGGGCGCATTTCCGCGCCTTATGCGGTGCGCGGCTGGCTCAAGATCCAGACGCAGACCGAGTACACCGACAGCCTCCTGGACTACCCGCTGTGGTACCTGGGCAAGCCTGGCCAGTGGCGGGAATTCAATCTGGACGAAGGCAAGGTGCATGGCCAGTATCTGTTGGCCCACCTGGAGGGCATGGATGACCGGAATGCCGCCGAGGCCGTGATGGGCATGTATGTCGCGGTGCCGCGCGAGGATCGTCCGGCTGCCGAAGAGGGTGAGTATTACTGGGACGACCTGGTCGGCCTGGCCGTGGTGAACGCCGAGGGTATCGATCTGGGCCGGGTGACCGGTCTCCTCGAAACCGGGGCGCATGACGTGATCATGGTCAAGGGCGAGGTCGAGCGCCTGATTCCCTTCGTCGACGCCTATGTGCGCGAGGTGGACCTGGCGGCGGGGCGCATCCTGGTGGACTGGGGGCTGGATTACTGAGTTGACGATGGCGCCGAGTTATCACGTCATCACCCTGTTTCCCGAGATGTTCGCTGCCCTCACGGAGCAGGGTGTCAGCGGCAGGGCGGTGAAGAAACAGTTGTGCTCCGTGAAGTTCTGGGATCCCCGGGATTTCACGCAGGACAACTACCGTACGGTGGACGACCGGCCTTTCGGCGGTGGTCCTGGCATGGTGATGCTGGCTGAGCCGCTGGATCTGGCGCTGACGGCGGCGAAAACCGCGTTGCGTCGGGAAGGCCGGACCCCGCTGCGCCTGATCTACCTGTCGCCACAGGGCCGCAGGCTGGATCAGCAGCTGGTGGAAGAACTGAGTGGAGCGCCCGCCCTGGTGTTGCTGGCGGGGCGCTACGAGGGTATCGACGAGCGCTTGTACGCGCGGCACGCGCTGGAGGAAGTCTCCATCGGCGACTATGTGCTGTCCGGCGGCGAGTTGCCGGCGATGGTGTTGCTGGATGCATTGATCCGCCGCATCCCCGGTGCGCTGGGGCATGCGGATTCGGCCGCGGAGGACTCTTTTGCCGATGGCCTGCTGGATTGTCCGCATTACACGCGCCCCGAGACGTATCTGGGGCAGCGGGTGCCGGAGGAGTTGCGCTCCGGCAACCATGCGGAGGTTGCCCGCTGGCGATTGCGGCAGGCGTTGCACAGGACGCGCGAGCGCCGGCCCGACCTGCTGGATGCGCGGGGAATGAGCGCGCTGGAAAGAGAACTGCTCGACGAGGTCGACCAGGGTTCGCCCTGATCGAACGCGTTGTGGTCCCGGGAATCCGGGTTTTAGAAACGGCGGCAAGTCTCGCGTGGTTTGAGACCTCTACCCCCAACTTTCGTGCAAGGAAACGAAGATGAATCTGATCGAACAACTGGAAAAAGAAGAAATGGACCGCCTGATGGTGGGCAAGACCCTGCCCTCCTTCGCCCCCGGCGATACTGTGGTGGTGAGCGTGAAAGTGAAGGAAGGTACCCGCGAGCGTCTCCAGGCCTATGAAGGCGTGGTCATCGCCAAGCGCAACCGCGGCCTCAACTCCGCCTTCACCGTGCGCAAGATTTCCTCCGGCGAAGGCGTCGAGCGTACCTTCCAGACCTACTCCCCGCTGCTCGCCAGCATCGAGGTGAAGCGTCGTGGCGATGTGCGTCGCGCCAAGCTCTACTACCTGCGCCAGCGCTCCGGCAAGTCCGCGCGTATCAAGGAAAAGCTCGACTTCCACAAGAAGCAGGGCTGATTCTCCCCGCGCCGAAAAAAGCCGCCGGACAGGCGGCTTTTTTCTTGCCCTGACGCCTTACAGCCAGGCCTTGGCGATGAGCGATACGCCGCTGACCAGCAGCAGCAGGCCGATGCCCTGCACCATCTGGTGATGTGTGAGGCGCGCATGCACATGGCTTCCCACATACAGCGCGGCGGCGATCAGGGGAGTGGCCACCAGGGCGTTGCGCCAGACTTCCAGGCCCAGCAACAGGCCGGCGAACAGAAAGGTGACGATGCGCAGCAGGCCTTCCAGGAAGAACAGGGCCGAGAGGGTGGCACGCAGGGCGCTCTTGTCCTCGATGCGGTGCGACAGATAGATCACGTAGGGCGGCCCACCGGTGCCGAACAGGCCGCTCACGGCGCCCCCGCTGAGCGCGGCGGGCCAGGCCCAGCGCGGCGAGGCGGGGGAGAATGAACGTGGCCTGAGCAGCAATGAGCGCAGTCCGAAGGCGAGCACGAAACCGCCCAGGAGGGTGAGCAACAAGGGTGCCGGCAGCGAGACCAGCAAGTGCGTGCCCAGGATCACGCCGATCACGGTAACCGGCATCAGGCGGCGGATCTCCGACCAGTCGACCTGGCGCCAGGAGAGGCCGCCAATCAGAGCGGAAGCGCCGAAATCGGCGATCAGCATGAATGGCACCACTTCCGGCAACGGCAAGCGCAAGGCGAGCAGGGGTACGGCGATGAGCCCGGAGCCGAAGCCGGAGATGCCGCGCACGAAATAGGCAAGCGAGAGCACGGCGGTGGCGTAGGCGATATCCGGAAAAGTCATGATCGGCAAAAAAGCCCGGATTTGAGCACGGACGTGGCGAGAAAGAAAACGCCGTTTCCGGGATAATCGGACACCCTCATCCCGATGGAACTCTGCTCATGTTACCCACGCCCGACGCCTTCATCCTTCAGTTCGACAAGGCCCTGCGCACGGTTTTCGCCAAGGTCGGCTCCCGCCGTCCCTATCCGGATGCCGGCCTTGCCGAGGCCGAGATGAGCGAAGCCGACAAGCGCCATGCTGCCGGCCTGATGCGCATCAACCACAGTGGCGAGGTCTGCGCGCAGGCGCTCTACGCCGGCCAGGCACTGACCGCGCGCAACCCGGAGGCGCAGCGGGCATTGCTGGAAGCCGCCGACGAGGAAACCGAACACCTCGCCTGGTGCGAAAAACGACTCGACGAACTGGGCACCCACAAGAGCTTCCTCAATCCGCTCTGGTATGCCGGTTCCTTCGCACTGGGGGCTTTCGCCGGGGCGCTGGGGGATAAATGGAACCTGGGATTCCTGGCGGAAACCGAACGCCAGGTCGAGGGGCATCTGGACAGCCATCTGGGCCTGTTGCCGGAACAGGACGCAAAGAGCCGCGCCATCGTCGAACAGATGAAGATCGACGAGATGAAGCATGCCGATACCGCCATCGCCCATGGTGGCGCACCGCTGCCGGCGCCGGTGCGCGGCGCCATGCGCTTCACCTCGAAGCTCCTCACCCACACCGTTTACCGTATCTGATGCCTTTCGCCGACAATCTGGCCGCCCTGCCGGCCATCACCCATATTTCCCGTCTGGAACTGGTCAATGGCGATGCCGTGGTCGCGGTGATCGAAAACCGGCCTGGCAGCGCCGGGTCGGTACGTGTCTATGCCGCGCTGGCGAGTCGTTACGGTCGCATCGACCGGGAGGCGGCTCAAGCCGGGCTGCTGCTTTACGCGGAGCACACCGAGGATGCGCGCCTGACTCCCGGCAAGCACCCGAATATCGATCGACTGCTCGATATCGCGGCGGGCGGCACGCCGCTGCGCGTGATCCCGATTCCGGCGGCGAAATAACAAGCCATAGCCCATAAAAAAGCCCGCACATGGCGGGCTTATTACTAGATTCAGCCGAATTATTTCGGGCAGCTGTCTTCGCCAGGCACCTTGCCCGGGATCAGCAGGAACTGCTCGAACGGGCCCATGACTTTCATGGCCTCGACTTTCGGGCCTTCGAACTTGAGGCGGCCGAACATCATGGCGCGCATCGGGCCGTATTCGCCGGCGCCCATCTCGTGCCAGCGCTTGGTTTCGGCGTGCATCTTGTAATCCATTTCCAGGTTCAGGTCGGCATGCTGGATCGGGCCGGCATAGATGCAGGTGGTCTTGCCGCCCTTGGTGGAGATGGTCATTTCCACTTTGCTGCCTTCGCCGCAATCGGTACGGTACATGTGAATGACCTTGTAGCCGCGGCCACCGTCGTTGGGCGCCCACTTGACGGCCAGCTCGTCGGTGAGCTGCTTGTTGGTGTTCCAGTAATTGCAGGCCTGTTGCGCCCACTCGTTGGACATCAGGGGGGCGGCCTGGGCGGCCATGGAAGTCAGGCCGACGGTAGCGAGGGCCAGGGTGATCATGCGCATGGGTGTCTCCTCCAAATGCGGTTTGGGCAATAAAAGCCGGCGCGAAGGGTAGTCCGCGCCTTGGGTGCTGTCAAAAAAAACAGTTCTATCGGGTGTGTCGAATAATTAATGCGGCAAATGTTGCTTTAGCGCACCGTAGAGCCAGGTTCCGTGCAGGGCTCCGACCAGGACCACCAGGGCGCCCAGCGACCCGGTGCCGACCAGGGCGAAGATGGGGCCGGGACAGAGACCGATCAACCCCCAGCCGAAACCGAAGATCAGGCCGCCGAATACGTAACTTTTAGTGCCGGGCGCTTTTACGGGGATGGCGATGGCCTGGCCGTCCAGCGCGGTCTTGCCACGCAGGCGCTTGACCAGCTGGATGCTGGCCAGGCCGGTGGCGATGGCGGAGAACAGGATGCCGAACATGTGGAAGCTCTGGAAATGGAACATTTCCTGGATGCGGTACCAGGATGCCGCTTCCGCCTTGATCAGGATGAAGCCGAACAGGAATCCGGACAGGAGGTAGGGAAAGTAGCGGGTCATTGCAGCATCCGGGGAACCAGGACCCAGGAGGCGAACAGGCCGCCGCCGAAAATGCCCAGCACCGCGTAGAGCGAGGGCAGTTGCAGGGTGGACAGGCCGGTGATGGCATGGCCCGAGGTGCAGCCTCCGGCATAGCGGGTACCAAAGCCGACCAGGACGCCACAGGCAAACAGGAAAGTGAAGTTGTGGACGCTGCTGTGGAACAGTTCTTCCGGTACCAGGCTCAAGCCGGGTTGGGTGAAGCCCCAACTGGTCAGCATCTCCTGTGCTGCGAGGCTGAGTTCCACCGGCTGCGGGTTGGCGAAGACGACGCCCGCGACAAAGCCGCCAAGGGCGGTGCCGATGACGAAGACCAGGCTCCAGGTGTGTTCCTTCCAGTTGTAATGGAAGAAGTTGACATCGACTTTTTGCGGTTGGGTGATCGCGCACAAATGGCGCAGGTTGTTGGATATGCCGAATGAACGGTTGCCGATGAACAGCATCATCGGCACCATCAGACCGATCAATGGCCCCGCTACATACCAGGGCCAGGGGTGGGTAAGCCAGTCCATGTTCTCCTCCAGGGATTGTGCTAAGGCGGAGATTGTATAAGCATTGGCTTATAAACCAATGGTTTTACTCGGGAACAAGTAGGTGTGTACCAGTCGAATGCACTGTCTGGCAAGTGCGCGCCTCCTGCTCATGCGCGGAACAGTTCCAGTCCGCGTGGCAGCCAGCGGGCCAGATGTCGTTGTACCCCCTCGGGTTGCCGGGCCAGCAATTCATTGGCAGCGTCGCGCGCCAGTTCCAGCAGGTCGCTGTCCGCGACCGGATCGGCGAAACGCAGCAGCTGCTGGCCGGACTGGCGGGCGCCGAGGAATTCACCCGGGCCACGCAGTTGCAGATCGGCACGGGCGATGGCGAAGCCGTCGTTGTGGTCGTGGATGATTTTCAGGCGTTGCCGGGCGGTGTCGGAAAGTGGGCCTTCGTAGAGCAGCACACAGGAGGACTCGCGGGCGCCACGACCGACGCGACCGCGCAACTGGTGCAGTTGCGCGAGGCCGAAGCGTTCGGCGTGCTCGATCACCATGAGGGCGGCATTGGGGACGTCGACGCCGACCTCGATCACCGTGGTCGCCACCAGCAGGTGGAGTTCACCGACCTTGAAGGCGGCCATCACGGCCGCTTTCTCGTCCGACTTCATGCGACCGTGTACCAGCCCGATCCGCAATTCCGGCAACAAGGCCGCGAGTTCGGCATGGCTTTCTTCCGCTGCGCGCAGTTGCAGTTTCTCGGATTCCTCCACCAGCGGACACACCCAATAGGCCTGGGCGCCGGACAGGCAGTAATCGCGCAATCGCGCGATCACCTGCTCCCGGCGATTGGCGTTGATCGTGCGGGTGAGGATGGGCGTGCGACCGGGTGGCAGTTCGTCGATCACCGAGACGTCGAGATCGGCGTAATAGCTCATCGCCAGGCTGCGCGGAATGGGGGTGGCGGACATCATCAGGAGATGGGGCATGAGACGGTCTGCGGTTGCCGCCGCCCCCGTTGCGGCGGCGCCCTTCTCGCGCAGGGCCAGGCGCTGCGCGACTCCGAAGCGGTGTTGTTCATCGACGATAACCAGGACGAGATCGTGGAATTCGACGCCGCTCTGGAACAGGGCGTGCGTGCCGACCGCGATCCGGGCGCGACCGTCGGCGATGGCGGCGAGCGCGGCCTGCTTCGCCTTGCCCTTGAGCGCGGCGGCGAGCCAGGCGACTTCAATGCCCAGTGGTGTCAGCCATTCCTGGAATTTCAGGAACAGTTGCTCGGCCAGGATTTCGGTGGGCGCCATGACCGCCACCTGGCGGCCGGCGGCCAGCGCCGGCAGCGCGGCCAGCACCGCGACCAGGGTCTTGCCGCTGCCGACATCGCCCTGCAGCAGGCGGTTCATCGGATGCGGGCGGGCAAGATCACGATGGATTTCGCCCAGCGCCCTTCGCTGCGCAGCGGTCAGGGCGAAGGGCAGGGCGGCGAGCAGGCGATCGCTCAGTTCGCCGTCGTGGGCAAGGGGGAGGGCACGCAGCGACTGGCGCTGGCGCGCGGCCAGGCGCAGGGAGAGTTGCTGGGCCAGGAGTTCGTCGTACTTGAGACGACGCCAGGCGGCGCTGTCGCGCACTTCCAGCGCAGCGAGATCGGCGTCCGGAGGCGGATGGTGCAGGAAGTTCAACGCTTCGGCGAAGCTCGGCAGCCCCGCCGGTGTCGGGAGAGGATCGCTCAGGTCGGCCTCGGCGAGGGCGACCGCGACCGCGCGGCGGATGGCATATTGCGAGAGCGCCGCCACCGCCGGATAGACCGGCGTGAGACTGTCCGGCAGCGGGGTCGACTCCCTCACCACGCGGAACTGCGGATGCACCATCTCGGCGCCGAAGAAGCCGGGTCGCACTTCGCCAAGCAGACGCACCCGGGCGCCGGGTTTGAGCAGGGCGGCCTGGTTGGGATAGAAGTGCAGCAGGCGGAAATGCAGGCGCGCACGCGGGTCGGCGGGGTCGGCCACCTCGACCTGCAGCTGCCGGCGCGGTCGATTCTGGATTTCGCTGTGGATCACCACGCCTTCGATTTGCGCGGTTTCGCCCAGGCGGGCATCGCGCAGGGGGGTGAGGCGGGTTTCGTCCTCGTAGCGCAGCGGCAGATGCAGGATCAGGTCGGCCGCGCCGGCATAACCCAGCTTGCGGGCGACCTCCGCCGCGGATGAAGCCGCCATCCGGCCCGGGTCAGTCGAGCGCCATCACCGCATCCGCCTCCACCAGGGCGCCGCGCGGCAGGCTGGCGACGCCGACGGCGGCGCGCGCCGGGTAGGGCTGAGCGAAGTATTGCGCCATGATTTCATTGACCTTGGCGAAATGGCCGAGATCGGTGAGGAAGATGTTGAGCTTGGCGACGTCGGCGAGACTGCCGCCGGCCGCCTGCGCGACGGCGCGGAGGTTGGCGAAGACCTGGTGGATCTGTGCTTCGATGCCGTCGACCAGTTGCATGCTGGCCGGATCGAGGCCGATCTGGCCGGAGAGATAAACAGTGTTGCCCACCCGGACCGCCTGCGAATAGGTGCCGATGGCGGCGGGGGCGTCGGAGGTGGCGATGATTTGTCTGGACATGTCGAAGTTGAAAGGTTGCGGTGAAACGGAAGTCAGACGGCGTTGATGCCCCGCTCGTCACCCTTGCCCTTCATGCGCGTGATGCGCACGACTTCATGCAGCGCGCGCAGGGCGCGGATGAGCCGGGCGAGGTGCAGACGGTTCTGGACGCTGACCGTGAAATAGAGGCTGGAATAGGCGCCGGCTTCTTCTTCCATGCGCACATTGTCGATGTCGGAGCCTTCGGAGGCGATCGCGGCGGCGACTTTGGCCAGGACACCGCGCTGGTTGGCGACGATGATGCGGATCCCGACCTCGAACTGTTTGTCGAGTTGCGCGGACCAGGCAACGTCCACCCACTTGTCCGGGTCTTCGCGGTAATGGCGGACTTGCGGGCAGTCGTGGGTATGGATGATCAGTCCCTGTTCTTTCTTGATCTGGCCGATGATCGGGTCGCCGGGGATCGGCCGGCAGCACTTGCCCAGCCGCACCGCCACGCCCTCGGCGCCGCTGATCGGCATGGGGCCAGCGGCCCGGCCGGCGGGTGCGTCTGCTTCCTTGGCCAGCAGTTGTCGCGCCACCACGAAGGCGAGGCGTTTGCCCAGGCCGACGTCGGCCAGGGTGTCCTCGCGATTGCGGCCCAGTTCCTTCTCGACACGTTCCCATTGCGTTGCACCCAGCGTCTCGGGCTCGCTGCCGAGGGCGCGCGCCGCCTGGTCGAGCAGGCGCTGGCCGAGCAGGATGGCTTCATGGCGATGGGTGTTCTTCAGGGCGCTGCGGATATGCGCGCGGGCCTTGCCGGTGATGGCGAAATGCGCCCAGGCCGGGTTCGGACGCGCGGATTCCGAGGTCAGCACTTCGACCCGGTCGCCGTTCTTGAGCGGCGTCGACAAGGGCATGAACTCGCTGTTGATCTTGACGCCGACGCAATGGTCGCCGACATCGCTGTGCACGTTGTAGGCGAAATCCACCGCCGTGGCGCCACGCGGCAACGCGACGATACGGCCTTTCGGCGTGAAGACGTAGACCTCCTCGGGGAACAGGTCGACCTTGATGTGTTCCAGGAATTCCACCGAATCGCGGCTGTCGGCCTGGATGTCGAGCAGGCTCTGCAGCCACTGATTGGTCTGGATCTGCAACTCCGAGACGGCTTCCTCTCCGGCCTTGTACAGCCAGTGCGAGGCGACGCCGGCCTCGGCGATGCGATGCATCTCCTGGGTCCGGATCTGGACTTCGACGGGAGCCCCGAACGGTCCGAACAGGGTGGTGTGGAGGGACTGGTAGCCGTTCGGCTTGGGGATGGCGATGTAGTCCTTGAACTTGCCGGGGATGGGTTTGTAGAGCGCATGCAGGGCGCCCAGGGTGACGTAGCAGGCGCGCGCGTCCTCGACGATGACGCGAAAACCATAGATATCGAACACCTCGGAGAACGCGAGATGCTTTTCCTGCATCTTGCGGTAGACGCTGTAGAGGTGCTTTTCCCGCCCGTAGATCTGCGCCGGAAGCTGGCAGGTGATGAGTTTCGCCTCGATCGCCTGCTTGATCTTCTCCACCACTTCGCGCCGGTTGCCACGCGCCGCCCGCACCGCTTTCTCGATGACCTTGTGCCGGGTCGGGTGCAGGTGCTCGAAGGCGAGGTCTTCCAGTTCCTGGTAGAGGTGGTTGAGGCCGAGGCGGTTGGCGATGGGGGCGTAGATGTCGAGGGTCTCCTGGGCGATGCGACCCTGTTTCTCCGGACGCATCACGTCCAGGGTGCGCATGTTGTGCAGCCGGTCGGCCAGCTTGATCAGGATGACGCGGACATCGCGCGCCATCGCCAGCAGCATTTTGCGGAAGTTTTCCGCCTGGGCCTGGGCCTTGTCCTCGAAGTGGATCTTGTCCAGCTTGGTGACACCGTCCACCAGGCTGGCCACCGGCTTGCCGAACTCCTGGGCGATCTCGGCGGAGCTGATGCCGGTGTCTTCCACCACGTCATGCAACAGCGCCGCGATCAGGGTCTGCGCGTCGAGTTGCCATTCCGCGAGGATTTCCGCCACCGCCAGCGGGTGGGTGATGTACGGCTTGCCATCCTTGCGGAACTGGCCGCTGTGGGCGTGCTCGGAAAACTGGTAGGCGCGCTGGAAGGCCGCGATGTCGGCGGCTTGCAGGTAGGCGAGGAAAGGAGGCGGGACGGCACCGCCTTCGCTCGGGACCGGGGGAGGCTGCTCCGCGCGTTCCGTCACGATCATGCGCCTCTGTCCCGGTCGCTCAGCCGTGGGACTTCTTCAGCACTTCGACACCGGTCAGGCCAGCGGCGATTTCGCGCAGGGCCAGCACGGCGGGCTTGTCGTTGTCGGCTTCGACGCGGGGGGTGGCGCCGGTGGAAATCTGGCGCGCGCGATAGGCCGCGGCCAGGGTCATTTCAAAACGATTGGGGATGTGCTTGATGCAGTCGTCGACGGTCACGCGAGCCATGTGGGATGTCCTTGGTTGTTACGTTGATACATTGAGTGGAGAAGGGATTCTAATGGAATGCGGGGTCAGTCCTCGCGCGGTCTTGTCCGGTGCGGGCAGTTTTCCTTGATGCACTCGACATAGAGGTGCAGGGCATGCTCGGCCAGCTTGAAGCCGCGTTCGGCGGCGATGGCGCGCTGGCGTGCCTCGATTTCCGCGTCGTAGAACTCCTCCACGCGGCCACACTGCATGCACAGCAGATGGTCGTGATGGCCACCCTGGTTGAGTTCGTAGACCGCCTTGTCATTGTCGAAATGATGTCGGATCAGGATGCCGGCCTGCTCGAACTGGGTGAGGACCCGATAGACCGTGGCCAGGCCGACATCGATCTGTTCGCTCAGCAACAGGCGATAGACATCGTCGGCGGTGAGGTGGCGCTGATGGGTGGACTCGAACAGTCCGAGGATCTTCAGGCGTGGGCCGGTCACCTTGAGGCCACTATGTTTGAGTTGCTCGGTACTTGCCATCGCGTGGGACTTGGGATGTCGTGAATGGAGGTTGCGCGCTATGATAGCGCGCCTTTCCCCCTTCCCCGCGAAACCCGCGCCGAGCCGATATGCGAGTCATCAAACTTCCTCCGAGCCTGCCCTTCCTGGTGTTGCTGACGGGCCTGCTCGCTGGGTGTGGCGGTTGGTCCAACCCCGTCGAGCGGATTTCTCCCTACAAGATCGACATTCAGCAAGGAAACAGCATCAACCAGGACATGCTGGCGCGGCTCAAGCCGGGCATGACACCCTCCCAGGTGCGCTTCGTGCTGGGCACGCCGCTACTGGTCGATCCGTTTCGCGATAACCGCTGGGACTACGTCTATCGGCTGCAAAAAGGGGGACATCTGACCGAACAGCGCCGAGTCACCGTTGTGTTCGAGAATGACCGACTGAAGTCGATCGAGGGCGACGTGGTCGCCGAGGCGAACGCTGGTCCGCAGGGAGCGAAGCCGTGATCAAGGTCGTGATCGCGGGGGTGTCCGGGCGCATGGGGCATGCCTTGCTGGAAGCCATGGCGGCGGCGCCGGACCTGGCCTTGCACGCGGCGCTGGATCGCCCCGAGGCGGCGGGACTGGGACGCGATGCCGGGGAACTGATCGGCACATCCCTGGGCGTGCCGGTCAGCCACGACGTGGTCGCCGCGCTCTCCGGCGCCAATGTGCTGATCGACTTCACACGCCCCGAGGCGACACTCGGGCATCTCGAGGTCTGCCGAGCGCTGGGCGTCGGCGTGGTGATCGGTACGACCGGGTTCGACGCGGCGGGCAAGGCGGCCATCGCCGCCGCCGCGCAGGAAATTCCGGTAGTGTTCGCCCCCAACATGAGCGTGGGTGTCAATCTGGCGCTCAAACTGCTGGACATGGCCGCCCGCGTCCTCGATCAGGGCTTCGATATCGAGATCATCGAAGCGCATCACCGCCACAAGGTCGATGCTCCCTCCGGCACCGCCCTGGCATTGGGCGAAGCGGTCGCCAGGGCGCTGGGCCGCGATCTCGGTGCGTGCGCGGTGTATGGCCGCGAGGGCGTGACCGGCGAGCGCGATCCTTCCACCATCGGTTTTGCCACCGTTCGCGGCGGTGATATCGTCGGCGACCATACCGTGCTGTTCGCGGGGACCGGCGAGCGCCTGGAAATCACCCACAAGGCGAGCAGCCGCATGACCTTCGCGCTGGGTGCCTTGCGCGCCGCGCGTCATGTCGCCGCCCATGGGCAGGGCTTGTTTGATATGCAGGATGTATTGGGACTGAGATAACCCTTGGTGTTCAATTCGCGATAAACAGGGATGGGTGAATGCGGTTGTACAGCTTGTGCCTACTGATGTTCGTCTCGCTGCACGCCGCGGCCGTGGAGGTCATCGTCAATCGCAACGTGGCCGGCACCAGCCTTGCGCAATCATCCGCTCGCGCCTTTTTCGGCATGCGCCTGAACCGCTGGCCGGACGGCCGCCCGGTTCAGGTGTTCGTGCTGCCGGACGGTCATCCGACCCATGCCGCGCTCTGCAAGGAGCAGCTCAATCTCTACCCCTATCAGTTGCGCCAGTCCTGGGACCGGCTGGTCTATTCAGGCATGGCGCAAGCGCCCATCGAGGTGGCCAGCGAGGAAGAAATGATCAGCCGGGTGGCAACGACCCCAGGTGCCTTGGGATATGTCAGGAAGGTGAAAGCAAATGATCCGGTCAAAGTTCTCAGCATCGAGTAGGGTGCTCCTGCTGCTTGCAGGCATGCTGGCACTGCCGCACGCCGAAGCGGTCGAATTGGGTGTGGGGGTTCAGGCGCACGGTTTTCTCAGCCAGTCGCTGGTGTATACCAGCGACAACAATCTGGGCGGGACCAGTGATGACGGTGTGGCAACCGACTTGCGCGAGATCGGCGCCAATCTGTCCTGGCGGCCGAATGCCGACTGGCTGCTATCCGGGCAGGTGCTGGCCCGCTGGGCGGGAAAATCCGATACGGGGGATGCACGCCTCGACTACGGTTATGTCGACCGCAGCCTGCTGGCGGATGACGACACCGCCGTGGGCGTGCGCCTGGGCAAGATCAAGAATCCCTATGGTTTTTTCAATACCACCCGCGACGTGGCGCATACCCGGCCTGGCATCATCATGCCGCAGTCGATCTATCTCGACCGGATCCGGAACTTTTTCCTCGCCGCGCCCGGGGTGGCGGTCTATGGCAATCATGCCTCCGGCGACCTTGATTTGAGCTGGACACTGGGCGCGATGCGCTTCGATGCGGATAGCGACGATATCGAAGGCCTGTTCCTGACGAGAACCACGCCGGGCCACTTCGAGTCGAAGAATTCCTGGCTCGGCCAGGCCATGGGTGAATGGGATGGCGGCATCTGGCGCCTGGGGCTCACCCTGGGCGAGGTGAAAATGCAATATCACCGTGCCGCGCCACCGACACCGGACTTCGGCGCGGGCCATACCACCACCCGGCCCTGGGTGTTGTCCCTGGAGCACAACAAGGAGCATCTGACCCTGACGGCGGAATATTCCGAAGTCACCGTCAATGGCCAGGGCTATGGCTTGCCGGTCATCGACGACAGCAACACCACCATGTCCTGGTATCTGCAGGCGACCTACCGACCGACGCCGGACTGGCGCTTCTATGTGCGTCGCGACGAGGTCTATCTCGACAAGCATGACAAGGAAGGCCGGCTGGGCTCGCTGGCCTCCAACGGGCAAGTGCCGCCACACGCCTTCTTCGCCAAGGACTGGACCCTGGGTGCCCGCTACGACATGGAGGCCTGGTCCTTCATGGCCGAGGTTCATCGCGTCGATGGCACGGTCTGGCTGTCGCCACTGGATGTGCCGCTGAGCAAACAGACGGGACGCTGGGATCTCCTGCTCTTGCAAGCTGCGTGGCGGTTCTGATGGCGGGCCCGGTGCCTTTCTTCAGCATCGGGCTGCGCATCGTTCTCTTTTCGGCGCTGACCCTGGTCCTGACCGCGGCTGCCTTCACCTGGATGCAGTTGCGCCATTTTGACACCCTGCGCGATGAGGCCTGGGTACAGCAGCGGCAGCAGAGCCTCGATCTCGCCGCCCGCCTGTTCGTGCACCAGTCCGCCCGCCTGCAATCGCTCGCCACCCTGGTGGCCGACTTGCCCGGGGTACGCGAAGCCTTGCGCGGACGCGATCCCGAGAAGCTGCGCGCGGTATTCCTGCCGTTCTGGTCGGAGCTCAATCTCACGCATGGGCTCGACCGGGTGGCGTTCATCGCGCCGGATGGGAGCAACGTGGGCGATTGGGGGCTCTCCACCAGTGTGAAAGCGGTGCAGGGCATGGCGCTTGAGGCCAGTCGCAGAGAATTGCCGGCATATGGCCTGGATTGCACGACGACCTGTTTCTACACCGCGGCCGTTCCGCTGGTCGAAAGGGGGCAGGCCATCGGTGCGGTGGTACTGGCGGCCGGCTTGCAGGATCTGATCATGGACTTCCGCACCCTCTCCGGAATGGAGGTGGCCTTGCTCGGCAGTCCATTGGCGGGGGAGGTCCAGCAGTCTCCCGTTCTTGGCAGCCGCCTGCTGTCCGTCAGCGGTGGCGCGAAATACGAGGAGTTGTTGCGTTCCATTGGCCACAATGAGCATTTTGGGAGTGGTTTCGAACTGGAACGCGCCGGGCGGCATTATCAGTTGTTCATGTTCAACGCCCCAGCCTCGGGAGGGGATGGCGTTCGTTTCCTGATCATGCGCGACAGCACCGCGAGTGCCCGGCAAATGCATGAGGCGGTCTGGAAAAGCCTGTTGTTGGGTGGGGTCGTGCTCCTGATCGCCTTGCTGACGCTCTATCTGATGTTGCGTCCAGGCATGAATCGAATCAATCAGGCCGTGCGCGCCCTGCCCTTGCTTGGCGATGGCCTGTTCGCGGAAGCGCGTGGCGCTTTTCATGGTCGAAGGCGCCGCTGGTTTCGCGACGAAGTCGACGATCTGGCACGTCTGACCTACGCCCTGGCCAATACCCTGGAGCGCTTGCAGGCGCAGTCACGGCACCATGCCGCCTCGCTCCAGGCCCAGGCTGTCCAGCTTGAGCATGAACGCGATTTCGTCGCCGGCCTGCTCGATACGGCGCCGGTACTGATTCTGACCTATGCCGCCAACGGCCGGATTCGCCTGGCCAATGCCCATGCTGTCCGGGCCGCCGGCCTGCCCGCCAGGGCGGTGATCGGCGCCGATTTTTCGGAAGTGTTCCTGGCGCCATCGCAGCGTGACGCCTACCAGGAAGGTCTGGCGCGGCTCGAGGTCGGCACGCCCCTCCAGAACGAGGGGACCCTCCCGCGCGCCGATGGCGGCGAGCGCGAGATCGTCTGGTTCCATTCCCGTCTCGATGAAGTGGACGGCGAGACGGCCTGCCTCTCCATTGGCCTCGATGTCACCGATCACAAGCGCACGGAGCGGCGACTCTCGCTGCTGGCCGATCACGATGTGGTCACCGGCCTGTACAACCGGCGCGCCTTCCAGCGCGAGATGGATGGCCGCCTCCGCCTGGGCGAGCGTGGTGTCTTGCTGGTGTGCGACATCGACGACTTCAAGGCGGTGAACGAAGCGGGCGGCCAGGAAGCAGGCGACGATGTGCTGTTCCAGTTCGCCCGCGTGCTGCGGGAATTGTCGCCATCGCCGGCCCTGGCGGCGCGCCTGGGCGGAGATGATTTCGCCTGCGCATTCCCGGGACTGACCCCCGCCGAGGCCATAGTGCTGGCGCGCAAAGTCAACCAGGGCATCCTGCATGTCCATCCGGGCGCGGATGCGCACACGCGGCGACGTCTCTCGGTCAGCGTCGGACTGGTGGCTTATCCCGAGCAGGGAGACAGCGGCGATGCCCTCCTCGGCAATGCCGAGATCGCGCTATCCCAGGCGCGTGCCAAGGGACACGCCTCCTGGCATCTCTACCGCGGCGACGACCCCTACAAAGAAGTGGCCAGCCGCCGTGCGCACTGGCGTGCCGAGGTTGAGCATGCCCTGGAAGAAAACCGTTTCGTGATGCACTTCCAGCCCATCATGCATATCGAATCGGGGCACATCAGCCATTACGAGGCACTCCTGCGCCTGTGTAACCGGGACGGCAGCCTGGTGCCCCCGGGCATGTTCATCGATGTGGCCGAGAGCACCGGGCTGATTCGCCGGATCGACCGTTGGGTGATCGAGGCCGTGGTGGCCTTCGTCGCGGAACAGGACCCTGGTCTGAAGGTGGCGCTCAATCTGTCCAGCCGCAGTTTCGACGACGATGCCGCGTTCGAGGTATTGCAGGCGAAGTTGCTGCAACATTCGGTTCCCGGCGAGCGCCTGCTGCTGGAAATCACTGAAACTGCCGCGCTCGCCAACTTCAAGGGTGCGACCCGGATCATGGCCAAGTTCCGCAGTCTCGGCTGTGCGTTCGGGCTGGATGACTTCGGGGTCGGTTACAGCTCGTTCCAGTACCTCAAGGAATTGCCGGTGGATTTCGTCAAGATCGACGGTTCCTTCGTCAAGGGGCTCACCCGCAATCCGGACGATGTGGTGTTCGTGAAGGCGCTGACCGACGCGGTGCGCGGCTACGGCAAGACCACCGTCGCGGAGTTCGTCGAGGATGAAGCCACGCTGGGCATCCTGCGCGAGATCGGTGTCGACTATGCCCAGGGCTACCTGATCGGAAAACCGGCGCCGGAGTTGCTCGACAGGGGGCGTTAATCAGCCGGCAGTCGGCTGTCGGCGGAAAAACCGTGGCGGCGTCGTTGCCAACGGCCAACTGCGAACCTGTTTCCCCCTTGAACCCTGGTCCTTTCGCCCCATGTAAGCCCCTGTTTTCAACAAGGGGAGATGCCCGCCATGACCGAAACCGTTGCCAAGGAAACCTTGGGATTCCAGGCCGAGGTGAAGCAGTTGCTGCACCTCATGATCCACTCCCTCTACAGCCACAAGGAAATCTTCCTGCGTGAGCTGATTTCCAATGCCAGCGATGCCGCCGACAAGCTTCGCTTCGAGGCGTTGTCCGATCCGGCCCTGTTCGAGAACGACGCCGAGCTGAAGATCCGGGTGAGCGTCGACAAGGATGCGAAAACCATCACCATCCGCGACAACGGCATCGGCATGAGTCGCCAGGAGGTGATCGAGCACATCGGCACCATCGCCAAGTCCGGCACCAAGGAATTCTTCGGCAAGTTGAGCGGCGACCAGAAAAAGGACGCCCAGTTGATCGGCCAGTTCGGGGTCGGCTTCTACTCCAGCTTCATCGTCGCCGACCGCGTCACCCTGACCACCCGTCGCGCCGGCCTGACCCAGGAGCACGGTGTCCGCTGGGAGTGCTCGATGCTGGGCGATGCCGCCGGCGAATACACCCTGGAAACCCTCGAGAAAGCCGAGCGCGGCACCGAGATCGTGCTGCATCTGCGCGACGATGAAGCCGAGTTCCTCGAGGACTGGCGGATCAAGTCGGTGATTCGCGAGTATTCCGACCACATCGCCATTCCCGTCGAGTTCGCCGACGAGAAGGGCGAGCAGGAGACCGTCAACCGCGCCAATGCGCTGTGGGCGCGCGCCAAGAGCGACATCACGGAAGACGAATACAAGGCCTTCTACAAGCATGTCGGCCACGACTACGAGGATCCCCTCGCCTGGACGCACGTCAAGGTCGAGGGCCGCCAGGACTACACCGCCCTGCTCTATGTGCCAGCGCACGCGCCGTTCGACCTCTGGGACCGCGATGCCAAGACCGGGGTCAAGCTCTACGTCAAGCGCGTGTTCATCATGGAGGACACGCGCAAGCTGATGCCGGCCTATCTGCGCTTCGTCCGCGGCGTCATCGATGCCGCCGACCTGCCACTCAACGTCTCGCGGGAAATCCTGCAGGAGACGCGCGACATGGAAATGATCCGCAACGGCTGCGTGCGCAAGACCCTGGACCTGCTCGACGACCTCGCGGAAAACCGCAAGGACGACTACGCGAAGGTGTGGGAGCACTTCGGCCGCGTGCTGAAGGAAGGCGTCGGCGAAGACCACGCCAACAAGGAGCGCATCGCCAGGTTGCTGCGCTTCCGTTCCACCCAGAGCGATGGCGAAAGTGTCGGTTTCGCCGACTATCTGGCGCGGGTTCCGGCCGGCCAGGACAAGATCTACTACCTCACCGCCGATACCCTCGCCGCGGCCAAGGCCAGCCCGCACCTGGAAGTGTTCCGCAAGAAGGGTGTCGAGGTGCTGCTGCTGACCGACCGCGTCGACGAGTGGGTGGTGTCCAACCTGTTCGAGTTCGAGGGCAAGTCGCTGGTCTCGGTGGCGCGTGGCCAGGTCGACCTCTCCGCCATCAAGACCGAAGGCGAGGAGCCGGTCGAGGCGCCGAAGGAAGAAGAGGTCAAGCCCTTCCTGGAGCGCCTGAAGAAAGCCCTGGAAGGCCGCGCCAAGGATGCACGCGCCAGCCAGCGCCTGGTCGACTCCCCGGCCTGCCTGGTCGCCGACGAGGGTGACATGAACGCCAACCTGACCCGGATGCTGAAGCAGATGGGCCAGGCCGTTCCGGAAACCCAGCCCATCCTGGAGGTGAACCTCGCTCACCCCCTGCTGAAGCGCATGGAAGCCGAGGAGGGCGAGCGTTTCGACGAGCTGGCGGGTCTCCTCCTGGATCAGGCGGTCCTGCTCGACGGCGGTCAGCTCAGCGATCCCGCTGGTTTCGTGAAGCGGGTGAATGGGCTGCTGTTTGGCTGAGTCGTTCATTCGGGCGGGGTCGATGTACATGCTATGATTCATCTGTGTACATGAATCCCGCCGCCATCATGCAAACCGTCACCCTCACTGCCCTGCGCCAGAACATCTTCCAGCTTGCCGACCAGGTGCTGGAAACGGGTGAGCCGGTGGTGATCGAGCGCAACGGCCGGCATCTGCTGCTCACGCCGGAAAAGCCGAAACTGGAGTGGAACAAGTTGCCGCGTCGTAACGCGATCATCGGCAATCCGGAAGACCTGGCCGAACTCAATGTCTGTGAGTGGCACGAAATGGAGAATCTCGACAGGCGCGAAGCATGACTTCGGCGCCCCTGACGCACCTGGATACCCATGTCGTGCTCTGGCTATACGACGGAGAAACGGGGCTGTTGAGCGAGACCGCGCGCGCCGCCATCGAAGCGGGGTCGCTGGAAGTCTCGCCCATGGTGGAGCTGGAAATACAGTACTTGGTGGAAATCGGCCGCTTTCGCGATGATCCGTCACAGGTGATCGGCACGCTGGCGAGCGAGTTCGGTCTGGGCGTCAGCGCCACCCCCTTTTCCCGTGTCGTGGCCGGTGCCCGTTCCCTCCGCTGGACACGTGATGCCTTTGATCGACTGATCACCGCCCAGGCCATGCATGAAAGCGCGCTGCTGGTCACGCGGGATAGACGCATTCGAGACAACTTTGCCGGTGCAGTATGGTAATCACCACCCCCCGCCCACTTTGGTTCTGAACCCCATGACTCAAATCACCCTCGCCCTGTCCAAGGGCCGCATCTTCGAAGAAACCCTGCCGCTGCTGGCGGCGGCGGGGATCACACCGAGCGAGAGCCCGGAATCCTCGCGCAAGCTGATCATCGGCACCAACCGGCCGGATGTCCGCCTGATCATCGTGCGCGCCAGCGATGTGCCCACCTATGTGCAACATGGCGCCGCCGATCTCGGTATCGCCGGCAAGGATGTGCTGATCGAGCATGGTGGCGAAGGGGTCTACCAGCCGGTCGACCTCAACATCGCCAAATGCCGCATGATGGTCGCGACCCGGGTGGGCTTCGATTACCAGGCCGCCGTGCGCCGCGGCGCCCGCTTGCGGGTGGCGACCAAGTACGTGAACACCGCGCGCCTGCATTTCGCGGAAAAGGGTGTGCACGTCGACCTGATCAAGCTCTATGGCTCGATGGAACTGGCCCCCCTGGTCGGCCTCGCGGACGTCATCGTCGACCTGGTCTCCACGGGCGGCACCCTCAAGGCCAACCACCTCGAAGCGGTCGAGGAAATCATGCCGATCAGTTCGCGCCTGGTGGTGAACCAGGCCGCGCTCAAGCTCAAGCACGACGCCCTGCATCCCATCATCGAGTCGTTTCGCGGCGCCGTCGTGTAGGTCGGGCCAGGCACTCATCTTGCCGTAATCCGACATTCACTTGAGCCGCCAAGGCGCCCGCGACCATAATCCGCGTTCGCCCGATGAATATCCTGTAATCCTGAACACTGAGAGGTCCGGAACGATGCATCCCCAATTGAAGAAGTTGTCCGTGTTGCTGGCCGCCATGACCCTTGCGCTGGCCGGTTGTGGCGAGAAGCAAGGCATGAATGCCAGCGCCGGCCCCCTGGCCGCGAAAGTGAATGGCGATGCGATCGAAGCCCGGTTGATCGAGTCCGAACTGGCGAAAGCGGGCGTGACCAACACCGCCGAAGCCCAGGATGCCGCCAATCGGGTGCTCAATGTCCTGCTGGAACAGCGGTTGCTCACGCAGCAGGCCAGGAAAACCGGTCTGGACAAGGACCCCGATGTGATCCGCGCGCTCCAGGCGGCGGAACGCCAGGTGCTCGCTCAGGCGCTGGTGGAGAAGCTGACGGTGAACGCGCCCAAGGCCAGCGATGCCGAGATCTCCGACTATTACGACAAGCATCCCGAGATGTTCAGCGAGCGGCGCATCTATCGCCTGCAGGAAGTCATGATCCAGGTCGGCCCGGAAAGCGTCGACGCGGTGAAGGCCCGGCTGGGCAACGGCACCAACCTGAATGATCTGGCGCAATGGCTGAAATCGCAGAACATCCCGGCGCGCGGTACCCAGTCGGTCAAGGCCGCCGAGCAGTTGCCACCGGAGTTGCTGGCCAGGCTGCACCCGCTCAAGGATGGCCAGGCCATTACCCTGGAAGCGCCCAAACAGATCAGCATCCTGGCGATCACGGGCTCGCAGAGCCAGCCGTTGACCCTGGAACAGGCCAAACCCGTGATCGAGCGGCAACTGCTGGTCGCGAAACGGCGCGAACTGGCGCAGGCGGAACTCGACAAGCTGCGCGCGGCGGCCAAGATCGAATATATCGCGCCTTATGCCGAGGCCAAGACCGCGGGCGCCACGCACGCGGTCAGCGCGCCGAAGGATGAGCCGGCGCAGGGCGTGTTCGATAAAGCGCTTTCGGGCTTGAAGTAAGCCGTTACAGGCCGGGAGAAGGCCATGGACCGGCCGCTGCTCGCCCGCGTCGTTCCCTTCGCCGTCTACATGGCTTTTCTTGCCGTGGAGCAGGGGGGGCGGGCGTGGTTCGGCGACGGTTTCGATGTGCGCTGGCTCTACCCGGTCAAGGTGGCCGCGGTGTCGTTCGCGCTCTGGTATTACCGGGCCGAGTATCGCGAGTTGCTGCTCTGGCCCGGGCGTCAGGCCCTGACGGTCTCGCTGCTGCTGGGTATTGCTGTGTTCGTGCTCTGGATCAACCTCGACTGGGGTTGGTTCAACCTCGGTGGCACCGGCGGTTACGATCCGCGCCAGCCGGAGGGCGGTCTCGACTGGGTTCTGGTGGCTTTTCGCCTGGCCGGTGCCGCCCTGGTGGTGCCGTTGATGGAGGAATTGTTCTGGCGCTCGTTCCTGCTGCGCTGGGTCGAACGGCAGGATTTCCTCTCCGTGGCGGCGACGGAGGTGGGCTTGCGCGCCATCCTCATCTCCAGTCTCCTGTTCGGCGTCGAGCACAGCCTCTGGTTTGCCGGCCTCCTGGCCGGCCTCGCCTATGCCTGGCTGTATCGCCGCTATGGCAATCTCTGGGCGCCGATCGCCGCGCATGCCACCACCAATCTGGTGCTTGGCGTCTGGGTCGTGCGGACCGGCGCCTGGCAATTCTGGTAAACGATACGAAAAACATGAAACAGACCATCCTCATCACGGGCGGCGCCGGTTACATCGGCACCCATGCCTGCCTGGAATTCCTCGCCGCCGGCCACGACATCGTCGTGCTCGACAACCTCTGCAACAGCAGCGCGGAAGCGTTGCACCGGGTGCGGGAGCTCTCCGGCCGCGAATTTCCCTTCGTGGTGGCCGACATCCGCGACCGCGACGCGCTCGACGCCTTGTTCCAGGAATACGCCATCGATGCCGTGATTCATTTTGCCGGTCTCAAGGCGGTGGGGGAGTCGGTGGAACAGCCGCTGCTGTATTACAACAACAACGTCGCCGGCAGCGTCACCCTGTTCGAGGCCATGCAGGCGGCCGGGGTGAAGACCATCGTGTTCAGTTCCTCCGCCACCGTCTACGGTGACCCCGCCTCGGTGCCGATCCGCGAGGATTTTCCGGTGGGAGCCACCACCAACCCCTATGGCCGCGGCAAGCTCATCGTTGAGCAGATCCTCGGTGACCTCGCCATTTCCGATCCGGAATGGCGGGTCGCGCTGCTGCGCTATTTCAACCCGGTGGGTGCCCACGAGAGCGGCCGCATCGGCGAGGACCCGCGCGGCATCCCGAACAACCTGATGCCCTATATCGCCCAGGTCGCCGTTGGCCGGCGCGATCATCTCAACGTCTGGGGAAACGACTATCCCACTCCCGATGGCACCGGCGTGCGCGACTACATCCACGTGGTCGACCTTGCCCTGGGCCATGTCAAGGCAGTGGAGAAGCTGCGTGACGGCCCTGGCGTGCGGATCTGGAACCTGGGTACCGGCCGCGGCTATAGCGTGGTGGAAATGGCCAAGGCCTTTGAACAAGCCTCCGGCCGTCCCGTGCCTTATCGCTTCGCGCCGCGCCGCGCCGGCGATATCGCCCAATGCTGGGCGGATCCGGGCAAGGCGGAACGGGAACTGGGCTGGAAAGCGACGCGTGGTCTTGAGGCGATGTGCGAAGACGCCTGGCGTTGGCAATCCATGAATCCGCATGGTTTCGAAATCGAGCAACTCCTGGGAGAGTGATGTGATCCTGGTCACCGGCGGCGCCGGCTTCATCGGCGCGAACTTCATCCTTGACTG
>CAYMUY010000042.1:0-37422 GCA_964393825.1 uncultured Thiobacillus sp. | reverse complement strand
CACATCCAACTCCATCAGGCGCTGGGCAATAAATCCAACCATTTCGCGCAGCATGTCGCCAGCGCCGGCCTTCTCAAGCAGCTCGGAAAGCTGCATCCTATCTTCGGTCATCGAGTTCTCCTTTGCGGTCAGGTTGAGTGTCGCTACCCAAACCTTACCGGAGTCCTTCGATGACCTCCCGATCGCCGCCGCCGTGGAGCCGGTGGGTCGCCCCCGCGGGGGCGACCCACCGGCTCCACGGCAACACCATCAGCCTCAGCTCTTACACCACGTCCGGGGACACGCCCCCCATGCTGGCCGCAACGGGGGTCATGCCTGCTGCCGGCGTCCATTGTCTGAAGGATTCCGCACGTCGGAGTACCGGATGCTGAATGTGGGCGGGAAGGTTTTCCAATGGAGTGCTTAATCGTTAGGCAATACGGGATGTTTTTGTCGGAAATTCTTACGTTTTCTATTGCCGGATACTGCTCTGTTCGTGTTGCCTCCATAAAATCAAATGGATACGATACTTTTTCTGATGGCATGGTTCATGCTAAGAAAGTTCGGGCTTTGGACGTATCTTGGTCCGGGCAGCAGGTTCGGCTTGTGTTGGGTGTGGCATCCTGGTGAAGGGGTGTCTTTTTTTCGAGAAGGGTTAAATCATGAAACCAAGACTGTTAATGGTTCCGGCGTTGCTCTCGTTGCTGGCTGGTGTGCCGGCACAGGCGAGTGTCCTGTTCAACTTCAATTACATCGACGTGAACGTGGGGTTCAACGACCCGACCTACGGCGCCGCCCGGCGGAACGAGCTTAATTCTGTCGGCAGCTACCTCTCCGGCTACCTGGGTGCCTATACCGCCACCATCACGCTGGATGTCAATGGTGGCATCACCAACGACAATGTCCTGGCTTCTGCCGGCCAGAACTACAATGCCAGCAGCGGTGTTCTCGGCTTCTCCAACTATGGCGATGTCCAGACCAAGATCCTGTTCGGCGATGCGGCTGATCCGGCGCCCGGCGTGGCCGACGGCGAGGTGAACTGGAACTTCGAGGATTTCGCCTGGGGGCTGGGCAGCACCGTGTCGAGTGGCGAATACGATTTCTTCTCCACCGCCCTGCACGAGTTGCTGCATGCCCTGGGCTTCGCGTCCGACATTCTGCAAAACGGTAAAGATCCTTATGGCCATGCGCCCGGCACGCCCGGAATGTGGGCTCGTTTCGACGAGTGGGTGGGCGACCAGTACGGCTATCTCATCGACGGCTCATACCGTCTCGACGGCGCTGCCTGGAACGCGGCCTCTGTCGGCGGCGCCGGCAACAGCGGGCTGTTTTTCTATGGCCCGGATGCCATGGCGGCCAATGGTGGCAATCCGCTCTACCTGTATTCGCCGAATCCATGGGAAGGCGGCAGTTCCGGTTCGCACCTGGATGACCAGGTCTATGGTGGCACCTACATCATGGAAGCGACCACCGGAACGGGCCCGGGCATCCGCACCATCAGCGCCCAGGAAGTGGGGATGTTGAGGGATATCGGCTATACCATGTTTGGCCGGCAGCCTGCCGCGGTGCCGCTGCCCGCGACGGTCTGGTTGTTGATCGCGGGTCTCGCTTCGATGGTTGTCAGCCGCAGGTCACGCGCCTGACCGGTCGCCCGGTTTCAGGCATCGCGCATCGCCGGCTGTTGCCGGCGATGTCGTTTGGGGCTTCGGAAAGGCGGGTCGATCAGACATGTTTCGTTTCACGACAGGATTCCTGCTGACCGCGTTGCTATGGGCAGCACAAACGGTGCCGGCAAGCCAGCTTCCCACCAGCCTGAACGGACGTGAGCGGGTGTACCTGCAGGACTACTGGCAGGCGGGTGTGCCTGGCTACTGCGTCACGAACCGCCGTGATCAGGCTATTCGTCTGCGCGTTTCACGCTGGCGGTCACGCGACGAGGATGCCGGTTTGCTGGCCGTCTGGGACATCCCCGCAAGCGGGACGGTATGCCGCGACATGCCTGGAGTGCAGGGCGAGTGGCTGTTGTCTTTCAGCCTCTCTGACGGCACCCGGCTGGGGCTGATGAAGACACCGGTCCGCCCGAAACTGGCCGATGAGAGCAGGGTCGTCAGCAGCGCTGGGCTCAATGGCTACTGTGCCCCATGCGGCCTCTGGCTAGAACAGCGCGAACGGTGTCATCCCTCCGGAACCCCTATCCATCTGGATCTCCTGGTCGAGGCGAACAACGGCACGATCACGCTTCCACGCCATGCCGATCAGGAGCATGCCGGGCTGGAGGCGCTGACCTTGATTCGGGCAAGTTCAGACACGCTGCCGGTGCGCGTCCTCGACCATTCCATTGAAATCGACACGGGAATCGACGTTCATCGCGATCGACCGCAGCGTATCCATCTCGAATTCGCGGCGAGAACCGTGGCCGCCACCACCCTGTACTCGATGTCGGCCCAGTTGCGCGGCACCCGGCGGGGGCGCTGCTGCTTGACCAGGGGCATCTGCGTCGAACCGGTGAAGTAGGCTGGACAGCCTGGGTGGGCTGTTTCACGCTGAATGGCCTGTGGAGCGTGAAACAGGCCCCGGCGCCTAGCTGGCGTGCACCGTCACCGGTGGCGTGTTGCAGGCCTCTCCGGGGGCGGTGGGGACTTCGTGGATCTGGAATTGGAGGCTGTCCAGGTCGGCCATGATGTAGGTGGGCTTGGCGCCGACGCCACCGACCGTGCCGGGATTGAGCAGGTGGGTGACGCCTCCCTTGATGTGGTCGATCCTCTGGATGCTGGCGCGGTGGTCGTGGCCGCAGCAGACCAGGTCGTAATCGCCGGTGAGTGCCAGGGCGGCGGCGTAGTGCGGGTAGTGCACCAGGAAGATGCTGCGGCCGCCCAGATGCAGCACTGCATCCTGGCCGTGGTAGCGCACCACGCTGTCGGGCTCGTGGCTGAGCTTGCTCATGGCGTAGAGGTCGCCGGTGTTGTTGCCGTGGATGACGTGCACCGGCAACTCGTACTTGCGCAGCGCGCGCAAGGTGGTGGGCGCCACCACGTCGCCACAGTGGAGCACGGCTTCGGCGCCACGCGCCCTGGCGTCTTCCACGGCCTCTCCGAGCAGGCGGCGGTTGTCGTGGCTGTCGGAAAGAATGCAGACCTTCATGGCGGTGAGCATCGCCTGGGCGACGCGGGTGGTTTCCCTCTCCCGCAGGCGGGAGTAGGCTTGGGGTGGTGAGGGGCGTGGCCCGCGAGCGGCGCCACGCGTAATCAGAACATCGGCTTTTCGGGGGCGGCCTTGTAGCGTTCGACACCGGCGATGATCTCGGCACGGGCCTCCTCGACGCCATGCCAGCCATCCACCTTGACCCACTTGCCCGGCTCCAGGTCCTTGTAGTGCTCGAAGAAGTGGGAAATCTGGTTGAGCAGCAGCGAGGGCAGGTCGGAGGGCTGCTTCACCGCGCAGTACATGCTGCACAGCTTTTCAACCGGAACGGCGATGACCTTGGCATCGATCCCCGCTTCATCGGTCATCTTCAGCACGCCGACCGGGCGACAGCGCACCACCACGCCGGTCAGCAACGGAATCGGGGTGACCACCAGCACGTCGACCGGGTCGCCGTCCTCGGACAGGGTGTGCGGCACGTAGCCGTAGTTGCACGGATAGTGCATGGCCGTGGACATGAAACGATCGACGAACATGGCGCCGGTTTCCTTGTCCACTTCGTACTTGATCGGGTCGCTATGGGCCGGGATTTCGATGATGACGTTGATGTCGTCGGGTACGTTGCGGCCGGAGGAGACGCGGTCGAGGTTCATGATTCGGCTTTCCTGTCAAATGATGCGGTGCCGCATTATAGCGGCTTGCTTTGCTACAATCCGCGTACTTTGAAGGCGAGTGGAGACGCCATGCCGGACGAATCTAGTGGAGAGGTCGTGATACGGGGCGTCACCATGCAGGGCCGCGTTTTTCGACCCAGTGACTGGGCTGATCGACTGGCCGGCATCTTCGGTCATGTCGGGCGTGACAATCGCCTGCATTATTCGGTCGACGTACAACCGGTGACCCGGGCGGGGGTGCGTTGCGTGGTGATCAACCGCGTGCTTGCTGATCGAGAGTCCCGCATGTTCCAGTTCCTGCTGGACTTCGCTCGCGAGAACGATCTGGAAGTGGTGGAAGGACGCAAGGCGGCGCGCTGAGCAAACGGACCTCACCATGAAAAACGCCCGGCTAGCCGGGCGTTTTTACCGGGACCGGAACCACTCAGGCCATCGCCTTGATGGCGGCGGAGAGACGGCTCTTTTGCCGGGAAGCCTTGTTCTTGTGCACGATGTTCTTGTCGGCGAGGCTGTCCATGACGCTCATGTTGGCCTGCAGGGCGGCCTGGGCCGCGCTCTTGTCGCCGGCTTCGATCGCTTTGCGAACCTTCTTCACAGCGGTCCGGTAAGCCGAGCGCTGAGCCATGTTGTGCAAACGTAGCACCGCGTTCTGGCGGGCGCGCTTCTTAGCCTGTGCGCTATTGGCCATACGAGACTCCTTGAATTCTGCTGGAAAAATGAAACGCGCATGATACGGGCTTGCCCCCGCTCAGGCAAGCCGTATCTGCGCTTTTATGAAGTCATCCAGGCGCGGATGTCACGCTCGATGCCGGTGGCGTCGAGCCCGCAGCGGGACAGGAGGACAGCGGGGTCGCCGTGTTCGACAAAGCGGTCGGGCAGGCCCAGGTGAAGGATGGGCATGGCGATGCCGTGTTTCGCGAGCGCTTCGGCCACCGCGCCGCCGGCGCCGCCCATCACGGCGTTTTCCTCGATGGTGACCAGGCGGCCATGACTGGAGGCCAGTTGCCGAATCAGGTCCTCATCCAGAGGCTTGACGAAGCGCATGTCGGCCACACTGGCGTCCAGCGACGCGGCTGCCTGCAGGGCGGCGGCGAGCGGCGCGCCGAACACCAGGAGGGCGATGCCGTGGCCGGCGCGGCGCATGACGCCGCGTCCGACGGGGAAGGTGTCCAGGGCCGGAGACAGCTCGGCGCCTGGCCCGGTGCCGCGCGGATAACGCACGGCGCTGGGGCCGTCATGGCGGTAGGCGGTGGTCAGCAGGCTGCGGCATTCGTGCTCGTCCGAGGGGGTCGCGATCAGCATGTTGGGGATGCAGCGCAGGAAGGACAGGTCGAAGGCCCCCGCGTGGGTGGGGCCGTCGGCGCCGACCAGGCCGGCGCGGTCGATGGCCAGCAGCACCGGCAGGTTTTGCAGGGCGATGTCGTGGATCAACTGGTCGTAGGCGCGCTGCAGGAAGGTGGAATAGATCGCCACCACCGGCTTGCGGCCTTCGCAGGCGAGGCCGGCGGCGAAGGTGAGGGCATGCTGTTCGGCGATGCCGACATCGAAATAGCGTTCCGGGAAGCGTTTGCTGAACTCGGGCATGCCGGAGCCCTCGCACATGGCGGGGGTGATGCCGACCAGGCGCGTGTCCGCCGCCGCCATGTCGCATAGCCAGTTGGCGAAGACCTCGGTGTAGGTCGGCCGAGACGCGGGTTTCGGGGTGACGCCCTGGGTCACCTCGAACTTGCCGACGCCGTGATAGAGACAGGGGTTCGCTTCGGCGAGATCGTAGCCCTTGCCCTTGCGCGTGACCACGTGCAGGAACTGCGGGCCTTTCAGGGCGCGGATGTTGACCAGAGTGGGAATCAGGACATCGAGGTCGTGGCCGTCGATGGGGCCGAGGTAGTTGAAGCCGAACTCCTCGAACAGGGTGCTCGGGGTGACCATGCCCTTGATGTGTTCCTCGGCGCGCTTGGCCAGTTCGTACATGGGGGGCAGGGTGGACAGGATCTTCTCGCCGCGGCTTCTGAGGTTGTTGTAGAAGCGGCCGGAGAGCAGCTTGGTGAGGTAGCTGTTGAGGGCGCCGACGTTGTCGCTGATCGACATGTCGTTGTCGTTGAGCACGACCAGCAGGTTGGCATCCATCGCGCCGGCGTTGTTGAGCGCCTCGAAGGCCATGCCGGCGGTCATCGCACCGTCACCGATCACCGCCACCACCCGCCGCTCTTCGCCCTTGAGGCGGGCGGCGACCGCCATGCCCAGGGCAGCGGAGATCGAGGTGCTGGAGTGGCCGGCGACGAAGGCGTCGTAAGGGCTTTCCTCGCGCTTCGGGAAACCGGAAAGGCCGTCGGTCTGGCGCAGGCTGTGCATGCGTTCGCGCCGCCCGGTGAGGATCTTGTGGGCGTAGGTCTGGTGGCCGACGTCCCAGACGATGCGGTCTTCCGGGGTGTCGAAGACGTGATGCAGGGCCACGGTGAGCTCGACCACGCCCAGGTTTGAGGCGAGATGGCCTCCGGTGCTGGCGACGCTGGTGAGGATGTAATGGCGCAGTTCGTCCGAAACTTCCTTGAGCTGTGACCGGTTCAACGGCTTGAGATCGGCGGGGGAAGCGATGCTCTCGAGCAGGGACATTTCAATAGCCCCGCTCGACGATGAAGCGCGCGATATTCGCAAGGCGGCGGCCGCGCTCGCCGAACGGCTGGATCGCCGCGAGGGCGTCGTCCAGGAGTTCCCGTGCGTAGGCGCGGGCATCTTTCACGCTCATCAGGGTCAGGTAGGTGGCCTTGCCCTGAGCGGCATCCTTGCCGGCGGTCTTGCCCAGGGTGGCTGTGTCGGTTTCCGCGTCGAGCACGTCATCCATGACCTGGAAGGCCAGGCCGATGCAGCGCGCGTAGTGTTCCAGATGTGTCCGTGCGGCGGCTTCGAGTGGCCCGGCGGCGAGGGCGCCGAGCAGGACGGCGGCCTGGATCAGGGCCCCGGTCTTGTGGATGTGCATGAATTCCAGTTCGGCGATGTCCAGGGTTCGTCCGGTTGCCGCCAGGTCGACCGCCTGGCCGCCGGCCATGCCGCGCGATCCGGCGGCGCGCGCCAGCAGGCGCAGCATCTCCACCTGGACATCGGCGCCGGCCGCCGCCTCGGGGTGGGCGATGACCTCGAAGGCCAGGCTTTGCAGGGCGTCGCCCACCAGCAGCGCGGTGGCTTCGTCATAGGCCACATGGCAGGTGGGTTTGCCCCGGCGCAGGTCATCATCGTCCATGCACGGCAGGTCGTCATGGGTGAGCGAATAGACGTGGATCAGTTCGACGGCGGCGGCGGCGCGGTCGATTCCGGCCGCATCCGCCCCCAGCGCCTCGCCAGCCGCGTAGGCCAGCATCGGACGTATCCGCTTGCCGCCACCGAGGCAGACATAGCGCATGGCTGCGTGAAGTTGCTCGGGCGCGATGTCCGCCGCCGGCAGCAGCGCCGCCAGCATGGATTCCGCGCGCGCCTGGCTGGCGCGCGACCAGGCGGCGAAATCAGTCATCGCCATCCTCCACAGGTAGTTCCTTGAGGCCGCCGTTATCGAGCATCCTGACCTGCTGATCGGCGGCGTCCAGTGTCTTCTGGCACCATGCCGCCAACTCGCTGCCCCGCTTGTAGGCCGCCAGTGACGCTTCCAGGTTGAGACGGCCGGATTCCATGTCCGCCACCAGGGTTTCCAGTTCCTGGAGGGCGGTCTCGAAATCCTTGGGCGGGGCATTCTTTTCGTTCTTGGCCATGGCGGGTGGGTTGATGTGGTGGGCCTCCTCGGAGTCGAACCGAGCACCAACGGATTATGAGTCCGCTGCTCTAACCAGGCATGAGCTAGAGGCCCGAAACCAAATTATTCCAGGAAGCTGCGCAGCCGCTCGGAACGCGACGGGTGGCGCAGCTTGCGCAACGCCTTGGCCTCGATCTGACGGATGCGTTCGCGAGTGACGTCAAACTGTTTGCCGACTTCTTCCAGGGTGTGGTCGGTGTTCATTTCGATGCCGAAACGCATGCGCAGCACCTTGGCCTCGCGTGGGGTGAGGCTGTCGAGGATCTCCTGGGTGACGAACTGGAGGCCGCTGTACATCGCGGCTTCGGCCGGCGCCAGGGTGGATTGATCCTCGATGAAGTCGCCCAGATGCGAGTCCTCGTCGTCGCCGATCGGGGTTTCCATGGAGATCGGCTCCTTGGAAATCTTCATGATCTTGCGGATCTTGTCCTCGGGCATTTCCATCTTTTCCGCCAGGGTGGCCGGATCGGGCTCGAGGCCGGTTTCCTGCAGGATCTGGCGGCTGATGCGGTTCATCTTGTTGATGGTCTCGATCATGTGCACCGGGATGCGGATGGTGCGCGCCTGGTCGGCGATCGAGCGCGTGATCGCCTGGCGGATCCACCAGGTGGCGTAGGTCGAGAACTTGTAGCCGCGCCGGTATTCGAACTTGTCCACCGCCTTCATCAGGCCGATGTTGCCTTCCTGGATCAGGTCGAGGAATTGCAGGCCGCGGTTGGTGTATTTCTTGGCGATGGAAATCACCAGGCGCAGGTTGGCCTCGATCATCTCGCGCTTGGCGCGGCGGGCCTTGGCCTCTCCGGTGGACATCTTCTTGTTGATGTCCTTGAGTTCCTTCACGGAGATACCGACACGGTTCTGCAGGTCGGTCAGTTTCTGCTGGTGTTCGTTGATGTCGAACTGGAGACGCTCGAGCATTTCGGTATTGACCGACTTGACCGTCATCTGCTCCGTCACCCATTCCAGGGAGCCCTCGTTGCCAGGGAAGGTGCGGATGAAATGCTGGCGCGGCATGCTGCACTTGTTGACGGCGATGTCCATGATCGCGCGTTCGTGCGAGCGCACTTCCTCGACGATGGTGCGCACCGAGTCGCACAGGGTGTCCACCTGGCGGGCGGTGAAGCGGATGCCCATCAGGTGTCCGGAAATTTCTTCCAGCAGCTTCTGGTATTGCTTGCTGGTGAAGCCGTACTTGGTCAGCGCGCTCTGCATGCGGGCATGGCACTTGCGGATTTCCGTGAAACGCTCCAGCGCGTCGATCTTCAGTTGCGCCAGGTTGGCCGCGGCAACGGCGGCGCCTCCGTCGTCATCCTCGTCGTCGTCGCTGTCCGATGATTCGGTTTCCTCGGCCATATCCATGACGATGTCTTCGCCCGAGCTGTCGACCAGACCGTCGATCAGGTCGTCGATCTTCATCTCGTCCTTTTCGATCTTGGCAACCAGTTCCAGGATCTGGGCGATGGTGAGCGGACAGGCCGAAATGGCCAGCACCATGTTCTTGAGGCCTTCCTCGATCCGCTTGGCGATCTCGATCTCGCCTTCGCGGGTGAGCAGGTCCTTGATGCCCATCTCGCGCATGTACATGCGCACCGGGTCGGTGGTGCGGCCGAATTCCGCGTCGACGCTGGAGAGGGCGGCTTCCGCTTCTTCGACGGCATCCTCGTCCGCCACCGGGGCGGGCGTCTCGGACATCAGCAGTTCCTCGGCGGCGGGGGCCTGATCGAAGACCTGGATGCCCATGTCATTGATCATGCTGATGACGCTCTCGATCTGCTCGGCATCGAGGATTTCATCGGGCAGGTGATCGTTGATTTCGGCATAGGTCAGGTAACCCCGTTCCTTGCCGAGCATGATCAGGTTCTTCAACAGGGTACGGCGGGTCTCCGCGTCGACCTTGATTTCAGGCTTGTCGGTCGCCGGTTCGATCGCGCCGGCCTTGCCGGCCGCGCCCTTCTTCTTGCGCGCGGCAGCGGTCGGCTTGCCGACCGATTCGGCTTGTTTGGGAGTCTTTTTGACCGTCGTCACCATTGTTGATGCTCCGTGAGAACCTGCGGAAAAACGCGATAGTATACATGACCTTGGGCCTTTTTCGCCCATGGTCGGTGTCGCGGCTTGGACCGTTCAAATGGGGGCGGGTTTCCGCTGTTGCAAGATTGCACGTCGTGATTCACAGGACGCGGGCGAGTCGATTCACCGTTCCCGCAGGCTCTCCGCCCCGTGCTGCATCAGCGGCGCCAGGAAATACTCGATCACCCGCCTCGTGCCGGTCTTGATTTCCGCTGTCACCGCCATGCCCGGGGTGAGGTTCACCGTCCTGCCGTCCACGTTCAGCGTGGTCCGCGCCAGTTTCACCCGCGCCGCGTAGACCAGGCCGCGCTTTTCATCCTGAATCGCATCGCCGGAGACCTGGGTCACCGTGCCGCGCAGGGTGCCGTACCTGGTGAAGGGGAAGGTTTCCACCTTCACCTCCACCTCCTGGCCGGCGTGGACGAATCCGATGTCCTTGTTCTCGACGAACGCCTCCACTTCGAGCGGGTTGCCATCCGGCACGATCACCAGCAGCGGTTGCGCCGGCGTCACCACCCCGCCCACGGTATGCACCGCCAGTTGTTGCACCGTGCCCGCCACCGGGGCCGTGAGGCGCATCAGGTTTCTCCGCCCATCCGCCTTGATCTGTTCCTGCTCAAGTGCGGCGGTCTTTTGTTCCGCCTCATGCAAGCGGTCCAGCGTCGCGCGCCGGGTTTCGGCGACCAGCGCGGCGCGCTGGCGTTGCCCTTCGCGCAAGGAGGCGCGGATTTCCTCGCGCTTCGCGCTTTGCGCCGCCAGATCGCGTTCCGCTTCGATGCGCGCCTGTTCCTTCTCCAGCCAACCGTGGCGGGAAACGAAGTTCTCTTGCTGGAGTTTCAGGTAGTCCGCCGCGCGTGCCTGGATCATCGGCAAGGTCTGGGTGAGCTTGGCCAGGCTCTCCTCGGTACTGTGCAACTCCGCCTGGCGCCGATCGATTTCGGCGTCGAGCTGTTCCAGGCGGGTGGTATAAGCGGCGTATTCGCCTTCCAGCAGGCGCTGCTCCGCCGCTCCGCGTTCAGCGCACCGGCCCCACTCTTTACATAAGGGAGTCAAGTTCGGCGACCGGCCGCCTTCCAGCGCCCGCAGCATCGCTTTCGCCCGCGCCGCCTCCCACCTCGCCGCTTGCAGTTCCTCGTCCACCCGCATGCTGTCGGCCGTGGTTTGGGTCGCGTCGAGTGCTATCAGGAGATCGCCCGCCCGCACCCCCTGCCCCTCGCGCACGCGGATCGCCGCCACGGAAGCGGTTTCCAGCGGTTGCACCACCTTGGAACGGGCATCCGGAATCAGCTTGCCCTGAGCGCTGGCGACGATGTCGATGCGGCCGAACATTGCCCAGGCCAGCGCGATCACGGCGAACAGCAGAATCAACCCCATCGCGATGCGCGGCGCCGGGTGCACCGGGGTTTCCTGAAGTGAGAGTGCCGCCGGCAGGAAGGCGGCTTCATGGCGTCGGCGCGGAACGCCATCCATGGCCTGGCGCTCGCGCCAGGCCTGGCGAAAGACGCGGGCATAACGGGTGAGAAGGTCGTGGCTGGATTTCATCTGTAGCGCCGGTGTTATGTCCCGCAGGGACGGTATCCTTCAGGGCTCGCCGGCTTCGTGTTAACCGGGGGTACGATGCAAAGCCCCAGAGGGAGTGGCCTCCCCCTTTTCAAAGGGGGGAGTGGGTTGCGCGGTACGAGGAAACGTCACGCCATCTGCAAGCGATGCAACCGGCTGTAATGCCCGGCCTGGTGGCGCAGCAATTCGGCATGCGTGCCCTGTTCCACGATCTGGCCGCGCTCGAGGACGACGATGCGGTCCGCCTCGCGCACCGCCGACAGCCGGTGGGCGATGATGATCACCGTCCGCCCCCGGCAGATCGCCTTCATGTTCTGCTGCACGATGCGTTCCGACTCGTAATCCAGCGCGCTGGTCGCCTCGTCGAAGATCAGGATGCGCGGGTTGCCCATCAGGGCGCGGGCGATGGCGATTCTTTGGCGCTGCCCGCCGGAGAGCGTGGCGCCGTGCTCGCCCACGACCGTGTCATATCCCTCCGGCAGTTCCAGGATGAATTCGTGGGCGCCGGCCAGCTTCGCCACTTCAATCACCACCTCCAGCGGCGCGCCGGGATCGGCCAAGGCGATGTTGTCGCGGATTCTTCGGTTGAACAGCACGTTCTCCTGCAGCACCACCCCGATCTGGCGGCGCAGGGATGAAGCTTCCGCCAGCGCCAGGTCCATGCCATCCACCCGCACGCTACCCCGTTCCGGCACGTAGAGGCGCTGGATCAGCTTCGCCAGCGTGCTCTTGCCCGAGCCGGACCGACCCACCACGCCGATCACTTCTCCCGGCGCGATGGCGAGGCTCACCCCGCGAAGCACTTCCGGGCCGTCGGCGCGGTAGCGGAACCCCACCTGGTCGAATTCGATGCGCCCGGCCAGCGCCGGCAGCGCCGACTTGTCGCCGGCCACTTCGGTGCGGGTGTTGAGGATGTCGCCCAGACGCCGCACCGAAATCCCGGTCTGCTGGAAATCCGTCCACAACTGCGCCAGGCGCATGACCGGCTGCGCCACCCGCCCGGCCAGCATGTTGAAGGCGATCAGCTGGCCCACCGTCAGCTGTCCCTCGATCACCAGCCTCGCCCCCAGCCAGAGCGTGGTCACCGTCACCAGCTTGCCGACCAGGCTCACGCCCTCGTGCGCCAAAGTCGAGAGCGTGGTTGCGCGGAAGCCGGCGGCGACGTAGGCGGCGAGCTGGGTGTCCCAGTGCCGGGTCATTTGCGGCTCCACCGCCATCGCCTTCAAGGTATCGACCCCGGACACCGCTTCCACCAGGAAAGCCTGGTTTTCGGCGCCGCGATTGAATTTCTCGTTGAGGCGGGCGCGCAGCAGCGGCGTGACCAGCAGGGAAATCAAGCCATACAAGGGCAAGGAAGCCAGCACCACCCCGGTCAGCCAGCCGCTGTAGAACCACATCACGGCGATGAACACGACCGAGAACAGCACGTCCAGCACCACGGTGATGGCGTTGCCGGTGAGGAACTGGCGGATGTTCTCCAGCTCGCGCACGCGCGCCACCGAATCGCCCACCCGCCGCGCCTGGAAATAGGCCAGCGGCAGATTGAGCAGATGGCGGAACAGGCGCGCGCCCAGTTCCACGTCGATACGGCTGGTGGTGTGGGCGAAGACGTAGCTTCGCAGGCCCGAGAGCAGGGATTCGAAGAGCATCACCACCAGGAGGCCGACGGCGATGACGTCCAGGGTGGATAGGCCTCGGTGCACCAGCACCTTGTCCATCACCACCTGGAAGAACAGCGGCGTGACCAGGGCGAAGAGCTGCAGGGCGAAGGAGACCAGGAGGATTTCCCCGAGCAGCCGCCGGTATTTGACGATGGCCGGGATGAACCAGGTGAAGTCGAACTTCGCCAGTTCGCCAGCCAGACTGGCGCGCGAGGTGAAGAGGATGAGGTCGCCGGACCAGCGTTGATCGAGTTGTTCGAGATCGAGGGTTTCCGGGCGGGGCGAGACGGGGTCGTGGATCAGCACCCGACTATCGTCGCAGCGGGCGAGGATGAAGAAGCCGCTCTGTTCGTCCAGGGCCAGCGCCGGCAAGGGCGTGGTGGCCAGGCGATCGGCGGTGACCTTGACGGGTTTCGCCTTGAGGCCGAGCTTCTTGGCGGCCAGCAGGATTTCGGAGGTACCGAATGGTCGGCCGTCGCCGAACTCGTGGGCGAGTTGCGCGGGCTCCACGGCTATGCCGTGGAAGCGGGCGAGCAGGGCCAGGCACAACAGGCCGGGGTCGGGGCGCGGGGCGGCCGCGCCGGGGTTGGTTGGCATGGAGGACTTCCCTGTAATTGTTTATAGGTGTTGCTTGTCTTGCTCGCCGGCATGCGGCCCGTTCACAGGCCGCATGCCGGTACATCAGCTACTGCCAGTTCGCCGCCAGCACCGGCGCCAGCGCCTGCCGGGTGTTGTCCGGCAGCGTGGTCTGACCGGCCGCAGGGGGTGAGAAGGCGGCCATGGCCTGGACCAGGGCGTCGACCTGGCTGTCGAGCAAGGCCTTGCCGCCGGCTTCGAAGCGCTCGATGTGGTGCCCCTCGTCCACATACCAATCCTTCACCAGCACCCGGTCCATGGTCCCGATCACCCGCACATCCAGGTTGTTGCCGCTCTTCCTGAACCAGAGTTGATCGAAATCGATGGCGCTGCCGAAGCGTGCGATGTCGAGATTTCCAACCGTAGTGTCGTTGTCGACCCAGGTGTCTGCCCCGTCGCCTCGATCGAACCAGTAGACGTCATCGCCCAGGCCGCCGTTGATCCAGTCGTTGCCGGCGTTTCCCATAAGAAGGTCGTCTCCGGCCTGGCCGTTGAGGCTGTTGTTGCCGGCATCGCCTATGAGTTGGTCGGCATGCGCGGAGCCGGAGAGATTCTCGATGCCAGTGAGCACGTCGCCTTCGGCGTCACCACCATGGCCCCGGCCCTCCACCAGACTGACCGCTACGCCCAGGGCGGAAGCGCCATACGCGGCGGTATCCTTACCGTCGCCGCCATCGATCTGGTCGGCCCCGGGACCACCGGTGAGCCAGTCGTTGCCGGCGTTTCCCATCAGAAGGTCGTCACCAGCTTGGCCGTTGAGGCTGTTGTTGCCGGCATCGCCTATGAGTTGGTCGGCATGGGCGGAGCCGGAGAGATTCTCGATGCCAGTGATCACGTCGCCTTCGGCGTCGCCACCATGGCCCTGGCCCTCCACCAGACTGACCGCTACGCCCAGGGCGGAAGCGCCATACGCGGCGGTGTCCGTGCCATCACCTCCGTCGATCTGGTCTGCCCCGGCACCACCGGTGAGCCAGTCGTTGCCGTTCCCCCCGTTCAGGATGTCGTTGCCATTGCCTCCCCCCAGATGATCGTTGCCACCTTCTCCGTAAAGGGAGTCCGAGCCTTCGCCACCACGCAGTTGATCATTGCCGTCCCGGCCATAGATCGTGTCGTCGCCATTGACCGCATTGATGACGTCATCCCATGCAAACCCGTAAAGCCAGTCGCGACCATTCGTGCCCGTTTGAACTTGGGCTCTGGCCTTGAGGATATCGGGGTTCCATGCTGTGTCGTCGGCGAATCGGACCCATTGAACCGGGTTATGGGCATTGGAAGGTTCGTCACCCAGGAAGAAATATTGCGCGGTCACGCGGTCACTGGTGCCGGTGATGGACAACACCAGATCGTTGCCCCAACGGCTGGCGACCACCTCGGAAGGCGACACACCGTCCTTGAATTGCAGAACGTTGGCTTTGTCGTCGGACGGATCGTAGTCGAAGAGGATGACATCCTGGCCATCGCCCTTGCCAAAGAGGTAGGTGTCGTTGCCCGCGCCACCGTCGAGGGAGTCGTGGCCTCCACCGCCGTCAAGCACGTCGTTGCCGTTCCCCCCGTTCAGGATGTCGTTGCCATTGCCTCCTTTGATCAGATCATCGCCATTGCCACCGGCTAGCTGATCTTTGCCAGCCTCGCCACGGATGACATCGTTGCCGTCCAGGCCGAAGACCAGATCATCGCCCGCGCCCGCCGCGATGTTGTTCGCGCCGTGTCCACCCGAGATATCGTCAGAGTTACCGCTGCCATCGAGGAGGTCGGCAGAGTCGCTGGCATGCAGGAAGCCATTGGCCAGCAAGGCCGCGGAGAAGTCCGGCGCGTATTGGTAGGTTTCGAGGGCTTGCTCGACGTACTCCTCCGCCTGCCAGGACAGCTCATTCCAGTGCGCAATTCCAACGCCCTTGACGAGATCCACGACATCGCTCAATCCATCCGTCAGGTTGGCGGCCAGGCGTTCATTTAGCCAGCGTTCCATCGCGGAGAAATCGAGCCCCATCGTGGTGCCTTCAATACGCAAGACAATGCTGTTCAGAGCAGGTTGCAAGCGTGTTTGCAAGGCAAGGTTGATATAAACCGATTCCCTCAAGGAGGCATAAGCCAGTTCGAGCAGGGCGATTTGCCCGCCGTAGGCGGAGAGACCGGTGGTGGTGTTGTTCATGTGCACCCCGCTCAGAAAATCCGCGCGGCGGCCGTTGAAGCGTTCCAGGAGGGTGAGCTTTTCCCACTGTTCCCGGCTCAGGCCGGTCAATTGTTCAGGCAGCATGCGGGTGACCTGGACCATGCCACTGGTGTTTTCACCGGCAGCCGGCAAGGCGATTCGTTGCCAATCGATCCAGGCGGTGGGGGCCATCTCGCTGGTGTCAGCCCAGGCTTCCAGGAGTTGGTCTAGCAAAGCTCGTTGGCCCGCCCGGTTGGGGGCGGCGGCGTATAGGACCAGGAGCTCGGTGAGTTCGGGGGAAAGGCTGGCGGCTTCGCGCAGGTCGCGCACTTGGCCTCTGCCTTGCATTTCAGGCAGTGCACGGGTCTGTTCGGTGAGGGGAATGGCGTCGTCGAAGCGGCGGTGGAAGGGGTCGCTGGCGAGGTCGACGTCGCCCAGGTGCTCGGCCATCCCCATGTCGGCACGGTTGCCGTCCGTGCGCAGATAGCTGCCGACGTCGGCGAGGACGTTGCCGTTGTCGAGGAGCTGGTAGTTGGGGGTGGCCTCCACCCGGAAGCCCTGGATGCCGAGGCTTTCCAGGGTGAGGAGTTCGCCGGCTTCGCTGACGCCGTTCTGGTTGAGGTCGCGCCAGACCCGCAGTTCGCCGAAGCGGGCGTCCTTGGCATCGACCCAGCCATCTTCGTTGCTGTCTTCCTGGGCGAGGGCTTGGAAGCCGTTGAGGGCCTGGCCGCCTTGGCTCAAGGGGGTCGAGTCGCCGAAGAGTTCGGTGCCATCGTCGATCTGGCCGTTGCCGTTGCGGTCGAGTACCAGGATGCCGTCGTCGGCGGCGACCCAGCCACTGGGGTTGAGGGTGCCGTCGCCGGTATGGTCGAAGTAGATGGGATGCGCGGCATCGATGCCGTGGGTTTCCAGGCCGTCGCCGTCGAGGTCGAGGATCAGCGGGTCACGGCGCACCCAGACCAGGGTAGCGACGTTTTGGCGTTGGTAGGACTGGGCGGCGGTGAAGAGGGTGGCGACGGAGTTTTCGATGCCGTTGATGGTGCTGCCGAGGCCGAAGGAGAATTGAAGAAAACCCTTGCCCAAGTCGCGGCACCAAGCATCAAGCGCAATCTGCGCCGTGATAAGGCTTGGTACGTCTATGGATACCGCACGCCCGGATTGGGCTGAAAGCGATATGTCGCCGAAGTTGTCAATGCTGTGGGCTTTGAGCAGGTACTCAAGAAAAAGAGCTAACGACAGAGGTGCCTCCTTCCCATCACGCGACAGCGCGGCCATGGAGGCATCCGCTGGCGTGATGTAGGCATACGTGCTACCGAGCATTTGGCTGCCCGGCGCCACGGAGACCGGATCGGCCTCGGTAACGTGATTAACGATGTTGTCATAGGTGCCGGGCCTGAGGCCAAGTTGCGAGAGCAGGTTGCCCACGCCATAGGGATTAAAGGTTTCCGTCGGGTTGCTATACTTCGCGCCAAGCAATTCTGCCAAAGAGCCGCCGAGTGAATGGCCTGTAATCAATATTGAACTTTGTGGCGCGCCGATGGAATTAGCGACTTTTTTCGCCTCATCAAACAGATTACTAGCTGATGCATATTGCTGCGGCAATTTGCCAACGCCCATCTGGAGGTCGCTGGCCAAATCCCGGTAACTGGACGGTTCGGTGCCCCGGTTGACCAAGACCACTGCATTGGTCTTGACGTTCACAAACACTGCCCCCTGATAGCCAGTTTGATCATCAGAAGTGAAGGCCTGCTGTTGCCAGGTCTGTCCACTTGGGTCGGCAAAACTCGCTCCGTTGGTGTTCGCGTTGACCTGATCTTCCATGTAAATGAGGCTCGACAGGTATGCTGATGATGGGTTGTAGCTCACTTTATCTCTCCTTCTTTCCAAGTGCTTTCAATTCGCCCGTCCGTAGCGTAGTAGTCATATAGAATTTTGCTTTTCCATATGAAGTTAACTTCATTACCAGTTAGCTGTGGATTGAGACGATGAGGCTTGTCTTTGTCGCCACCGCAAACGATGTGTATTTCCCGTGCATCTTTTCCCCGTCCTGGCGTCAATACGTTCATATAGTGGCACTCGTAATTAATCTCATTGAACTGCCGATTGAGCCCCATGATGGCATCGCTGCCGTGTGCCCACTGGCCATCCTGGAATAAGTGGGTATAGACAAAGCGTAATTCCCAGTCGCACTGCCCTGGCAGAAAATGGTCCTCGTAATAGGTGAAGATGTAACGGTTGCCTCCTTTTCGTACCAGGGGAATGTCGACCCATTCCTCGCGAGCAACATCGGCGACGGGGTAAATGAAAAAAATCCGTGCCGTTTTCTTACAATTGGCATTCCGGGTATAGAAACTCATTCGCGGCTGCAAGTCCCAACCACGGTCAAACGGGAATACGCCGCGCACGACGACCTTCTTGACCGGATGGGGGTTCAGCCGCGGCATCACCGCCCAGCGGTAGCCAGCGTAGACCGCGCTCACTACAAGCACGCCAACCAGTCCAAGCCAGAGCCACCTCCGGCTACGGCGCACCCGCCGGGGAGATGGTGGGTTGCCGGCTTCTGCGGCGGGTGTTGCGGGCTCAGGCTTAGCCAAGGTGTCTCTCCTCGTTGCGAACCCATCTTGCGGGCTTTATCGGAGTGCGCCTTCGGCTCCATTCCACTCTGGGCAGAGACCGCACAGGTGAGATGTGGTCAGACACGATTTCTCCCCTACGGCCGCTGCGCAGGTAGCTGCCGACGTCGGCGAGGACGTTGCCGTTGTCGAGGAGTTGGTAGTTGGGGGTGGCTTCGACCCGGAAGCCCTGGATGCCGAGGCTTTCCAGGGTGAGGAGTTCGCCGGCTTCGCTGACGCCGTTCTGGTTGAGGTCGCGCCAGACCCGCAGTTCGCCGAAGCGGGCGTCCTTGGCATCGACCCAGCCATCTTCGTTGCTGTCTTCCTGGGCGAGGGCTTGGAAGCCGTTGAGGGCCTGGCCGCCTTGGCTCAAGGGGGTCGAGTCGCCGAAGAGTTCGGTGCCATCGTCGATCTGGCCGTTGCCGTTGCGGTCGAGTACCAGGATGCCGTCGTCGGCGGCGACCCAGCCACTGGGGTTGAGGGTGCCGTCGCCGGTATGGTCGAAGTAGATGGGATGCGCGGCATCGATGCCGTGGGTTTCCAGGCCGTCGCCGTCGAGGTCGAGGATCAGCGGGTCGCGGCGGACCCAGACCAGGGTAGCGACGTCCTGGCGCTGGTAGGCGTGGGCAGCGGTGAAGAGGGTGTTGACTTTACTTTCTATGCTGTTGATTTGGTTGCCCAGGCCGGCAGAAAACTTGAGAAAGCCCGCAGCCACTTGGTCTGTAAGAGATTGGTTACCTGTAACCGCATCCCAGACCATGCCACCGGCGATTCCACGGAAATAACCTGCGGCACCTACAGCAGTTATCGTCGTAATTACACCAGCACCAAGAGCGCCAGCTATAGCAGATGCCGCAGCAGCAATAGCGATTGAGCCAATAGATTTGAATGTGGCAACCCCAATCCTGCCAGGATCGTCGCTATGAACAGCAATGGCGACCGTCAATAAATCCGGGAATGTTGAAAGAATGGTGGCTTTTGCGAGCAGCCCACCCGTTAACAGCGATGGATTCGCTGCCCATGCGGCTTCGATATTGGCCTGCACTACTGACCCGTACGCACCAACAGAATTTCCCGCAATGGTGACAACAATGCTGTTTTCAGTGTTTTGATTCGAGTTGTTCGTGGCCATTATTTGCTCCCTTCAAAGTAAATATCCCAAAATAAGTTTTTCCACATTACCGTGATTCGCAATCCAAACACGCAACCATGCACTGTTACCCAGCCATAGGTGGCCATACCCATGCGAGTGTGAAGCACAACGTATTCCCTTCCAGTCAATGATGTGGGATCGAAACCAATAAAGAAAACAGCCAGCACCATAAGCGGGAATAAAAATACACATCCAAAGGTAACCAAAATTTTATGCGTCCTCCCGCCAGCAATGAATTTATCCTTATCGAGGTGGTATTTCGATGCGATATAGCTGAACGGCACTAACAACCACATCGCAGCAAAAAACAATTGCGCCACATGTGCAAGTTCATACTGGCCATTGAGCTTGCCCATCATGGGCACAATGGCGCTCACAAAATTCACTAGACTTCTCGCAGCCTCATAATTCAGCACATCCGTAGGTGCGAATATGGCGATAACAAATCCAACCACAATTGGAAGCCAATAAAGATTTCGTTTTATTTTGTCTGGGTTGCCATTGTTTATGGCCAACGAGTTATTTGCATTCCAGCTCATCATGCGGCCCTTTCCCAATAAATGTGGCTCTTGGTGAAATCCAGTGGGTAACCACAACCATTGCACAGCCAGCAGGCCCTGGCTCCTGCACTGAAGCGGGGCGATATGCCTGGCTCGGCGAGTACGGGGGCTCACCGCAGGCTTCCTTGCGAGTTGATGTCGAAGGTGAAGATCATGAGGGTGTCTGGCTGCAATACCCCCGCTTGAATGCGCCCGGCGAAGCCCGCCATGAAGTTGTTCGTAGACGAGGTGACATTGGCGAACACGGTGGCCTGGCCGAAGGTATTCGCGCCAGGCAGCATGCCGAGGGTCGTGATGGCATGGTTGTCGGTGTCGTAGGCCAGCAAGGGGGCGTCGGCGACGCCCTGGGAGGGAGTGAAACCGGCGGTAAACAGGAAGCGCGTGCGGTTTTCGCTGATGTTGAAATTCAATGAGGAGGGCGGTTGGAACAGCAAGGGGAAGCCACTGTTCGCGGCGTAGGGTTTGTTGCCGGATTCGTCCAGCATTTCAATGGTTGAGCTTGGGGTGGCGGTGCCGATGCCGGATAGGCGCCACAATTGGTGGACGGCGTTTTTGGAGGTCCGGACGCTGCTGAAGGTGCTCGGTGGTGTGCTTTCCAGTGTGGTGGTGCCGCCCTGGCCGTTTTTTTCGATGCTGAGCAGGGTGTTGGTCGTCGTGCCCCTGACCGTCAGGTAAAGCAGGTTGGTGCCCATGCTCGCAGCGCCAATTTGTCCAGGGCCGGTTGCCAAGAGTGTGGCCACGGGGGCGGTGCGGGTGATCTTCAGCAACGACCAGGTTGATGTCGCATTGGTGGTGTCGTTTCGGTAGACGTAGAAGTTCGCCGGGTCGAAGCCGATTGCCTGCCAGCCACTCCCCAGGGTGAGCGCGCGGTTGAGCACGGTTTCCGTGATGTTGGGCCAGCCGTCATGGCGCAGCACGGTGAGTTGGTTGTCGTATTCGACGACCGCGGCGTTGTGTGTGCCGATGACCACGCGCCCGAGGGGCGGAGCGCTATTCATACGCATCACGTGTAGGGCTGCGGGGTTCCATGCCTGGACGCCGTTACTCAGGATCCAGTAGGACGGGGCCAGTGTTGCCGGTTCGCGCAGCAGGCCGTTGATGCGGATCGACGGCGCCTGGTGCCGGATCCTTCCGGATGCATCCAGGGTGATTTCCATTTGGCCGTCGTCGTAGGTGCCGCATTGGCGATCGCTGCCCTTGCTGGAGACGATGTAGCGCGAGTTGTCCGGTTCGGCGAAGTCATTGGCATGGATGAGGAACGTGCAGGCATCATTGATGAGCGCTTTGGTCAACCCGGAGATCGGGGCGGTGCCATTTGCCCGCAACGGGATGCGGTGTACATCGCCATTCACGATATACAGCAAGGCGTGGGGTTCGATATTGCGCACCGTGGCGGTGGTGACGTCGACGGTGCCGGACGAAATGACGGCGACATCCGTGATCGATGCGGTGATTGGCTCGATCTCATGCGTGATTTCCGGAGTGGCCGGATGAATCAGGGCCAGGCCGTAGGTCGACGCCGTCTCCAGTCCCTGGCCGGTGATGAGCCAGGCATAGGTGCCGGATGCCGGCGCCTGGCTGGATGATGCGCTCGCGCCGCCATTGCTTGCCCCGCCGCCTCCGCCACAGCCGGAGAGCGCGGTGGCGAGCAGGCTGAAGACGGCTGGCCAGATGATGTTCATTTTTTTCATGTTTGTTTCCCTCGTTATGGCCACCGGGGTGGCGAATCTTGTCTGTCCTGCGTCATCCAGCGCGGTGGCGCGGACGCGCGTCACCGCGTCATGCGTGGTGACGCATGGCCGTGTCGTACCGGCGACGCACCGCCACGTCGGATGACTGTCCTGGGCCATGACGGTCGTCAGGGTGGCGTGCCGCGCCCGGCATGAAAATCAACATTCGAGGAGTACCTCCCCTCGTTTCCGGTTGGTTCCGGTTGTAATCAGGTTGGCCCGCAGCGTGGTGTAGCGACTTGCGCGCGCGACTATGGTATGCCCGGTTCAACGGGCGAATCAAGTACGGAGTCTGGTCGGTGGCTTGGCGCCGTGGTCGCCCGGGTGCGGCTCAGTTCGCGGATGGTTTTCGCCGCTGCAGGGATGCCAGCAGGCGTGTTTTTTCTTCGGGTGTGAGTTCGCTCGGGCGGCGTCCCGAGAGTTCCCGCGCCTGGGCGCGGCCGGCCTGGGCGGCGAGGGTGTCGAGGGCGCCCTGGAAATCGGCTTCGACGTCGTATTCCACGTCGTTTGAGGTCTCCCAGTCGAGGAGGCCGGCTTCGGCGTGGATGAGCACGTCGCGTTCGGGGAGTCTTGCGAAATGGTCGACGATTTCGCGGCGTCCCATTTCCGGATGCTCCCGCAGCAAGGCGATCACAGTGGCGAGCGCCACCGCTTCCGGCTGCTCGCTCTCAGGCATTTCGCCCATGCGGGTCGCGCGCGTGGGGTCGTGCAGCACCGCTTGCAGGGCGATCTGCCAGGCGGAGAGTTGCACCGCCGCGCGGCCGCGTGGGCGGCTGGGTGGCTGCGCGGCGCGCGCGTGGTGGCCGCGCGGCGCGCGTGGCGGTTCCAGGCCGGTGAGGCTGGCGAGGCGTTGTTGCAACATGCGTTTGAGCAAGGGGGCCTGGCCGAGTTTGTCGAGATGGGGCTCGACCAGTTTGGCGAGGCGGACCTGGCCTTCCGGTGAGCCGAGGTCGGTTTGCGCGGTCAGCTCGTTGAACAGGAAGTCGGACAGGGGCAGGGCGCCGTCGCAGAGTTTGCGGAAGGCCTCGGCGCCTTGGGCGCGCACGTAGCTGTCGGGGTCTTCGCCCTCGGGCAGGAACAGGAAGGCGAGGCGCTTGCCGTCCTGGATCTGCGGCAGGCTGTTTTCCAGGGCGCGCCAGGCGGCCTTGCGGCCGGCGTTGTCGCCGTCGAAGGCGAACACCACGTCGTCGGCCAGGCGCAGCAGACGGGTGGCCTGGTCGGCGGTGATGGCGGTGCCCAGCGTGGCGACTGCGTTCTGCACGCCGTGCTGATCCAGCATGACCACGTCCATATAGCCTTCCACCACCACCACACGGCTTTCTCCCTGGATGGCGCGGCGGTGTTCGTACAGGCCGTAGAGTTCCCGCCCCTTGTGGAACAGCGGGGTTTCCGGCGAGTTGAGGTATTTCGGCTCGCCGGCGCCGATCACCCGGCCGCCGAAGGCGATGGCCTGGCCGCGCTCGTTGCGGATGGGGAACATCACGCGGTCGCGAAAGCGATCGTAGCGCTTGTCCTCATTGACGATGACCAGGCCGATTTCGGTCAGCAGCGGGTCGGCATAGTCCGCGAGTGCCTCGCGCAAGCCCTGCCAACCTTCCGGCGCGTAGCCGATGCCGAAGCGCGCGGCGGTTTCGCCGGTGAGGCCGCGCTTCTTCAGGTAATCCACCACTTTCTCGTTGCCTTTCAGGCCCTTGCGGTACCAGGTCGCGGCGGCTTCCATGCGCTCGAACAGCTTCTCGCGACGGCTTTCTTCTTCCGGTGGGCGGCGGCTGCCGTCATCCGGCACCTGCATGCCGACCTGGCCTGCGAGGTCCTTGACCGCTTCCACGAAAGGGATGCCGGCATGTTCCATGAGGAAGGTGATGGCCGTGCCGTGCGCGCCGCAGCCGAAGCAGTGATAGAACTGCTTGGTCGGGCTGACCGAGAACGAGGGGGATTTTTCGTTGTGGAAGGGGCAACGCGCCTGATAGTTGGCGCCGGCCTTCTTGAGGGGCACGTAACGCTCGATGACGGCGACGATGTCCGTGCGGTCGAGCAGTTGCTGTAGGAAATCCTGGGGAATCATGGTCGCCCGATTCTACGGCAGGCAGCGGGAAAGACTGCTGTAGACCAGGTTGCCGGAGGCTACCTGGTGATCCATCCACATACTGCTTTATGGGGGGAGCCTGCGCCAGGTAGTCGCTGTGCGCCAACCTGACCTACCGGCTTAACTCAGGGCGCCCTTCACCAGTCCGGAAACGCTGTTCATGTCGGCGCGGCCGGCCAGTTTCGGCTTCAGCCAGGCCATCACCTTACCCATGTCGCGCGGGCTGGTGGCGCCGGATTCGGCCACAGCCTGCTTGATCAGCGCGGCGATTTCTTCGGCGGCCAGTTGCTGTGGCATGTAGGCGCTGAGAACTTCGATTTCGAAAGCTTCCTGATCAGCCAGATCCTGGCGCCCGGCGGCCTGGTACTGGCTGAACGAATCCTTGCGCTGTTTCAGCTGCTTTTCGACGATGGCCACCACGGCGCTGTCATCGAGTTCGATCCGCTCGTCCACTTCGCGCTGCTTCATCGCCGCCAGCAGCAGGCGGATGGCGCCCAGGCGCGCGGTTTCCTTGGCGCGCATGGCGTTCTTCATGTCATCGCTGATTCGCTGCTTGAGGGACATGGCGTGATCTCGCGGAAGGGCGGAGCAAAAACAAACGAGCCTGATAAATCAGGCTCGTCACAAAGTCGGGAAAACCCGGCTCAGTACATTTTGGGCGGCAGGGTCTGGCTGCGCAGACGTTTGTGCTGGCGCTTCACGGCGGCGGCCAGTTTGCGCTTGCGCTCCTGGGTGGGCTTCTCGTAGAACTCGCGAGCACGCAGCTCGGTCAGCAGGCCCATCTTCTCGATGGTGCGCTTGAATCGGCGCATGGCAACTTCGAACGGCTCATTTTCTTTAACGCGAACGCTGGGCATCGGTATTCCTGTTTGCAGATGGGCAAAAAAAGATGCGGGATTCTATAACAAGCCTTGGGGACGTTTCAATAAAATTGCCGTCCTGATGTCATCTGGATTACCCATGCTTGTTCTCGGTGTCGAATCTTCCTGCGATGAAACCGGCCTGGCCCTGTTCGATAGTGAACGGGGTCTGCTGGCGCATGCCGTGCATAGCCAGGTGGCGATGCACGCCGAATATGGCGGTGTGGTGCCGGAGCTGGCTTCGCGGGATCACATCCGGCGGGTGATTCCGCTTACCCGCCGGGTGCTGGCCGAGGCCGGCCTGGCGCTGGCCGACATCGACGCCATCGCCTACACCCAGGGGCCGGGGCTGGCCGGGGCGCTGCTGGTGGGGGCCGGTTTTGCCAATGCCCTGGCGCTGGCGCTCGGGGTTCCGGCGGTGGGCGTGCATCACCTGGAAGGCCATCTGTTGTCCCCGCTGCTGGCGACGCCGCGGCCGGATTTTCCCTTCGTGGCGCTGCTGGTTTCCGGCGGTCATACCCAGTTGATGCGGGTGGATGGTGTCGGCCGTTATCAGCTCCTGGGCGAGACGGTGGATGATGCCGCTGGCGAGGCTTTCGACAAGACCGCGCAGTTGCTGGGGCTCGGTTACCCCGGCGGCCCGGCGCTGGCGAGGCTGGCGGAGGGCGGCGAGCCGTACCGCTTCAAGCTGCCGCGTCCGATGTTGCACAGCGGTGACCTGGATTTCAGCTTTTCCGGCCTGAAGACGGCGGTGCTGACGCTGGTGCGCAAGGAGGGGGAGGCCGCGCGGGTGGATATCGCCGCCGCTTTCCAGGTGGCGGCCGTCGATGTGCTGGCGGGCAAGAGCCTGAAAGCGCTGCGCGAGACGGGCCTGCGCACGCTGGTGGTGGCGGGTGGCGTCGGCGCCAACCACGCCCTGCGCGCGCGGCTGGATGCGGAAGCGAAACTGCATGGCTATGCGGTGTACTACCCGCCGCTGGAATTGTGTACCGACAACGGTGCCATGATCGCCTACGCCGGCGCCTTGCGCCTCGCCCATGGCGCGCCGGCGGACGGGCAGTTCACGGTGCGGCCCAGGTGGGCACTGGGAGAGTTGACGGCGCCGATGTAGGGCGGAAAAGCGGCTTTATCGCGCCTTCCGCCTTGGCCGCCATGAGTTGGCGGAAGGCGCCGGCATGAAGACGCCGGCTTTTCCGCCCTACGGTCTGAGAATCGGTTTGCCGATCAGTTGCAGCGCCTCGCTTGGGAACATCAGCACCAGCGACAGGATGCCGAGGATGGCGAGCACCAACAGGGTGGAGAATATGCTCGCCGGGCGCAGCCAGCCCCAGTAGCGGGCGGCGAGGAACACCATGTCCTTCTTGTGCTCGGTCATGCGCAGCCAGCCGCGCATCAGCGAAGCCACCAGCCAGACGCTGTAGCCGCCGGCCAGCGAGGCCAGCACCACGCGGAACACGGTGAGCAGGTCCCATTCACGCACGCCCTTGTAGAACAGCGACACGGCGCCCACGCTCAGGGCCGCACCCGCGGCGAGCAGGATGTTGATGATCATGCGGCGGCGTTCGCGCGCCAGATCCTGCTGCCGGGTGATGAAGAAGTCGTCGATTTCCTTCTTGAAGTATTCGGTCTTTTCCTCGACCAGGCTGGTGATTTCATGCCGCATCACGGCGATGCGCTGATCCAGTACGTTGGAAAGCTGCACGGCGGCGTAATCCACCAGTTCGCGCACGTCGTCCTTGGTGAACTGGCGCTGGCTGTGCAACTCATGGGAAATCTTGTCGAGTTTCTGGTCGATCTGCTGGCTGGCGTTGTCTACCACCTGTCCCAGACGTTCCCCCGCGCGGTCGACTGCCGCTTCGGAGGCCGCGATCAGGTTGTCGCGGGCGTAGTCGATGGTTTTCTCGAACATGGTCACCTCTTTTTGAAGGCTGACTCCTCGCCGGAGAGCAGTTTTCGGATGTTGCCATGGTGGCGTGCCAGCACCAGGGCACAGAGCAGGGCGAGGATGCCGATCTGCTGGCCGCTCTCCGCGCCGGCGCCGAGCAGGAGCCAGCCGTAGAGCGGCGCCAGGGCCGCGGCGATGAGCGCGGACAGGGAGGAAATGCGGGTGATGGCGAAGACGATGGCCCAGGTTGCCAGGGTCAGGCCACCGAGGCGCGCATCCAGCGCCAGCAGGACACCGAGCGCGGTGGCCACGCCCTTGCCGCCCTTGAACCCGAAGAACACCGGGAACAGGTGGCCGAGGAAGGCGGCCAGCGCCGCCAGGTAGGGGGTGAAGGCGGGCAGGCCCCAGGTGGCGGTTGCCCATTGCGCCAGCCAGACCGCGACATAGCCCTTGATGGCGTCGCCCAGCAGGGTGAGGGCGGCGGCGGACTTGCGGCCGGTACGCAACATGTTGGTGGCGCCAGGGTTGCCGGAACCATGGCTGCGCGGATCGGGCAGGCCATAGGCGCGCGCCACCAGGATCGCGAAGGAAACCGAGCCGAGCAGATAGGCGGCAACAACAATCAACGCGAGTTCAGTCAGATGAGCAGTCATTTGCGTAAAATGCGCGGCCTTTGCGAGGGCTTTGGGCCGGGGGTTGGATGGACATACTGTTTCTGCGGGATTTCCGCCTGGAGCTGATTATCGGGCTCTACGAATGGGAGCGCAAAGCGCCGCAGCCGGTGATGATCGATCTGGAGATCGGTCTTTACGATCACAAGGCGGGTCACACCGACCAGATCGGCGACACCATCCACTATGGCCTGGTGGCCGAGCGCATCCGGGAAAGCGTCGCGCAACGCGAGATCCGCCTGGTGGAAACGCTGGGCGAGCACATCGCCGAGATCGTGCGCGGCGAGTTCGGCGCGCCCTGGGTGAAGGTCACGGTGCGCAAGCTCGCGATTCTGCGTGGGGTGAAGGAATTGGGCATCATCGTCGAACGCGGCTCGCGTCTCTGACAGGCGGTTAGACAAGCCCGGTCGGTAGGCCGTCGATGCTGCGCGCGTTCTTCTCGCGGCGGTATTCGGCCATGCCGTCTTCGCCTTTCTTGCGCGCCCATTCCGAGAGTGTGCCGCGGTCGCCGGCATAGCCCATCAGCGGCACGCCGGCGCCGCAGGAAGTCTGTGCCGATTCCACTCGCAGTTCGACGATCTGGCGCACACCGGGATGCGCGGGAAACAGGGCGCGCATCGCTTCCCAGCGCGGGTCATGCGGCAGGATGCCTTCGCCGCGACCATAGACCCGCAGGAGTAGCGCGTCGGTGCTGAAGCTGCAGAACATCATGGTCATGCGCGGGTCGACGCGCAGGTGGGCGGCGGTCTCCGCGCTGCTGCCGGTGAGGTCGAGATAGGCGAGCGTGCGTTCATCCAGCACGCGCAGGCTGTCCAGGCCCTTGGGCGAGAGATTGATGCGGCTGTCAGGCGCTGCGGTCGCCACGAAGAAGATGTGCTGCTTGCGGATGAAGGTGATCAGCTCCGGCGTCAGCGATTCGTAAAACTTTGCCATTTCCGTTCCTATGTCAAGCCGTTGCGTCGCATGAAGTCCAGCTGGATCCTCAGTCGCTGCACGGCGTCGTTCATTTCCAGCATCGCCTGGCGCGCGGCCATTTTCAAAGGCAGTACCTCGGCCAGGCGGAAGCCTACCCAGCTGGCGTCGTCATGGATCTCGCCGAGGCCGGACGCCGGCACTTTCGCCGCCAGGGTGCGCAGCAAGTCGAGCGCGGCGCGACAATCGGCGGGCACCGGCAGGGTGGCCTCGTCGTTCTTGTCGCGCACCTGGCCGACCAGGAGCTGGTTCGCTTCCAGGCGTGTGCTTTCCACCACGAAGCGTGACTCTCCGCGCGCCTCGACCATCATGACGCCGGGTTCGTCCATGTCGAGCGTGACGATACGCGCATGGCAGCCCACGGTTTCCGGGATCGCTGCCTGCCCGACCTCGGCACCCTGCTTGATCAGGCAGACGCCGAACGGTCGTTCCCGCCGCAGGCTGTCCGTCATCATGTCAAGGTAGCGCGCCTCGAAGACCTTCAGATGCAGGCGCCCACCTGGAAACAGGACGGTGTTGAGGGGAAACAGGGGGAGCTCATGGCCATGACTTTCCGGCGAGAGAAATTCACGCAGCCTTGAGAGCGGTTTATTCATGCGCGCCCCAGGGCTGGATCAGTTCGTGCGCGATACCCAGATGGTCGAGGACGCGGGCGACGATGAAATCCACCACCTGCTCGACGCGTTGCGGGCGGTGGTAGAAGCCGGGATTGGCCGGCAGCAGGGTGGCGCCAGCCTCGGCCAGGGTGGTCATGTTGCGCAGGTGGATGAGCGAGAAGGGGGTCTCCCGGGGGACCAGGATCAGCGGTCGTCTTTCCTTGAGCATGACGTCGGCGGCGCGCTCGATCAGGTTGTCGGCGAGGCCCTGGGCGATGGCCGCCAGCGTGCCCATGGTGCACGGACAGATCACCATGGCGGCGGCCGGATTGGAGCCGGAAGCCGCCGGCGCGAACCACTCTTCCTTGCCATAGGCGGTGAGACGGCCACCGTGGCCGGCAAAGCGCGCATCGAAGAAGGCCGCCACCTCGGCATTGCCGGTGGGGAGCTGGAGATCGAGTTCCTGCCGGGCGACGATGCGCGCGGCCTGCGAGATCAGCAGGTCGACCTGGCAGTCCGCGCGCAGCAGGCACTCCAGGAGGCGCAGGCCGTAGGCCATGCCGGAGGCGCCGGTGAGGGCGAGGGTGATGCGGGTCATGGCGGCTTCCTGAGTCGGGGATGTGCGAGCGTAACGCAGGTTGGCCGTGCCATCGACTAGACGGATTCCCGGTTTCCGGCAAGCAGATGCGCGGTCGCCAGTCCGTTCACCAGGCCGGTGATCCAGGCCGCGCCGAGAAACAAGGGCATCAGCCCGAGGATACTGGCTCCCGGCAGCAACCAGGCATCCACCACCAGCAGTTGCGCGCCGATGTGGGCAAAGGCGGCGAGCACCGACAGCCCCACCGGCCCGAACCAGCGCGGCGGCAGGCGGATCGCGATGGCCAGCAGCAACAGGCTGGCCAGTCCGCCGGACAGGCTCAGCACGAACGCCGGGGTGAGGAACTGCCCCAGCGCCAGGGCGCCGGCGACGATACGCAACCCTGCCACCCAGGCAGCGGTGCGCCAGCCGTAGCGATACAGCACCACCAGGGTGACGATGTTGGCGAGACCGGGTTTGACGCCTGGAACCGGCAGGGGAATCGCCGCCTCGGCCAGGGTCAGGCCGATGGCCACCGCGGCCAGCGCGGCCACCCTGCGGTCTTCGGGACTGGCATGGAGTTCGAGTTGCATGCCGCGATGTTAATCGCGCCGGCCCCTTGGCGCCGCAAGCGCTTTATTGTGGGATGCACCCCTTGTCGGCCAGGATAAGCGCCAGTGCACGGTATTGCTTGCGCGCATCCGGCTGCATCGCCCGGTAGGCCTGGACCAGGTCCTCTTCCTCCTTGGCCCAGACTGGTGGCGCGGTGGGGAGCGTCTCCGCGCCGGCGAGCGCAAACAGTTGATAGACCTTGATGTTCAGCGCCGCCGTCAGGGCATCCAGTGTTTCCGGTCGCGGCCACTGGCTGTCGTTTTCCATGCGCGAGAGGCTGGATTTGGTGATGCCGCTGCGTTCCGCGAGTTCGTCCAGTGACCAGCCGTGCCGCGCCCGAAGTCGGGCAATCGTTTTGCCAATTTTCATTTCAGTCGTGTCTGTCACTTCAGAGGAGGCTACCGGGAGCCGTCCCGTTTCATTTTGGGTTATTCAGATTTTTCATATTCTTGGGGCGTGATGCTGCCTTCTGGTTGCACGGACTGCAACATGCGCGGCGTGGCAAGCGCGCGATCTGGTTGCATGGCAGTGCGTTGACAGTCGTTGCGTGTCGCGGAAACGTCGCTGCGACGTCCTGGCCGCAGTGCGGCAAAGGCGATCTTCAAGCCAACACCTAATCAATAACAAAGGACAGTGGGGTATGGGATGAGTCCGTTGCGCAAAGCCCGTCTCGAGCGGGGGGTATCTATGATCTGGCCGATGCGGCCGGGATGTCGGCCGCCAGCATTTCCCGTCTGGAACGGCGGGTTCAGAGTACTTCCGCCAGCACTGCGGCGAAGCTGGCCGCGTTGCTGGATCTGTCGCTGGCGCAGGTGTTGCTGCCGGAGGAATCCGAAGAACAGGCGACACAAGCCAGTCCGGCAACGGGCGCCGAACTGCGGGTGGCGCCATGAATGGCTTGCTGCTGGGGCTGTTGTGCTGGTGCGTTATCGGGGTCCTGGCCAGCGTGTTGATCGGAAGGGACCTGCGGGTGCCGCGCGCCGACGACCCTCATGAGGTGATCCCGGGGCGCGACGCATCGGCAGCGGCGAGCGAGTTGAAAAGCTGGCCCGCGCGCTTCAGTAGTTGAGCGTGTCGTAGCCGGCGGCGGCGTTTTCCACGCTGACCCGGTTGGGCAGGCAGACGGCGGCGCCACCGGCAGGTATCCAGCCCTGACGCACGCAAAGCTGGCGGGGGCTGGGGTCCTTGGCGACGCGTACGCGGCCGTCGCGAATCTCGATTTCGCTGATGCCCAGTGGTCCATGGATTTCCAGCCGGCGATTCAGGCGCAAGCCGGACTCCGCGACCACGTTGCCCTCCAGCCGCACGATGACGCGCCCTTCCAGGCTGTTCGCCTGGCTCAGCCAGAGGTTCCCGACCAGGACGAGTCCCGCGAGCAGGATCAGCCAGTCTCCCGGTCGCGTTGCCGCCAGGATCAAGAAAGCTCCCGATGCCGGATCAGCACCTGCTGGACGTCCTGGAAGTGGTCGGCCAGCGTTTCCGCGATGTAGACGGAGCGATGCTGGCCACCGGTGCAACCGATGCCCACGGTGAAGTAGCTGCGGTTGTCCCTGATATAGGATGGTAGCCATTTGGCGACAAAGGCGCGGATGTCTTCCAGCATGGTGGTGACCTCGTCCTGTGCCTGCAGGTAGGCAATGACCGGCGCGTCGCGGCCGGTGAGTGGCTTGAGATAGGGGTCGTAATGCGGGTTGGGCAGGCAGCGCACATCGAACACCAGGTCGGCATCCATCGGGATGCCATGCTTGAAGCCGAACGATTCGAACACCAGGGTGAAGCTGGCGCTGTGCAGGTCGAGGAAGCGCTTGATCCAGCTGCGCAGGGTGTTGGCGGAGAGGTCGCTGGTGTCCATCAGATGGGCATTGCCGGAGATCTGCGCCAGCATTTCCCGCTCCTGATGGATGCACTCCTCCAGGGAGCGCTCACCGCTGTTGAGCGGGTGGCGCCGTCGCGTTTCCGAAAAGCGCCTGACCAGCGTCTCGTCCTTGGCGGTCAGGAAAATGATGCGCAGATCGACCTTGTGGCGCAGGCGCTCCAGTTCTTCCGGCAATCCGACCAGGCTGGCGCCGCTGCGCGAGTCGATGCTCAAGGCGGCATCCTGGATGCCGAGCAGGCGCAGGTATTCCACCGCTTCGGAGAGCAGGGCGGCGGGGAGGTTGTCGACGCAATAGAAATAGGCGTCTTCCATCGCCTTGAGGGCGACACTCTTGCCGGAACCGGATAGTCCGCTGACGACGACGACTCGCATGGGCTTGGCACAATATTGATTGGGAGAGACGGAATTATCCGGATATTGGCGGTTGCATGTGGCAATACGATGCTTGGGAGTCAGGCCGCCATCTCGTGGGCTGGCGGCCCGCTACGCGCCGTCGCCAGCCTGGCGATAGTGCGCCAGGGTGGCCGCGACCTGTTCCCGGACGCGGGTTCTCAATTCCTCCGGTGCCAGCACTTCGCAATCCGGGCCGTACTTGAGGATGTCCATGATCAGTTCGCGATCATCCGTGTAGGGCAGTTCCAGCAGATAAGCGCCCATCGCGTCCAGGCCGCCTTTCTGCTTCGGATGCCACTGCTCGCTCGCCACCCAGCGCGCTCGCTGGGCCGTGAAGCGTAATCGCGCCCAGCGCACCTGCCTGCCGGAAAAGATGCCGTAGCCGGCGCCAAGCATTTTGTCGAGGGTCTTGTCGGAGATGCCGCGGGCGGCTGTCTCCAGGATCTCCGCGCGCTCGATGGCGTCTACTGAGAAGTTGCGTAGTCCGCGGCGGAGATGGCACCAGGCATCGAGGTACCAGTTTTCGCGGTAATGCACCAGACGTTGCGGCGACACTTCACGTTCGCTGGCCTGGCCGCTGCCACGCGCATGGTAGGTGATGCGCAGCCGCTTGCGCCGCAGCAAGGCGGAGCCGACCCGCTCGAAGGCGTCGAGGTCCATTATTCGCGCCGCCGCGCCGATGATGCGCACCCGCTTGCGTATCTCCTCGGCGGTGTCGTCGGCGCTGCCCATGAGCCCGTTGAGGCGTGCCATCAGCGGTCGCACATGCGGGCCGAGCAAGCCGCCCCGGTCCAGTCCGGCGAGCAGATGCTGCATGGTCAGCAGGGCGTGGATTTCCCGGGCGTTGAACCAGAGGCCGGGTAATTCGAACGGTTTGCCGCCACGCGCGGCGAATTCGCTGTCATGTCCGGCATAGCGGTAGCCGCCGGCGCTGCGGTCCCAGACGATGGGGGCGTTGAGGCGGTCACGCAGGTAGAGCAGGTCGCGCTTGAGGGTGGCGGGCGACACCTCCAGCGCCTGGCACAAGTCATCGAAGGGCACCACGCGGCGTTCCGCGAGCAACTGGTCGATCTTGTAGAAGCGTTCGGTGCGGTCCATACGGGAGTGCTCCTCCTTCGATAGAGGCATGTCAGCGTGCCCTTCGGCCGGCTCGACTGACGTGGGGCCATGCTGGACGCGGCCTGTCCACTGGCTCATCTGGTGAGCCTGACGACGCGCATCATGTCCGCGTCAGAAACGCTCGGGAGACCGACATGAACGAGATCGACCTGTCCACCCGCCTGTCCGCCGTGATCTACCCCGTGCTGATCGTGCCCGGCGCGCTCTGGGGTGCGACCGGGGATGCCGGCACCGGGCTGGCGGCGCTGCTGCTTGGCGTCGTCGGCGCGATCAGCCTGCCGCGTCGGCTTGGGGCGCGTCCACGTCGATGATTTCGAAGTCATGGGTCATCTCGGCGGTCTTGCCCAGGATGATGCTGGCGGAACAGTATTTTTCCGCCGAGAGCTTGATGGCGCGATCGACGATTTCCGGCTTCAGGCCGCGGCCCGTGACGGTGAAATGCATGTGGATCCTGGTGAACACCTTGGGATGATCGGTCGCTCGCTCGGAGGTAACCGCCACTTCGCAGCCGGTCACTTCCTGGCGGCTTTTCTTCAGGATCATCACCACGTCCACGGAAGTGCAACCGCCGGCGCCCATCAGCAGCATCTCCATCGGTCGTGGCCCCATGTTGCGACCACCGATATCCGGCGAGCCGTCCATGATCATGGCGTGGCCACTTTCCGATTCGGCCATGAAGCAGACGTTTTCAACCCATTTGACGCGGGATTTCATTGCATTTCTCCTAGTTGCGTAAGCGATACCAAATCAGGCCGATGCCTTCGTGCATGGCCAGGAAACTGTCGTAGAGGCCCTGGGCGCTGGGTACGAAATCCAACAGCCGCGCCCCGCCGTCGCGCCCATAACCGGTTCCCGCCGCCACCACATGCAGCCCTTCACGTTCGAATTCCGGGATGGCGCGCGGCAGGTGCCAGGCGTGGCTGACCAGATAGATGCGCTCGATGCGCGCCATTTTCAGCAGGGCGGCGGAAAAGTGGGCGTTGTCGCGCGTGTTCTCGGCGTGATTCTCCACCCAGCGCACCCGTACGCCGAATTCCCGCTCCAGGACATCGCGCATCAGTGCCGCCTCGGGCTGGCCACCGTCGGGACTGCCACCGGTCACCAGCAGCGGTTTGTCCAGTCTGCGTGCCAGCCAGGCGCCATAGCGCAGCCGCTCAAGAGTCAGATGTCCGACCGTGTCACCGGCGTATTCCTGCGTGTCGTAGTGCCGGCCGCCGCCGAGAATCACGATGACGTCGGCCTCGCTGCCGTCCAGTGGGCGGTAGGCCGGTTTCAAGCTGTCCAGCATTGCGTCCGCCACGAGCGGTGTCGAGAGCAGCCATAATGCGGCCAGGGAAGATGCGGTCAGTGCCTTCGCCCAGGGGCGTCGCCGCTTCAGCAGATAAAGGCCGAAGCCACCCAGAATCAGCAGGTTGAGCGGCGGCAACAGGAACGCCGCGATGAAATTTGTGACCAGCCAGGAGAGTGACATGGGCCGCGATTATCCGCATGCCTTCACATCCGGCAAATACCGGTTTGACATGAAAATGGAAAACCCAATAGAATCCGCCGCTTTCCGAAGTCCCCATTCTGGTACAAAGAACATGAAAACCTTCTCCGCTAAGCCCCACGAGGTCCAGCACGACTGGTATCTGGTGGACGGCACCGACAAGGTGCTGGGACGTCTGGCGTCCGAGATCGCCCGCCGTCTGCGCGGCAAGCACAAGGCCATCTTCACCCCGCACGTGGATACCGGCGACTACATCGTCGTGGTCAACGTCGAGAAACTGCGCGTGACCGGCAACAAGGCCGAAGGCAAGAAGTATTACAGCCACACCGGCTACCCCGGCGGCATCAACGAGACCACCTTCGGCAAGATGCAGGACCGTTTCCCCGGCCGCGCGCTGGAGAAGGCGGTCAAAGGTATGCTGCCCAAGGGTCCCCTGGGCTACGCAATGATCAAGAAACTCAAGGTCTATGCCGGCGGCGCTCACCCGCACACCGCGCAGCAGCCCAAAACCCTGGAAATCTGAGGTCCTGAATGATCGGTAACTACTACTACGGCACCGGCCGCCGCAAGAGCTCAGTCGCTCGCGTGTTCATCAAGGCGGGTTCCGGCAACATCGTTGTCAACGGCAAGCCCGTCGACATCTATTTCGCCCGCGAAACCGGCCGCATGATCGTGCGTCAGCCCCTGGTGCTGACCGAGCGCACCGCGACCTTCGACATCATGGTGAACGTCAACGGCGGCGGTGAAACCGGCCAGGCCGGCGCTGTTCGCCACGGCATCACCCGCGCCCTGATCGAATACGACGCGGAACTGAAAGGCACGCTGAAACGCGCCGGTCTGGTGACCCGTGATGCCCGCGAAGTGGAACGCAAGAAAGTCGGCTTCCACAAGGCGCGTCGTCGCAAGCAGTTCTCCAAGCGTTAATTCCCGCTGGATATTCGAGAAGGCCGCCCGAGGGCGGCTTTTTCGTTTGCCCATTCAGTTGTTTTCTCTGACTCAAGGAGTCGACACATGATCAAGGCAGGTATCGTCGGCGGCACCGGCTACACCGGGGTCGAACTGCTCAGACTGCTCGCCCAGCACCCGGATGTGGAATTGGCCGCCATCACTTCGCGCAAGGAAGCCGGCATGCCGGTTGCGGACATGTTTCCCAGCCTGCGCGGCCGCGTCTCACTGGCGTTCACCACGCCGGAACAGGCGCCGCTCAAGTCCTGCGACGTGGTGTTCTTCGCCACGCCCAACGGCGTCGCCATGCAGCAGACCCGCGAATTGCTCGACGCCGGGGTCAAGGTCATCGACCTGGCTGCCGACTTCCGCATCCAGGACATCGCCGAGTGGTCGAAGTGGTACGGCATGGAACACGCCTGCCCGGATCTGGTCGCGGAAGCCGTCTATGGCCTGCCCGAGATCAATCGCGACAAGATCAGGGGCGCGCGCCTGATCGCCAACCCCGGCTGCTACCCGACCGCCGTGCAGCTCGGTTTCCTGCCGCTGGTCGAGGCCGGTGTGGTGGATACCACCTGGATGGTGGCCGATTGCAAGTCCGGTGTCTCCGGCGCCGGCCGCAAGGCGGAGATCGGCGCCCTCTATGCCGAGGCTTCCGACACTTTCAAGGCCTATGCCGTGCCGGGCCACCGGCACTGGCCGGAAATCCGCCAAGGCCTCACGCGCATGGCCGGGCACGATATCGGGCTGACCTTCGTGCCGCACCTCACCCCGCTGATTCGCGGTATCCACGCCACCCTGTACTGTAAATTGAGCAAGGACGTGGATTTGCAGGCGTTGTTCGAGCAACGCTATGCCAACGAATATTTCGTCGACGTATTGCCAGCCAGGTCGCATCCGGAAACCCGCTCGGTACGCGCCTCCAACCTCTGCCGCATCGCCGTGCATCGGCCACAGGGGGGCGACACCGTGGTGGTACTGTCGGTGATCGACAACCTGGTGAAGGGCGCCGCCGGCCAGGCGGTACAGAACATGAACCTGCTGTTCGACCTGCCGGAAAACCTGGGGCTCACGCACATTCCGGTAATGCCTTGATTTTTCCGGAGTAAACCCCAATTAGCCCGTGGTTGACGGGCGCCGCCCCGGCGCCAATAATGCTTCGCACTTAGACCTGACATAGGAGTATCGCGTATGAATGCCGCGACCGAAATGAGTCCCTTCAATTTCACCGACAGCGCCGCCAACAAGGTGAAGTCCCTGATCGAGGAAGAAGGCAATCCCGACCTGAAGCTGCGTGTATTCGTGACGGGTGGCGGCTGTTCCGGTTTCCAGTACGGTTTCACTTTTGACGAAGTGACCAACGAGGACGACATGGTCCTGGAAAAGAACGGTGTCACCCTGCTGATCGACCCGATGAGCATGCAATACATGATGGGCGCCGAAGTCGATTACACGGAAGGCCTGGAAGGTGCGCAGTTCGTGATCAAGAACCCGAACGCCACTTCCACCTGTGGCTGTGGTTCCTCTTTCTCAGCCTGATGTGACGGTGAACTGAAAAGGCGGCGCAAGCCGCCTTTTTGTTTTGGTGCGCCCAGCATGGGCGCACTCTTGTGGGTGCAAGTCCCACCGTAAGTT
>CAYMUY010000041.1:0-37638 GCA_964393825.1 uncultured Thiobacillus sp. | reverse complement strand
AATACGGCACCTGCGTCGACATGCTGACCAAGGCCGCCATCAAGGAAATGATCGTCCCCTCCCTGCTGCCCGTGGCGGTTCCCGTCATCGTTGGCCTCACCCTCGGCGCACAGGCCCTGGGGGGCGTGCTGGTCGGCACCATCATCACCGGCATCTTCGTGGCGATCTCCATGACCACCGGTGGTGGCGCCTGGGACAACGCCAAGAAGTACATTGAAGAAGGCAACTTCGGCGGCAAAGGTTCCGAGGCCCACAAGGCCGCGGTGACCGGCGACACCGTCGGCGACCCCTACAAGGACACCGCCGGCCCGGCCGTCAACCCGCTGATCAAGATCATCAACATCGTGGCATTGCTGATCGTGCCGCTGATCGTCTGATCCAGAGAGCGTCATCAGTCTTCAAAGCGGGTCGGCATTGCCGGCCCGCTTTGTTTTCCGAGCCGGTCATCGCGCGCGGGTCGGCCTGCCGACGTGGCCAGCAAATAGTAGTTGAGTCATTTACTCGACAATTAGCCATCGCTTATACTTCGCGCTTCCCGCATACAGGAAAATTGTCATGAGCACCTGCGAATCGGTCTGCGAGACCGCCGCCCCCTGCCCCACCTCCAGCGCGCAACCCATCGCCGACGTCCAGAACTATCCGGACTCGCGCAAGATCGCCATCGACAAGGTCGGCATCAAGGCCATCCGCCATCCGGTCAAGGTACTGGACAAGACCGGCGGCGCCCAGCACACCATCGCCACCTTCGGCATGTATGTCTACCTGCCGCACCACTTCAAGGGGACGCACATGTCCCGCTTCATCGAGATCCTCAACGGCAACGAGCGCGAGTTTTCGGTGGAGTCGTTCGAGCAGGTGCTGCGCCAGATGGTGGTGAAACTGGAAGCGGAATCCGGCCACATCGAGATGAACTTCCCGTATTTCGTCAACAAGAAAGCGCCGGTATCCGGGGTGGAAAGCCTGATGGATTACGACGTGACCTTCATCGGCGAGATCAAGGACGGCGAATACATCCAGACCATGAAGGTCCTGGTGCCCTGCACCAGCCTGTGCCCCTGCTCCAAGAAGATCTCCCAGTACGGCGCCCACAACCAGCGCTCGCACGTCACCATCACCGTGCGCACCAACGCCTTCGTGTGGATCGAGGACGTGATCGCCATCGCCGAGGAAAACGCCTCCAGCCAGCTCTACGGCCTGCTGAAGCGGCCGGACGAGAAATACGTCACGGAGAAGGCCTATGAGAATCCGAAGTTCGTCGAAGACCTGGTCCGCGATGTCGCCGCCGCCCTCAACAAGGACGAGCGCATCGACGCCTATGTGGTGGAGGCGGAGAACTTCGAGTCCATCCACAACCACAGCGCCTATGCGTTGATCGAGCGGGACAAGACCGCGTAGTAGCGCCGGCGTCTCGCCGGCTCGTATTACTTGCTGAAAAACGCCGGCGAGACGCCGGCGCTACATCCCGCGCAACAAGCGGATATCCGCCAACACCTCGTTCACCACCGGCTCGATCTTGCGCCGCATCAAGGAACCGATGGCGGTGCTGCGGGCGAAGATCGGCGTGACTTTTTCCGCACTCAGACCCGCCAGCCGCGCGGCGGCTTCCAGTTGCGGTTCCAGCGCCTGGCAGACGTTGGCGGGCGATTCGCCCGCTGCCCCGCCGCCCATACTGAAATATCGGCCGATGGCGTTGAGGCTACGGTTGACCACATCCTGAGTTTCCGGCCGCTCGAGGATTTCCATGGCGGCGGCGAGGAAGGTCTGGCCTTGCGCATCCAGGGTTCGCGCCAGCGCCCGCGCGGCCGCGTCTCCCGCTGCCAGCCGCGGCGCCAGATCCGCCAGCAGGACGTCCTGATCGGCGCGCGCCGGCAAGGCCATGGGCAGCGGCTGCGGCTCATCCCAGCCCGCCACCTCCAGGAAGGCGACGTAATGGGTGTTGCTGCGCTTGCCGCGCTGCCAGATGGCTTCCCGGTTGGCCTGCGACAGCGCCCTGGAATAGAGCAGCACGACCACGGTATCCATGATGTCCAGGTGCTCGTCCTGCAGGAAGGGCAGATGTTCAACCAGGTAATCCGCCAGTACCGGCCCCATCTCGCCTTGCGCCACTTTTTCCCGGGAAAGCATCAGGCGGGCGTTTTCGATGGTCGGCTGCGCCCACCAGGCATAGCGCGCCAGTTCGTCGGTGAGACCAGGGGAATGCACCACCGCCACCACCGCTTCCGGCTCTCCGGTGAGCAGCAGGCGTCCCAGATTGAGGCCTTCCATCTGACCATGCCGGGTCCAGCGGCTGAGATAGACCGGGTATCCGCCCGGCGAGCCGAGGGCATGGCCGGAGAGGAGTTCGCGGATCTGGCGTAGATACTTGTCCAAGCGGCAGTTGGGGTTGAGCGGAACACTCGCTTCACCCTGGTCGGTGAGGGCATGCAAGACGGGATGGGCCTCGCTTTCCTCGATCCGCACTGCCTTCAGGTCCTGCGCGAGCAGGACCTGAAGGCGGAAGCTGTCTTCCGGGGAGAGATCGTCACTCATGGCCCACGGTCCGAATCACTGCATCTTCTCGAAACAGCGGGCGGCGGCGGCGAGGGTGGCGTCGATGTCGGCATCGCTGTGCACTGCCGAGACGAAGCCGGCCTCGAAGGCGGAGGGCGCCAGATAGACGCCTTCGTGCAGCATGAGGTGGAAAAAGCGGTTGAAGGCCTCCTTGTCGCTGTCCATCACCTCGGCATAGGAGGTCGGCGGGGTCGCGCGGAAGTAGATGCCGAACATGCCACCGACCGAATCGGCGCAGGCGTTGATGCCGGCATCGCGGGCGGCGGCGTTGAAGCCCTCCACCAGCCGTGTCGTCCTGGCGGTGAGCGCCTCGAAGAAGCCGGGGGCGGAAATCTTTTCCAGGGTCTTGAGGCCGGCGGCCACCGCCACCGGGTTGCCGGAAAGGGTACCGGCCTGATAGACGGGGCCGAGCGGCGCCATCTTGTCCATGATGTCGGCGCGGCCACCGAAGGCGCCCACCGGCATGCCGCCGCCGATCACCTTGCCCAGCGTGGTGAGGTCGGGGGTGATGCCATAGAGACCCTGCACACAACCGAGGCCGACACGGAATCCGGTCATCACCTCATCGAAGATCAGCACGGCGCCGTGTTTCGTGCAGTTTTCGCGCAGGGCTTGGAGGAAGCCGGCCTTCGGCTTGATCAAGTTCATGTTGCCGGCCACCGCCTCGACGATGACACAGGCGATCTCATCGCCCTTCTCCGCGAACACCCGGTTGACCTGGTCGATGTCGTTGTAATCCAGCACCAGGGTGTGCGCGGAGCAGTCGGCGGGGACGCCGGCCGAACTCGGCTGGCCGAAGGTGAGCAGGCCGGAACCGGCCTTCACCAGCAGGCTGTCGGCGTGGCCGTGGTAGCAGCCCTCGAACTTGATCAGGGTGGAGCGGCCGGTGTGGCCGCGCGCCAGGCGGATCGCGCTCATGGTGGCCTCGGTACCGGAGCTGACCAGACGGACCATTTCGATACTGGGCAGCATGGCCACCAGTTTCTCCGCCATCACCAGTTCCATTTCCGTGGGCGCGCCGAAGGATAGTCCGAGGCTGGCGGCCTCCTGTACCGCCCTGACCACATCCGCATCGGCGTGGCCGAGGATCAGCGGCCCCCAGGAGCCCACGTAGTCGAGGTAGCTCTTGCCATCCGCGTCCCACACCCGGCTGCCCTGCCCCTTCGTGAAGAAGCGCGGCGTGCCGCCGACGGAACGGAAGGCGCGAACCGGCGAGTTGACGCCACCGGGAATGCATTTCCGGGATTGTTCGAACAGTTGGTCGTTGCGGGAACTCATGGGCTGTTGTCCTCGAAGTGCTGGATGAATCGTTCAGTGGCCGCGCGGGGGTCGGCGGCATCGTACAGGGCGCTGATCACCGCCAGCATATCGGCGCCGGCGGCTACCAGGGAGGCCGTATTATCCAGCGTGATGCCGCCGATGGCACACACCGGCAAGGCGAATTCCGCGCGCGCCGCCCCCAGCAGGTCCGGATCGGCGCGGCGCGCCAGGGGTTTCGTCGGTGACGCGAAGAAACTGCCAAAGGCAAGATAGTCGGCGCCGGCGCGGCTGGCGCGCCGCGCCAGGTCCAGGCTCTGGTAGCAGGAAGCGCCGAGAAGCCCGGCGCCCAGGCGGCCACGAGCGGCGGCAAGTTCGCCATCGTCCTCGCCCAGGTGGGCGCCATCGGCCTCGGCGAATGCGGCCAGATCGGCGTCGTCGTTGATGATCAGCAGCGCGCCATAACGCCGGGTCAGGCCGCGCAAGGCGACCGCCTGCTCCTGCCGGTGGCAGTCGCTGGTGGTCTTGTTGCGGTATTGCAGGAGGCGGCAACCGCCGTCGAGGATGGCTTCGGTGACGGCGATCAGGCGACGGCTGTCGGCCCAGTCCGGGGTGATGGCGTAGAGGCCACGCAAGCGAGCGGCGTGGTTATTCCTCGTCATCGTCACCATGCACCCAGTACATGCGGTCGGGGATGAACTGGCCCATGCCGGGACGGTAAGCGTGTTTCAGGGTCTGCCAGGTGTAGGCCTGCGCCTCCTTGGCGGCCTCGGCCACATCCTGGCCGAGTGCCAGGAAACCCGCCAGCGCCGAGGCGAGCGTGCAGCCGGAACCATGGTAGGAACCGGGCAAGCGCTCCCACTTCTGCCGATCCATCACGCCACGGGTGTTGTAGAGGGTATTCACCACCTGTGCGCCCTGTTCGTGGGCGCCGGTGATCAGCACGAATTCGCAGCCCATGTCGATCAGGCGGCGCGCGCAGCCGGCCAGATCGGGCGCGTCGCCCGGCTCCGCTTCCAGTTCCTCGTCATCCTCATCGACAGGTTCTTCCGCCAGCCGCCGCGCCTCGATGCTGTTCGGTGTCAGCACCGTCGTCTGCGGCAGCAGCAGATCGATCAGCGCGGCCATCAACTCCTCGTTGGCGAGCGGGTCGCCGCGACCGGAACTGAGCACGGGATCGAGCACCAGGGGAATGTCGGGATAGTCGGACACCACCTCGGCGATGGCGGCGACCGCTTCGACGCTGCCGATCATGCCGATCTTGATCGCCGCCACCGGCATATCCTCCAGCACGCCGCGCGCCTGATCGACGATCCACTCCGCCTCCATCGGCAGGAAATCATCGACGCCGATGGTGTCCTGCACCGTGACGGCCGTCACCACGGAGATCGGATGACAACCGAGACTGGCGAGGGTAAGGACATCGGCCTGAAGGCCGGCGCCACCGGTCGGATCGGTGCCGGCGAAGACCAGCACGATGGGGGGCGAAGCGGGAGGAACGGAAATAGACATGCTTGGCGTTATTGGATTGGCGGGGCAGAATGCGATCTTATTACATAAGTACTAACCACTTTCGGCTATGGAATATCGAACCTGGATGTGTCTGCTCTGCGGCTATCTCTACGACGAAGCCAAAGGCAGCCCGGAAGAAGGCATTCCGCCGGGCACCCGTTGGGAGGATGTGCCACCCCACTGGACCTGTCCGGAATGTGGCGCCCGCAAGGAAGATTTCGAGATGGTGGCAATTTGATTGTCATCCGTACAGAATGACCGGCGCCGTGGAACTCGCTCCAGGGAGGAGCGACGAGTGACACGGATAAACAACGGAGGAAACGCATGCGCTGGATAGTTGCCATACTCATCTCCCTGTTCACGGCCCTCGCGGCGGTCAATGCGCAGGCCAAAGAGGAACTGCTCCTCAACGTCACCCTCGATTACGACCAGGAACGCGACCACATCGGCACCCAGAGCGTCTTCAACGACCTCGCCAAATACCTCTCCGGCGCGATCGGACAACCGGTCAAGCTGGTGATGACGCAGAACGCGGAACGCGTGGGCGAACGCATCCGCACCCAGTCATTCGCCTTGTTGCTGGCCCCCGCGCAACTGGTCGGCGTGGCCATGCGCAACGGCTACACCCCGGTGGCGAAAACCGAAAACAACGCCAGCCTGGTCCTGGTCGCGCGCAAGACCGCCAACATCAAGTCGCTGGAAGGCGCGCGCGGCAAGCGCATCGCCCTGCCGCACCAGGAATCGCTGGTGAGCTACCTGTTCCGGGGCGAGATGAACGCTCTGGGCCTGTCGCCTTCCACCTATTTCCGTCGCATCATGCACATGACCCAATACGGCGCCGTGCTCTACGCCATGGATATCGGCCAGGCCGACCTGGCGGCGATGAAGGATGATGTCGCGCGGGACTGGATCGCGCGCGACAAGAACGCCGTGGTGGTGAAGACCTTCACCCAGGTTCCCGCCGCCGGGGTGGTGGTCAGCGACAAGCTGGACTCCGGCTTGCGGGACAAGATCCGCTCCGCCTTCACCAAACTCGACAAGGATCTGGAAAAGCGCCTGACCCGGGTCAAGCTGGGCGCCTTCGACCCCGCCGACAAGATCGATTTCGAATATGTTGCCACCCGTGGCTTCTACACCCCGGAAACCCTGCCGGGAGCGAGCATCGTCACCGCCGAGCAGGTGAAGGCCATGATGGCCCAGGGCACGCCGCTGTTCGACGTACGCCCCCTGGCGCACCGCCGCGGTGGCTTCATCACCGGTTCGGTCAGTCTGCCGTATGAAATGAACAGTCCCAAGGAAGTGGAGTACGACGACGGCATCGATCGTTTCGATCTGACCAAGCTGCCGCAGGACAAGAACGCCCCGATGATCTTCCAGTGCAACGGCCCGGAATGCTGGTTCAGCTACAAGGCCTCGCGCTACATGGTCAAGCGCGGCTTCAAGCGGGTCTACTGGTTCCGCACCGGCCTCCCGGCCTGGAAGGCGGCGGGATACCCGGTACAGCAAGGCTCCTGAACAGAACCGAAACGGAGAGCGGAGTGGACGATACCAACAATCTGGCGGGCACCAAGGTGATGGTGATCGACGACAGCAACACCATCCGTCGCAGTGCCGAAATCTTTCTCCTGCAGACCGGCTGCGAAGTGATCCTGGCCGAGGATGGTTTCGACGCCCTCGCCAAGATCGCGGATCATCTGCCGCACGTGATCTTCGTCGACATCATGATGCCGCGCCTGGATGGCTACCAGACCTGCGCGCTGATCAAGAAGAACACGCGCTTCCGCGACACGCCGGTGATCATGCTGTCGAGCAAGGATGGCCTGTTCGATCGCGCCCGCGGCCGCATGGTCGGCTCCGACGAATATCTGACCAAGCCCTTCACCAAGGACACCTTGCTCGATGCCGTGCGTCGCCATCGCGCGCGCGCCGAATGAATCAAAGCCCCCAGAGGAACACCATGCCGATCAAGACCATCCTGGTCGTGGACGACTCCCCCACGGAACGCTATTTCCTGACCGATCTCCTGCGCAAGAACGGCTTTGAAGTCGTCGCCGCGGAAACCGGCGAGGATGGCGTCGCCAAGGCCAAACAGGAAAAGCCCGATCTGATCCTGATGGACGTGGTGATGCCCGGCCTCAATGGATTCCAGGCCACCCGCATGCTCGCGCGCGACCCGGTAACCAAGTCCATCCCGGTCATCATGTGCACCACCAAGAACCAGGAGACGGACCGTGTCTGGGGCTTGCGCCAGGGTGCCATCGACTACCTGGTCAAGCCGATCGCGGCCGATGAGCTGCTGGCCAAGATCCAATCCCTGGGCCAGTAGGCGAGGCATCGCGGACACATGTCGGACAAGCAAAGTCTTCGTGACTTCCAGACCCAGCTCGCGGAGAAGCTCAAGGCCGCGAAGGCCGCGACCGGCCCTTCCTCCAAGCTCGGCTTCATTGCGGGGGGGCGCCACTGGCTGGTCGCCCTGGAACAAATCAACGAAGTGGTGACTGTCGCGGAACTGATCGCCGTGCCCTGGGCACAGCCCTGGTTTCCCGGTGTCGCCAGCGTGCGCGGCGCGCTCTATGGCTGCACCGACCTGGGCGCCTTCCTGAGCCTGTCGCCGGTGCTGCCGCCGGGGGAAGCCCATCTGCTGCTGGCGCACCCCCGTTTCGGCGTCAACGCCGCGTTACGCGTCGAGCGCACGCTCGGCCTGCGCGCCATCGAGAGCCTGGTTCCCGAACCGGAACCGGCGGACGCCTCGCCCTGGGCCACGGCGCACTGGCGCGGGCCGGATCAGATCTGGGCGGAACTCAATGTGGAAAAACTGGTGACATCTCCCGCATTTCTGGAAGCGGGTTTGTGAATAGACTTCTCCGCGCACGCGGGGGCATGAAGCATCTGGAGGGAACGAGGCAATGGCAATGAAGAAGCCGCAACTGGAACTCGGCAAGTCTTTCAGCAAGCTGGGTGGCCGTCTGACGCCCGGTGTCGCCACCCTGATGAACCGCTGGATGACGCTGGACCCGCGCCGCCTGCCGCTCATCGGAAAAATGGCGCCGGAACAACGTCACCCCTTTGTGGTACTGACCCTACTGATTTCACTGGTATGCGCCACCCTGCTGCTGATCTGGTACACGGTGCAGCTGGGCAACCGCGCGGAATACGTGGAAATCGCCACCCGCCTGCAGATGCTGTCGCAGCGCTACACCAAGACCGCGCAGCAAGCGGTGCTCGGCAACAAGACCGCTTTCAAGCAACTGGACGAAAGCCGGCAGGCCTTCGCCGACGGCCTCAACACCCTGATCGACGGCGGCGCCGGTGTCCCTTCCTCGCCCGGCTCGATGCAGGTCGAACTCCTCGAACTGCGCAAGCGCTGGGATATCTCGAAGAAGGACATCCAGGCCCTGGTCTCGCAACAGGACACCCTGATCACCCTCAGCCGCTCGCTGGCCGAGATCAACCAGCGCAATGCCGAACTGCTCGACCTGGCGGAACAGGTCATTTCCCTGTTGCCCTCGGACTCGCGCAAGCAACTCGCCTTTGCCAACCAGCAGGCCCTGTGGACCCAGCGCATGGCGAAAAACGCCAACGCCCTGCTCTCCTCCGACCAGATCAACCCGGAAACCGCCTACCAACTGGGCCAGGACGTGCGCACCTTTCGTGAAGTCCTGCAGGGCCTGATCGAAGGCAGCGGCAGCATCGGCGTCGTCGCGGTGACCGATGCCGACGCCCGTGACAAACTGCTGGAACTGCGCGAGGTGTTCAACACCTTCGAGAAACAGGTCGACAACATCCTCAAGTACATGCCGCAACTGGTGGAAGCCAAGCGCGCGGCACGCGAGCTGTTCGACGAGTCGGAAAAACTGCTCACCATGACCCAGCAGGTTACCGAGCGCTACCAGGCGATGGGCGTCGGCATCACGCTGCTGTTCGCCAGCCTGTTCGCCCTGGTCGCACTGGCCGCCCTGCTGGTGCTCGGTATCCTCAACGTCGGTGAGGCGAGCCGTCGCGCGGAGGAAGCCGCGCAGGAAAACCAGCGCAACCAGGAGGCCATTCTGCGGCTGCTGAACGAAATGGGAGACCTCGCCGACGGCGACCTGACCGTACAGGCGACGGTCACGGAAAACATCACTGGTGCCATCGCCGACTCGGTCAACTACGCCATCGAGGAGCTGCGGCTGCTGGTGCAGGGGATCAACCGCGCCTCCGAACAGGTGACCCAGGCCGCATCCGAAGCGCGCGCCACCTCCGACGAACTGCTCGCCGCGGCCGAACTGCAGTCGCGCCAGATCGCGGAAACCAGCGAGGCGGTGGGGCAGATGTCCACCTCGATCGTGCAGGTCTCGCAAAACGCCGCCGACTCCGCCCGCGTGGCGGAGCAGTCGCTGGCCACCGCCCGCAAGGGTGGCGACTCGGTGCGTAACGCCATCGCCGGCATGAACGCGATCCGCGACCAGATCCAGGAAACCTCGAAACGGATCAAGCGACTGGGCGAATCCTCCCAGGAGATCGGCGAGATCGTCGACCTGATCTCGGACATTACCGAACAGACCAACGTCCTGGCGCTGAACGCCGCGATCCAGGCGGCGGCGGCCGGCGAGGCGGGACGCGGTTTCACCGTCGTGGCCGAGGAAGTGCAGCGTCTGGCGGAGCGCTCGGCGCAGGCGACCCGCCGCATCGGCGCCATCGTCAAGACCATTCAGAGCGACACCCAGGATGCGGTGAATGCGATGGAGACCTCCACCCAGGGCGTGGTGGAGGGCACCGTGCTATCCGACGCAGCCGGCCACTCGCTGGCCGAGATCGAGTCGGTATCGGATGATCTGGCGCGCCTGATCCAGAGCATTTCCGACGCCACCCAGGCGCAGACCGGCACCGCCCAACAGATTGCCGACAACATGCGGGAAATTCTCGCGGTGACCGGCAAGGCTTCGGATGGCGCTCGTCGCAGCGCCCAGTCGATCGGCCAGTTGTCCTTGTTGTCGGATGAATTGAAGGTCTCCGTCTCGGGCTTCAAGCTCTGACCACCTAGCAAAGGAGTGCGCGGCATGAGTACGGAGATGGAGTTCGACCTGGGATCGCTCACCTGGGTCAAGGCGGAACTGGACAATGCGCTCCAGGCCGCGAAAATGACCCTGGCAGACTGGAACGGCAGCGACACCAACCCGTTGAAAAACGCCGCCGCCCACCTGCACCAGGTCTATGGTGCCCTGCAGATCGTCGACCTGCGCGGCCTCTCCCTGCTCACCAGCGAAACCGAACGCCTGCTCACCGAACTGGCCGCGCAGGCCGAGCCGAACCAGGCCGGCGCGAAGGAGACCGCGCTGCGCGCCATCGACGCGATCCAGTCCTATCTCGACGGCCTCATGGGCGGCGCCGCGCACATCGAGATGAAACTCGCCGCGATCTACCAGGACGTGGTGGCACAACGCGGTGGCGAGACGCCCGCGCCCAGCGAATTGTTCTACCCGGACACCCAGGCGCGGGTCGCCCGCGCCGAGCCGGAATTGCCGATGGACGAGGCGAGTCGCGCCCGCGCCATCCGCAAGGCGCGAGCCCAGTATCAGAAGGGCCTGCTGCAGTTTCTACAAGACCGCGAACCGATCTCCGGCCTGATGCGGATGGACGAGGCCGTGCGCGCGGTCGAGCGGCTCGCGCCCGGCCCCGCCCAGTACACCTTCTGGTGGACCGCTGCCGGCCTCATGGAATTGCTGCGCCGCAACGGTGTCCCCACGGATTTCTGGCTGAAGCGCATGTGCGGCCGCGTCGACCTGCAGATGCGCCGCCTGATGGAAGGCTCGCGGCAACTCGCCGACCGGCTGTTCCGCGATGTCCTCTACTACGTCGCCATGGACAGCAACCCCAGCGGCCGGGCCGCGGAAGCACGCGCCCTGTTCGAACTGGAACGGTATCTGCCGCCCGCGACGGAACACGATCAATCGACCGCCCACCTGCCGCACCTGAACAGCCTGCAGGACAGCCTGGCCACCGCCAAGGATCACTGGATGCGCTACTGCGCCGGGCGCGCCGAAAGCCTGGAGCCGTTCCAGAAGGCGGCCCTCGCCCTGTTCGAAAGCAGCACCCGCCTGCCCAATGGCGCCCTGCAATCGCTCGCGCGCATCACCCAGGCCGTGGCCAAGCGCCTCCCGGGCGCCACCGACGCCACCCAGAACGAGGCCCTGCAACTGGAGATGGCCACCGGCCTGTTGCTGGCACAGAACGCGGTCGATCACTTCGAACAGCTCGGCCCCGAATTCGACCGCCAGAGTGAAATCCAGGCCATGCGCCTGCAAGCCGCCATCGACCCGATGTTCGACAGCTCGCGCATCCCCAGCGTGGACATGCTGGACGAGTTCTCGCACGCCGCCCAGGAAAAACTGGTGCTCGCCCAGGTCACCCAGGAAATCCAGGCCAACCTCAACCAGGCCGAGGACATCCTCGACAGGTTCTTCCGCGACCCCGCCCAGCGCGGCAGCCTGCCCATGGTGCCCTCGCTGATGAAACAGATCGTCGGCGCCCTCAACATCCTGCAACTGGATGTCGCCGCCGAACTGGTCAACGAAGCGACCCGCCGGGTGGCCTACTTCGCCGAAAGCGATGCACAAATCGAACGGGAAGACCTCGACTGGGTCGCGGAAGCACTGTCCTATCTCGGGCGCTACCTGGAAGCCCTGCGCTACGGCCGCGACGACAGCAAAGCCCTGCGGACCCTGCTGGAAAGACCGATGGCCAGCGGCCAGCGCGAAGTCACGGTGGAGACGGAACTGCGCGGCGATGCCGAGCAGATCAAGGAATCGGTACGGCAGTGGGTGGATCAGGGTGGCGATGAGGCAGGCCGCGCCGCCCTCAAGGCCGAGCTCATCCAGCTGTCTCGCGATGCCGACCTGGTCGCCGATAGCACCCTGCGTGACCAGGCCGAAGCCGCCGCACGCGCGCTGGAGGAGGCGACCACCCCGGAACAGGTCCGCCAGGCGGTCCAGGAGATCGCCCCCGCCGCACCGACACCCGCGCCCAGCGCCGACGCCGTCCGCCTCGCCGCGGCCGGCGACGAGGCCATCGACCGCGACATCCTCTTCACCTACATCGAGGAAGCCCAGGACGTTCTTGGCGGCATCGCCGTCCAGCTTGCCCGCCTCCATGTCAGCGCCTATGACAGCGAGGCGTTCACCTCGATCCGCCGTGGATTTCATACGCTCAAGGGCAGCGGCCGCATGGTCGGGCTCACCGAGCTCGCGGAACTGGCCTGGGAAGTGGAGCAGACCCTGAACCAGTGGCTGCGCGACGAGCGCGCGCCCAGCGGCGAGATGCTGAAGTTTCTCGAGGACACCGGCAACGCCTTCCAGGTCTGGATCATGGAACTGGAAGAACAGGGGCAGGCCAGAGTGGAATCCCAACACCTGACGCAAAGGGCTCGCCGGCTGCGCGACACGGCCAGCCCCCCGGAGGCGACGCCCCCAAAGCCTGAAGCCGGCGTCCAGGGGATCGCCCAGGCCGCCGGCTCGGTCGAGGATCCCACCGCCACCGCCACGGCAGAAGCGGAGGACAGCGTCAGCATCGGCGGGCATGTCCTTCCCGGAGAACTGTTCCGCATCTTCTGCGCGGAGGCCGGCCAGCGTCTCGCCGACCTGCGTGGTGCCCTCGAACAACTCGGCCAGGGACAGCGCCCCGGTGCCTGGGAAACCTTCATCCGCTCCGCCCACACCCTGGCGGGCATCGCCCGCACCACCGGCTTCACGCCGCTGGCGGATGCCGCTCATGCCGTGGAATGCTGGGCGGGGGCCTGGCCGGACAAGACCGAACCGCTGAACACGGACCACCGTGCCGCTCTGGCAAGCGTGCTCTCGCATCTCGACGGTAGCCTCGAGGACATCCTTCAACACCATTACCCGGAAGACCTGGGCATCGTCGAACCCTTGCTCGCCGACATCACGGCCGCCGGAGCGTCTTCCCCTGATGCCGCGAGCGCGACCGTAGGGAGCGAGCCCGCCCTCCTCATGACCGATGCGGCCATGGCGGATGCGGCACCACCTGGCGTGACTTCCCCACCGCCGGAAGAGACCGCGGCGGCCGCCGACCTGGCGGCGCCGCCACTGGCCCCCATGCCGGAGGCGACCCCGCCCGCCAGCGAAGCGGTCGTTGATGACGCCTCGACCGCCACGCGCGATGATCTCGATGAACAGTTGCTCCCCATCTTCCTGGAAGAAGCCAGCAACCTGTTGCCCCAGATCGGCGTCTCGCTACGCACCTGGCGCGCCGCGCCGGAAGACGCACAGAGCCGCGATGCGCTGAAACGCGCCCTGCACACCCTGAAGGGCTCGGCGCGCATGGCCGGTGCCATGACCCTGGGTGAATACGTACATGCGCTGGAAAGTGAAATCATCGAGCTGGGCGACGCAGCCGCCAACGACGCGCTGCTGGACGGGCTCGAAGCGCGTTACGACCAGATTACCGACAGGATCGAACACTTGAAGGGGGGCAACACGGCATCCCCTCTCCCCCCGCAGGCAGCCGCGGCGGTGGCAGCAGGGAAGGTCACCGCACCCGAGGCGCAACCGGTCGTCCCTGCGGCACCGACCCCGGCACGACTGGAACAGGATGCCGCCGCGCGCATCGATGACGAATTGCGCCTGCGCCAGACCTTGCGGCAGAAATCGGACGTCCTCGACACCCTGCTCAACGAAGCCGGCGAGGTCTCCATCGCCCGCGCCCGCATCGAAACCGTTCTGGCCGGCTACAAGCAGACCGCCCAGGAACTATCCGCCAACGTCGATCGCCTGCGCTCACAACTCCGGGAAATGGAAATCCAGGCGGAGACCCAGATGCGCTCGCGCCTCTCGCAAATGGACGAATCCCGCTTCGACCCGCTGGAGTTCGACCGCTTTACCCGTCTGCAGGAGCTCACCCGGCTGCTCGCGGAAAGCGTGAACGACGTCTCCACCGTGCAGGAGAACCTCTTCTCCGGCCTCACCGAGGCGGAAAACGCCCTGGTCCAGCAGTCGCGCATGACGCGCAACCTGCAGCAGGAACTCATGCATATCCGCATGGTGCCGGTGAACAACCTGTCGGAACGCCTGCACCGGGTCGCGCGCCAGGCCGCCAAGGAAACGAAGCGCCGGGTCCACCTGCAGATCGAAGGCGGCCAGACCGGAATCGATCGCACCGTGCTGGACCGGATCGCCGCACCACTGGAGCATCTGGTGCGCAATGCCGTCGCGCACGGCATCGAAGACCCGCAGGCGCGGATCGCCGCCGGCAAACCGGAACACGGCGAGGTGAAATTGACGGCGCACCAGTCCGGCAACGAGATCGTCCTGACCCTGAGCGATGATGGAGCCGGGGTCGACCATGCTGCCGTGCGTGCCCATGCGCTGGCCAACGGCTGGCTGGAGAAGGATGCCGAGGCCAGCGACGAGCAGCTGGAGAACCTGCTGTTCCGCTCGGGCTTTTCCACCGCCGAGCACGTCACCGAACTGGCGGGTCGTGGCGTCGGCCTCGATGTGGTCAGGAGCGAGATCGCGGGCATCGGCGGCCGTATCCGCCTCGAATCCAGCCCTGGCGGCGGCACCCGTTTCACCCTGCACCTGCCGCTCACCCTGGCGGTCTCCCAGGTGGTGCTGGCGCGCGCCGGCGGCGTGACCTACGCCTTGCAGGCCAACCTGATCACGCTGGTTCGCGAAGTCCGCGCCGAAGAAATGGCCGCCCTGCATGAAGCCGGCACCCTGATGCTGGGCGATGAAACCTATCCGCTGCGCACGCTGGCCGAACTGGTGGGGCACGCCGCCCTGGCCAGCGAAGGCCGTTACCGCACCATCCTGCTGCTGAAGAGTGGCGAACAACGACTGGCCATCCGGGTGGATGCCCTGGATGGCAACTTCGAGGCGGTGGTGAAGAACATCGGCCCGCAGCTGGCGCGGATCGCCGGCATCACCGGCGCCACCGTGCTCGGCGATGGCCGTGTCGCCCTCATCATCAACCCCTTCCAACTGGCCGAACGCGCACCTCGACTGCCGGCGGAAATCGAGGAGCGGGAAGTCGCGCAGGCCCCGCTGGTGCTGGTGGTGGACGACTCGCTCACCGTACGCAAGATCACCAGCCGTTTCCTGCAGCGGGAAGGCTTCCGTGTCGCCATCGCGCGCGATGGCGTCGAGGCTCTCGAAGCCCTGGAAGACGAACTGCCGGCGGTCATGTTGCTGGATATCGAAATGCCGCGCATGGACGGCTTCGAAGTGGCGCGCCACGTGCGCGCCGGCAACGTCACCCGCGATCTGCCCATCATCATGATCACCTCGCGAACGGCGGACAAGCATCGACAACACGCAGAGGAACTGGGCGTCAATGCCTACATGGGCAAGCCCTATCAGGAAGACGCATTACTGGAAGAAATCAATCGGCTGGCCGGCCTCGTCGCCATCAGCTGAATAAAGACGACGGGCGCGGGTGCAGCCCCCGCGTCCAGTCGGAGAGGAAAACACACCGCCCGGTGCGATCAATAACAATGGATGACGATTATGTCCAAGCAGCGCATCACCCCCCTGGCACTGGCCCTGAGCCTCTGCCTCGTCGCCCCACCGCTCCTGGCCGCGCCAGCCAGACAAGCCGAGACGCCGATGACCGGCGACGAATATGAAACCCGCGTGCAGCAGGCAACGACCAATCCGAAGACGCTCGCCGCCGGCAAGCGCGCCGCCTTCCTCTGCCTTTATTGCCACGGCGAGGATGGCAACAGCGTGCAGGAAAACATTCCCAACCTGGCCGGGCAGAACCCGGTCTACCTGCTCACCCAGATCGAGAAATTCGGCGACGGCCGCCGCAAGGACGCATTCATGTCCGGGCTGATCAAATCGCTGAGCAATGATGACCGCGTCAACATGGCCGTGTATTACGCCGCCATGCGCCCCACCGCCGCCAGGGTCGGGGACGAGCGTCTGGTGACACAGGGGCGCAAGCGCTATCTGGCGACCTGTTCCGGTTGCCACGGACCTGACGCCACCGGCAGCAAGTCCGTGGCCCGTCTCGCCGGCCAGCGTGTCTCCTACCTCACCCAGGCGCTCAACAACTATCGTTCCAGCACCCCGCCGCGCACCGACCCGGTGATGACCCTGATCGCCCGCAAGCTCTCTGCCACCGACATCCCGGCCATTGCCGCCTATCTCTCGACACTGAAGTAGGCGATGCGCCCCGCCTCAGTCGCGGGCTGCGCGTTGGTGCCGGTAGTACTCGATGATGCCGGGCAGGATTGAAAGCATCACGATCAGCAGGATCACCGCGGTGAGGTTGTTCTTCACCAGCGGCAGATTGCCGAAGAAATAACCGGCCGGCAGCAGCAGACCGACCCAGAGCAGTGCGCCCAGCACCGAGAACCCGAGGAAGCGCAGATAGGTCAGGCGGCCGATGCCACAGACGAAGGGGACGAAGGTCCGCACCACCGGCACGAAGCGGGCGATGATGATCGCCTTGGGTCCGTGCCTTTCCATGAAGGCGTGAGTACGGTCCAGGTTTTCCCGCTTCAGCCAGCGGTTGCCCTCGAACTGGAACACCTTCGGCCCGAGAAAGCGGCCAATCCAGTAATTCACGTTGTCGCCACACAAGGCTGCGGTGATCAGCGTCGCCGCCAGGATGACCGGATCCATCCCGCCCGCCGCCGCCACTGCTCCGGCCATGAACAACAGGGAATCTCCCGGCAGGAAGGGCGCCACCACGAAACCGGTCTCCATGAAGATGATGACGAAGAGGATGGCGTAGACCCAGACGCCATAGCTTTGCACCAGAAGGGCGAGGTGCTTGTCCAGGTGCAGGACGACGTCGATGAAATAGGTCAGGAATTCCATTTCGCGCGGGCAGTGTTGAACGCGATCCGAAGACCGGATCGCGTGATTGTCGGGTTCAGGGCCGAATGCCCATCCGGTAGACCTTGCCCTCCATCATCCCCGGCACCCAGAGCTTGCCCTGATCATCGAGAGTCATGTCCGCCGGGCCTGCGATGGGTGACTTTTCGTTGATGATGGCGAGCTTGCCACTGCGGCTATCCAGCATCTGCAGAACGCCGACGGGTTCGAACTTCACCCAGTTGGAGATCAGCCAGCGGTTGGCGCCAAGGCTGACCACGCCATCGAAGTAGCCGGCCGGCTCGGGCGACCAGGTGTTCTCCAGCCTGGCGGTGAAGCCATCGAGCACATAGGATCGCAGCTTGCCGTTGGCCTGATTGTCGCTGCCCCACTCCACCACCATCAGCCGGCTGCCCAGTTTCTTGAGGCCATTGGGCCCAATGGGCGGGGTATCGAATGCGAGTTCGCTGTAGCTTGCGCGCGGCAGGTCGATGACGAACACCTTGCCGAGATCGGTGCTGGAGAGCAGCAGGCGACGGTTGTCGTAACGGGCGAAGGCATTGAGGAACCTGGCGCCGCTGGCGGCAAGATCGAGCTCGAACACGCGCTTGCCGTCACGCTGGCGGAAGCCCACGACACGATCGATATCAGCCACGTAGAGCACGCCGTTCACGGCGATCATGCCCTTCGGGGCATTGAGTTGGTCCGCCCATTTCAGCGTCTTGATGTTGCCCTGGCGGTCGAGCCTGGCGATGAAGCCATCACCATCCTTCGCGAACGGATCCAGCTTGACCCCCACATTGGAGACGAAGACATCGTCGCCGCTGACCACGATGCTCTCCGGGGAACTGAAACCGGAGATGGTTTTTTCGACGATGACCGAGGTGGCCTGGGCGGGAAGGGACAGCGCCGCGAACAGGAAGACGGACAGGAAGCGCATGGAAAGACTCCTGAAAAACGCAGGCTGGAAGCCTGCGCTGGAAAAACGCCGGCGGGACGCCGGCGCAACTTACACCATCGCGCCGGATTCCGGCTTCGTCACCGGCTTGATGAAATCTTCCCGCGACACCCCCAGCCACATGACGATGGGGCTGGCGACCAGCACCGAGGAATAGGTGCCGACGACGATGCCGATGGTCAACGCCAGGGCAAAGCCGTAGAGCACCTCGCCGCCCAGCAGCAGCATGGACAACACCATCAACTGCGTGGTGCCGCTGGTGATGATGGTGCGCGACAGGGTGGCTGTCTTGGCGTTGTCCATGATCGCGGCGACATCATTGGAGCGGGTTTTCTTGAAGTTCTCGCGAATGCGGTCGAACACCACAACGGTATCGTTCACCGAGTAGCCGAGCACCGCCAGCACCGCCGCCAGCACGGTGAGGGAAAAATCCCACTGGAACAGCGACCAGGCACCCAGGACGATGAAGACGTCATGCGCGGTGGCGAAGATGGCACCCAGTGCAAAGCGCCATTCGAAGCGCAGCGCCAGATACAGGACGATGCCGATGGAGACCACCAGCAGGGCCAGGGCCCCATCCTCGAACAATTCGTTTCCGACCTGCGGTCCGACGAATTCGACCCGTTTCAGCAGCACCGTGGCATCACGTTGCTTCAGCACCACCATCACCTTTTCCGACAGCTGCGCGGAAGTGACGCCGGCCTTCACCGGCAGTCGCACCAGCACGTCGCGCGAGGTGCCGAAGTTCTGCACGGACACGTCGCCATAGCCGGCACTGGCGAGATGCGCGCGGATGCCCGTGACATCCGCCGGTTGCGGATAACTCACTTCCATCACCGTGCCACCGGTGAAGTCGACGCCGAGGTTGAGCCCTTTGGTGGCCAGCAGGGCGATGGAGGCGACGATGAACAGGATCGACACATAGATCGTGCTGCGCGCATAGCGCATGAAGGGGATGTCGCGCTTGAGATGGAACAGTTCAATCATGTCGCTACCCCTTAAATGGAAACTTTGGTCAGGCGCTTCACCCGCCCGTAGGTCAGGTTGACCATGGCGCGAGAGACCACCACCGAGCTGAACATCGAGGTCAGGATGCCCAGGCACAAGGTCACGGCGAAGCCGCGCACCGGGCCGGAGCCCAGCCAGAACAGGGCGAAACCGGCGATCAGGGTGGTGATGTTGGAGTCCAGGATGGTGTCCCAGGCACGGTCATAGCCAGCGGCCATCGCCGCCTGCGGCGAGTTGCCCAGGCGCAGTTCCTCACGGATGCGCTCGGCGATGATGACGTTGGCGTCGATCGCCATGCCCAGGGTCAGGGCGATACCGGCGATGCCGGGCAGGGTCAGGGTCGCCTGCATCATCGACAGCAGGGCCACCAGCAGGAACAGGTTGGTCGCCAGGGCCAGCACCGAGATCACGCCGAACAGCTGGTAGTAGACGATCATGAACACGGCGACGAGGACGAAGCCGATCAGGGTCGAGTTCGTGCCCCGCTCGATGTTGTCGGCGCCCAGGGACGGCCCGACGGTGCGTTCCTCGATGATTTCCATCGGCGCCGCGAGCGCACCGGCGCGCAACAGCAGGGCGACGTCGGAGGCTTCCTGCGGCGAATCCATGCCGGTGATCTGGACACGGCCGCCACCAATCTCCTCGCGGATCACCGGTGCGGTGACCACCTCGGTCTTGCCCTTTTCGATCAGCAGGATGGCCATGCGCTTGCCCACGTTCTCGCGGGTGACGTTCTTGAACAGGCGGGCACCGCGGCCGTCGAGGTTGATGTGCACGGCGGCCTGCGAGGTCTGGTTGTCGAATCCGGGCTGGGCGTCGGTGATGTAGTCGCCGGTCAGCACCACGGACTTCTTCACCAGCACCGGGCGGCCGCCGCGCTCGAAATAGAGCTCGGTGCCGAAAGGTACCTGGCCCGCCGCCGCGGCTTGCACCGTGGCGGGGTCCTGCATCCGCTCCTCGTCGACCATGCGGATTTCCAGGGTAGCGGTGCGACCGAGGATTTCCTTGGCCTTGGCGGTGTCCTGGACACCGGGCAACTGCACCACGACGCGGTCGAGCCCCTGCTGCTGGATCACCGGCTCGGCGACGCCCAGCTCGTTGACCCGGTTGCGCAGGGTGGTGAGGTTCTGCTGCAATGCATATTCCTGTGTCTTCACCTTCGCCTGCTGCTTCAGGCTGCCACTGAGCGCGAATTCCTCGCCGTTTTCACTGTCGACCAGTTGCAGGTCCGGGTAGCTTTCCTCGATCGCCTTGCGGCCGGCGTCGCGCTGCACGGCATCGCGAAACTTCACCGTCACCTGCTCGCCATCGCGGCCGATACCGGTGTAACGCACCTTCTTCTCGCGCAGCAGGGTCCGGATGTCACCCTGGTAGCGCTCGGCTGCCTTTTCCAGGGCCTTGGGCATGTCCACCTGCAGCAGGAAGTGAACGCCGCCGCGCAGGTCGAGACCCAGGTTCATCGGCAGCGCGCCGAGGGAAGCCAGCCAGTGCGGCGAAGCGGGCAACAGGTTGAGCGCGACGGTATAGCCCTGGCCGAGCGAAGCCTGCAGCGCATCCTTGGCCTTGATCTGGGCGTCGGTGCCGCTGAAGCGCGCCTTGACGCCGCGCTCATCGAGCGCCACCCCCTGGCTGGCGATGCCGGCCGTGCTCAAGGCGGTTTCAACCTTGCGCAACAAGGCCGTATCGACCTTTTCCGTGGTCCTTACCGGCAGTACCTGTACCGCCGGCACCTCGCCGAAGAAATTGGGCAAGGTATAGATGAACGAGATCAGCAGGGCAACGCCGATGACGAGATACTTCCAGAGGGGATAGCGGTTCATGGTCTCGGGGATCCGGATGAGGGGAAAGGTAGGCGGCGAGCGGGAGCAGGGGCACGCCCCCGCTCCCCGTGACTCACAGATCCTTGATCGTTCCCTTGGGCAGCACGGTCTGCACGGCGCCGCGCTGGAAGTGGGACTCGACGCCGCCACCGATGTCCAGGGTGATGTATTGCTCGGACACCTTGACCACCTTGCCGACCTGGCCACCGGCGGTGATGACCTCGTCGCCCTTGGCGATGCCTTCCTGCATTTTCTTCTGGTCTTTGGCGCGCTTCATCTGCGGCCGGATGATCATGAAGTAGAACAAGGCGAACAGCACGATCAGCGGCAGGAAGCTCATGATCGGATCGGGTTGTGCGGGATCAGCGGCGTAAGCGGGGGAAATCAACATGGTGAGCAATGGCCTGAATGAAAAACCGCCGCATTCTAGCAGCCCCGTGTGTCAAGCTCTTGCGACTGAAACACTTTGATGCGTTGCCGCAGGTCCGTATACGTCGATATCAGGGTGGCCGCGACGCTGGCGTGCCCGCCATCCAGGCAGGCCACGCGCGGCGCGGCGCCGGGTCGATCCCCGACGCACACACGCCGCAAGCGCACCCGGGTTGCAGCCTCGATTCGAGCAGGCGCAAGGCCAGAGTGACGATCCAGATGCGGAAATAGTCACTGCCGCTGCCGGTTGTTACCGATGATTTCATGGCCGGCCAGGCGAAAAATCACCCCGCGGGCTTGCCTCGTCGCGCCCGGAACGTCGCCGTCCACGCCTCGAAGTGCCCTTGCTCCAGCGCCTCGCGCATGCGGGCGGTGAAGTCCTGATAGAAATGCAGGTTATGGATGGAGTTGAGTCGGGCGCCGAGCATCTCCCCCGAGCGCTGCAGATGATGCAGATAGGCGCGGCTGTAATGGCGGCAGGTGTAGCAGCCGCATTCCGGATCGATCGGACCGGTGTCCGCCTTGAAACGGGCATTCTTGATACGGATGTCGCCGCTCCAGGTGAACAGCAGGCCGTGTCGTGCGTTGCGGGTGGGCATGACGCAGTCGAACATGTCGATGCCGCGGCGTACCGCGTAGACGATGTCCTCCGGCGTGCCCACGCCCATCAGATAGCGCGGCTTGTCCTCGGGCAGGCGATGGCCCATGTGTTCGAGGATGCGTTCCATGTCCTCCTTCGGCTCGCCCACCGACAGTCCGCCCAGGGCGTAGCCGTCATAGCCGATCTCGGTCAGCCGCTCCAGCGAGCGCTCGCGCAGGTCTTCGTACATGCCGCCCTGGACGATGGCGAACAGCGCGTTCGGATTGCCTTCATGCGCCTGCTTCGAGCGTTCCGCCCAGCGCAGGGACAGCTCCATCGACTGCTTCGCGGTCTCCCGATCGGCCGGATACGGCGTGCATTCGTCAAAGATCATGACGATGTCCGAGTTCAGCACCTTCTGGATCTGCATGCTTTTCTCGGGCGACAGCATCAGACGCTGGCCATCCAGCGGCGAAGCAAACTTCACCCCCTGTTCGGTGATCTTGCGCAGATGGGTGAGACTCCATACCTGAAAGCCGCCGGAGTCGGTCAGAATCGGTCCCTGCCAGGACATGAACCGGTGCAGGCCGCCATGCGCGGCAATGACTTCCAACCCCGGCCGCAGCCAGAGATGGAAGGTATTGCCGAGCACCACCTGGGCGCCGAGGTCGATCAACTCATGCGGGGTGACCCCCTTGACCGTGCCGACGGTGCCGACCGGCATGAACACCGGCGTCTGGATGACGCCATGAGCGGTTTCCAGCACGCCACGACGCGCGTGGCCACTACGATGGGTTACCTGAAATTGCATGGGGGGAGAAGGATGCAAGGTTGGAAAGAGTGCGCCAGTGTAATGCTTGTGTTCAGCGGTACCGCGCTGGCACAGGTCCCCTGTCCGGCGGACCGGGCCGTGAGCGTGAGCATCGGCGAGCAGCGCTTTGCCGTGGAAGTCGCCGCGGACGACGCCAGTCGTTCTCGCGGGCTGTCCGGCCGCGAACCCCTGCGGCCGGACACGGGCATGTGGTTTGTCACGCCGGACATCGACCGACCCGGCTTCTGGATGCACGGCATGCGCTTCCCCATCGACCTGATCTGGGTGAGCCCGGACGCCACGGTGGCGGGAAGCGCAACCCTGCCGGTTTGCCGGATCGACCCCTGCCCGATCACCTATCCGCCGGCGGCGGTCGCTTACGTGCTGGAAATCGAAGCCGGCCGCTTTCGCGGCCGGCCGGGTGATGCGGTGACGTGGACGTGCGAAAAAAGTCCGCCGCCGCCAATCACTGTTGCGCCGACCGCCAGCCGACTGCCCTGAGCGACCGGGAAACGCCGGCAAGGATGCCGGCGCAACAGGAGGGACTTACCAGCTCTGGCGACCGCGCGGCTTGGCCGCCGCCGGACGGTGGTCATCGGCACGGGGACCCGCGCTCTTGAACGCCGGTCGCGCGTCGGACTTGTTCACCCAGGCCGGCTTGGCGGCGTGCGCGCCTTCCGGTTTGGACCAGGTGCCGCCGTTGCGCTCCGGACGCGCCTGGGCATCACGCTGGCCGGCATAACCCTGGCCGCGGCCCTGATACTCGCCGCGCGGCTGGTCGTTCTGCTTGTCGCCCCACTTCTTCTCGCCCCAGGTCCGCTCGCCCGCCGGCTTGTCGCCGGTGCCTCGCTCGCCCCAGGGCTTACCGGCGCCGTAACCGGTCTTGTTGCCATAACCGCGACCGTAACCGCCCTTGCCGCCACGGTTCTTGTCGAAGCTGCGCTCGGCGCGCGGGGTCGGCTCCAGGCCGGCAATCACGTCGACGCGCACGCTCTGGCCGATATAACGCTCGATCTCGCGCACCAGGTGACGCTCCTTGCCATGCACCATGGTGATGGCGATGCCGGAACGGCCGGCACGACCGGTACGGCCGATGCGGTGGACATAGTCCTCGGCCTGACGCGGCGCGTCGAAGTTGATGACGTGGCTGATGCCGGCGACGTCGATGCCGCGGGCGGCGACGTCAGTGGCCACCAGCACGCGGGTATGGCCGTCACGCAGGCGCTGCAGGGTGCGGTTGCGCTTGTGCTGCGGCATGTCGCCGTGCAGGGCGGCGGCGGAATAGCCCTGTTCCAGCAGGGACTCCGAGAGTTCCTCGGCGCTGCGCTTGGTGGCGGTGAAGATCACCGCCTGGGTCAGGTCGACATCGCGCAACAGCACGTCGAGCAGGCGATGCTTGTGGCCGATGTCATCGGAAAACAGGATGCGCTGGTCGATGTTGGCCTTCTGGTCTTCCTGGGTCGCCACGGAAACGCGCAGCGCGTTGTTGGTCATCTCGCTGGCGATCTTGCCGACCATGCCATCCAGGGTGGCGGAGAACAGCAGGGTTTGGCGGGACTCGGGCGTCTGCCTGACGATGTGCTCGATGTCCTCGATGAAACCCATGTCCAGCATGCGGTCGGCCTCGTCCAGCACCAGGACTTCCAGGCGCGAGAAATCGATGCGGCCGCGCTCCAGATGGTCGATCAGACGCCCCGGGGTGGCGATCATCACCTCCGGATTCACTTTCAGGGCCTGGAACTGCGGGCCGAACGGTGCGCCGCCGACCAGGCAGACGGTACGCAGGCGGCGCAGGCCGGCACCGTAGATCATGGCCTGCTTCTGCACTTGCAGGGCGAGTTCGCGGGTGGGGCAGAGGACCAACAGGCGCGGGCCATTGCCCGGCAGGGTGGACGGCTCGGCCAAGCGGTGCAGGCTGGGCAGCAGGAAGGCCGCGGTCTTGCCGCTGCCGGTGTGGCTGGAAACCAGCAGGTCGCGGCCTTCGATGGCCGCCGGCACCGCCTGGCGCTGCACCTCGGTGGGCACGGTATAGCCGGTGGTTTCCAGGCACTTCAGAACGACGGGGTTGAGACCAAGATCAGCAAAAGACATATCAATCCTTTCAAAGCATGCCGCCGCCCGCCATTCAATCTGGCGCAGGCAACAGGCAACCACGCCCGCCAAAGCCGGGCGCAAAAAACAGAAACGCTCGCGCCACGTTGGGGGCACGCCGATTCTCGCGAAACATCGGCGCCAACCGAATGCCGCGTAGCCGAATCGACGGAAGTGTTTCCGCGAAAGGATGAGGTGAGGTCGGGGACGATGGGGCTGTGAAAACAGTCCCGTGGGCTTGAATACCTGATCAGGAGACCAGGAAGCCGACTACTGCGTTACACAACGTCGCGCACTATATCCCAAGTTGGGTACGGAAGCCATTGATTTTTCTATATTCACAATCGTGACCCAGCGTTAGGCATATACAATAAGGCATAGATCGTCATGCTTAGTCCACTCACCCTCCTCCTCATCGGCCTGTTCGCACTGGTCGCGGTAACCGCGGCGCTGGTCGTGCGCACGATGCGCAAGGAGTCGACCGTGAAGCGGCGGATCGCCAGGGAACTTGGTTTCACGCCCGCGGCCGACACCGCGGCCTTGATGCGGCATGTCGCTGCCGTACGCGGACGGCAGCGACCTGGCCTGCTGCGCCTGGACCAGGTCTTCCAGCGCCAGGAGACGTTCGGTGAACTCTGGCTTTACGACCTGTACCGGAAGAATTTCACCGAGGGCGACACACGGCAGGGCAAATCGCCCGAATCACCCTTCGAACTCAGCGCGGTGGCGGTGGTCGTCCGGGGCTGGAACTGGCCACGCAGCGTCGCCACGCCGCGCCTGCTCGTCAAGGGCAACCTGGCCGGCTTCGCCAACCGCATGGCCGATACCCTGGTGGAAGCGAATGCCCGCCAACTGGATTTCCCGGACATCTTCGGGCTGGATGAATACTATTTCGTCGCCTGCTACGGAAAGGTGCCCGACCTGCCCGAGAGTTTTCTCCTGGCCCTCGCGGCCTCGCCCGGCCTGTTGCTCCATCTCGGCGGCGACACCCTCACCCTGTCCTGGGCCAACGCCCGCGAACAGGCGCCGGACGCCGCCCGCATGCGGCAGCTGGTCGAACAGGCCCGACGCTTCGCGCAAACGCTCGGCGCCTGATTACGCCGGCTTCCGCTCGATCAGCATCGCATCGCCATAACTGAAGAAGCGGTAGCGCTCGGCCACCGCGTGGTCATAGGCGCGCAGCAACAGGTCGGTGCCACCGAAGGCGGAAACCAGCATCAACAGGGTGGAACGCGGCAAATGAAAGTTGGTGATCAGGCGATCCACCACATTGAAGCGGTAGCCCGGGGTGATGAACAGGTCGGTTTCGCCGCCGCCGGCGCGCAGGACGCCATCGCGGGCGGCGGATTCCAGCGCGCGCAAACTGGTGGTCCCCACCGAAACGACACGGCCTCCCGCCGCGTGCGCGGCGGCCACCGCCGCCACGGTCTGGTGCGGAATGACATAGCGCTCGCTGTGCATCCTGTGTTCCGCCGTATCCTCGACCTTGACCGGCTGGAAGGTGCCGGCGCCGACATGGAGCGTGACGAACGCACTGGCGACCCCTGCCTCGCGCAGGCGCACCAGCATCGCCTCGTCGAAATGCAGGCCCGCTGTGGGCGCCGCGACGGAACCGGGATCGCGCGCGTAGACGGTCTGGTAGCGACCGTCATCGTCGGCTTCCGCAGCCCGTTGCATATACGGCGGCAATGGCACCTCGCCATAGTGTTCCAGCCACTCCAGCAGGGTGCGCGAAGGATCGAACGCGACCCGGAACAGGTCATCTTCGCGCCCCAGCACCAGGGCATCGATGGCGCCCGCGAAGCGCAGCACGCTGCCGGCCCTGGGCGAGCGACTGGCGCGCAGGTGCAACAACGCTTCGTGGTCACCGACGATGCGCTCGACCAGCGCCTCCACCTTGCCGCCACTGTCCTTCTGCCCGTGCAGGCGGGCCTTGATCACACGGGTATCGTTGAACACCAGCAGGTCGCCGGGACGGAAGAATTCGGGCAAATCCCTGAACAGGCGGTCGCTGAACCGCGCCTGCGCCCCGTCCACGTGCAGCAGGCGGCTGGCCGTACGTTCAGCCAGGGGATGCCGGGCGATAAGTTCGTCCGGCAGGGCATATTCAAAATCGCTGGTTTTCATGAGGGCGCGGATTATACGTTGCCGCCGGGAACAGCATTCGGCCATAATCGCGGCCCCATCCAGCCGGGATGGCGGAATCGGTAGACGCAGCGGATTCAAAATCCGCCGCTGGAGACAGCGTGGGGGTTCGAGTCCCCCTCCCGGCACCAAACGCTTTTTGGCCTATCATGCGTACCCATTCCCACCCCGGCTTCCGCATGGCCACCCTCCTCGTTCCCCTCCAGCGCGCCGCGCTCGACCTGATGCGACCGCGCGTGCTCGCCATCATGTTCCTGCCCATGCTACTGGCGCTGGCGGTCTGGGGCGCTCTGTTCTGGGGCTTCGGCGCGGCCTGGATGAGCGGGCTGGAAGGCGTCTTCAGCGATTTCCCGCTGTCAGGCTGGCTGGGACCGACCCTCGCCGGCTGGCTGGTCGCCATGGGTGTCTATTCGGTCATGATCCTGTTGTTGTTGCCGGCCATCTATGTCACGGCCCTGTTCATCACCTCGCTGGTCTTCATGCCCGTCCTGCTCTCGGTGGTGTCGCATCGCCACCACCCGGGCCTGGTTCGGCACTATGGCGGCAGCAACCTCGGCAGCCTGGTCAACGGCCTCTATGCCTTGGCGATCTATGTCGTGGTCTGGCTGGTCACCCTGCCGCTGTGGCTGCTCGGGCCGTTCGGCGCCGGCATTGCGATTGTGCTCAACGCCTGGCTGAACCAGCGTCTGTTCCTCTATGACGCGCTGGCGGAACACGCTTCCCGCGAGGAGCTGGCGACACTGCGGGCGGAGGGCGGCTGGCCGCTGTATGGCCTGGCGGCATTCCTGGGCCTGCTGCACTTGGTGCCGGTCATCAATTTTTTCGCCCCCATCTACATGGGCCTGGTGTTCATCCACTATGCCCTCGGGCAACTCGAACGCCTGAGACAGGAGACGCGCGCATGATTTTCGGAATAGGCACGGACATCGCCGGCATCCAGCGCATGCGGGAAGTGCATGGGCGTTATGGCGGCAAGCTGGCGCAACGCATGTTGTCCCCGGAGGAATGGGGGGATTACGCGGAAGCGCGCGACAAGGATGTGTTCCTGAGCAAGCGTTTCGCCGCCAAGGAAGCTTTTTCCAAGGCGGCGGGCACCGGCATGCGCGCCCCGGTGTCGCTGACCGCGATCAGCATCACCCACGACAAGCTCGGCCGCCCGGGCCTCTCCTTCACGCCCGAACTGGCCGCCTGGATGCGGACACGCGGCATGGGCCGGGTGCACCTGTCCATTTCCGACGAACGCGATTACGTGGTCGCCTTCGTCATGGTGGAGGGCAAATGATCCCGCACAACCATCTGCCGCTGGGACCGGTGATGGCCGATGTCGCCGGCCTTGCGCTGGACGAGACGGAACGCCAGCGACTGCTGCATCCCGCGATTGGCGGCGTCATCCTGTTCAAGCGCAATTACGCGTCACCGGAGCAGCTTGCCGCGCTCTGCCACGAGATCCATGCCCTGCGCTCGCCGCACCTGTTGATCGGTGTCGATCAGGAAGGGGGACGGGTACAACGCTTTCGCAACGATTTCTCCACCATTCCCGCGATGCGCGCCATCGGCGACATCTGGGACAACCACCCCCAGCGCGCCCGGCGACTGGCGCGCGACACCGGCTATGTGCTGGGTGCCGAGTTGCGCGCCGTCGGCATCGATTTCAGCTTCGCGCCGGTGCTCGACCTGGATTACCGCAACAGCGGCGTCATTGGCGATCGCGCCTTCCACCGCGACCCGCGCGCCGTGGCGGATCTCGCCCACGCCCTCAGCCTCGGCCTCAACGAGGCGGGCATGAATGCGGTGGGCAAGCACTTCCCCGGCCATGGCTTTGTCGCGGCGGATTCGCATCTGGCGGTGCCGGTCGATGAACGCAGCCTGACCGAACTGGAGTTCTCCGACATCCAGCCGTTCCGTCACATGATCGACCTGGGGATCGCCGGAATCATGCCCGCGCATGTCATCTACCCGCATGTCGATCCGCATCCGGCGGGCTTTTCGCATCGCTGGCTGACGGAGATCCTGCGCGGCCAGTATGGCTTCGACGGCGTCATCTTCAGCGACGACCTCACCATGGAAGGCGCCAGCGTCGCCGGCGGCATCACCCAGCGGGCGGAAGCCGCCCTGAACGCCGGATGCGACATGGTGCTGGTATGCAATCGCCCGGATCTCGTCGACGACCTGTTGCGCCACCTGAAATGGTCGATGCCCCCCACCTCCCTGGTGCGTCTGGCGCGCATGCACGGACGCCCCCACCCGCCCGGCCGCCCCATTCTGCGGATGAGCCCGCGCTACGTCGAAGCGGTGCGTCATCTCGGCGGCCTGGGCGAATCCGACGCCGAACTCATCCTGGTCGATACGACCAATACCTGTGGGAATCGAGGCTGATGGCACTTTCGATCGATCGCGGCACCACCCATGTCGAGCATCACGTCGGCCATGACCATGGCGGCCAGGCCTTGTTCAAGGCCCTGTTCTTCACCCTCGGCTTCGCCGTGGTGGAGGTCATCGCCGGCTTCTGGTCAGGCTCCCTCGCCCTGTTGTCGGATGCCGGCCACATGGTCACCGATTCCACCGCCCTCGGGCTGGCGGCCCTGGCCGCCATGCTGGCGCGGCGGCCGCCCTCGAAAAGCCATACCTACGGCCTGGTCCGGCTGGAAATCCTCGCCGCCCTGGTCAACAGCCTGGCGATGCTGGCGCTGATCGTATTCATCGCCGTCGAAGCCATCGACCGGCTCACCCACCCGCAACCGGTGATCGGCGAAGCCGTCATGGTGGTGGCTTTCATCGGCCTGCTGGTCAACCTGGCCGTAGCCTGGCTGCTGCACCATGGCGGCGACAGCCTCAACACCCGCGCTGCCCTGATGCACGTGATGGGCGACCTGCTCGGCTCGGTGGCTGCCCTGGTCGCGGGTGCGGTGATCTGGTTCACCGGCTACACCCCGATCGACCCCATCCTCTCCCTGGTGGTCAGTGCGCTGATCCTGTTCTCCGCCTGGAACCTGTTGCGGGAAAGCCTGCATGTGCTGATGGAGGGCGTGCCCACCCACGTCAGCCTCGACGATGTCGCCCACGACATGGCCGCCGTCCCCGGCGTACTGCGGGTGCATGACCTGCACATCTGGACCCTGTCATCGGGCCAGATCGGTCTAACCGCCCACCTGGAACTGGACAGCTTCGATGACTGGAACCACATCCTCCAGGCCAGTCGCGACTGCCTCGACCAGCGCCACGGCATCCGCCACGTCACCCTGCAGGCGGAACTGAAACACAAACCTCCCAAGGAATACACATGAAACGCCGCCGCCTCTATGGTCGCCCCCGCCTTTCCCGTGACGCCGAACGTCTCGCATGGCTGGCCCAGGCGCTGGCCGATTCCGGCAGCCGTCTGGAGGACAACTGGCTGGAGTCGGAGATGTCCGCGCTGATCGAGAAACTGCTGCGCGGCGGTGACGAGGATGCCCTCAACCAGGCACTCGACCGCCTCCACGAAACCCATCCGCGCGCCTATGACGATCTCGCCGATCTGATCGAGGCCGCCTGCGAGATCAGCAGCACCGGCGACAGCTGGCGTCTGATTCTGGCGATGCCGGTACTGGCCTGGTCGCGCTACGCCATTCCCGCCCGGCCGCTGCCGCAAGCCACACTGGACGCCTTGCGCGCGCAACTCAGCGGCCATGTGCTGGCGGCCGATGCCCGGGTGCATTTCGCCAATTTCCTGTTCAGCCCGGATCAGCTGCCGCAAGGGTATTGCGACACCCGCGCCTTTGCCGAGGAACTCTGGGCCAGCGCCAGTGCCGGCCGCGACCTCGCCGTGGATGGCGACAGCCTGCCGGAATCGCAGACCTTCGTCTCCGACGTGCGCTATCTCATCGCCGTGGCGGTGATTCCCGCCGGCCGCCCGGTATTCCGCTGGAATGAAGCGGACGGCAATCGCGAGTCGGCGCTGGCGGCCTGGCGCGCACAGGCCGGGGCCAACCTGCAGCCACTGCTGACCGGCTGCGCCCATGACATGCTGCTGCCCGATGCCTACTTTTCCGCCTGGCGTCGCGCCGACCGCGAGAGCCGTCCCTTCGCCCTGCGCGCTGCCGTGGACTACCTGAAATCACTGTTCAACGTCCCCGCCAGCCGACTGCGCGCGGTCGCCGCGCCCTATTACGACCGCTGGCTGGAAGAATGGCGGATCGGCTTCACCAGCATCGACTCCGACGACGTTGTCCACGGTGTCACCTGGCCGCTGCTCGGTGGCGAGGAGGAAACCACCGAACTGGCCGCCGGCATCGAAGCCCTGCTCAAGGAAACCGGTCTCGGCGAAGTGCGCATCCTCGACACCCGCATGCCCCTGGAATACTGCGACGACTGCGGCGCCCCCCTGTTCCCCAACCCCGAAGGCGAAAGCGTGCACGCCGAACTGCCGGAAGAGATGCAGGGCACGCCGACGCATCTGCATTGACAGGATCAAGGGGCAAGGTTCAAGGCGCAAGGAAAACCGACCGCGCGCCTGCTTCCTGCCCCCCCTGCCCCCTGCCCCCTGCCCCCTGCCCCTTGAACCTTGAACCTTGAACCTTTCCACCTGCACCGCCTGCCCCCGCCTCGCCGACTTCCTGGCCGCATCGCGCCACCGCAACCCGGGTTATTTCTGCAAGCCGGTACCGGCCTTCGGCGATGAACGGCCGCGCCTGCTCATCGTCGGCCTCGCCCCCGGCCTGCATGGCGCCAACCGGACCGGACGGCCGTTCACCGGCGACTATGCCGGCGCCCTGCTCTATGAAACCCTGCATGCCTTCGGCTATGCCAGCCGACCGGTTTCCGTCGCCGCCGATGACGGCCTGATTCTCAGCGGCTGCCGCATCAGCAACGCGGTCAAATGCGTGCCTCCCGAGAACAAGCCGGAAACCGGCGAAATCAAACGCTGCAACGCCTACTTGCGGGATGAACTGGCCGCCCTGCCCGCCACCACCACCCTGCTCGCCCTTGGCCTGGTCGCCCACAAGGCCGTGCTCATGGCCCTGGGGTTGAAGCAGAGCGCGTACGCGTTCGGACATGGCGCGGTGCATTGCCTGCCGGACGGCCGCCGTCTCCACGACAGCTATCACTGTTCCCGCTACAACACCCAGACCCGCCGCCTTACCCCGGAAATGTTCCGCGCCGTGTTCCAGCACATCCAGGAGGATTCGCCATGCCCGTAGTCACCATCAAGCTCGCCGGTAGCCTCAGCCGCGAGCAGAAGAAGAAGATCGCCGAGGAGATCACCGACACGCTGGAGCGACACGCGCTCAAGCCGAAGCGTTACACCACCATCGCCTTCGAGGAATGGCCCGAGGAAAACTGGGCCATTGCCGGCCAGTTGCTCGACGAGGAAGACTGAGCCGTCCTCCGTTCGACCCGGCACCGTCGGACTGGAGCCCCGGTCGCCACCCCTAAAGTTTTCGCGATCACCGCCGATATCCAGGGTCGGTGGGTCTGGTGCCCACAACCTTTAGGGGGCGACTTGACCTCGGAAAACCAAGCGGCGCCGACCATACCGTCGGCGGACTACCGCGGCGCATTCAACAATCTGATCGGTGGCGCAACGCGTGGATTTCAATCCCGACGCGACGGGAGCCGTGACGTCCTTTTCCCTATCCAGCCCCGGGACCTGCCCCCCCCACGGGCCGATGAGGGTGACGGGGCGACGCCCCCGCGGCGACGATGCTTGCCGGGAGCCGCCCTCTTTCGCCCTGTTTCGACCGGATTGAGCGCCCCCCCCCGGACTCCGGCGCCATCCCAATATCTTCAGTAGAGAGGCAACGCAATGGCAAAAGTCGTACTGACTGTTGATGACTCCGCTTCCATCAGACAGATGGTGGCCTTCACCCTCAAGAGCGCTGGCTATGAAGTGGTCGAGGCGATGGATGGCGAGGACGGGCTCGCCAAGGCGCGCGGACGGAACGCAGATCTCGTCCTCACCGATCAGAACATGCCAAAGATGGACGGGCTCTCGCTGATCAAGATCCTGCGTGACCTGCCGCAATATCGTTCGACTCCGATCCTGATGCTGACCACGGAATCGTCCGACGCCATGAAGGCAGCGGGCAAGGCGGCGGGCGCAACCGGCTGGCTGGTCAAGCCGTTCGACCCGCAAAAACTGCTGGAAGTAGTCAAGAAGGTCGTCGGATGAAAAGCGGCGCCAAGGCGCAAGGAACAAGGTTCAAGGGCGTGTCCTTGCGCCTGGCGCCTTGCCTCCTGACCCCGCATTTGAGGGAGAGGCCATGAGCATCGACATGAGCCAGTTTTACCAGGTGTTCTTCGACGAGACATCGGAACATCTGGCGAACATGGAAGCCCTGCTGCTCAATCTGAATGTGGACAATCCTTCCCTGGAAGAGCTCAACGCCATCTTCCGGGCGGCGCATTCCATCAAGGGCGGCAGCGGCACCTTCGGCTTCACCGACATGACCAGCGTGACCCATGTGCTGGAATCCCTGCTCGACCGCCTGCGCAAGGAAGAACTGCGGTTGCGCCCGGACATGGTCGATGCCTTTCTGGCGGCGGGAGACCTCCTGCGGACACAACTGGCCCACCACCAGGGCGGCCCGGAAGCCGAAACCGGCCTGGCCGAGGCGGTCAGCGCGCGTCTGACACAACTGGCCGCCGGTGACGCCGCGACGGCGACCGCGGAGCCTTCCCCCGAGCCTTCCCCCCCGTCTTCTCCCGAGCCCCTTCCGGAGGTCACGCCGGCAGTCTCCCCGGAGTCCGCTCCGACCATGGCGACCGTGCGTGACAGGGAAGCACGTCGCGTCCGGATGGAGTGCGTCTTGCCCGTCAGCGTCGTGCGCGACGACGACATGCTGAACAACCTGCTCGACAGCCTGGCGGAACTGGCGGCGCTGGATATCCGGCGCCGCCCCACCACCAGCGACCCGCGACTGTCCGTCGTGCTGACCACCCGCAAGCACGATGACGACCTGAAGGACGCGATGTTGTTCTACCTCGCTCCGGACGAGATCGTGCTCTCCGACCCCGATCAGCCCGGTAGCGACGCCCCCCCCGCCGCCAGCGACGAAGGTTTCGGCCTGTTCGACGATGCCCCAGGCCTGCCGAAGGGCGTGTCGACGTCACCCATGATTCCGGACGAGGAATCCGCGGGCGCCTATGGCCTGTTCGAGGATGCGCCGGGAAAACCGGAAAACCTGCCCAACCGCGACATCACCCCCGGCGACGCTCCGGCCGCCATCGAAGGACCCGGCTATGGCATCTTCGTCGATGCGCCGAGTGGCGTCGGGCTGTTCGACGACTCACCGGGCAGCCAGCGTATTGTCCAGGCCACCGCCCCGGCCCCTCTCGGCGGCGTCGGGGCCGACACCTCCCTGGGCGGTCGCCGCCTTACCGACAGCCCCGGGGTCGAGACCGCAAAGATCGGCCGCCGCGACAACGACAAGACGGTCACCGCGGCCAACAGCGACTCCAGCATCCGGGTCTCGGTGGAAAAGGTGGATCAGCTCATCAATCTGGTGGGAGAGCTGGTCATCACCCAGGCCATGCTGGCCGAGGCCGCCAGCTACCTGGATCCTGTCCAGGCGGAAAAACTCCTCGCCGGCATCGATCTGCTCGCCCGCAATACCCGCGACATGCAGGAATCGGTGATGTCGATCCGGATGCTGCCGATGAGCATGGTGTTCAGCCGCTTCCCGCGCGTAGTGCGCGATCTCGCCGGCAAGCTCGCAAAACAGGTGGAGATGAAGACCGTCGGCGAGAACACCGAACTCGACAAGGGCCTGATCGAGAAGATCAGCGACCCGATGACCCATCTGGTGCGCAACAGCCTCGACCATGGCATTGAAACCCCGGAGGCGCGCATTGCCGCCGGCAAGGACCCGAAAGGCACGCTCACCCTCAAGGCCAGCCACCAGGGCGGCAACATCGTCATCGAGGTGATTGACGACGGCGCCGGCCTCAACCGTGAACGCATCCTCGACAAGGCCAGGGAACGCGGCCTGCCGGTCAACGACACCCTGTCCGACCATGAGGTCTGGCAGCTGATTTTCGCGCCAGGCTTCTCCACCGCCGAGGTGGTCACGGACGTCTCCGGGCGCGGCGTCGGCATGGACGTGGTGAAACGCAACATCGAGGGCATGGGCGGTCGCGTGGAACTGGAATCCTCCACCGGCCATGGCACCCGCACGGTGATCCGCCTGCCGCTTACCCTCGCCATCCTCGATGGCATGTCGGTGGGGGTCGGCGGCGAGACCTTCATCCTGCCGATCACCAGCGTGATCGAATCCCTGCAGCCACGACGGGAGGACATCCGCACCCTGGCCGGCGACTCCCGCATGGTGCACATCCGCGGCGAGTACCTGCCCCTGATCCCCCTGGCGGAGACGTTCAACCTGGCCGGCGTCGCGGACATCACCCACGGCATCGTGGTGGTGGTCGAGGCCGAGGACGGCAAGGCCGCGCTGTTCGTCGACGAACTGCTGGGCCAGCACCAGGTGGTGATCAAGAGCCTGGAAGAAAACTACCGCAAGGTACCAGGCATCTCCGGCGCCACCATCATGGGCGACGGACGCGTGGCCCTGATCCTGGATATCGGCGCGGTCACCCGCCTGGGGCTCGCCAACCGCCACCGGAAACTGGCCGCCTGAGCGCGGCTTGAGGAGACTGGAATGGACTACATGGACAATCTGGGGAGTGCCGGATGCAACGAATTCCTCACGTTCACCCTGGGTTCCGAGGAATACGGCATCGACATTCTCAAGGTGCAGGAGATACGCGGCTATGACGCCGTGACCCGCATCGCCAACGCGCCGCCCTTCATCAAGGGCGTGATCAATCTGCGCGGGATCATCGTGCCCATCGTCGACCTGCGGATCAAGTTTAACCTGGGCGAGCCGACCTATGACCCGTTCACCGTGGTCATCATCCTCAATATCGGCAAACGGGTGATGGGCATCGTCGTCGACGGCGTCTCCGACGTGATCCAGTTGAGCGCGGATAACCTGCATCAGGCGCCGGAGTTCGGCTCGATACTCGATACCCGTTACATCGTCGGCCTCGGCACGGTGGAAGAACGCATGATCATCGTGGTGGATATCGAAAAACTCATGACCAGCGCGGAAATGTCGCTGGTCGAAACTGCCGCGGCCTGAGGAACGCACACATGAAAACCTGGCTGACCAAACTCTCGATCAGGACCCGTCTGATCGCCATTTTCATCCTGATCATTCTGGTCATCGTCATCGTCGGCAGCACCGGCATCCTCGGCATGAAACACAGCAACCAGGGGCTGGAAACCGTGGTCAACGGCCGCGTGCTGCCGTTCAGTCACCTGAAGCGCGTCGCCGACGCCTATGCCATCTCCATCATCGATGCCACCAACAAGGCCAACGCCGGCGTCCTCACCGCCGAGGAAGCCCACGCGGCCATCTCGGAAGCGCGACAGACCATCAAGGACGCCTGGGCCTTCTATACCGCCGGCGAGATCAGCGCCGACGACCAGCCCCTGGTCGATCAGACCGCGCCCCTGTTCGCCGCCGCCGATGCCGAAATCACGCGCGTCCAGCAGGCGCTCCAGGGCAGTCACGGCAAGGTGGATGGCCAACTCCATGATCTCATCGGCCCGCTCTATGCCGCCATCGACCCGATCAGCAGCCAGCTCAACACCCTGCTCATCATCCAGCTCTCCTATGCCCGCGCGGAATACAACCAGGCGGCGGCGGCTTACGACCATCAACTGATGACCGTCTGGGTGATCGGTGGCGTCGGCACCGCCCTGGCACTGCTCTTCGCCCGCCTGCTGCTGTCCTCCATCGTGCGCCCCCTGCGGCGGCTCTCGGGCGAGATCGACGCCATCACCGCCGGCAATGCCGATAACGAAGTCGTGGTGGACCGCCATGACGAAATCGGCGCCGTCGCCAACAGCTTCAAGCACCTGCGCGACAAATTGCAGCGGGATGTGGCGCGCATCTCCGCCGATGCGAACGAAAACCTGCGCATCCGCATCGCCCTCGACAACGTCGAAGCCAATGTGATGATGGCCGACAACTCGCGGCGCATCATCTACATGAACAGGGCGGTACAGGACATGTTCCGCCATGCCGCCGCCGACATCCGCAAGCAGCTGCCCGGTTTCGACCCCGAGCATATGATGGGCGCCTGTATCGATGACTACCATCGCAGCCCGGGCATGCAGGCGGAGATACTGGCCAGCATCGAGAATTCCCACCGCAGCACTGTAAAGATCGCCAACCGCACCATGGCGCTGGTGGCCAACCCGGTATTCGATCCGCGAGGCGAACGGCTCGGCACCATCGTGCAGTGGTTCGACCGTACCGGCGAGGTCGCGGCGGAACAGGAAGTCGCCGCCCTGGTCGAGGCAGCCGCCGCCGGCGACTACAGCCAGCGCCTCGCATTGGCCGGTAGACAGGGGTTTTTCCTGCAACTGGCGACCGGCATCAACCGGCTACTGGAGAGCAGCGAACACGGCATGCACGACGTCGCCCGCGTGCTCAAGGCCCTCGCGGCCGGCGATCTCGGCCAGCGTATCGACGCCGACTACCAGGGCCTCCTCGGCCAACTCAAGGAAGCCACCAACGGTACCAGCACGCGCCTGTCGGAAATCGTCAGCCACATCCACGAAGCCACCGATGCCATCAATACCGCTGCCCGCGAGATCGCCAGCGGCAACGCCGAAC